>VYEX01000003.1:0-36744 GCA_009842675.1 Acidimicrobiia bacterium | reverse complement strand
CCTCGGTCAGCCCGCTGTTCGGATAGCCCGCCGCCGTTCGGCGGGATTCAGAATCAGGCAGACTGAACACGGTGGAGGACTACTTCCAACAGCTGGTGCGCTCTTGGCGCAGCGTCACCTCCCGAACGGTGCGCGAGGCGGTAGCCGTGTTACTGCTGTTGATCGTGGTGTTCGGCTCCGGGTTCTCCGCGCTCACGACCTACGCCGAAGTGGTGATTTTCGACGAAGACCGCTTTGCCGAAGAGTTGGCCGAGATATTCGATGATGAGGACGTCCACAAGGTGGTGGCGGCGTCGTTCATCGCCGCCACCGTGGAGATGGCCGATCTGCCGGTGACCCCGGCCGGCTCGGCCGGTGCCGAGCAGACCATCCAGCAGGAGATCCCCCCAGTGGTGGGCGAGCTGCTGACCAATGAGGCCAACGACCGGCTCTTGGAGCAGGTTGTGCGAGCAGCCCACAACGACGTCCTGGCCGTGGAGGGCGGAACGTTAGTGGCCAACCCGCCAGTCCGATCTGTGCAAGTAGATCTGGGGCCGATCTTCAATCAGATGCTGGATCAAGTCTCAGCCAACGAGGAGCTGGCCTTTCTGGGCACCGTACCGCCGCCGTTCGACGCTGGCGTCGTGACTGTGCTCCAGCGAGCCGAGCCAGGAGACCGGTTCTGGGAATTCCTCGGCCAGCTTCAAGACCGCCGGTCCTCCACCATCACCCTGATCTTGCTGTGCGGCATTGGGGCGCTGCTTATTTCGCCGTCCCGCACTCGGGTGGTGTGGAGCATTGGCACTGGCATTGTGGCCATGGCCGGCATCTTGGGGGTGGGGATCTACGGGTCTCGGGCGCTGTTGGCGGTGTTGATCGACAACTCCGACACAGTGAGGGCTGCCCAGTCGATCCACGAGGCCCTGCTGGACGATTTGAGCGGCCGGCTGATGGACATGGCCCTTATCGGCATCTTGATGATTGTGGTCGGCGCCACCCTGGGCTGGCTCTGGCGCCGCTTCGGCCCCACCCCTCCCGAGGAGAAGGCCCTGGCCGTCCCCGAGTCCAACCCGGTTGTGTGACGGCCCCTACGAGCCGGTGAACTCGGCTTTGCCGGGGCCGTTCTCGAGGAAGCTGGCTACGCCGGTGTGGGCGTCTTGGGTGTCGAAGCAGGCGGCAAAGGCCTCCACCTCCACCTCGAGGGCCTCATCGAGCGACAGGAAGTAGCCGTCAAGGATGGCTTGCTTGGCCAAGGTGATGGCTGCGGGCCCTGAGGCGTAGCGGGCGGCCAGCTTCACCGCCTCGTCGTACACCTCGTCGTCGGGATAGACGGCGCTCGCCAAACCGATGGCCACCGCCTCATCGGCCTTCACATTGCGGCCGCTGTAAATCAATTCCTTGGCCTTGGTGATGCCCACCAGACGACTCAGCCTCTGGGTGCCTCCCCCACCGGGGATGAGGCCCAACAGAATCTCGGGCTGGCCCAGCACGGCGCTCTCGCCCACCAAGCGGAACTCGGCGGCCATGGCCAACTCACACCCTCCGCCGAGGGCGTAGCCGTTGACTGCGCAGATGGTTATTTGGGGCAGAGACTCAAGCGCCCGAAGGGCGACATTGATCCGCTGGCTCAGGTCTCGGCCCCGGTCCACATCCATTCCCGAGAACTCGTTGATATCGGCACCGGCGGCGAACACATTAGGCCCGCCCCAGATCACCACTGCTCGGATGTCGGTGCGCCCGGCCAGCTCGTTGGCGGCCTGTTGAAGTTCTGCCACGACCTGGGCGTTCAAGGCGTTGACCTTGGGACGATCCAGCCGAAGGGTGGCCACCCCTTCTGCCGCCCCGGCTTCAATTCGCACAAACTCGCCCATGGACACGCTCCTTGCTGTTCGGACCCGCCAACCGTATTCGTACTGCAACGCGGGTTCTTAGTCATCCCGAAATGACACACTCGGGGCATGTGGGCCGAGACCATAAGGGCGTCGGGCAAGCGGTTTCCCGACCGTCCGGCCCTGGTGGCGGAAGAGGGTTGGGCGGTCAGCTTTGCCCATTTCGACCGCCTGACCGACGAGGTGGCAGTGGGACTGGCCCGCCGGGGCGTGAGTCACGGAGAAGTGGTCGCCCTGCTGGTGCCCTCGTCGGTGGACTACCTCGTTCTGTATGGGGCGCTGGCCAAGCTGGGAGCCATCACTGCGGGGGTGAGCAGTCGCTTGCCTGCCTCCGAGCGTGCCGTGCTGGTGAACGACGTGGCCGAAGCCGACCGGGCCATCGCCACCGGTGCCATGGCCGAGGGCATGGGCATGGACACCGACGTCATCGAAGCCTGGGTGGCCGACGGTCCCGACTCGGTATGTGCCGACCTCCGGGTGGAGAACGAGGCCCCGGCACGGCTGCCTTCCGACGGCGACCGGCCGGTGGCGGTGGTGTTCACCTCGGGTACCACCGGCGTGCCCAAGGGGGCCACGTTCACCGACCAGATTCTGGCCGACATCGCGGTGGTGGACACCGGGAATGGCTGGGGAGAGGGTGGCCCCATCACATCGAACACCCAGATGGCCCACATCGGGGTGATGGGCAAGATCCCCGCCCAGTTCGCGGTGGGCACCACCCTCCATGTGATCGACAAGTGGAGCGCCACCGCGGTGCTAGAGGCTGTGTCCCGCTACCGGATGCCCGCGGTGGGCGGCGTAGCGCCGCAAATCGCCCTCATGCTTCGCCACCCCGATTTCGACCAATACGACTTCTCCTCAGTCAAGCTCGTCGTCACCGGCGGAGCGCCGTCTCCCCCCGATGTGATCGAGGAGGCCCAACAGCGCTTTGGGGCCGATTGGACGCAGCGGTACGCCTGCACCGAGGGCGGCGGCATTGGAACATTCACCTGGATCGACGCCCCGATGGAGGAGATGCTCTACACCGTGGGCCGGCCCCGGCCCGGCATCAAGGTTGAGGTGCGGGACCCCGACAGCGATCAGGCAGTGCCGGACGGAACTGTCGGGGAAGTGTGCTTTCAGTCCCCCACCGTGATGGCCGGGTACTGGCGCGATCCGGTTGCCACCGCCGAGGCACTGCGGGGCGGGTGGCTCCACACCGGCGACCAGGGCTGGATCGACGACACCGGCTGCCTGCGACTGGTGGGCCGCCGAGGCGAGGGCTTCCACCGAGGCGGCTACGTGGTATTTCCGGTGGAGGCCGAGAAGGTACTGGCCTGGCACCCCAAGGTGGCCGGCGTGTGCATGGTGCCCCGTCCCGACGAGGTGATGGGCGCCGTCGGGGTGGCCGTGGTCATCCCCTCCGACCCTGCCGACCCTCCTACCCTGGAAGAGCTGAGGACCTTCGGCCAGCAGCACATCGCCGATTACAAGCTTCCCGAACACCTCCGCCTCACCGACGCCTTCCCCCTAACCCCCATGTCCAAGATTGATAGAGGGGCCTTGGAGGCGGCTGAAACCTAACGCGGCTCTTTCGGCAGTCCCAAGACCCCTTCTCCGACACCGTTTTTCATAACCTCATCGGTGCCGCCGCCGATGCGAATGGCACACGCTCCCAGCAGCAATTGCTTCCAGGCGTAGGTGCCCCACTCGCCGGTGTCGGCACAGATGCGAGGGCCGAGCAGGCGGGCGATCATCGACGAAGCCCAGTTCATGTGTCGGGCAGCGGCGTACTTGGTTGCGGCCGGCGCCAGCGGGGGCTGCCGGTTGGCGTTCCACTCCACCAGTCGGTACCCGGTGTAGAGGCGGGCCAGGTCTTGGCGCACCACCGGGTCGTCGGACAGCCCGAAGTGCTGAGCCAGTTGCACGACCTTCTCGGGAGCGGCCAGCCCTACCAGTCCGCTGCCCCCGTAGCCCGCCCCTCTCGATCCGATCGAGGCCCTCTCCGATTGCAAGGAGGTGCGGAACACCGACCAGCCGGTGTTGGCGTCTCCCACCCGGTAGCGGTCGCCGATGCGGGCGTCGTCGAAGAAGACCTCATTGAACTCCGCCCCGCCGGTCATCTGCCGCAGAGGGCGAACGTCAGTACCCGGCGTGTCCATCGGATAGATGAAGGCGGTGATGCCCTGGTGTTTGGGGACATCGGGATCGGTGCGGGCCAACAGCAGGCCGATGTCGGAGAAATGGGCCCGAGAGCTCCAAACCTTCTGGCCGTTGACCACCCAATCGTCGCCGTCAGCAGTCGCCCGGGTGCTGAGAGAGGCCAAATCTGACCCCGCCCCCGGCTCGCTCAGCAGCTGGCAAGCAAGGATCTCCCCTCGGTGCAGTCGAACCAGATACTGCTCCTTCAGCCAATCGGAGCCGTGGGCCAAGATCGTTGGGGCCACCACCCCCAAAGAGCTGCCGAACATGGTCTGCGACGGCACACGGTAGCCGGCTTCCAAGTCGAGATAGACCCGCTCGTACACCGGATCGAGGCCTCGACCCCCATACTCGGGCGGCCCGGTGATCCAGCCGAGGCCCGCCTCCCACATCTTGGCCCGCCACTGTTGGGCAGCCTTGACCGCGGCCTCTTCTTCAGCCGCGCTCTTCTCGGCGTAAACGGTGATCTCATCGGGACCAATCCCCCAGGTGAACTCGTCGCGCACCGCCCGCTCCGCGTTGGCGTCCAAGAACGCTTGAGCCTCGGCAGCGAACTCGTCAAGGGTTGGCCTCACGCTACGAGTTTGGCCTCTGGCAATGTCCTAGTAGAAGGCCAGTGTTTAGCCGAGATTTCCACAACCAGCATCCTTGCCCTCTCAAGGAATGAAATGTAGTTTCATAGCAGGCAATATGAGCGGGTACCGGCTCTAGGAGCCGGGCAGGAGAGACCGGGGGTTTGACATGTTGTCGTCTTTGAGTGCATTACAACGCGGAGGCGTGTACATCTTCTTCGGAGGGGTGGTATCCGCTGTTGGCAGGGGGATGAAGCCAGGGATTCTTGTCGACAAAGCAGACTGGAACGACGTGGATGGCCTGGTCCAGGCGATGGCCGACAACGAGGTTCTCACCCACACCTCAGCGGTCTTGTACGCCTTCGGTCTGATGTTCGTCATCACCGGTCTCAACAGCATTAGGCACTTTGTGACCGACAGTGGCCTAGTGGGAGACATGGTGCGCGGCGGGACGCTATTGGGAATGCTGTCCATCTTCGTCCTTGGCCTGCTCGAGGGGCTTGACCATATGGCGGTGAGAGTGCTGAACGACGGCATCGGCGGCGACAGCACGGAGATAGCAGTGGCTTTGCAATCGGCCAAGCTCGGAATCGTCTTGATCCTCTGGCCAGTGCTCTACGCGGCAATCGGAATTTCCGGCCTCGGCGGAATGCGCTTGCTGCCCGGAGGCTTTCACCGAGCCGTACAGGGCATCGCCTCGCTGGTGATGCTGGCAACCGCAGTGCTGCTCCTTATGGCAGCGTCACTGGAGTCCAATGACTTCTGGATGGCGGTCAGCGCCATCACCGCCATCGTTCTGGCAATCTGGATCCTGACGTTGAGCCACGCGTCCTACAAGGGCATGGTTTCTGCTTCGACTTCGTAGCTAGCCCAACTACCTCATCGGCAATGTCCCGTCAGCGACGGTCGCTTCCGGGTTCTTTTGCCCGAGGCGCCCCGCTGGCGGGACGGCCACCTATGGTTTTCTGATCTCTTCGGCATCCTTGCCCCCTCAAGGAGTGAGATGTAGTTTCAGACCAGGCAATATGAAGCGGGTACCGGCTCCTAGAGCCGGGCAGGAGAGACCGGGGGTATGACATGTTGTCGTCTTTGAATGCCATGCAGCGCGGAGGCGTGTACATCTTGTTCGGAGGGGTGGTATCCGCTGTCGGCAGGGCGCTCAAGCCGGGAGTTCTCGTTGACAGCGTGGACTGGAACGACCTCGACGGATTGGTGCAAGCAATGGCCGACAACGAGGTCCTCACCCATACCTCAGCGGTCATGTACGCCTTCGGGCTGATGTTCGTCCTCACCGGGCTCAACAGTGTGAGGAACTTTGTGACTGATAGTGGCCTGGTGGGAGACATGGTGCGGGGTGGAACGCTGCTGGGCATGATCTCCCTCTTCGTCATCAGCGTGATCCAAGGGTTGGACCACATGGCGGTAAGAGTGATCGACGACGGCATTGGCAGCAATCCCAATGAGTTGGCTGTGTCCCTGCAATCAGCGAAGCTCGGATTGATCTTGATGGCTTGGCCCATTCTCTACGCGTCAATCGGCGTTGCCGGACTGGGCGGCATGCGCCTGCTGCCTGGAGGCCTCCACCGATCCATACAGGGCATCGCCTCACTGGTGATGTTGGCGACCTCAGTGCTCCTCCTTATGGCCGCGTCACTGGAGTCAAATGACTTCTGGAACGCAGTCAGTTTGATAACCGCCATCGTCTTGGCAATCTGGATCATCACATTGAGCCATGCGGTCTACAAGGGCAAGGTTTCAGCTTCGACTGCGTAGCTAGCCCAACAACTTCATCGGCAGTGTCCCGCCAGTGACGGTCGCTTCCGGGTTCTTTTTCCCCGAGGCGCCCCGCTGGCGGGACGGCCAATTGTGGTTTTCTGACGTATTCGGTGGCCTGGTCTATTCCTGGGATTCCGAAACCGGCGATCTAGCCCAGCAGGCCTCGATACCAGGACGACCGTCAGGGCTGGGCTGGACCCCCGACGGCGACCTGCTGGTGGTTTCCACCATCGATCGCACCTTGCGTCGAGCCGACGGGACTGTCGTCGCCGATCTCAACCCAGTGTCGGACTCCAAGATCAACGACATGGTGGTTGACGACGACGGCACCGCTTACATCGGCAACGACGGGTTCGACTTAGAGGCTCGGGCCCCAGAACGGCCCGCCCAGATCCTGCGGGTAAGCCCCGATGGCGAGGTGTCAGTGGCCGCCGACGGGCTGCGCTTCGCCAACGGCATGGTCATCACGCCTGAGCGGCGGTTGATTGTGGCTGAGACCTGGGGTCGGCGGTTGAGCTCGTTTGCAGTGAGCCACGATGGCTCTCTCGACGATCAGCGGGTGTTTGCCGAATTGGACGCCGGATCGCCTGACGGGATTTGTTTGGCTCCCGACGGCCGGGTCTGGGTAGCAGACCCCATGGGCCGCCGGGTGCTGCTAGTGGCCGAAGGCGGCGCCATTGGCCATGTTGTCGATTTCCCTGGTTACCGCCCCACCGCCTGTGTGCTCGACGACACCGGCACCCGCCTGTTTGTGTGCACTGCTCCCAGCATCGACCCGGCCAAAGTCCAAGCCCGCCCCGGCGGCGAGATCGTGGTTGTCGACCTGGGGTGAACGGGTGATAGACCCGTAGCCATGACGTTGCCGCTAGAGGGTGTCAAGGTTCTGGAACTGGCCGAATACGCGTTCGTTCCCACCTGTGCGGCGGTGCTCGGGGAGTGGGGTGCCGAAGTGGTGAAGGTAGAGCGGCTCACCGGCGACCCCGGCCGGCGGGACATGCGCTCGGGCACCATGGGCCAAGTTGCCGGGTACAACTCCTCGTGGCACCAGTACAACCGCAACAAGCGGGTGGTGGCTCTGGATCTCACCAATCCGGAGGGGCGGGCCGCACTCGACCACCTGGTGGAGTGGGCCGACGTGTTCGTCACCAGCTTCCGCCCCCAGGCCCGGCGCAAGCTGCGGCTGGAGCCCGACGAACTGTGGGCGGTCAACCCCAAACTGGTGTACGCCCGGGGCCACGGCCACGGAGTACGAGGGCCCGACGCCGAGGAGGGCGGCTTCGACGCGGTGTCGTACTTCGCCCGCAGCGGACTCAACTACATGCTGAGCTCCAGCGACGGCCTGCCGGTGGGCCAGCGGGGGGCAATGGGTGACGGCCCGTCGGGGCTCTCGCTGGCGGGGGGGATCGCAGCGGCCCTGTATCGCACCGCTCGCACCGGTCAGCCGATGGTGGTGGACGTGGCCCTGCTGGCCTTCGGCATGTTCCAGTTGTCGTCGGATCTGGCCTCGACGTCGGCCGACGGCGCCGACCCGCCCCGGCGCTCGGGCGGGGGCATGGCCAGCCCCAATCCGATGACCGGCACCTATGTGACCGCGGATAACCGCCACGTCCAGCCGGTGATGCTGGATATGGCCCGCTTCTGGGGCCCGATGTGCCGGGCGCTGAGCTTGCACGATATGGCCGAGGACCCGGCCTACGCCGACGCGTCGGTGATCCTGGAGCGCAGCGGCGAGATCCGCCAGATCTACGCCGAGGTCTTCGCCTCCATGACGATGACTGAAGCCGAGGCAGCCCTCTCTGCCGAGGGCTGCATCTTCTCTAAGGTCGCCACCCCCTCAGAGGCCTTAGCCGATCCCCAAGCTGTGGCGAACGGCTATACACAGCCCCACCCCGACCATACCCCCGCCCGCGTGGGGTCCTCCCCCGTGCAATTCGACGAGACCCCTGGGCGCCTGGCCCGCACTCCGACGAACACTATCGGCGGCGACACCGACGACGTGCTGGCCGAAGTGGGATTCACTGCCGAGAAGATCACCGCCCTCCGCTCCGCCAGCGCCATCCACTAGCACTGCCTTCGACGGGCATTTTCGAATGATGAGTACTCTCGCCCTATGGGCGACAACTGCAACCAACTCTTCGGTCTCTAGCGCCCTGATCGACTAAGCAAGGCGCCATGACTGCGCTGCTCTCGATCCAACTCCGCAACTTCGCCGCTGACGACCCCGGTCCAGGGGGCTGGCAGCCCACACTGGACTTGGCCAAAGCGGCCGACGCCGCCGGGGTGGACAAGATCGTGGTCAGCGACCACGTGGTGTTCGGTGAGAACCTAGAGGCCTACGGTCGAGCTGAGCTGGGCGGCATGGCTGGTGGCCGCCAGCCCACCGGTCCCGACGGGCACTGGCTGGAGCCAACCACTCTCCTCACCGTCGTAGGGGCCATTACCACCAATCTCCGTTTGGCCAACAACATCCTGCTGGCCGCGCTGCGCCGCCCGGTGATCCTGGCCAAGCAACTGGCTACCCTCGACGTGCTCACCGGCGGTCGGGTGGACCTGGGTGTGGGCGTGGGCTGGCAGGCCGAGGAGTACGAGGCCGCTGGTTTGGACTTCGCCGATAGGGGCCGCCAGCTCGACCACACCCTGGCGGTGTGCCAAGCCCTGTGGACTTCTTGCCCGGCTGATTTCAGCGACGATCGACTCGAGTTCTCCCGCATCTACATGCAGCCCCAGCCGGTTCAGCCCGGCGGAGTGCCGGTGTGGGTGAGCGGCACGCTCAATGCCCGGTCGATGCGCCGACTGGCCCGATTCGGGGCCGGCTGGATCCCCTGGGGCGACGACATGGGCGGCGACATGGCCGCCAACATCGCCCAGATGCGCGACATGGTGGCCGGCTACGACCGCGACCCGTCCGGCATCGGCGTGGTGGGCACCCTGCCTCTGGTGCGCACCGACGACGGCATCGACCTGGCCGCCACCATGGACAGCGTCCCCGCCCTAGCCGAGGCCGGCGTCACCGACTTTCGGGCCCACCTCGCCATCCCCTCCGCCCCCGCCGCCGCCCACGACTACCTGGCTGAAGTAGTAACCGCCTTCCGCCCCGCCGTCGGGCGCTAGCCGCCCAAACGTCTCAGCTTGGTGCTGATCTGAATGCGGGTTCGCGGTCGATGTAGGTGCGGACGAGGGTGACGAAGATGAGCATGGCGGCGGAGAGGGCGGCGGCCCCCCACAGGACAAGACGGGTGTTGCCGACGGCGAGCAGGCCGGCTACCACGGCGGGGCCGCTGACCTGGCCGATGCGGATGGCGGTGCCCCAGGCGGCCACCATCACGGCTCGGTGCTCTTCGGGGGCCAGCGAGGCCGCCCGGCTTTGTAGCGGGACCACCACCAGCTGATCGGCGGCCCCCAACACCAGTACGGGGGCGATGATCACCGCCAGCGAGGGTGACAGCGCCATACCGGTCAAGCAGATCACGAAACCGATGTAGCCAGCCCGCACCATGGTCGAGATGGAATGACGGCTGGCTATGCGTCCCATGCTGAGCGCAATCAATCCGGCCGACACCGCGGGCAGCGACAGGATCAAGCCACGGATCCCGGCCGAAGCTCCGAATTCGTTCCCCAGATGGATGGGCATTGTGGTGATTCCCACGGCGAAGAAGACCAGGAACGTGAACGGCGCCACCAGCAGCAGCACTCCAACCTCACGCTGCATCAAGTGGGGGCGAGCCTGGCGGAGTTGGAGGCGAAGCGGATCGGGGGTCCGCCGCTCATCTGGAGGCAACAGTGTGGCCGCAAACAGGGCCAACAAGATGGTGAAGGCATGCAGGGCGAATGGGCCTCGCCAGCCGAACAACTCGGTGAGCAGGCCTCCGGCGGCGGGCAGCAAGGCCACACTCAAGTTCATGGACAAGGCGTTCTGGCCGATGATCCGGGTGCGCTCTACCCCCTCGTAGTTGTCGCCGATGATGACCAAGGCGAGGCTCAAGAACCCCGATGAGCCCAGCCCCTGAATGAACCGGAAGGTCAACAGCATGGCCAGATTGGTGGAGGCCATGATGACCAGGCCGCCCAGGCCGAACACCAGCAGGCAGGGAACGATGATCCGGCGGCGTCCGTAGCGGTCGGCGGCAACTCCGATCACCGAGGCCATGAACAAGCCGGGGGCGTGAGCGGTCATCAGGATGAACACCGAGGTCTGGTCGGAGATGCCGAAGGCGTCGGCGATGTCGGGGATGGCCGGGGCAATGGTGGCGTTGGGCAGGATCACCGCGGCGCCGATCAACCACACCACTACGAGCTGCGACCGCCGGAGTCCCACATCCCGACGGTATTGCCCCACCCCGTCGGATGGCATGATCTGACCGTGGAGAAGCACGGGGAGCACTACCGGATCGACCGAGAGATTGAGGCTTCTCCGGAGTCGGTGTTCGCCGCCTTGCTGGGGTTGATAGGCGGCCCAGAAGATGCTCCCACGTACGCCCGACTCGGCAATCCGCCCCCGCACGGACCGGGAGCGCTAGTTGTGTTCGAGCTCCAGGGCTATGAGTTACACGAGGTATGCGTGGAACTGGAGGTCCCCCGCAAGCGACGCTACCGGATGGTATCGGGCGCTCCGGTGGATCATTACGAGGCCCTTACCGAAGTAGCTCCCCGAGGCGATGGAACCCTGCTCACCTGGCAGGGATGGACCGAAGACGCCGATGCCGAAGTCGCCAAGGCCTGGAACACACTTGCCCGGGAATCCATTGGCCGAGCAGTGGAAATAGTCTCAACCCTGGCCGAGCAACCGTGAGTGTTCCCCGGGTCGCTTTGCTCGTGGCGGTGGTGATGCTGGCCGCGGGCTGCACCACCAAGACCAAAGAGCTCCCCCAGGGGCCGCCACGGGAGATCCGCATCATCAACAACGTGGAGGTGGGCGACGACGACCTCACCTTGACTGTTCGCTATTGGGGCACGGAGTGCGAGGAGTTCAGCGACTCCGAGGTTGACTACGGCATCACCCAAATCAAGATCACCATCTACGCCCTGGTCACCACCGAGGAGTGCCAGCGCTCCGGCCTCCAGCAGACTGCCGACATCGCCCTCGACCAACCCCTGGACAATCGCATCATCATCGACGCCAACTCCGACACCGTTGTTTACGAGCCTTAGCGATCCGTCTAGGTCGGGATCAGCTCAACGTCTTGGCCGTGAAGAGCCGCCAGGCCTTTGTCGAGTGTCACCAGCGATCCGCCAAAATATGAGGCCAGCTCAACCAAGTACGCATCCGTCACCTGCCGGTGGCCGATGACGCCTGACATCATCGAGAGGTCGTAACCGATCTCATCGGGCCAAAAGACATGCTGGTGAAGTTCAACGATCTGATGGAGCGCCCCCAGCGCGGCCTGAGTCGTCTCTCCGGCTCGTAGGAGATATCGAAGGAGAGTTCCCTGGGTAATCGGACAGGTCGCGAATGGGTCGTTTCTGGAGTCGAACCAATCCCACGCCTGATCGTGGTGGACATGTTCAGAAATCGTCAGGGCAATGAGCACATTGCCGTCGAGCAACGCTGTCATTCATCTTCCAGCGAGCGGACGTCCTCGGCGGTAACTGGTCGACCCACACTAATGATCGGCCAGCCGGAACGAGCAGTCTCTGGGGCAGCCTGGGATGAGATACCCCGGCGGATGAACTCAGTCAACACCTCGCTCATGGTTTTGCGCTGCTGGTGAGCCAATTCACTGGCGAGAGTGTGGATGTCATCAGGCAGATCCACCGTTGTTCGCATCACTGCATTATAACATCACTTCATCATCAATCGTCGAGGTTGATACTTATTGGAGCAGGGCTGTGAGGTGGGAGGGGGCATTGACCGTGGGTAACGAGCGGAAGTTCGGCGATGTCTTGCGTGAACAGGTGGGGGGTGATGGTGCCGTGGATTTGAGGAGGGCCAGGGAGAGCGGCGGCCACACTCAGGGCGGCGTGCTGACCAATGGCCGAGTCGAAGTAGTTGGTGACGACCACCTTGCGGCCTTGGTCGATCCAACGACGGGCAGCAGCGCAGGCGGTGCGGGGGCCGCCCAAGGCCATGGGCTTGACCACCACTACAGCAATTGATTCGGGAATCTGGGTCTCGGCTGAGCTCAGGCTGTCGTCCACCGCCAACGGTATTGGCGACCGGGGCGCCAATTGGGCCAGAGACTCGATACCAACCACTGGCTCTTCGACATACTCAACGTCGTATTGCTCCAACCGGGCCAACGCTTCAACCGCTTCCTCTGTGGTCCAGGCTCCATTGGCGTCGAGCCGCAATCGGGTGTCGTCGCCGACGGCGCCACGCACCGCGGCTACCGAAGCCACATCCTCTTCCAAATCAGACGCTCCCACCTTCAGCTTCACCGTGCGGAAGCCGGCGGCCACCGCGGCCACCGCGGTATGGGCGTCACTCACCAAGGCGTTCAATTCCACCTGGTCGGCCACCGGCCGGACGTCAGCCAGCGCCTCGGCCTGGGTCTTTCCCGTGCGCCGGGCCTCTAAATCGAGAAGAGCCAACTCCACAGCACCGTGGGCGAACCGCTCATCGGGCAAGTCATCGGGGTCGGGATCAGCTGCCCATTGCTCCAGCGCTCGGCGAGTTGCCGACAAGTCGGCGCCGGGCCATCCGGGCAAGGGCAACGCCTCACCCCAGCCAGTGACACCACCGTCGGATACCTGCACCAACATGCCATCTCTTTGGGTGATGGCTCCCCGGCTGGTTATCACCGGATGGCGCAGCTTTAGGACGATTTCGCTTAGCTGGACACGCATTGGATCACCGCAGCGGCGGTCGGGTCGGGAGCTTCCAGGTGAGTGGCGTGGCCGGCGTCGGGAATCAAGCAGACAACGGCTTGGGGAATTTCGGCGGCCATTTCTTGGGCAATGCCGACGAACTTGGCGTCGTCGGCTCCGACGATAAGCGCACAGGGTATGGACAACTCACCCAGGCGGCATCCGATGGGCTCCACCGCTCCGGCCCCCAAACCCCGCAAGCTGTGAGCCAGACCCCGGGGATCGCAGGCCAGCCGCTGGGCTCTTATCTCAGCTTGCTGTTCAGGCAACAGGCGAGATCGCTGGGTGGCAAACAGCGGCTGGTCGGCCCAGAAGTCGGCGAACCACTCGATGCCATCTGACTCGATCCGGTCGGCCAGCGCTTCGTCGGCGGCGATGCGCTCGGCCCGCTCGTCAGGATCATCAATCCCGGCTCGGACACCGATGAGAGCCAACGAACCCACCCGGTCGGGATGGGCCAGCGCGAAGTACAGCGCCACCCGACCGCCCAACGAGTAGCCCACCAGGGCGAACCGCCCCAGATGAGAGGTTGCCGAAATCACACCGGCTACCGCCGCGGCCATGGTGTAGTCGTTGGGACTGTCGGAGACCGGCCCCAATCCGTGGCCGGGAAGGTCGAGAGCCAACACCGGGTCGGGCAGTCGGCTAGTGAGCGGGGTCATGGCCGCGGCCGATCCGGTAAAACCGTGCAGGACCACGGTGGCCGTTGTGCTCATTCGGTGAGATCAGAGAGCTGCTGGCGCTGCTTCAAAGCTGCCCCGTGGTCGATGGGGACTTCGATCACCGTCACCCCCGAAGCCTTGGCGATGGCAACGGCCAGCTCATCGGCCTGTTCGATCTGGTGATAGTGAATGCCCAGTCCATTGGCCAGATCGCCCAATAAAACGCCGTGAGGGGTGTGGAACAGTTCTTCGAAGTAGACGTCGGAACCGCCGTCGGCCAGCGGGAGCAGAGAGAAGATGCCGCCGCCATCGTTGTTGGGCACCACCACGGTGAGATCGGCCCCCGATAGTGATGCGGCCAGCAGGCCCCCGATGTCGTGGAGCAGGGCCACATCACCCACCAATGCTGCTACTGGCTGGCCTATGGCCAAGGCTGCACCCAGCGCCGACGACACCACGCCGTCGATGCCATTGGCCCCCCGGTTGACCAGCACTCGCCGCGGCAGGGCATCGGATGGCCAAAACGAGGTCACGTCTCGCACCGGCATACTGCTGGATGCATAGAGCGCCACCTCTGGGGGCAGCGCCCGCAGAAGGGTGGCGGCCAGTAGCGGTTCTAGCAGCTCATCGACACCCAGAGCCGTCTCCACCTGATCCCACGCGTCGGCAGCCGCTTCGATCCAACTCACCGCCCAGGCATCATCGGCCGAGGCCATCTGCCCAGCGGCCGCACCCAGCAGAGCCACTGGATCGGACGCCAGCGCAGCCGTCCATCCGAACGACGGATCCTCCCAGCGGCGGCGGGGATCCACCAATAGCCGATCGGTCGCCCCGCACGACGCCACGAAGTCGATAATCGCCCGATTGCTGGGGGGACCGCCGATGCGCACCAGCACGTCGGGAGCCAGATCGGTACGTCCCAGCACCCACTCCGCACCGTCCAGAACCATTGGCCCCCGGCCCCGGAGCTGCGATCCGGCGTCGGCCACCACCGGCCACCCCGCCGTCTCGGCAAAAGCGACGATGGCTGCGGCACCGGCGTCGTCCACATCCAATGCGCCCGACACGATCAAGCCCCGACGACCGGCCAATTGCCGCACCGCGTCCACATCGGCTTCCACAAGTGTCCGGACCGGGGCAATTGGCTGGCCCACGGATGCATCGAATCGGGGAATCGGTCCTTGGGGTTCCAGCGGCTTGCGAAACGGCCAATTGAGATGCACCGGCCCCAGATTGGGTCCGGCACCAGCGGCGGTGGCCGCCCGAACGGCCAGTCGGGCGAAATAGTCGGAATCGTCGAGGTCGCAGGGAGTCTCGGCGTACCAGCGGACATGGTCCCCGTAGAGCTTCACCTGATCGATGGTCTGGCCGGCGCCGGCGTCTCGCAGCTCCGGCGGTCGGTCGGCGGTGCAAACCACCAGCGGTACCCCGCTGTGATGAGCCTCCACCACTGCCGGGAAGAGATTGGCCGCCGCAGTCCCCGACGTGCACACCACCGCAACTGGGCGACCCGACGCTTTTGCCATCCCCAAGGCGCAGAATCCAGCCACCCGCTCGTCGAGCTGCACGGTCACCCGCAAATCTTCCTGATTGCGGGCGGTCACCGCGAGGGGGGTCGACCGGGATCCGGGCGACGCCACCACGTCGGCAATCCCGCAGGCCGCCAGCTCAGCCCAGAACCTGCCGGTGGCCCGGTAGGCCAGGTCGGTCATGTCACCACATCCAGCACAGCAGCGAACTTGACGTCGGTCTCAATCAGCTCCTGTTCGGGGTCGGATCCGGCCACGATGCCCGCCCCGGCACACAGGCGCATCCCACTGGGGCCGATTAGCGCCGAGCGCAGCGCCACGTAGAACGAGCCGCAGCCCCGGTGGTCGATCCATCCCACCGGCCCGGCGTACCACCCGCGGTCAAGTCCCTCATGCTCGGCGATCCACTGCTGTGCGAACGTGGTCGGCGTGCCCCCCACCGCTGGAGTGGGGTGCAGGGCACCCGCCAGCCGCAGGGCCATGCCGGGCTCAGGGGTGATCCGGCCAGTAACCGTGGTGGCCAGGTGGTGAATCCCTGGCAGGGTCCGAACCTCGGTGTCGCCGGTGGGATCCAAGTCCACTCCAGCCAGGGCCAAGCGGGTGCGCAGGTATTCCACGACATAGTGGTGCTCGGCCTGCTCTTTGGGATCGGTGGCCAACCGCTCGGCGATGGCCGCGTCGTCGGGCGGTGTGGCCCCTCGAGGGGCGGTGCCAGCCACTGCGTATGTGGTGACCACATCGTCGTTGAGGTCTGCCAAAATCTCAGGGCTCGCACCCACAAAGCACGACCTCCCTCGGCCAAAACCGAATATCGCACACGACTCAAAGCGATCCGACAACCGAGACAGCACCACCGCAGGGTCGATGCTGCCGACCGCCTCCACCTCTCGGGCCACCACCACCTTGGCCAGCTCCCCGGCATCGATGGCATCGGCGGCCTGCTTCACCGCGTCCCGATAGGTGGCCCGAGTTCCGTCTTCTACCCGCAAGGGGTTGCCGTCATCGGTGTGGTCTGTTCCTTGTGCCGGCCCCCGAACAATCCGTTCCGGCACCACCAAACGCCCGCTCGGATATCCGTCCCACGCACCTGTTCCCGACTGATCGGCGAAGCCGAAGCCGGCAAAGGCGACCTCACCCTCGTCCAGCAGCTCAGCGGCGGCCGCGGCGGCCGCCTCAAAGCGCCAACGACCATCGACCTCAACAGCCCGCGCCGCTCCCAATCCGGCCATGGCGTCGTGGCCCGGGGCCCGCCAAAAAATCCGGTCATCGCCGGACCACGAGGCGAATTCCTCCAGAGGCTTCATTTCACCCGCTCTGCCAGCCGGACTGCCGCCCTGCTCAGCAGGGTCCGGCGAAAGTGCTCGCCTACCAGCGCCACTACTTGAGGCACGAGCGCCTCAACCAGCGGGGTCAGATTCTCCAAGTCATTGCTGGTCAGTTCTTCAGTGCCCATGGCATCCAAGAACAGATCCACGGCCTCATCCACCACCGCCTCCACGTTGCGGGCGTGGCGAACAGCCAGCGCGGCCAAATCGGGCACACTCACCCCGACCGCCACGAGGGCGGCACCTGCCTGGAGCATGGTCACCGCGTCCTCTTTGAATCGACCGGAGTCGTCGGGGATCACCAACCCTGCATCGATGGCCAGATCCACCTGCTCAGCAGCCAGGCCCGATGCCTCGATCAACTCAGCCCGGCTGAGGCCCTCTTGCGCCATCCTACAAGCGTAAACCCCGCCTCTCCGCGAGCACCCGTGGAGGGCCGAATTCCCGATACCCAGCCTGACTCCAAGAAATGTGGTGTATATTCACCTTGTGCGGCGTATACAGCTATATATGGATGACGATTTGGACCACGCCCTTACTGCCGAGGCAGCGCGATCCGGGAGGACCCGGTCCGAACTGGTCAGGTTGGCCGTGCGCCAGTCTCTAGCACATGCGCTCTCCGAGAACCCTGATCCAGTCGACGCCCTGATCGGATCTGTTGACATCGATCCCATCGACGACATCGACGCGGCCATCTATCTCCAGTGAGGTTCGCAGACACTTCATTTTGGGTTGGCCTGCTGCTTCCCCGCGACCGGCGGCACCCCGATGCCACCGCCTTGTGGACCAGGGACAACGAGCCTGTTCGCACATCCAATCTGGTGCTCGGCGAGACGTGGACTTTGCTCAGGTACCGGGCCGACCACGGCGCCGCTGTTCGATTCCTGGACACCATCGACCAATCAGGCCGTGTGTCCCGAGCCCCGGTGGATGCCCAAATCGACGAGCGAGCCTGGGAATGGCTGCGCCGACACGATGAGCGGGCCTACTCCTATGTGGATGCGGTCAGCTTCGAGATCATGCGCCGGGAGCGGATAACGGAGGCCCTGGCATTCGACGGCGACTTCACCGCCGCAGGATTCGTCGAAGTCCGCCCCTAAGACATGCACGGCGAACCTTGCTAGGACTAGAGGCATGAAAATGCAATCCCACTTCGACAACGAATTGTTCGAGTTCCTCGTCGAGCTGCAAGCAAACAACAACCGGGAGTGGTTCGCAGAGCACAAGGAACGGTACGAGCGGCATGTAAAGCAGCCCCTGCTGGACTTCATCGAGGACTTCGAGCCGTACCTGCACTCGATCAGCAAGCACTTCGTCGCCGACGCCCGAGCCAACGGCGGATCCATGTTCCGGATCTATCGCGATGTCCGCTTTTCCAAGGACAAGTCCCCCTACAAGACCCAAGCTGCGGTCCACTTCCGCCACGAAGCCGGCAAGTCGGCCCATGCGCCGGGCTTCTACCTCCACCTGGCCCCCGACGAGGTGTTTGCCGGAGTTGGCCTCTGGCGACCGGACTCAGCTGCGTTGGCAGGAATCCGTCAGCAGATTGTCGACGATCCCCAAGGCTGGGACCACGCCGTTCAGGCCACCGGATTCGCCGAAGAATTCGAGCTGACCGGAGACTCGCTAAAGCGCCCCCCAAAGGGATTCGACCCCGACCACCCGAACATCGAAGACCTCAAGCGCAAGGATCACGTCGCCACGGTTCCGTTCTCCGAGGATGAGGTCACGACCGCAGGCTTCATCGAGTCGTTTGCCGACGCCTGCCGCATAGCTTCGCCGTATACGGAATTCCTAACGACAGCGGTCGGCCTCCCGTACTAATTGAGCACTGCCCATCAACAAAAAAGACGGGAGATATATATTGCAACAACTCTGAGATCTGCTGCCGACTACCTGCCCGTCCTACCGAAGTCTTCGCTGAGCACCCAAGAAGTGAGAGTAAATTCACTATTCTACAACACAGGCAGAATTTTCTACATGAGCCGAACCGACGCCGGGAACACTTACATCTCGGCCAACGTTTTCGGATATCTTAACACATCACATCTTGGTATTGTATTCGCTTCTGCTGACCACAACAAGACTTCCTTCCGAAACGACTCTCATTGATCGTCATTTTACTTAGCAGTGTGGAAAGTGCGCAAGTGCATTTACCCAAAACTTGCCTATACACCAAGGCATTAGTAGAAGCGATAAGTACCTGCAGTATCTTGAGCAAATGAATAAAGGTTGTATTCAGTGTATTGCAGTGCTATAATAAACAACTGTGATGGAAATGCAGATAAATCACAAAAGCGATCCCTACGTCAAATAGTACGAACACAATATGACTTTTGACGCTATGGAAGTTATACCAATTCCAGATCAATTTCTCTCAGTGTTCGAGAAATTGCGGGATATGTCGGTGGCTGAGTACGAGGCCCTTCTCGATGCATTGAATTCTGCTGGCCCCACGATGACTACAGCTCCTCTCGAAAGGGCAATCTCTACTTGCCCTGCCTTTGAAACCTCCGAAGCCGCACGAGAATTTGCTGTTGTTTTTGCTGGACTCTTGGCGATGGGACGCCAGAATTACCTTTCGCTAGATGAACTAGCTCGCGGCACTGCAGCATCTCCAAATGTTTCAATCCCTGAGAAAGATCGAAGCCTCCTAGCTGATCGAATAGCAGGCATAGGGACCTGTCTTTCGATTCAAGTTATGAGCAGGGCCAAAGACATGAGAGACACACATGAGCGATTGTTTCATGATGTCAGAATAGTGACCGATGTAAGGCCTATTTTTGATGGTGACTCGGCAGAAAGTCCAAAGGCAGCGTTACTCAGACATATTCTGAACCTCAGCTACATTGATGATCAAGGAACTCTACGGTCATTTCTCGTAGCACTTGATGAAGAAGATCTGGATGCATTGGAATTGAATATAGAAGGTGCGAGAGAAGACGGTTCAAGGCTTAAGTCTCTCTTGCAATCTGCTGGTGTGTCATATATTGGATGGAGTGAAGATGACTAGCGCACAAAGTAAATCCTGGATAAGCGGTTGGATTGCAGGGAGTCAACTGATGGATCGCACTCCAATCCAATACAGATTCACTGGAACACATGCGCCGGAGCGGCATTGGAGATCCACTCAGCACGATCGTCAAGAAATGCTGTCGCGGTACAAGGCCCTGTTCTTGCAGCGGTCGGATATTGCTTACGCTGACTATCAGTCCGATTTCTTGATGATGACTCCGCTCTTGCGCGAGAAGAGTGTAAAACGAAGAACACGCATTCCAGATCAATTGCCGCAGGCTGAATTGCAATTGAAATTCGACGAACTCGTGGACATTTGGCGAGAAGAAACAATGACTTCCTCCTTTACTCATGAGATCTGCATGCACCGTGCCTACCAACAGATCATTGGACTAGGACCCCAGGTACTGCCCTATATATTTGAGCAAGTTGCTAGCGGAAGAGGTCACTGGGGATGGGCGTTATCTGCAATTACTCGCGAAAATCCCGCAGAGCATACCGACTCTCCAACAGCAGCAGCTGAAGTCTGGCTTCAATGGGGAAGGGAACGAGGATATTGTTCGGACCAGAAGCCGATACGTGGGTTCTAGACCGTTTTCCACGTCTCGGGGTGTTTTGTGATTTCGGGGTTGCTAGTGAATGTGATGAAAGCTATAATTGTATTGCGTTTGCTGCAGGCGATCGGTACAGATGGTGGCAACCGACTCCGCAGGGAACCTGGTCGGAGGGAATGTACTGGCCTCCTGGAGTTCCACATCAGATGTCCGTGGCTGCTTATGAGAGGGCCTTTGCGACTATTGGCTACGTGAAGTGCCAAGATGGTAGTTTCGAAACTGGTTTCGAAAAGGTTGCACTTTATGCCATAGAGGGTCAACCAAAGCATGCGGCACGGCAGGAAACAGACTCATACGTATGGTTGAGCAAACTTGGCAATGGATACGATATCTGGCACGAAACAGCAGAAGGTGTAGGGGGGAGCCGATACGGCGAAATAGTCAGCTATATGCGCCGGGAGGTTGCTCAAAAAGCGGACCTGGATGGTCCGCTGCAGAATCAATGAAGAGTCTATCGTTGGCACAGAAGTCATCCTTGGGGAATTGCTCAAAGCCAACTTCTAAACCAATGGCATTGCGTCAATCGTAGAGCGATTCGACGTTGAAAATGAAGAACACCTTAGGGGAGCTGGAGAGTCTGTCAGTCTTGACTGGGTAAACTACTTACTGATCTAGTCGAGAAGTTCATGACCAATTGACAATTGGCGAAGACCTTCCGCAATCGTTAGATCGAGTGTTGATCTAGGGATGCCGTCGGGGTGGGATGCGACGACCTCGACGGAGATGTCCACGTCAGCCCCAGTGGCAGCGAGGGGCATGATTGCAACCTTGACAACCTCGCGGATCTTGTCGGCGGGAATACCTCGGGCAGTCAACGTCACCGTTGTGGGATCACCCCTAGTGCCAGAGACTTGATCCTCTGGATCGGAGACGGGGTCGGGCTGACCATCAGTTTCGGTGGCAGTTGTTGGTTCGGCTGTTTCTGGTTCCTCGCCTTTCTGTCGCGCTTCAATCAGAGGCTTGATGGATGAGGCTCGAACTAGCCATGTGCCAGGTTGGAATTCGATTTCTGCTGGGTCCATTGCTTCTGCGAATCGCAGCACTGCATCTGGGGCGTCCCATCCAGCTCCCGATGCCAAGCCGAACAGGCTCTCTTGCACTCCCTGAGCCAAACACCGACGCAGCACGTCTGGTTCTGCGATCTTCGGCAACCGGGGGAGCCGGTAGAAGTAGTCCAGCAGGCGGTCCAACTCGACGGCAGTTTCGTCCGCTCCCATCACCCCGAAGCGATCGGTTAGCAATGCCGCGGGTGCGAGCGTGGTGTCGATCAGACGGTCGGTTGCCTTGAGATGCTCAGTCACCCGCTGGCAGATGGTGTCCCCCACCCGGGCTGGGCCGAGGTCCACGGTGTTGACTCTGGTACCGCCGTTGCCGTCCGGACCGAGCAGGATGAGGTGCCGATAGGACATGACCACCTCTTGCGGCAGGCGTTCTTCAACGGCCTTCAGCCGGGCGGCTAACTGGTCTCGCTGGTCTTGGTTGAACCGCTTCAACCGAACTGCGTCCTTGGTGATCTCCCGCATAGCCACCACTGTGCGGGCTACTTGGCGGGCCTTGGTCACACCACCGGCATCAGCGGCCACCAACACCAAGGCGTTCTTGTTCGACCGGGAAGTTCCCCGCCCCGTGTTGAGTACGGCCTCGGCCACCTCGGTTGCCTCAGCAGCAGTTTGTCCGGGCAGGCTGCCTATCGCCTGATGGGGCGCTATCACGCCGATGGTGAGACGGGGCTCATCGACGACATCGCCGGACTCGACAACATGGGAAACCACCCGGAACGGGGCCACCGGCCCGGCAACCTGGGTTATCGTCTCGCGCAATAGTGCGGTGATCTCCTCATCGCCAACCGCGCCCTCCCTCTCCACAATCACCTTGTTGAGGTTCGGCTCGGTGGTGAACCGGTACCGGCCACCCTCATAGCGCATGTACCACAGCGACCCAGACAGTGCGTCCCGCACATCGTCGAGCACTCCTCGGGATAGGCCAGGCAAAGGCTGGGCCACTCCAACCAGCATTTGCGGCGGCGATGCGCCGAGCACCCGGTCGGAGCCGAAGCTGTTTAGAAACGCCGTCGTGGCAAGGCCGACCGCGACCCGATGCTTCTTGATCTCTCCCCCCCGACGCGCGTCTTCTTCAACAGCCCTGGAGTCAGGGCGGATGATGTCGGCATTGAGCGCCGACTTGTATGACTCACCGGCAAACCGGATGACCTCGGCCCGTACGCCATCGTCGGCCATAGGCACGTCGCCGGGGGCAATCAGAATGCCCTGATGGTTCACCTGGGAGAGTGCTTTCACGGTATGAGCTAGCGTTCGCAGCGCCCCTCGAGTGCGCTGAAACCCCGACAACGAGCCCCAGCGGTTGGTGAGCAGGTCAATCAACTCGGGATGAAATGGATAGGCGTGGCTGATGCGCTGCCGGTAGGAGGGATCTCGATAGGAGTAAGGCAGTACATCACCCATCTGCTCATAGCAAACCCCGTAGGCGTCGGCCACCGCGCGGCGTTGCTCCAAGCTGCCGATGGTCTCGAACAGGCGGGTGTGAAGTATGGGGAAGATGTCGTCGCCCTCCACCGGGGTCACGATGTTCTCTGTGCGGCCCACCACCTTGGAGAGCCGCTCAGACATCTCCTGACCAGCAACGGTCGCATAGTCCTCCAAGCGCGACGACGTGAGCGTGGCCACCACCGCGGCGCCGGGCACGTTGGATGCCGCAGTACACAGCTCTTTGATCACCGTCAGCGTGGTGGCCGCCAGGTTGCCATCGACCGAGCCCACCTCCAGTGCCTTGTTGAGATACTCCAAGGTCTCATCCAGCAATATCAGGCACGGGGCTGCCTCAGTGAGCAGCTTCACCATCTCCACCGTGGAGGTGCCCCGCAGCCCTTCATCTTTCGCCCGAACTGTCTCAAAGGCCTCGGCCCCACCGAGCCGCCAAGCCAAATGCCCGAGAAATGACCGAACAACGGTGCCATCGGGCATTGTTTCGGGATCAACAGTGAGCGCAGAACCGTCCAGAACTGCCACGCGAGCCTTCGGGAGGCGTCCGGTTTTCAATGCGGCGGCCAGATCCCGTCCAAGCTGAGTGCCGGTCACCTGCTCCGGCGTGCGGAACAGGTGATACGCGGCCAGCAGAGTATGGGTCTTGCCCCCGCCAAACTCAGTTTGCATTCGGAATACGGCTGCGGATCCAGCATCGCCTCCGAGCCGATTGCCTACCTCCACCAAAACAGCCCGCAAATTGTCGGTCAGAAATGTCTTGGCCGCGAACAGCTCGGCATCCACATAGTCGGCGGGTCCCATCCCGGTGGCCACCAAGCCGAGATCAGCTGCGAACAGCGACTCATCAAATGATCCATCGCGGATGTCAGGGTGGGGCTGCGCGATTTCGATCCATGGAGACAATTCGGTCATGGGAGTTGCCTATCAGAAGGAAAGTTGGAGTTCTTCATAGCTGGTCGCCGGTTGCTTTGCTGCCGCGCTGGCCAGACGCTGCTGCGACGTGGCCAGTGCCTGGTACATCGTCCGCTCCCGATCTCCTTCTGGGAGCACCTCCGCAAGGGCACGGGCCACATCCCAAAACCCAGGAGTGCCCCCATAACCTGAAGCAGCCAGAACATCGACCACTTCATTGGCCCGACCCGCTTCCCACAACTGGGCCGCCACTTGCAGCACGTCAATCAGCGGACTGTCGGGGCGTAGCCGAATGTCGGGGCGCTGGTGCGGTCCGAGCAGCGAGAAATTCTTGCCCTTGCGCTCGACCATCCCGCCGGGCAAAGTCACGTCGTCGAGACTCACTGAAAATGCCCGCGAGAGTTTGATGGCTTCATCAGCAGGTACCGGCACGGTCAGATAGGCCCAGCGCCAAGTGACATAGAGCAGGGAACGGTCGTCAAGCACCCCGAGCGTTTCGGTGGCCAGCAGGCGGCCCATCGCGTGCCGAGCGACCGCTTTGCGGGCCAACTCCATCAAGTCGCTGATCGACACCTCCGACCCGTCCAAGCGGGCAACCGAGCGATGGCTGGCGAACACCTCGAACGCCGGGCCGATGGCCGACACGAAATAGTCCGCGCCCCGCAAGCCCAAGTCCTCGAATTCATCCAGCCGCTGGCTGACCACCCGATTCAGTTCAGCCTCCACCTCGTCAAAGAACGCATCCCCGGCCTCGGTGTTGGGCCGGCACACCAGCACCACCGAACTGGCCAGGGTGGCCTTAACATGGGCGACAGTCCGCCCGGCCATCTCCGAGCGAATTGGCCATGAAGTGGTGACGCTCAATCCTGCGACTCGCAGCGCCCGCAACAGCTTCTCCCACGCTTTGACCGCCGTGTGGGCGAATACCAGCGCGACTACCCCATCGGGTTTCACCACCCGGGCCACTTCCGACAGTGCATCGGCCAGCCGCCGGTCGAATTCCTCTTCGGAGATGTAGCCGTCCAAAGTGGGCCGGCAGCGGTTCTGCACCACCTCTTGAGCCTTTGGGGTCCACGGGGTGGCGAAGTGCTCGGAGTACAAGTGGCCGACCGACCGCTTGAGCCACACATAGAAGAAGT
This sequence comes from Acidimicrobiia bacterium, assembly GCA_009842675.1. GTDB lineage: Bacteria > Actinomycetota > Acidimicrobiia > Acidimicrobiales > Bin134 > Poriferisocius. The sequence continues at coordinate 11,846 of VYEX01000003.1, read as the reverse complement.
CCGACAGATCGGAGTACATCACCGAGAAGTAGTAGGGCGGGTCGATCAACACAGCATCGAACTCACCGTCGGCAAAGGGCATATTCCGAGCGTCGCCCCGCAGCACCCGCGCCGGGCCATCGCCGGTCTGCGAGCAGTGGTCGATCACCTTGCACACCGCGGCTACCGCGTCGTCCCACGATCCAGAGCCGGTGCGGAACGGATAGTTCTCGCAGAAATCCCACCGCATCTGCACCGTTTGGCCTGGAAATGTTGCCCGAATTTTCTCGCCGCCAGGCTGCCAGCTTGAGAAAGCCGAGTTGCGGTCGGCCACCTTGTCGAGGGCGAAGGCGAGATAGGTGGCTACTGCCCGAGCCCGGTCAGCCTCCATGCCCTCGGCCAACATCATCTCGTGAGCAGCCCGGATATTGGCGCTCAGTGAGGCATACAGCACTAGTTGCCGGTCGGTGAACAACGACCGCCAGGTGCGATAGCCGTACGGCAGGAACTGCAAGTTGTTGTAGCCGATCTCGTCTACTGGCTCATTGGGCAACCGGGGCGTGCCGTCGTCGAATTCGACATCGACCAGCGCGGCCAGTTCAGCAGCAGCTCGCGTGGGGGCCTCCGACTCAGCCGGATTGGCCCCGCGGTAGGTGCGCTCCCGGCCGTCGATGTCGCAGACCGCGTACAGCCGATAGCCGAAGCCCTGTGCTACCCCGTGGGCCTTCACATCTCGTTGGGGCGCGGTGACTCCCGAGATGGGACAGGTCACGCTCCCGGCTGACTCGAAGCCGTCTTTGAGGGTGGGGTCATTTGGAGGCTCCCCCTGGTGAACGTCGATGTCCACCCCATCTGAGGTCACTGAAGTGGTGACCCAGGCGTCACGGCGCCCCTCAGCCAAGAGCCGAGAACTGAGAATCGGGATCTCAACCTCCCGGCTCGGGTCGGGGCTGGGCATGGTTCTCACCCAGTAGTAATACGGCACCGGCGGGCGGCCCTCTGCGGCCGGATACAGATGGGCCACTGCTTTGGTGGTCTCATCCGCCACCCACGACGCCCACCGCTCCACATCGACAACCAGGGTGCTGCGACCGTCAACGTCGGTGCCCCCGAAGCGCTGGGGGTAGTCCAAACAGGCCAGCTCAACCAAGTGGGCGACCGGGTTCAGATCCATTGCCGTGGTATCACAGCCCAGCCGCAACGCCTCCAGCGGAATGGCACCCCCGCCGGCAAAGCAATCGAGCACCTTTGGCGGATGCACGTGGTCTTGTCGGATCCGTCGTTTGAGCCATCCAACAGCATCGTTGTGGAGAAGCCTCTTGGGCGGCATGGCCTCGGCGATCTTGGACAACACCTGGTCAGCATCATCAGCCTCGTCGATCAACGCAGCGGCGGCCATTGCCCGGGCCATCGGCAGCGGCCGACGGGCCCACCAGGTGTGCAGAGTCGAGATGTGCCCGTCATGGGTGCGCTTGTCGGTGTCCGACGCGTGGTTGATCGCGGCTAACGGCAGTGCAGCCTCGATTAGCTTCCGCTTTGTCATGGCTGTGTCTCGGCCGCGTCGATCACGGGTTGCGCCGCAACGCGATAGCGAACGTCCAAGTTCGAAGACCAGGAGCTGGCTAACTCCTTGGCCGGGTCCTGCACGCGATACAGCCGGGGATTTTGGGTGGCGCAATCCAGTACCACGTACAACCAGTAGTCGTCGCCCAGTTCTAGGGCTTTCGCGAACTCTGACCACGTCAGTTCCACTCCACCGACTCCGGCTCGACCCTTGACCTCAATGCAACGCCGTTCGACGCCTTTCAAAGAAAGCAGGTCGAATCCGACGTTGTCCGTTTCAACAGATTCCACGATGTCGGCACCGCGGACATCGGTTTCATACGTGGTGGCTACCGCCACCGCAATCTGCTCGATCTCGCGGCTGGAACGTTGGCCACCATCCCCTTGGCCTCCGCCATCGCCCTCAGTCTGTTGAGGAACCACCAAGGCAGTGGCAATAACTCGCACTGGACCGCGCCTCACATTTCGAGAGCGCCGAGCCCTGGCCAGACGCTCTTCGCGTTTGGCCTCGGTTTCTGCCAGGGATAGCTCGGCCCGCCGAAGGCGGCCCTCTGCTCCGGTCACACCGCGCTCTACTTCGGCGTCAAGGTCGAGCAACTCTATTCGCTGACGGGCGATGATCTCGGCAAAGGCCTTGCCGACGTATTCTTCGGTGATGCGGACAACCCGAGTCCGTTCACTCGTGGCCTGTTCGTAGTGACGCTCGAACTCGTGCTGCCGAGCCCAGTTCGCTACGGCTTGGGCGTCGGAGGGAGTTACTACAAGTGCTTCGGTGTCCCGAATAAACAAGTCATATAACAGCATTCGGCTTGGTCCGAGCACTCCGCCCACAGGCTCAGCGACGGTCGCGAACGCCCGGTGGACGACCTCGCTAATGCCGTCCACGCTGTCTCCAGTAGCGAAAAACAGAACCGTAGGAACGTCAACGTCTGGGGATGTGAACGTTGCGCCCGCTTCCACATCGGAGCGAGTTCGAACGATCACGTTATCGAGCATCGCATCAAAAAGAGGATGGCCGGGTCCACACAACTCTGCTTCTGGAACTGCGTGGTCTCCGTCGCGATGATGTGAACGCAGTCGAACCGCCTTGTCAAAGGTGATGCGCTCGTAGCTCGGATACACCTCACGAGTGGCACCTGCTGCCCGTGAACTGGCCACCAGCTCATCGGGCGTACGAGTTACTCGTAAGGTACCGGGGTCTAGCCGTTCTTCGACCTTGCCTCCCAAGAAGTCCACCGCGTCCTTGAAGAACTTCTCAATATAGCCAGGGGGCAGACGGCGCTCAGCAGCACGGGCAGCCGCTTCAGCCTGTGACTGCCAGTCGAGATAGTGGGCAGCCAGCGCTTCGTTGGTCAGCTCGCGGAACTTCGCCTCAACCTCGGGAGCAACTTCGTCCCCGCCGATCGCCTCCGCCGCGTCATCAGGGGTGACCTCTTTGGCCAAGACCCGTTCGATGAGGTCGGCGAGCCGGTAGCCGGCAAAGGTCTCCCCGATTACGTCGAAAACCCTGTCGCCCAGATCTCGGGCCATGTTTTCCAACTTCTGAAGAAGCGTGCCGAGCACATGGCCCTCGAGCGTGTTGACAGCGACCATGTTGTAGATGTGCACATCGCGGGTCTGGCCGATCCGGTGGATGCGCCCCATGCGCTGCTCCAGACGATTGGGGTTCCACGGGATGTCGTAGTTCACCATCAGATGACAGAACTGGAGGTTGATGCCCTCACCAGCCGCCTCGGTGGCGACCATGATCTGAGCTCGCTCCCGGAAGTCCTTCTCGGCAGCAATCCGCTGTCGCAAGCTCATTCCGCCGTGGATGACAGCCACCTCGAAGTCTGGAGACAGCTTCTCCTCCAGATAGCGGAGGGTGTCGCTGTGCTCGGTGAAAATCAGCAGCTTGACCGAAGGGTCGCTGCTCAGACCTTCTTGCCGGACAAGTTCAAGCAGCTCATTGAGCTTCACCTCAGTACCGGAGGCCTCGGCTTCCTCTGCCTGAACGAGCAGCGGGCGCAATGCGATCAGTTCTTGTTCCAACTCAGCAATAGTGCTTGGCAGCCACTCGTCGAGGGCTTCTTCTTCCATCTGCCACAAGACTTGCTCGTCGAGATCGCCCAGTTCATCTGGGTGCTGGCCATAGGCGTCGGTGAGAAAGTCCCTGCGACCCCGCAGATAGGCCGCGGGATCTTCCAACGCCTGCTCCAAACGCTGGATGCGACGCTCCAATGTGCGTTTGATGGCTCGTAGCGACGAGGCCAACCGGCGTTGCATCGTCGTGAGCGCAAAGCCAGCTACCCGCGGGCCATTCTCGCCGCGTATGCGGGCCAATTCCGTGGAAACAAAGTTGGTTACTGCTTCATACAGTTCCAATTCCGCGCCGGAGAGCTGAAAGCCCACCGTGTGCGGATGACGGGGCTTGAACAGATCATTCCCCCTCATGTCCACCATTTCCTCTTTGGGAACCTTGCGGTACTGGCGGGGATTCAGGGATATATCGCCCGGCGGACAGCGGTCGCCATAGGCATCGGGGTCGAGCAGACGGAGCAGACCCCACATCGACTCGGTGCGACCCGAATGCGGGGTGGCTGTCAGAAGGATCAGCCGGTGGGCCTTGCGGGCCACAATCTCAGCAGCCTTGTAGCGCTCGCTTCGCCTCTTGATGAGGCCCTTGCCGTCCACGTCGATGGTGAATCCGTGGGCCTCGTCGACAATGGCCAAATCCCATTCTCGCTCCGCGCCAGAGAATCCTTCGATCACTTCTTCACGCCGGAGAAGATCCCGCGAAACAATCACCGAGTTGTGTTGATCCCATGGATTCTGCGTCGGATGAGCGTTCAGCGTCGCCGAATCAAATTGGGTGCAGTGAATGTCAAATCGCTCGGCCAGCTCGCGCTGCCATTGCGGACGTAGGTTGGCCGGGGTGACAACCAACACACGATCAGCGGCGTGGCGCAACATCAGCTCTTTGATGTACAGCCCGGCCATGATCGTCTTGCCTGCGCCCGGATCGTCAGCCAACAAGAACCTCAAAACCGGCTCTGGCAGCAACGACCCGTACACCGCGTCAAGCTGGTGAGGCAAGGGCGAAATGTTCGACACTGCCAACGCAGCCATGTCGTGGCGGAACATGTTCTGAATCCGCAGCGCCTCGACTCCCAGCCGGAACCGGCGGGCATCGCCAGTGAAACGGATAGGCCCTGCCGACGAGACCAATTTGATCTCGGCCAACTCAGCCTCAGGCAGAGTGACCTCATCCAAGACGCCACGAGAATCCCGATAGACGATTTCCCAGAATGGCCCCTGCGTGACCTGCACCAGCGTCACAACATCGTCATCCCCAGGCAAACGCACTCGAGCACCCTTCACAAGTCGCTCAAGATCCAGCATGTTCACTCCTGCACCGGGGCCGCTTCCACCACATCCGACCTCGAACTCTACTCGCTACAACGACACCTCCCAGAACCTTGTCACTGTGTCACATATTCGAAATATTGTTTGCACATGGAAGATATTCCCGAGTTGACAGACCACCCTCTTGCGATTCAGCCCATCTACCCATTTACAGATATTGGTGAGTCAGTCTTGCTATATGAAGGCCCTATGACAGTAATGCCCCTTCACCACACTATGGCTACTACTTCAGATGGTGTACTCTCAAGCCTCAGATGTGAAGGAAGTGGAAAGGTAATCTGCACTGTTCAGTCAATGCCAAGATACAATGTCCACTTTAAGACACTTGGTGATGGCTCACTTCTCGACCTCTATAATTTCAGCGGTATTTTGCAGTTGGATCTTGAGGGCAATGGCACTCCACATCCGATGAGGGTCATCGACAAACATATTGATTCGTCTGCGGACTTTAACCACACAAAAGTGGAAATTACAGCGTTGCTGGATCAAGATGCCGCACTCGGGTGCGATGGACCAGTCGGTGAATTGCAGTTCTATTTGATAAACTTCCCGTTTGACATTGGAAACACTGCAACAATCCGAGAAGACACAGAAAGGAAGATTCGTCATACAACTGCTAATCGAATACACTTGAATTACGACGGCAGGTGGAACATTGATATAGATTCTAGATTTGACTCTTCTGAAGTGTGGAGAGAAACACGAATGAGGGATTCGTATACATTAACCCATGTATGCAGAATAACAAATGAACATCACAACGCATTTGCATCCGCTGATGCACTAGAGATTATGGAACCACTTTATTGGTTTCTTTCATTCGTATCTTCCTCTCATATCGGAATTGTATTGCCTACAGGCATAACACCAACAAGCGAACAAGTAGCATACGCAATGAGCTGTGGTCCTATTGACTCTGCTGCATACCGTCATACATGGTTTAGTCAGTATGATATTGATGGACGACAGCTCTTGGGTCCACTGTTTAACAAATTCATGGACAAATGGAATGATCCAATATGGAGGGCAACATTGCCCCAACTTATTGGAAGATATGCATCTGCCAATGGCAAATTTATCGACAGTGGTCTTGTTACAGCGTTTTCTACTTTAGAGACACTCTACTGGATCAAGTATGGACTGATTGCACAATCGATCAAAGCAAAGGATCTAAAGAAGTCGCAAGCAAGTGCAAAAATACGAGAATTCTTGAGTTTGGCGAGCATCGACCCAGACATCCCTGCTCCCCTCATGGCTCTCAGTTCTAAAGGACAGGAGATACAAGATCCCAAGAATCTTGGACAACTTCCAGAAGTTGTTACATGGGTAAGAAATAAAATTGTACATCCTGATACGGGAACAAAACTGAATTTTGATCTCATGGACCAAGCCCACTTGGCTGCCATTTGGTATCTGGAGCTATTGCTCCTCAAAGAATTCAATTACGAAGGAACTTATTTCAATCGAGTATCCAACAAGACTGAGCCAGTTCCATGGGCATAGCACCAAAAGTGCACTTTTCAGTTGATCATCCCATTTGGGAAGTTTCCACCCACATGATCGTGAATCAATTCAAATTGGGCAAAGTCAGTATTTCGAAACAAAGACAAGTATTGGAAACAGGAGCAGGTGGAATGAGGTTTCTTTCATTTGTTGAATTGCTCTGAATTCAACAGGGGGATACTGGCGTCCCAAAAGTCAGGAGGTCTTGGGAGTCGGGGTGTAGTTCTCGAGTTCGGGGAGGATCTCTTTCCCTATGAGTTCGATGGTGCGCATGATCGACTCATGGGAGTGGTAGCCAAACTGCACATAGCAGATGAGCTGGTCGACGCCGAGGTCGGCGTAGTGCTTCATCTTCTCGTAGCAGGTGTCCACATCGCCCACCACGATCATGTCGGCCTCGTCGAAGTGATGGATCAGATCGTCGATCCCCTCTTCCATGAGCGGCTTGAGCAGCGGGAACGTTGCGTCCCGCTCCTCTTGTGACAGCTCGGGCAGCTCCCAGTCCAGCGTGAACTGGGCCAGGTTGGTGTACCACCACTCCACTGACTTCCAGACCTCGTTGTCCAGCACCTGCTGGGGGGAGTCAGCGCAGTGCACCAGGGTGTAGGCCGCGGTGGCGTTGGTGGTCACGTCGGTGATGGGCTCGGGGTTCTCGGCCGCGGCCCGGTAATTGCGGATGTGGCGGGCCATGGCCTCCAACGGCTGCATGATGGAGAACGACAGCATGCCCATGCCCGCCTTGCCGGCCACCGCAGCAGAGTTCTCCGAGGCGCACGCCATCCATGCCGGCGGGTGGGGATACTGCATCGGCTTGGGGGTGACCATGCGCTTGGGGAACTTGAAGCGGGGCGAGTCGTACTCGAAGTACTCCTCCCGCCACATGCCGCACACAATCTCGATGGCTTCTTGCCAGTCGTCTCGGGAGCGTTCCCGGTCGACCCCGAAGGCGATCTGCTCCATCGGAGTGGACCGGCCGGTGCCCCACACCGCCCGACCGTTGGACAAGATGTCCACAGTGGCCACCTTCTCGGCGATCCGCTGGGGCGGGATGAAGCCGAAGGGGGTCAGGGTCACGCCGAAGCCCATTTTGATGTTTTCGGTCACCATCGACAGGGCGCCAAGCAGCACTTCGGAGGCGGGGCAGTGCGAGCGTCCCTCCCGGAAGTGGTGCTCCACCGCCCAAATAGTGTTGAACCCGAAGGAGTCGGCCAGCTTGATCTGCTCAACGGCGTCCTTGTAGGCCTTCTGCTCCCGCTCCCTTTGACCCCAGGGATGGGGCTTTCCCCACGGCTTGGGCGCATCCACTTCGTACAGCAAGTCCAACTTCATGGCGGCGACGATACCTACCCGCCTTCAACTAGCGCACTTTGGAGCCGGCTCCAGGGCCGGGCTCGATGCCCGCATCGGCCGCCAGCCGAAAACCCATGTTCCCGGTGGTGGAGGTGGGGTCGTTGGCGTGACGGGCAGCCACCCGGTAGCGGTTGCAGTAGGAATCGTGGCAGAGGTAGGAACCGCCTCGAATGGCCCTTACCCGACCTTCGGGCGGCCCCATCGGATCGACCAGGGGCCGCTCCGGCGGGAATCGGTTGTCGAACCAGTCGGCACACCACTCCCACACATTGCCCGAGCAGTTGTAGAGGCCGAACCCGTTGGGCTCGTACTGGTCAACCGGCGCGGTGCCCACATAGCCGTCCTCAGCGGTGTTGTGGCTGGGGAACTCCCCCTCCCAGATGTTCAGTCGAGGCTCCCCGTCGGGGCTCATCTCGTCGCCCCACGGCAACCGAGCCTGAACCAGGCCACCCCGGGACCCGTGCTCCCACTCGGCCTCGGTGGGCAATCGGGCGCCGTACCAGGCCGCGCAGGCCGCGGCGTCGAACCACGACACGTGCACCACCGGGTGGTTGCCCCGTTCCTCCACCGACGACTGCGGTCCCTCGGGGTGAGACCAGCGGGCACCTTCCACTTGGCGCCACCACTCAGCACCAACCACCCCTCGGGTGGGCTGAAAGTCGTCGGGCAACAGCCCGCCGAACACAAACGACCACCCCTCCCGCTCAGCAACGGTTACATACCCGGTGGCCTCGACAAAGGACGCGAATTCGTCGTTGGTCACCGCGGTGGCGGCGATCTGGTAAGGGCTCAGCACCACCTCCCGCACCGGCCCCTCGCCGTCGCCCTCAAACCACACCTCCTCGGTGCCCATAAGAAACGACCCGCCCTCCAGCGACACGAAATACATCAAGCAGCCCAATCAGCTTCCGACGATGGCGGAACCGGCCAACAAAAGGAAATCCACCCCAGCGTCATAGCATGAATCCATGAAGACAACCGGAATCATCTTTGCCGGTCTCGACTGCGACGCCGACGCCATCGAGGACTGGAACCGCTGGTATGACTTGGAGCACCTGCCCCCCAATATCGCCCTGACCGATGTGATGCACGGCCGCCGATACGTGGCCCCGCCCAGCCACCAGGGGTTGCGGCCCGACGGCTGCGATGAGGCGTTCTCCGACGGGCGCAGCGCCTTTCTCACCATCTATTGGCTATGCGGCGACGTGGACGGGGTGATGGCCACCATGACCGACTACCGGGAGGTGCTGGTGGAAGCCGACCGGATGTTCCCCGACGAGAAGAAAATCGTGCGGCTGGGCGATGCCCTGGCCCTCGACTGGGCAGTGGCCGACCCCGCACTGAAGGCCGATCCCGGCGACATCCCCCACATCTCCCACACCGATATTCATGTGGTGCTGCGCCGGGGTCTCGGCGATCAACACTGGCACCGCGCCATCTACGCCCCCGCGGCGGTGGCCGTCGAGGGGGTGCACGCGGTGGTGTCGTTCACTTCCCGCTTCGCTCCCGATACCGCCATCGACTTGCACATGATCGAAGGCGACCCCGCCAAGGTGGTGGCCGCGCTGCGGGCCGCCACCCCCTCCCGGCCCGCCACCACCGACGTCGGGATGGACGGACCGTTCCAGCTCATCGAGCCGCTGCGCTACCCGTGGGCCGAGCAGATCCGCGGGTCATGGATGCCCCAAACGGTCGCCTGAGCGACCCGGCCTCGCTTCGGCGAGCCAAGTGGCGGGCCACTGGCCTGCTGCTAGCCGCCGCCGTGTTGTTTGTGGTGATGCGGCTGCTCACCGACGGCGACGGCTGGGCCGGCTACGTGGAGGCCGCCGCCGAAGCGGCCATGATCGGCGGTTTGGCCGACTGGTTTGCGGTGACCGCCCTGTTCAAACACCCGCTCGGCATTCCCATTCCCCACACCGCCATCATCCCCCGGCGCAAAAACGCCATCGGCGCCAGCTTGGGCGAGTTCGTGCAGGACAACTTCTTCGAGCCCGACGACTTGGGCCGATGGGTGGCCGACCGGGCCCCCGCTGAAGCTCTGGGCCGATGGCTAGCCGCAGAGGGGGATGCCGGGCTGGTGTCGGGTCCCGCTCTGGGCCGGCTACTGGAGTCGATGGTCGAAGGCGGCCACCACCGCTCAATGGTCGACGCCGCCGTGCAGCGGGCTGACCGCTTCCTGGTGGACAACTTCGAGGTTCTGCGGGATCGCATTGTGGAGGAAGCGCCCATCTATACCCCCAAGGTGCTCGATCACCACATCTTCACTCGCCTCCACCGAGGAGTTCGTGGAGTGCTGGCCGACATGGCCGACGACCCTGAGCACGAACTGCGCCTTCGCATCGACGCCGGACTGCGGAGCTACGCCCAGCGCCTCCAAACCAGCCAGCGGTTGGCCACCCGGGTGGAGGCGGTTCTGGCTAGGGCCGGAGAGTCATTGCAAGGCGACTCCACCCTCCAGAACCGGGTGGACCGATGGCTGGTTTCCGCAGTGGGCCTGTTGGCCCGCCACGCCCAAGCCGAGGTAGCCAACGTGATCGGCAGCACCGTGGCCCGCTGGGACGCCGACGACACCAGCTCCCGCATCGAGCGCCGAGTCGGCCGCGACCTCCAGTTCATTCGCATCAACGGGACCCTCATAGGAGCCCTTGCCGGCTTAGCCATCCACGGAATCAAACAGGTGCTTTAGTGGTCAGTCTGTGAATCGAGACCGCAGCTCGTGCTTCAACACCTTGCCGGTGGCGTTTCGAGGCAGCGATTCCACGATTTCTATCTGCTCAGGAATCTTCTGCGGCATGATCCCCGATGCCCGGAAGTAATCCCCGACCTCAGTCAATGTAAGCCCCTCGGCACCAGAAGCCAGCTCAACGACTGCGCAGACCCGCTCGCCCCGCTCCTTGTCGGGAAGCCCGATCACCCCGGCGTCGAGCACCTTGGGGTGGGCGAACAGCAGGTCCTCGATTTCGGTAGCCGAGATGTTCTCCCCCTTGCGGATGATGATGTCTTTCACCCGCCCAGTGAGCGTCACATACCCTTCAGCGTCGAGAAACCCCACGTCGCCGGTGTGGAACCAATCCCCGTCGAACGCAGACGCAGTCAAGGCGTCGTCCATGTAGCCCCGGCAGACCATGGGCCCCCGGATCCACAGCTCCCCTTCCATGCCGACGTCGGCCGGAACACCGTCGAAGCCCACCACCCTGATCTCCGCTCCGGCCAGCGGCCGACCCTCGGTCTCAGCCAGCTTCTCATCGGGATCGTCGGGGGTGTTCTGGGCGATGATCGGCGCCTCGGTCATCCCCCAGGCGTGGCCGCATCCCCGCCCGCCGATCTCGGCCTGTACCTCGTAATGCTGGGACGCCGGCATGGGCGCCCCGCCGCCGGAGAAGAGCCGGAGCCGGGGAAGGATGGGCTGGCCGGGCTGCTTGCGCTGCTCGGCCACAAAGGCCATGAAGAAGGCCGGGCCTCCACCCACCAGAGTGACATCGTGACGGGCGAACAATGCGGTGGTGTCAGTGGGATCGAACGCCTCGGCAATCACCAGGGTGCAGCCCGAGCTCAACGACACCGACAAGTTGGACACCCCGCCAATGTGGGCGAACGGAAAGGCCAGTCCGAACTTGTCGTCGGCGGTGACGTGCTGGCGCTCCACCATGGCGATTCCCGACGCCATGACCGACGTGTCACAGTGGCGGGCGCCTTTGGGATCAGACGTGGTGCCCGACGTGTAGTACACCCACCGGATTTCCTCGGGATCCTCAGGGGCCGGAATGTCGTCCAGCATTGATGGATCGCCCTCTGGCAAGTCCCCGTCACCCACCACCACATTAAGGCCGTCAACTTCAGCGGCGATCCCCTCCGCCATGGCCTGAAAGTCGAACCCCCGCCACACCGACGGCACCAAGAACAGCTGAGCCCCTGTCTGGCGAACGCAGAAACCCACCTCCCGCTCCCTATACACCGGGATGATCGGATTCTGCACCGCGCCCAACCGAGCCAGCGCGGCCTGCAACACCAAAGTGGACGGCCATGTCGGCAGCTGCCACGAAACC
>VYEX01000068.1 GCA_009842675.1 Acidimicrobiia bacterium | reverse complement strand
TACCAGGAGAGGGGGGAGGGCTGGCGGGCGAGGACCGCGGGCCAGAGGTCTCCAGGGCTTTCGGTGAGCAGGTCAGCGGGGTCGGCGTCGACCACGAACCAGGCGCCGGATTCGATCTCGTCCTCGAGCTGGCCCGGGGACCAGCCGGCGTAGCCGGCGAAGAGGCGGACGGCGTCGACTGCGCCAGCCACCTCGTCGACATCGGCTTCCAAATCGAGGGTGCCCACCAGGCCGAGCACGGGGGTCCACCACCCCTCGTAGGGGTCCTCGCGCACCCGGGCCAGAGCCACCACCGACTCGTTGGACACCGGGCCCCCGATGAACATGGTGGGCGGCGGGGCCAGATGCGGGGCCCACTGGGGGAGGGCATCGCTGACCAGCATTCCCGAGGGGCGGTTCAACACCACTCCGGCGGCGCCCTCCTCTTGATGGGCCAGCATCAGCACCACGGTCTGCTCGAAGTTCCCGTCGCCGATGAGCGGGGTGGCCACCAACAGCTTCCCCGTGGTGTCGGCCCCCGCGTCCACTGCTACAGGTTCTCCACCACGTAGTCGATGCAGCCGCACAGCGCGGCGATATCCGAGGGGGGGATGGCCGGGAACAGGGCCACCCGGAGCTGGTTGCGGCCCAGCGCCCGGTACGACTCCACGTCGACAATCCCATTGGTTCGCAACACGGCGGCCACCTCGTCGGCCGACACTCCGTCGAAATCGATGGTGGCCACCACGTGGCTGCGAATGGCGGTGTCAGACACGAATGGGGTGGTGAAGCCGCGGTTCTCGGCCCAGGTGTAGATGATGTCGGCCGACTGGTCGCAGCGGGTTGCTGCCCACTCCAGACCGCCGTACTCGTTGATCCACTCCACCTGGTGCACGGCCAAGAAAACGGTGGCCAGCGCCGGGGTGTTGTAGGTCTCGTCCTTGCGGGAGCTGTTGAGCGCAATGGCCAGATTCAAGGACGGGGGGATCCAGCGGTCGCCCGCTGCAATCCGCTCGATGCGCTCCACCGCGGCGGGCGAGCAGCAGGCCAGCCATAGTCCGCCGTCGGCGGCCAGGCACTTCTGGGGGGCGAAGTAGTAGACGTCGGTCTCGGCGGGGTCGAATCGCAGCCCGCCGGCACCCGAGGTGGCGTCCACCAGCACGAGGCCGTCCTCGCTGGGACGGCTCAGTTCCATCGACACCCCGGTGGAGGTCTCGTTGTGGGTCAGGGCATAGGCATCCACCGTGGGGTCGGCCACCGCCTCAGGATGGGTGCCGACCTCGGAGCTGATGATGATCGGCTCTTGCAGATGGGGGGCGGTGGCCACCCCGGCGGCGAACTTCGCCGAGAACGCCCCGAAGCTCAAATGCTGGCTGCGGGACTCGATCAGATTGAAGATGGCGGCATCCCAGAACCCGGTGGTGCCCCCGTTGCCCAGCACCACCTCGTAGCCGTCGGGCAGCGAGAACAGCTCGGCCACCCCAGCCCGGAGCCGGTGTACCACGTCTTTCACGGTGGCCTTGCGGTGGCTGGTGCCGAGGAAGTCGTCGGCTGCCTCGGCCAGGGCCATGGCGGCCTCCGGTCGCACCCGCGACGGCCCGCTGCCGAAGCGGCCGTCCTCGGGCAGCAGGTCGGGAGGGATGGTGATTGCGGGGGATTGGGCAACACTGCTCACGAAGCCCCACGATACCGACGCCAGAGGCTCAACCGGCGTTGATCGGTCCACTGGAAATTGAACGCCGACTTCCCAGCGGCGGTGTGAAAAGCTGCGCTAATGGCTCGCATATCCCAGCGTATTTCCGCCATCGCCCCCTCGGCCACCCTGGCGGTGGACGCCAAGGCCAAGGCCCTGAAGGCCCAAGGGGCACCGGTGATCAGCTTTGGCGCAGGCGAGCCCGATTTTCCCACCCCGGCGGCCATCTTGGACGCAGCCCGAGCGGCGGTGGACGACCCCCGCAATCATCGCTATTCCCCAGCTGGGGGCCTGCCCGAGCTGAAGGAGGCCATCGCGGCCAAGACCCTGCGCGATTCGGGCTTGGAGGTGGAGCCGTCGCAGGTGGTGGTGACCAACGGGGGCAAGCACGCGGTGTACAACGGCTTCGCCGTGCTGCTCGATCCCGGCGACGAGGTGCTTTTGCCCGCCCCCTATTGGACCACCTATCCCGAGGCCATCGCCCTGGCCGGCGGCACCAGCGTGGAGGTGCCCACCACCGCCGATGACGGGTTCATGGTCACCGTGGAGCAGCTCGAGGCGGCCCGCACCGACCGCACCAAGGCGCTGGTGTTCGTGTCGCCGTCCAACCCCACTGGCGCGGTGTACCCCCGTGACCGGGTGGAGGCCATCGGCCGGTGGGCCGCCGAGCACGATGTGTGGGTGATCACCGACGAGATCTACGAGCACCTGACCTACGACGACAACCAGTTCAGCTCCATGCCGGTGGTGGTGCCCGAGCTGGCCGATCGCTGCCTGGTGCTCAACGGCGTGGCCAAGACCTATGCCATGACCGGTTGGCGGGTGGGCTGGCTGATCGGCCCCCCCGACGCGGCCTCTGCGGCGGTGAGCCTGCAATCGCACCAGACATCGAATGTGTCCAATGTGGCCCAGCGGGCCGCACTGGCCGCGGTGAGCGGGCCGCTGGACGCGGTGGCCGAAATGCGGTCCGCCTTCGACCGGCGGCGGCGGGCCATGCACAAGATGCTGAACGGGATCGAAGGGGTGACCTGTCTGGAGCCCCAGGGAGCGTTCTACGCCTTCCCATCATTTGAAGGAGTGCTGGGGCGCGCTGGCATTCCTAACACCACCGCCGAGCTGGCTGGGTGGATCCTGGACGAGGCCCAGGTGGCCATCGTGCCCGGCGAGGCGTTCGCCGGCCCCGGCTATGCCCGGCTGTCTTTCGCCCTTGGCGACGACGACTTGGGCGAGGGCATCGGCCGCATCGCTGATCTGTTGCAGTGACGGACTCCGGGACCTCGTCCTACGGCAGCTGGCCGTCGCCGATCACCGCGCGGTCGATGGTGGCCGACGCCGCGCTGCCGGTCAGCTTGTGGCACCAGCGGGGTCGGATGTGGTGGACCGAGTCGCGACCGGCCGAATCGGGCCGCAACGCGCTGGTGTGCGACGGCCGCGATTTGTGGGGGCCGGTTTCGGTGCGGACCCGGGTCCACAGCTACGGCGGGGGAGCGTGGTGGCCCGACGGCACCGACGGGGTGTACGCCTGCGACGACTCCGACGGCCGCCTCTGGCACATACCGGCGGAGGGTGAGCCTCGGCCGGTGTCGCCCGAGCCGGCCTTTGCCCATGGTCTGCGCTACGCCGACGGCCGACCCGACGGGGACGGCACCGTCTGCGTGCGGGAGAACCACCAGGCTGGTCGGGAGAGCGGCGGCGAGGAGGCCAACGAAATAGTCCGGCTGAGCCGCAACGGCACCGGCGAGCCCGAGATCGTGGCCACCGGGGCCGACTTCTACGGCTGGCCTCGGCCCAGCCCCGATGGCCGGCGGCTGGCCTGGGTCCAGTGGAACCACCCCAACATGCCCTGGGACCAAACCGAGCTGTGGGTGGACGGCCAGTGCGCGGTGTCGGGCATCGGCTCGGTGGTGGAGCCCCAATGGGGGCCTGATGGCGGTCTGTATGTGGTGAGCGACCACAAGGGCTGGTGGAACCTGTATCGGCTCGAAGGCGCCGATCTCATCCCCGTGTTCGAGCTCGACGCCGAAATGCACCGCCCGGCCTGGGTGTTCGACGATCCCAGCTATGCGGTGTGCGATGACAACACCGTGGCCGCGGCGGCCATGCGGGGGTCGCTGGCCGAACTGTGGGCAGTTCCCCCCGACGGCTCCGAGCCAGTAATGCTCGATCTGCCCTGGACGTCTTATACCAGCGTGCGTGCCGCTGGTCCCCATGCCATCTGCGCCATCGTCGCATCGCCGACGCAACAGCCCACCGCGGTGCGCATCGACGTGGCTGACGGGTCGCACGAGGTGATCCGACCGACCGCTCGGCCCGAGGTCGATCCGGGGTACCTGTCCAATCCCCGCCCCATCAGCTTTCCCACCACCGGGGGAGCGGAGGCCCACGGGCTGTACTACCCGCCAGCCCACCCCACCGAGAGAGCCCCGGCCGGAGAGAAGCCTCCGCTGTTGGTGCTGGGCCACGGCGGGCCCACTGGTTCGGCCCGCAGCCAGCTCCAGCTCGGCATTCAGTACTGGACCAGCCGGGGCATTGCGGTGGTGGACGTGAACTACCGGGGCAGCACCGGCTACGGCACCGCCTACCGGGAGGCCCTCCAGGGGCTCTGGGGCGTCAGCGACGTGGACGACTGCGTGGCCGCGGCCCGCCACCTGGTGCAAACCGGAGAGGTGGACGGCGACCGGCTCATCATCCGGGGCTCCAGCGCCGGCGGCTACACCACCCTGTGCGCGCTGGCCTTCCACAAGGTGTTCGCGGCAGGGGCCAGCCGCTACGGCATCGCCGATCTGGCCGCGCTGGCCACCGACACCCACAAGTTCGAGGCCCGCTACATGGACAGCCTGGTCGGGCTGTACCCCGAAGAAGCCGAGGTGCACGAGGCTCGCTCGCCCATCCACTTCGTGGACGACTTCGACGCCCCCATGATCGTGCTCCAAGGCTCCGAAGACGTGGTGGTGCCCCCCAACCAGGCCGAGATGATCGTGGCCGCCCTGGAGCAGCGGTCGATCCCGGTGGCCTACCTCTTGTTCGAGGGTGAACAGCACGGTTTCCGCCAGGCCGACAACATCGTGGCCGCCCTGGAAGCCGAGCTCTCATTCTTCGCCCAGATCCTGGGATTCAACCTCGCCGACAACATCCCACCGGTGCCCATCCGCCGCTAGGTGGGAATTAACTTCGCTCTCGCTTATTGGTCCCCGGTGGGGAACAGGTCGCGGTTTATTCTGAGGGCCGATGGCCAAGGTTCTGGTAGCTGAGAAGATCGCCGACATCGGGGTGGCCAAGCTGCGCCACGCCGGGCACGATGTCGAGGTCCGCACCGGCATGTCTCCTGACGAGCTGCTGGAGGCGGTGGCCGGGGTGCAGGCGCTGATCATCCGGTCGGCCACTCAGGTGACCGCTGAGGTGTTCGACGCAGGCTCCGATCTGGTGATCGTGGGCCGCGCCGGGGTGGGCCTCGACAATGTGGACGTCGACGCCGCCACCGAGCACGGCGTGCTGGTGGTGAACGACACCTTGTCCAACATCATCTCGGCGGCTGAGCACACCATGGCCTTGATCTTGGCCCAGGCCCGCAACATCCCCCAGGCCCACTCCGCCCTCGTCGACGGGCGGTGGGAGCGGGGCCGCTGGGAGGGAATCGAGCTGAGCGACAAGACGCTGGGCATCATCGGGCTTGGCCGCATCGGGCGGCTGGTGGCCGAGCGGGCCATTGGGTTCGCCATGCGGGTAATCGCCAGCGACCCTTATGTGTCCGAGGAGGTGGCCCTTCACAGCGTGATGGCGCTGGTGTCGCTGGAGGAGCTGGTGGCCCAGTCGGATTTCATCACCATCCACGTGGCCCGCACGCCCGAGACCATCGGGCTGATCAACTCCGAGATGCTCGAGCTGGCCAAGCCCAACCTGCGGATCGTGAACGTGTCGCGCGGCGGCATCGTGGACGAGGCCGACTTGGCCGAGGCGGTGGCATCGGGGCGCATCGCCGGGGCGGCTCTCGACGTGTTCGACGGTGAGCCCATCACCGAATCACCGCTGTTCGACCTCGACTCGGTGGTGGTCACCCCCCATCTGGGGGCCAGCACCGAAGAGGCCCAGAGCAAGGCGGGCGACGCCATAGCCGAGCAGGTGATGCTGGCGCTGGGCGGGGAGTTCGTGCCCGCGGCGGTGAATGTCCCGGCCAAGAACGTGCCCGATGTGCTGCGCCCCTATCTGTCGCTGGCCGAGCAGCTTGGCCGGTTGTTCGGAAACCTGTGCGAGCGGCTGCCCGAGGTGCTGGAGGTGGAGCTCATCGGGGACATTGGCAAGCCCGACAACACCGTGGCGGTGATGTCGGCGGTGAAGGGGCTGCTGAGCGCGGTGTCGGACATGCAGGTCAGCTATGTGAACGCGCTCACCATGGCCCAGGAGCGGGGGATGGAGGTGCGGGGGATCAGCACGCCCACCTCTAAGGACCACGTGAACCTGCTCACCCTGCGGGGCGCGGGCCACAGCCTGGGCGGACGGCTGACTGGGGCCCGCCAAGAGCCGGTGCTGGTGCTGGCCGACGACCACGCCATCCACATGCCGCCCGCCGCCCACATGATCTTGTTGTCCAACGACGACCGCCCCGGCGTGATCGGCGCGGTGGGCACGCTGTTGGGCGACGCCGGCATCAACATCAACGACATGAACGTGGGCCGGGCCCCCACCGGGGAGGGCGCCTCCATGGTGATCGCCACCCCCCATCCGGTGCCCAAGGAGGTGGCCGACGCCCTGGTGGCCATCGACGGGGTGCAGTCGGCCCGCTACCTGGGCCTGGCCCCAGCCGAAGGCTGACGGAGCCCAGATGTTTGGAATGCTCCAGGGGTTCGCGTAGAGTTATCCCGATGAGCCGCATCCACACCCACCTGCTGCTCTTGTAGGGCGAGCACCCAGAGGTGCTCGCCCCGACCCCCTGATCCCGCAAGGGCAGGGGGTTTTTTCGTGAGTCAACTCCAATAGAGGCCATGTGATGAAAACCGGATTACACCCCCAACAGCCGTCGGGAATGCCGATCCACAAGTACCAGGCGTTCGAGCCGGTCAAGCTGATCGACCGCACCTGGCCCGACGCCGTGCTCACCGGCGCGCCCCGGTGGTGCTCGGTGGACTTGCGCGACGGCAACCAGGCCCTCATCGAGCCCATGAACCCCGAGCGGAAGTGGAAGATGTTCACCGCCCTGGTGGAGGCCGGGTTCAAGGAGATCGAGGTGGGCTTCCCCTCGGCATCGGAGACCGACTTCCGGTTCGTGCGAGAGATCATCGAGCAGAAGGCCATCCCCTCCGACGTGCGCATCCAAGTGCTCACCCAGGCCCGCCAAGAGCTGATCGAGCGCACCTATGAGGCCATCGACGGCGCCGCCGATGCCATTGTCCACCTCTACAACTCCACATCAACCGTCCAGCGCCGGGTGGTCTTTGGCCTCGACATGGACGGCATCACCAAGATTGCCACCCAGGCGTCGGAGTGGTGTCGCTCGCTGGAGCCCCAGGTCCCCAGCACCGAGGTGTTCTACGAGTACTCGCCCGAGTCGTTCACCGGCACCGAGCTGCCGTTCGCCAAGCGGGTGTGCGACGAGGTGGTGGACATCCTGGCCGACGGCCACGACAAGCCGGTGATCATCAACCTGCCGGCCACCGTGGAGATGTCCACCGCCAACATCTACGGCGACATGATCGAGTGGATGCACCGCAACCTGGACCGCCGGGACCGCATCGTGCTGAGCCTGCACCCCCACAACGACCGGGGGACCGCGGTGGCCGCCGCCGAGTTCGGGCTCATGGCCGGCGCCGACCGGGTGGAAGGCACCCTGTTCGGCAACGGCGAGCGCACCGGCAACGTGGATGTGGTGAACCTGGCCATGAACCTGTTCAGCCAAGGGGTGGACCCCGAGTTGGACATCTCCGACATCAACGGGCTTCGCCGGGTGGCCGAGGACTGCAACCAGCTTCCCATCCATCCCCGCCACCCCTATGTGGGCGACTTGGTGTACACCGCCTTCTCGGGGTCGCACCAAGACGCCATCAAGAAGGGGTTTGAGGCCATGGAGGAGACCGGCCAGACCCTGTTCGAGGTTCCCTACATCCCCATCGACCCCAAAGACGTGGGCCGCACCTACCAGGACGTGGTGCGGGTGAACAGCCAGTCGGGCAAGGGCGGGGTGTCATACCTGCTCCAAGCCGAGGTTCAACTCGACCTGCCCCGGCGGATGCAGATCGAGTTCAGCAGGGTCATCCAGCAGATCGCCGAGGACACCGGCGAGGAGATCACCGCCGACCAGATCCACAGCGAGTTCGCCACCGAGTACCTCGGTTTGGACGAGCCCTACCGGCTGAACGGATACGAGTCGGCCCAGAACGCCCGGGGGGCCGACCGCACCGTGGTCACCGCCCGGCTGACCGCCGGGGAAGACCAGGTGGTGGTCCACGGCGAGGGAGCCGGATCGCTGGACGCCTTCGTTTCCGGGTTGAACGAGATCATCGACACGCCGATCAAGGTGGTCGACTATCACGAGCACGCCCGGGGTGGAGGCACCGACGCCGAGGCGGTGGCTTATATCGAGCTGCTGGTAGAAGGCCGCGAGCTGTGGGGCTGCGGCATCCACACCGACATCACGACGGCGTCCATGCGGGCCATTGTGAGCGCCCTGAACCGGGCCTGTGCTGGGTTGGGTTAGTCCCTCAGTTTGATTTCAGCTCGAACTGGTCCTCGTAAGCGAAGGTGGCCAGGTCGTTGGCTTGGAGGGCGTGCTCGGACATAGTCCACAAGGTGTCGCCGATCACGATTAATCGCTGGATGGGCGGGGTCCAGATCCAGCAGATGATCAGCTTCTCGTCGTCGGCGATGTCGATTGAGGGCCATTCCTCCCGGGCCCACTCGGGCTTCATGGGCTCGCAGTCTTGATTGCCGTAGCGGTCGGGGGCGTCAAAGGGGCAAATGCGGATCTCGCTGTCGCCGCCGAATGCCCTCGCCAGCTCTTGGTTGTCCACCGGACGGCAGCCCTCGAACACGATCTGCTGCTCCCGGTGTGACACCCGCCCGAGCTCGGCCACGCCGTCGCGGTTCACCCGCAGGGCCACGGCGCCGAAGAAGTCGTCGTCGCCCTCGTAGTCGTAACGGGTGAGGGGGATGGCCACCATCTCCTGGGGGCCCCAGTACAAGAAGGCCCGGTGGTCCCACTCGGCCTCGCTGTGGGCGTCGGGGAATACGATCACGTCGAGTTCGCTGGGCGCGGCCGAGTTGCTCACGTCGAACAGCGAGACCTTGGTGCCGCGGGTGCGGCCGGTGTCGTCGGCGTCTTGGCCCACGCCGATGAGGAGGCCGTCGCCAATGGGGTGCAAGTAAGTCGAGAAACCGGGGATCTTCAGCTCGCCGGCCACCGACGGGGCAGTGGGATCAGCCAGGTCGATCACATAGAGGGGGTCAACCTGGCGGAAGGTGACCACGTAGCCGATGTCGCCCGCGAATCGGACCGAGAAGATGCGCTCGCCCCGCCCCAAATTCCCGACTTTGCCCACCTCGGTGAGCCGTCGGCCCTGCTGTTCGAGCACCACCACCTGGCTCTCAGAGGTCTCGGTGTCCCATGGCTCGCCAATGGTGGTGGCCACCCGGAAGTAGCCGTTGTGCTCGTCCATGGAGAACTGGTTGAGCAGATGGCCCTCCACCGTGCCCGACGCCTCGTAGCGGGCCGGGCCGTCGGTGGACACCGAGAACTTGTGTGCGACGGTGGTCCACTCCGTCGGCGCCGAGATGCTGACCGTGTCTCCGTCATCTACGGGCTCGGCCCACACCGGCGTGCTGGAGGCCAGATAGAGCGACTGGCCGGAGCCGTAGAGGGTGTGGCCGTCGGCCAGCACCGAGGCGGCGTCGCCGGTGTCCAGCGGCTCGTCGAGGTTGAAGCTCAGCACCGATAACACGGTGAACCCGTCGAACTCGGCGGGGGTGTAGAGCTGCTCGCACTCGGGCAACAGACCAGCACGGGTGCCGCCGGGCCCGTCGAAGCGGTAGGCCGGCAGCCAGGCCCCCAAGCCTGCGGTGGCGGCAATCTCCTTGTTGACCCGCTCGGCGGCCTCTTCGGCGGCGGGGCCGCTGGGGTACACGAACTGGAACTGCGCCGGGTAGCTGGACATCGACATCCACACCACGTCGCCCACCGAGCGGGCGCTGAGGTAACTGCCCTCCACACGCAGCTCCGAAACCACCTCCATGGAGGCCGGGTTGGACAGGTCGATCTCTTGGATGAGCGCCACCGGATTGCCGCGGAAGATCACATCCTCGGCGATGACGTGGTCGCCCTCGAGATCGCGGGCCGCCACCGGTTCCAGCCCCTCGAAGTGGCTGGTGGAGAACACCATGGCCCGGTCGCCCCGGATGAATATCTCCTGGCCCCAGCCCCAAGAATTTTCCGAAGTCAGGTCCACGCTGCCCAGGTACCGAGGCTGGTCGCCGGAAACGTCCACATAGTGCAACCGCCCCTGAGCCACGGCCAGGATGCGGTTGCCATCGGTCTTGATGATGTCGGGCTCGTCCACCCCGGCCACCTGCACGTTGGTGGAGGAGAAGTCGCCGTCGATGCCGCTGGTCGGTGCCGAATCGGCTGCTGGGGCTGCCGGGGCCGCGGAGTCGTCGGCCATCATCTCGGCTTCCTCGGCCATGAATGGCTCAGGAATCCCGAAGCGAGGCCCGTCGTCGAGGCCGTAGGGGCCCACCCGGGCGACGGTCTCGGTCCGCAGGTAGTCGAGCAGCGTGGAGCAGTCGCCGAAGCTCCGCAACGCCGACAACAACTCGATGTCATCCAGCACCACCGTCGGCACTGGCGTCCCGTCGGTCTCGCCCGTCACTTCACCAGGGGTTTCGTCCGTGGCGGTGCCGCTGGCCCCACCGGTAATCCCCGGTGTATCAGAAGTGTCAGACGAACAGGCCGCGGCCAGCAGGGCCAGGGACACGACCGTCGCAGACAGGACAAGTGCGGCTTTTCGGATCTTCAGCATGCAACTAAGACGGCCTGATCCGACAGGTTGGTTCCCAGCAATTCGAAAAAATTTTCGATGGGATCAATCTAGGCCAGCGACGGCATCCAGGCCGGACGGGTGGTTTCGAAGGCGTCGATGGCGTCGGTGTGGGCCAGGGTGAGGCCGATGTCGTCGAGGCCCTCCAACAGACGATGCTGAACGGCGCCGTCGAGGGGGAAATCGGAGCTCACACCGGCGGCCGGGGCCGACACGGTGAGCCGTTCGACGTCGACAGTGATCTCAATCAAGGGGTCGTCGGCCACTGCGTCGAGCAGCGTGCGGGCCACGTCTTCGCTCACCTGCACCGGGACCAGGCCGTTCTTGGTGGAGTTGTTGCGGAAAATGTCGCCGAAACGGGGGGAGATGACCGCCTCGAAGCCGTATTGCTGGATGGCCCACACCGCGTGCTCCCGGGAGGAGCCGGTGCCGAAATTGGGGCCGGCCACCAGGATGCGGGCATCGGCGAAGCGGGAATCGTTGAGCACGAAATCGGGATCCTCGCGCCACTCCGAGAACAAACCCTGCTCGAAGCCGGTGCGCTCCACCCGCTTGAGCCAGTCGCTGGGGATGATCTGATCGGTGTCCACGTCGCTTCGGTCCAGCGGCAGCGCGGTGGCGATGATCGTTCGCACCGGCTTCATGACAGATCCCCTGGTGTGGCGAAGGTGCCGGCCACCGCGGTGGCGGCGGCCACCGCGGGCGACACCAGGTGGGTGCGCCCGCCCTTGCCCTGGCGGCCCTCGAAGTTGCGGTTGGAGGTGCTGGCGCACCGCTCGCCGGGGGCCAGCTTGTCGGGGTTCATGGCCAAGCACATGGAGCAGCCCGGCTCCCGCCAGTCGAACCCGGCGGCTTTGAACACCTCGTGGAGGCCCTCGGCCTCGGCCTGGGCCTTGACCGCGCCCGAGCCGGGAACCACGAAGGTGCGCACCCCGGAACGCACCCGGCGGCCCTCCACCACCGAGGCGGCGATGCGCAGGTCTTCGATGCGGCTGTTGGTGCACGAGCCGATGAACACGGTGTCCACCGGGATCTCCTTCAGCGGTGTGCCGGGGGCCAGGTCCATGTAGTCGAGCGCCCGGGCGGCCGCATCCCGTCCGCTGGCCTCGGCGAAGGTGTCAGGGTGGGGCACGGCCCCGTCGATGGGGGCCACTTGGCCCGGGTTGGTTCCCCACGACACATGGGGCACCAGCGCCGAACCGTCGATCAACACCTCTTTGTCAAAGGCGGCGTCATCGTCGGTCGACAGGCTGCGCCAGTCGTCCACCGCGGCCTCCCACGCTGGTCCCGCTGGTGCTCCCGGTCGCCCCTGGAGATATTCGAACGTGGTGTCGTCGGGGGCGATCAACCCCGCTCGGGCGCCAGCCTCGATGGACATGTTGCACACGGTCATGCGCCCTTCCATCGACAGCGAGCGGATGACCGACCCCCGGTATTCGATAACCGAGCCGATGCCCCCGCCGGTGCCGATGCGCCCGATGATGGCCAAGATCACGTCCTTGGCCGTGCAGGTCATGGGCAGCGCGCCGTCCACGGTCACCGACATGGTGCCGGGCCGCTGCTGGGGGAGGGTTTGGGTGGCCAGCACGTGCTCCACCTCGCTGGTGCCGATGCCGAAGGCCAGCGCCCCGAACGCCCCGTGGGTGGAGGTGTGGCTGTCGCCGCACACGATGGTCATGCCCGGCTGGGTGAGGCCCATCTCCGGGCCGATCACATGCACGATTCCCTGGCCGGGGCTTCCCATCGGGTACAGGGTGATGCCGAACTCCTCGCAGTTGGCCCGCAATGTCTCCACCTGCTGGCGGGAGATTGGATCGGCGATGGGCCAGGCGATGTTGTCGGTGGGGACGTTGTGGTCTTCGGTGGCCACCGTGAGATCGGGCCGCCGCACGGTCCTGCCGTTCATGCGGAGCCCGTCGAAGGCCTGAGGGGAGGTCACCTCGTGGATGAGGTGCAGGTCGATGAACAGCAGGTCGGGCTCGCCGTCAGCTTGGTGAACGACGTGTCGGTCCCAGACCTTTTCGCTGAGGGTTCGGCCCATGTGCGCTCCGGTTTCTTGCGTTGTAGGCGGTATATCTGAGGCTATCGGCTGGTCTCAGAAGACGATGGATCGGGGGCAACAGAGCTCCCAATTTCTGAGCCGGCCGGCACCCCCACAGAGTCCAGCGCCTTGCTCAGGCAGTCCCAAAAGCTGTCGAAGTCGGTGACCACCGACGCATGGCCGCCCCGATAGGAGAAGACGCTGAGGTCGGACACGGCGTCGCCCAGCTCTTGTTGGAGATAGTCGGGCACCACGTTGTCGCCCAGGGTGCGGATTTGGGCGATGGGCATGGGCAGCTCGGCGATCCAGTCCGAGGAGTCGAAGTTGAACAGCTCGGTGCCGGCATCGAGCATCGCCTGGGGGTCGCCTTTGAGCACCTCGGTCTGGGCCCAACGGCCGATGTTGGTGCCGATCACGTTGAACACGGTCTGCTCCCAGCCCCAGTAGCGCAGCTTCAAGGGGGCCAGGCGAGAGGCGGCGGCCACCACCGGAAGCAGCGAGAAGCGGATGGCCCGCAATCCCCGTCCTCGGAAGCTGGTGGAGGTGGCGCCCAGCACCAGGCCGGTGACCCGGTCGGGTGCAGATCGAGCGGCCAGTTGCGCGATGGCGCCGCCCATGGAGTAGCCCACGCACACGAACCGGTCGATGCCCAGGGCGTCGGCCACGGCCAAAACATCGGAGGCACAGTCGGCGAACCTGAAACGCCTGGTGGGGAGGCCATCGCCGTGGCCCCGGTGGTCGAAAGCCACCACGGAGGCCCGCTGTGAGATGGGCTGGAAGGCCGGGTACCAGTTCAAATCAGCGGTCACCGTCCAGCCGTGCAGCAACATGACGGTGGGCGATCCCGGCGGTCCCTCGGCCCGTCGAACAAACACCTGCCCCCGTCCGGGCAGGTCGATCGACTCGCCCGGCGGCAAGCTGGGGCCGATGGGCGCTCCGCTACTGCTCAAGGGACACGATTTGAACGGACAGAGTCCCGCCGGCGGGGCTATCAAACGACACGGTGTCGCCCACGTCTGCCCCGATGATGGCCGCTCCCATCGGAGAGGCCGGGGAGATCACGTCGAGTCCGTCGTGGCGCTCCTCGATCGAACCAACCAGATAGGTCTCGACGTCATCGGGGTCGCCGTCGTGGGCCACGGTGACCACTGATCCCACCGCCACCGTGGTTCCGTCGCTCGCTTCGACGATCTGGCAGTTGTTCAACAGGGCGCTGAGCTGGGCGATGCGGGTCTCCATCTTTCCCTGTTCGTCTTTGGCCGCGTGGTAGTCGCCGTTCTCGCTCAGGTCTCCCAACTCGCGGGCCGCTTCGATCTTCCGGGCGATGTCAACCCGTCCGACCGTGGTGAGCTGTTCGAACTCAGCCCGCAGACGGTCGTATGCCGTCTGGGACAGCTCTTGGGTTTCTGGCATAAGGAAACATTTTAGTGTTCGCCTCAAGGGATGATGTATTCGTATTCTGATGGGCCATGGCCCACGTGATCGGAGTACTTGGCGGCGACGGCATCGGGCCCGAGGTTGTAGCCGAGGGCCTGAAGGTGATGGACGCGGCTGGCGTGGAGCTGGACACGGTGCCCTACGACCTCGGGGGAGCCCGCTACCTGCGGGACGGCACCGTGCTTACCGACGAGATCATGGACGAGTGGCGGGGGTTGGACGCCCTGTATGTGGGCGCGGTGGGCACCCCCGACGTGCCTCCCGGCGTGATTGAGCGGGGGCTGCTGCTGCGGATGCGCTTCGAACTCGACCTCTACGTGAACCGCCGCCCGTTCCGAGCCCCCGACGGCTCCTTCGAGTTCGAGGTGATCAGGGAGAACACCGAGGGCACCTACGCCGGCGAGGGCGGGTTCCTGCGCCGCCACACCCCCTATGAGGTGGCCACGCAGGGGTCGGTGAACACCCGGTTCGGTGTTGAGCGCTGTGTCCGCTACGCCTTCGAGCTGGCCCGCAGCCGCCCCGGGCGCCACCTCACTCTGGTGCACAAGACCAACGTTTTGACCTTTGCCGGCGACTTGTGGGAGCGGGCGTTCAACGAGGTGGCCGAGGAGTATCCCGACGTGGCCACCGCCTACAACCATGTGGATGCGGCCTGCATCTACTTCGTGGAAGACCCCAAGAGCTACGACGTGATCGTGACCGACAACCTGTTCGGCGACATCCTCACCGACCTCGGCGGCGCAGTGTCCGGGGGCATCGGGCTGGCCGCCTCGGCCAATCTGAACCCCGATCGCACCGGTCCGTCGATGTTTGAGCCGGTCCACGGCTCAGCACCCGATATTGTGGGGACCGGCCGGGCCAACCCCACCGCCGCGATTTTGTCGGCCGCAATGATGGTTGAATTCCTCGGCGAGGTCGATGCCGCTAACCGGATTCGGGCCGCCTGCGCCGACCCCACAACTCAATACGGGACCACCACCGAAATCGGCGACGCCATTGCAGACAGGGTGTGAGCCCCGAATGATCGAGGCTATGCCCGCAGAAAGGATCTGAGCACGATGCCAATCGAGACCACGGAGAAGGTGTGGATGGACGGCGAGCTGGTGGACTGGGCGGACGCCACCGTGCACGTGCTCACCCACACGCTTCACTACGGCAACGGCGTTTTCGAGGGCATCAGGGCCTATGAGACCGATGAGGGCCCCGCGGTGTTCCGGCTCACCCCCCATATCCGGCGGCTGTTCGCCAGCGCCAAGATCCTCCAGATCGACATCCCCTACACGGTGGACGAGCTGGTGGCCGCCACCAAGGAGACCGTGCGGGTCAACAATCTGAAGAGCGGCTACATCCGTCCTCTGGCCTATCTGGGCTACGGCGAGATGGGGCTGAACCCGCTGCCGTGCCAGGTGAACGTGGCCATCGCGGTGTGGCCGTGGGGCACCTATTTGGGCGATGAGGGGATACGCAACGGGGTGCGCCTCATGGTCAGCTCCTGGCAGCGACACGACCCCAACTCCATGCCCACTGCGGCCAAGGGCTGCGGGCACTACATCAACAGCCAGCTGGCCAAGGTGCAGGCGGTGAAGGCCGGCTACGACGAGGCTGTCCTGCTATCGCCCCAGGGCTATGTGAGCGAGTGCACCGGGGAGAACCTGTTCGTGGTGCGCGACGGCACCATCGTCACCCCGCCCACCTCGGTGGGGGCGTTGGAGGGCATTACCCAGGATGCCATCCGCACCATGGCCTCTGACCTGGGCATCCCCTATGTGGCCGACAACCTGCTGCGCAGCGATCTGTATTTGGCCGACGAGGCTTTCCTGTCGGGCACCGCGGCCGAGGTGGTTCCCATCCGGTCGGTGGACGACCGCGAGATCGGCGACCCCGGTCCGATCACCCGCAAGATCCAAGAGGTGTTCCAGGACGCGGTGAGGGGCCGACAAGCCCAGTATCGGCACTGGAACGAGCATGTCGACCGCTGAGGCGACCGGACCCCGGCCCCTGCCCGCCTCGGTAGAGATCTACGACACCACCCTTCGCGACGGGAGCCAGCTTGAGGGGATCTCCCTCACCGTGGAGGACAAGCTCCGCATCGCCCGCCAACTCGACTATCTGGGCGTCCATTTCATCGAGGGCGGTTGGCCCGGATCCAACCCCAAAGACGACGAGTTCTTCGCCCGGGCCCGAGACGAGCTGAACCTGGAGACCAGCACGCTGGTGTCCTTCGGCTCCACCCGCAAGGTGAAGGGGCGCACCGACGAGGATCTCACGCTGGCCAACTTGGCGGCGTCGGGCACCCAGGTGGCTTGCATCGTGGGCAAGTGCTGGGACTACCACGTGCTCGAGGCCCTTCGGACCACACTCGACGAAGGGGTGGCCATGGTGGCCGAATCGGTGCGGTTCTTGAAGGACAGTGGAATGCAGGTGTTCTTCGATGCCGAGCACTTCTTCGACGGCTATCACCACAACCGGGAGTACAGCCTGGCGGTGCTGGAAGCGGCCGCAGTGGCCGGAGCCGACCGCCTGGTGCTGTGCGACACAAACGGGGGCACGCTGCCCGCCCGGGTGGAGGACACGGTGGGCGCAGTGGTCGACTACCTGGACGTCCCGGTGGGGGTCCACCTCCACAACGACACCGGTTGCGGCGTGGCCAACGCCCTGGCCGGGGTGCGGGCCGGGGCCACTCAGGTGCAGGGCACCATCAACGGCTACGGCGAGCGCACCGGCAACTGCAATCTGGTGCCCATCATCGCCAACCTCAGTCTGAAAATGGGGGTTGAGACCGTTCCCCCCGGCCGGCTTAGCCGGCTCACCGCGGTGTCGCACCACGTGGCCGAGCTGGTGAATTTTCCGCCCGACCCCCAGCAGGCCTATGTGGGGTCGTCGGCCTTCGCCCACAAGGCCGGTCTGCATACCAGTGCCATCGCCCGCCGACCCGACGCCTATGAGCACGTCGACCCGGCCGCGGTGGGCAACGGAACCCGTTTCGTGGTGTCGGAGATGGCCGGGCGCTCAACAGTGGAGCTCAAGTGCGAGGAGCTGGGCCTCGAAATCGACGGCAAGGCCGTGGGCGAGATCGTGGACACCCTCAAGAAGCTGGAGCACGCCGGGTACCACTTCGAGGTGGCCGACGCCTCCCTGGAATTGCTGATGCGGGGGGCATCGGGGTGGAAGCAGCCGTACTTCGAGCTGGAGTCGTTCAAGGTGGCTACCGAGCACCGGTCGGGCACGGGAGCCCGGGCGTGGAACGAGGTGGCGGTGGACATGGAGACCGAGGCCACCGTGAAGCTTCACGTGGAGGGCGAGCGCATAGTGGCCACCGGGGAGGGCAACGGCCCGGTCAACGCGCTGCACGCCGCGTTGATGATGGCCCTGGGCGATCGCTATCCGGCGTTCCGGTCGATCTCGCTCATCGACTACAAGGTGCGGGTGCTCGACACCGCGGCGGGGACTGCGGCGGTCACCCGGGTGATCATCGACTCCACCAACGGCGACCGGGTTTGGACCACCATCGGGGTGTCCACCAACATCGTGGAGGCCAGCTGGCAGGCCTTGGTGGACAGCCTGGTGTTCGGGCTCTTGCACAGCGAAGACGGAGCCAATAGAGAAAGCAAGGAGTAGCGGTGGCTGCACCTGATTACGTACCCAACGACACCGCAGCGGCTGATCGTCACTATGTGTCGCCTCCCCGGCGGCCTCAGCCGTGGTTGGCCGATCGGCCTGCCGAGCTGATTGAGGGCCAGCCGGTGGGCGCGGGCCTGGGTGTGCCCGGACCCGATCAGGGGTACGCCCTGCTGCTGGCCCGTCGCTTTGAGAGCGAGCTGATGCTGGCCCCCGGCGAGCACGCCGACGATGCGGTCGCCGGCTGTGTGGGCGTGGCTTTGAAGCGGGCGGCCTTGTTCGGGCGGGCCCCGGTGTCAGCCGATCTGGAGGTTGCCTTCCGGGTGTTCGGCTACCTGCCCCCCGTCCCCGAAGAGGCGCTGGTGGCGTGGCGCAAGGAGCTGTTCGCTGGCGTCAGCCATCCCCACCACTACGCCGAGGCCCGGCAATTGGTGGACCTGGTTTCGGAAGCGGCTCTGCGCATGGCGCCCAGCGAGGTGGAGGCCGCCTGTCTCAACAACAGAGACGAGCTGCTCGCGGTCAGTACCAGCCGGTGAGTCCGGCTGACCCTTCGACCGGTGGCCCGTCAGGCTCCCGGCCCAAGTTCCCGGTGGGCGACAGCCAGCCGCGGGTTCGGTTCGCCCCGTCGCCCACCGGCTACCTCCACGTCGGCTCGGCTCGAACGGCCCTGTTCAACTGGCTGTTTGCCCGCTCCGTGGGGGGGACCATGGTGCTGCGCATCGAGGATACCGACGAGAGCCGCAACCGACCCGAGCTGACCGACGCCATCTTCGAGTATCTGGAGTGGCTGGGCATCGACTACGACGAGGGGCCGTTTTACCAGTCGGAGCGTCGCGACCGTCACCGGGAAGCGGTGCAGCAACTGCTGGACAACAGCCAGGCCTACCTGTGCGACGCCGACGACAACGAACTGGCTGGCACCGAGATGGCCGACGGCCGTGCGGTGCGGTTCAGGACCCCTGAGGGCACCACGGTGATCGACGACGTGGTGAGGGGCGAGGTGGCCGTGGACCACGCCCAGCTAGGGGACTTTGTGATCTGGCGCTCCGACGGGTCGCCCACGTTTGTGCTGGCCAACGCGGTGGACGACGCCGATATGGCCATCACCCACGCCATCCGGGGCGAAGACCTGCTGTCGAGCACGCCGCGGGCCGTGCTGGTGGCCCAGGCGCTGGGGGCGACCCCGCCGATCTACGCCCATCTGCCCCTGCTGGTGAACGAGCAGCGCAAGAAACTGTCCAAGCGCCGCGACGACGTGTCGCTGGAGAGCTACCGCCAGCGGGGCTTTTTGGCCCCGGCAATGGCCAACTACCTGGCCCTATTGGGCTGGGGGCCGCGCGACGGGGTGGAGATCCGACCGATGGCCGAGATCATCGGGCAATTCCGGCTGGAGGACGTGAACAAGGCGCCGGCGTTCTTTGACATCGCCAAGCTGGAGCACTTCAACGGGGTGTATATCAGGGAACTCGGCACTGGGGAACTGCTGGAGGCGCTCGAACCTCATCTGACCGGCGACCAGGTGCCCTGGCCCCCCGAGAGCTATCGCCCCGACGTGGTGGCCGCCATGGTTCCGCTGGTGCAGGAGAAGCTGCGCACCCTGTCGGACATCGAGCGCCAAGTGGACTGGCTGTTCTGTCCCGAGGTGTCCATGGACGAGGCGTCGTGGGACAAGGCGGTGGTGCGGGGCAAGGCCGCCGCTGAGATCCTCGACGGCACCATTTCCGCGCTGGCCGACTGCCCCTGGGATCCCGACACCGTGAAAGACGCCGTGTTCGCGGTTGGCGAGGCCCACGGCGTCAACCGGTCCAAGTCCCAAGCCCCCGTTCGAGTAGCCGTCACCGGCCGCTCAGTGGGCCCCCCGCTGTTCGAGCCCATGGTGCACCACCTCACCCGCGAAGAAGTCCTCCGCCGCCTGCAAGAAGCCCGCTCCCGCCTCTAGATGAACTAGCTCGCTATCGCCCCAGGGAGGTTGGGGAGACGTGGGCGGTAGACGGATTGTCAATCGGAGCCGGCTTCGATCGTTCCGGTGATTGAACCTGATCCGGTGCTAGGCAGGCTGCGCCCTGAACAGGTTTCGAGGGCCGTTGTCAGCGCGGCTTTCTCGTCTTGGTCTACTGAGAGGGAGTAGGCGGCTTTGACCTGGACCATCCTTTGGGCCAGAAAGCATCGACCCTCAACGGTAATCTCCGTTCCCTGACACACGCCGCTGCCGATTCGTCCTGACCATTCGGCCATGTCACGCGAGCCCTTGGATCGGTTGACGCAATCGCGCGTCGCGATCAGGTTCTCGGCATCATTCCCGAACCCCATGCGCCGTGCGGTGTCCCATGCCCAAGCCCCGGATTCGAATGCTTCCTGAGCGGCCACGATGTGGTCCACGTCACAGGTAGAAGGATCGAAAGAGATTCCCGTGTAGGGGTCGGTACCGGCGTTGTCGCACAGGTAGCGCCTATCGTGCTCAAACTCGGCGCGCACATAGCCCGTCCCCTCGTACTCGGCTTCAACGGTTAATCCGTTGAGAACGCCGATGGCAGCCGATTCAGCCGGAGGGTCTATTGAGGAAGTGTCGTCTGTTCCTCCTGTTGACGGAGTGTCGTCTGGCTGTTGGAAGCACCCACCGGGCACGAGCTGGGTGTCGACGTCGAATCGGCATCGGTAGACGTTCAAGAGGGCTTCCTGGCTCTGGATAAGCGTGTCGCGCACCTCGATGTCCTGCTGGGTGGGGTTCGCGGGAGCTGGGCCGGGGGAGACCTGATCGGGGTCCGGGCAGCCGCCAGGGACCACGTCGGTGTCCACTCCGAACAGGCACCGGTAGGTGTTCAGGAGATTCTCCTGGTTGGCGATCAGCTGGTCTCGTACCTCCACGTCGGCCACCGATTGGGCCGAGGCTGCGGGCGCAACTAGCGCCGACGGCAGAAGGAGCATCGCAACCAGCGCTGCGATGGCCGCCATGGCGCGAGTGAATCGGGAGCGGTGTTCAACGGGAGAAGCCATAGGCGGCTAATGATAATAAGCATGATGATGTAATTCTTCACCCTGAATTGCGTGTGGCGATTTGCGCCCGTCCGGTACACTGGCCGCTGCTTTCGGGAGTGGTGTAATTGGCAACACACCGGGTTCTGGTCCCGATATTGGGGGTTCGAGTCCTCCCTCCCGAGCCAACTAACCTGCCCGCATCCTGATTTCGTTTGACATCGACGGCACGCTGGAGTGCGGTGATCCGCCGGGGCCGATTTTGCTGGAGGCCATGCGCCAGGCCAAGGCCAGGGGCTATGTGATCGGCAGCGGTTCCGACCGGGTGCGCTCCGACCAGCAGCGTCTGTGGGATATCCACGGGATCGACGTGGACTTCGTGGGCGGCAAGCACCATTTGGACGAGGTGCGGAACCAGTTCGAGGCCAGCCGCTACATCCACATCGGCGACACCGACGTCGACCGGTACTACGCCGAGGCGGCCGGATTCGAGTTCCTGCACGTGGAGGAACTGGACGGCGTCTCCAACGCGCTGGCCGGCGCTGACTTCTTCGACTGGCTGGGTTAGCCCCGCAGTTTGCGCAACTCAGCTAGCGCTTGTTCGAGAGCGCTGGCCGCGGCGTCCACATCTTTGTCCGTAGTCGACCACCCCACCGACAGGCGCAGCGAGTGGTGGGCATCCACACCCATGGCCTCGAGTACCGGCGACGGCTCCAGCGACTCCGAAGCACACGAGCTGCCGGAGTGGGCGGCCACCCCAGCCCGGTCCAAGGCGATCAGCACGGCTTGGGGCTCCACGTCGTCGATGCCCAAACACACCAGATGGGGGAGGCGCTGGGTTGTGTGGCCATAGAGCTCGACACCCTCAATTCTCTGAGCCAGGTCGCGCAGCTTGTCCGATTGCGATTGGGCCCGGCTGGCCTCCTGCTCCAAGCCGTCGCCCTGGAGCGCCCCGCAGGCGGCGGCGAAGCCGGCAATGGCCGCGCCGTTCTCCAGGCCCGCCCGGCGGGCTCGCTCCTGGTCGCCTCCTTCCAAGAGAGGCACTAGGCGCAGGCCGCGGCGCACCAGGAGGGCGCCGATTCCCGGCGGGCCCCCGAACTTGTGGGCGCTGATGGACATCAAGTCGGCGCCGGTCTCGGCAAAATCGATCGGAACCCGGCCCGCGGCCGCGGCGGCGTCCACATGGATGAGCACTTCCGGCGACCGCTCACGACAAGCCGCCACCACCTCGGCCACCGCCTGCACCGTTCCCACCTCGTGGTTGGCCCACTGGCAGTGGACGGCGGCGGTGTCGGGCCCGGTGGCCGCGGCCATCTCGGCGGGGTCCACCCTCCCGGTGCTGTCCACTCCCACCACGGTGGCCCGGTGGTCGCTGGCATCCAGCCGCTCAACCGACAGCCGCACCGCCGAATGCTCTACCGCGCTGAGCACCTGATGGGTTCCCCGGTACGACGATCCCCGCACCGCGGCGGCGATCGACTCGGTAGCGCCGCTGGTGAACACCACCTCCCGCGAGCGGGCGCCGAAGCAGTCGGCCACCTGCTGGCGGGCCTGCTCGATCTCATAGCGGGCGGCGAGCGCCTCGGCGTGCATCCGGGAGGGGTCGCCGTGGCCGGCGGCCCACCACTGGTTCATGGCCGACAGCGCCTCGGGTCGGAGGGGAGAGGTGGACGCGTGGTCGAGATAGTGGCGTCGGGTCACGGCACTTGAGGGGTCATAGCGCGGGGTTGGTCACGGCACAGGGATTTCTGAGTCGATGCCGTAATCTACCGGCATGGCTCCCGCAGGCGACACCCCCGCCCCGCCGCGCCGGACCATTCCCTTCACCGAGCCGACGTCAACCACCCGGGTGTTGCTGATCGCCTCGGGCAAGGGCGGTGTGGGCAAGTCGTCGGTCACGGTCAATCTGGGGGTGGCATTGGCCGCCGCCGGGCATCGCACCGCGGTGGTGGATGCCGACGTGTGGGGCTTCTCGGTGCCCCGGATGCTGGGCATCAACCAAGAACCGCAAATGGTGGGCGAGATGATCGTGCCCCCCGAGGCCCACGGCGTGCGGTGCATCTCCATGGGTTTCTTCGCCGAGGAAGATCAGGCGGTGATCTGGCGGGGGCCCATGCTCCACAAAGCACTGGAGCAGTTCCTCACCGACGTGGCCTGGGACGACCCCGACTATCTCCTGGTGGACCTGCCGCCGGGCACCGGCGACATCTCCATCTCGTTGGCCCAGTTCCTGCCCCGCTCCGAGGTCTATGTGGTTACCACCCCCCAGCCGGCCGCCCAGCGAGTGGCTCAGCGGGCCGCGTTCATGGCCGAGAAGGTGAACCTCACCGTGCGAGGGGTGATCGAGAACATGAGCTGGTTCACCGGAGACGACGGCAAGCGGTACGAGCTGTTCGGCGCCGGGGGAGGCCAAGAACTGGCCGACCGGCTCGAAGTGCCGCTGATCGGGCGGGTGCCGCTGATTCCCGCCCTACGGGAGGGTGCCGACAGCGGCCGGCCGATTGCCGCCGAGGCCCCGGACTCCGAAGCCGGCCAGGCCTTTGCCGCCATGGCCGCCCATCTGGTGGACAACCCGCCGCCCCGGCGCATCTACAGCCCAGAGCTGAAGATCAACTAGATCCAATTCAAGGAGAGCTATCAATGCATGTTCGAATCGGCGTCATCCGTAGCCAGAAGGAGATCGAGGTGGAATTGGACCCCGACTCCGAGATGGAGACAGTGAAGAAAGCCATCACCGCGGGCCTGGCGTCGGGCGAGATGCTGTGGCTCACCGACCACAGGGGCCGCGAGGTGGGCGTCCCGGCCGCCAGCGTGGCCTACGTGGAGCTCGACCCCTCAGCCTCCGGTCGATCCATCGGCTTCGGGAGCTGAATCGCCGCTGGCCGTAAACTTGGCTGATGGCGAGCCTGGAGGAATTGGCCCCCGGTCTGGCCAAGTCGCGCCTGAACCACCTCCAGCGGCTCATGCGGACATGGGCGCCGCTGGCTGACATCTCCTTTGCCGATCTGCTGTTGTATGTGCCCGCCGGCCAGTCCACCGCCAGCCCGGCGAGCTACGCCATAGCGGGGCAGATCCGGCCCACCACAGCCCGCTCGATCCATCGCAACAACTTGGTGGGAGCGGTGTTCACCCCGGAGCAGCGCCCGTTGGTGGACGTGGCCTATCGGGAGGGGCGGATAACCGACGGCGGGCGGATCGCCCACACCGACCAGCCCCGCATCCGCACTCTCACCGTGCCGGTGAACTGCCACGGCGAGGTGGTGGCGGTGATGGCCCGGGAGTTCGATCCCGACACCCAGCGAAACCCCGGTGAGCTGGAGATGAGCTACTTCAAGCTGTTTAGGCGGCTGGCAACCATGATCGCCGAAGGGGAGTACCCGTTCCCGGTGGACGACATCGAGACCGAGGAGTCTCCCCGGGTGGGCGACGGGCTAATGCTGCTCGACGCCTCAGGCCGGGTTCAGCTCATTTCGCCCAACGCCGCCTCGGCGCTGCATCGCATCGGCCTCCACAGCGACGTGGAGGGCCGCCGGCTGGTGGACATCGGCTTGGAGCAGCGGGCCATCCGGGCCGCGTTCGCCTCCCGCCTGCCCCAGACCGAGGAGATTCAGCACGGAGATCGGGGCACCGTGGTGCTGCGCTGTTTGCCGCTGATCGGGCGGGGAGAGGTGACCGGCGCATTGGTGCTGATGCGCGACATCTCCGAGCTGCGCCGCCGGGACCGGCTGTTGATGTCCAAAGACGCCACCATCGCCGAGATCCACCACCGGGTGAAGAACAACCTCCAGACGGTGTCGTCGCTATTGCGCTTGCAGGGGCGCCGGGCCGTCGCCGCCGAGGCCCGCGATGCCATTGAGGAGTCGGTGAGGCGCATCCGGGCGATCGCCATCGTCCATGAGATTCTGTCGCGCGACGCCAGCAGCGACGTGCCGTTCGTGGAGATCGTGCGGTCGCTGGTGCGCATGGTGGAGGAAGGTTTGACCGGCCCGGACCGGCCGGTTGAGTTCAAGGTGAGCGGCGATGCCGGAGAGCTGGCGGCCGACGTGGCCACCCCGCTGGCGGTGGTGCTGAACGAGTGTTTGCAGAACGTGATGGATCACGCCTACCCAGAGCCCCCTGGCGGGCAGGTGCGCATCGAGTTGGACAACGACGGCGATCGGGTGAAGGTGCGGGTGATTGACGACGGTGTCGGGCTGCCGCCCGGTTTCGACGTAAACAGTGCCGACGGGTTGGGCATCGCCATCGTGAGGAATCTGGTGAGCGCCGATCTGCGGGGCAGCATCACCATGAGCAACGGAGAGGGGGATCAGCCCCGTCGCGGCACTGTTGTGGAAGTGGCCATTCCCCTGCTAGGGGTCGCTCCCCGCCAGAGCGCTAAGCCAAGATGATGGCGGCCTCGCGCTGCTCGGCCACCCAGCGGCGACGGAGCAGGCGGCGCTCGTCCTCGGAGGTGCCGCCCCAGATTCCCGAGTCCTGGTTGGTGGCCAAGGCGAACTCCAAGCAGTCGCTTTTGGCGTTGCAGGCCTGGCACACCACTTTGGCCGACTCGATCTGCTCGAGCGCCAATCCGGTGCTTCCTATCGGGAAGAACAGGTCGGGATCGGTGTCGCGACAGGCCGCTTGGCACCGCCAATCGTCTGCACCGTTTTCGAATTTCTCCAGCAAGGTCTTCGTAATCACGCGGGGACAAGGATAGGGGTGGTCTACTGATGTGGCAAGAGGGGCTTATGGTGAACATGTTTATTGCTGATAATCGTGTTGTGATTGTGGGGGGTTTCTCATGCGGGTGATCGCCCATCGGGGAGCTTCGCAGGCCGAGCGGGAGAACACGCTGGAGGCGTTTCGCGCCGCGGTCGCGCTCGATGCCGATGGGGTGGAGCTGGACGTGAGGCGCACGGCCAACGACGTGCTGGTGGTGCACCACGACGCCCATCTGGCCGACGGCCGAGCAATCATCGATCTGCATGACAATGAACTGCCCGACTGGGTGCCGACTCTGGCCGAGGTGATGGATGTGTGCCTGGATCCGGCCTCAGAGCGGGAATTCGTGATCAACATCGAGATCAAGAGCGCGCCCAATGATCCCGACTACGACGCCGAGCACCAGGTGTCGGCCGCGGTGGCCGGTCTGGTGATGGGGTGGGGGATAGGCGAACACCGCGGAGAGGTGATCGTCTCGTCATTCGACATCGAGGCCCTCAATCGAATCAGGGCCATCGATCCCGGTATTCCCACCGCCTACCTGACCTTCGAGGTGCTGGCTCCCGAACTGCTGGTGAACCGGGTGGTAGCCGCCGGCCACAGCGCCATCCACCCATACTTCGCCTCTACCAGCAAGGCCCTCATCGACGCCGCCCACGCCGCCGGCGTTGAAGTCAACGTGTGGACCGTCAACGAACCCGACCAGATCGCCCAACTGGCTGCCATAGGCGCCGATGCCGTCATCACCGACGTCCCCGACATAGCCCGCGAGGTGCTGGGGAACTAGCCCAACGGCAGGGCTAGGGCGAGGGCGCTGGCGGCGTGGTGGAATTCGAGGCGGGTGGTTTCGCCGAGGTAATCGCCGTCGAGCTGGTAGGGGAAGGGGGCGTCACTGGCCACCACGACACTGGTCACGCCGGTGCGGGAGTGAACGTGGCGGTGGGCGGTGACCGGGGGTCCGTAGCCCAGGGCGCTGGCGGCGGTCCGCAGGAGCCGGTTGGCCCGCAGCGACCGCAGCGTGACCATCGACAGGGGCACATCCAGGGTGGTGTCGGGCATCACGTCGAAGGGGCGGGAGCCGAGGTAGGTGTAGGGGTTGGTGTTCAGGCAGATGGCGAACTGGCCGGTTACCGCCTCGCCGTCAGAGTGGTAGACGGTGAACCGGGGGCGCGACCGGTCGTAGTGGCGCAGCCAGGTGTCCACCGCGGCGAAGGCGAACAGCGCGTGGTTGGCGTATCGCTTCAGGCCGGCTTTGCGCTCCACCTGCTGGACGACGGCCGCGTCGTACCCCACGCCGGCGTGGAACAGGAAATACCGGCCGTTCACCTGGCCCAGCCCCACCCGCTTGATGTGGCCGGCGGCCAGCGTCTCCAACAGCATGGCGGCCGCCTCCACCGGGTCGTCGGGCAGCCCGATGGTGCGGGCGAACACGTTGGTTGATCCCCCGGGCAGGGGAGCGAGGGCCACATCGGAGCCGGCCAGCCCGTTGATGGCCTCGTTCAGGGTCCCGTCGCCCCCCAGCACCGCCACCACATCGCAGCCGTCAGCCACCGCCCCGTGGGCCAGGCGCGAGGCGTGGCCCCGCCGGTGGGTGGCGGCCAAAGTCACGTCGTGGTCGGCGGCCAGCGCCTTTTGGATGACTACCTGGGTCCGGGCGGTGACCGACGAAGCGTGGGGGTTGACCAAAAGCAGGACTTTCAGACCTTCTACGCTACCGCCCCCGCCTCAGAATCGATAAAGCACCAATGGCAGCAATTGCTCCATTCTCTGCCCCCGTTTGGTTTTGCACCGTTTGGGGCGGGTGGGAGACTTGCACGCTATGGACATTGTCGTCTGCGTGAAACAAATCCCCGATCCGGCCGATCCCGGGGAGCTCGACCCGGAGACCAAGACCCTCAAGCGGGACATGAAGCTCATCATGGACGAGTCGGACTCTTACGGCGTGGAGATGGCCCTCCAGCTGCGCGATGCCGCCGGTGAGGGCGAGGTGACTCTGGTTTCGATGGCCCCCAACGAAGAGGTGAACGGACTGCGTTCCGCGCTGGCCATGGGAGCCGATAAGGCCATCCTGGTCAGCGACGAGGCATTGGCCGGAACCGACGCCCTGGGCACCGCCCGGGTACTGGCCGCGGCCATCGGCCGGGCTCAGGCTGATCTGATCTTGGCCGCCACCGAGTCGTCCGACGGCTATACCGGCACGGTTCCCGAGCAGGTGGCCGAGCTGCTGAGCCTGCCCTCGGTGACCTTTGCCAAGGAGATCCAAGCCGACGGCGGCGAGGTGGTGGTGAAGCGCCAGACCGAGGACGGCTACGACGAGGTTCGGTGTCCGCTGCCTGCGGTGGTCTCAGTGACCGCCGGGGTGGTGGAGCCCCGCTACCCGTCGTTCAAGGGCATCATGGCGGCCAAGTCCAAGCCGATGGACCAGGTGGGCGTGGCCGACTTGGGCATCAGCGCCGACCAGGTGGGTTGGGCCGGCGGAGGCCAGGAGATCACCGACGTCAGCCCCGCACCCGAGCGGGAGGCCGGCGAGATCGTCACTGACGAGGGCGACGCCCACGAGGCCATTATCGCCCTGCTCGAAGAGCTTCGGATCGTCTAAGAGCAAGGACGCTAGGAGACAGCATGGGAACCATTTGGGTTTATGCAGAGGCCTCAGGCGGCAAGGTCGCCTCGATCAGCCTGGAGTTGTTGACCAGAGCCCGCCAGTTGGCCGACACCGTGGAAGCAGTTGTAGGCGGCGATGGCGAGCCGGTGGCCGGGGAGCTGGGCGCTCACGGGGCGACCACGGTCCACGCCACCGGTGATCTGGGCGACGGTTTGGCCGGCCCGGCCGTGGCCTCGGCCATTGCTTCGGCCATCGAGGCCGGAGCCGCACCCGACGCGGTGTTGTTCGGCACCACCTACGACGGTCGAGACGTGGCCGGTCGGCTCTCGGTGAAGCTGAACGCCCCGGTCATCACCAACATCGTCGAATTGGAGCAAGCCGACGGCGCTCTGGTCGGGACCGAGCCGGTCTTCGGCGGCACCGTCAACGTGAGCACCCGGTTCAACGGGTCGGGCGTCGGTCTGTTCTTGGTGCGCCCCAAGTCGTTCGCCGCTGAGGAGTCCGGCGGAGGCCCGGCCGCGGTTTCGGCTCTGCCGGTACCGGAGTTGGGCGCCACCGGGGCGGCCCGGGTGGTGGACCGCTTCGCCGAGGAGTCTTCGGGGCCCAAGCTGGACGAGGCCGGCGTGGTGGTCTCGGGCGGCCGGGGTCTGGGCGAGGCTGATAAGTACTCCATGATCGAGGACTTGGCCAACCTCCTGGGCGGTGCGGCGGGTGCGTCGCGCGCCATTGTGGACGCCGGGTGGGTTCCCTACTCCCACCAGGTGGGCCAGACCGGCAAGGTGGTAAAGCCCGACGTGTACGTGGCCTGCGGAATCTCCGGAGCCACCCAGCACATGGTGGGCATGAAGGGCTCCAAGAACATCATCGCCATCAACAAGGATGCCGAGGCACCCATCTTCGGGATCGCCGACCTCGGCGTGGTCGGCGATGTGCACAAGGTGCTGCCCAAGCTGATCGAAGCCCTGCAAGCCCGGGGCTGAGCCAGGTTCGGCGCCTCGGCGCCGCTGTTCTGGTCGTGGTCGCTAGACCAAGGGCCAGGGATGGCGGCGGCCACTGGGGTCGACGGGGAATCGGCCCTCCTCGGCCAGGGCGGTGGCTCGCGTTAGCAGGGCATCTTGTTCGAACAAAGTGAGCAGGCCTCCCACTTCTGGTGGCAGGCCCTCGTCCAACAGGCGGCCCACGTCTTCGGCTAAATCGTCGGGCAGCGGCTCCCCGGCCCACTCCCAGATCACCGTGCGCAGTTTGAACTCACAGTGGAACGACAGCCCGTTGTCGATGCCGTAGAGCCGCCCGTCGTGGCCGAGCAGGATGTGGCCGCCCTTGCGGTCGGTGCTGTTGATAATGAAGTCGAATGCGCACAGTCTCTGGAACCACCGATGATGGGCGGGTTCCTCCCGCAGGGTGAAGTAGTGCTCGTCGTAGTCGGTGGGCACATAGAGCTGCACCGAGCCCTCGCCCAACGGCCCGTCTCGGAGCACGGTGGGCGGTATCAGATCCCATTTGAGGGCACGGGACAGCTCGAAGGCCGCGGCCTCCCGCTTGTGGAGTCCGGCGGGGAAGTCCCACAAGGGCCGTTCACCCTGCACCGGCTTGTACACCCCCTGGACGATGGGGGATTCAGGGACATGGACGTCTACCAGAAACGTCATGTTGGAGCTCCAGGGCATCCGCCCGAGCACGTCCAGCTCGCCGGCGGTGAGGATTTCAAAGGCATCGGCGTCGTCGAGCGCGGGCCGCTCGCGAAACGGCGACTCAGCATTCGACTGGGACTGGCTCATCAGTTGGAGCAGGGGCACCAAGTGCCGTCGTCGTTGAGCGGAGCGCCGCAGTACCGGCATGGGGGGCGGCCCGCGGCCACCACCTGTCGGGCCCGGGCGACAAAGCCGGCCACCTGGCTCTGAGTGATCCGGAACCGGGCGGTGGCCAGGTCGTCGTCTTCTTCTTCCTGGGTGGGCATCTCGGTGGCCATTATCAGCATCCGGTCGGCGTCGGCGTCGTAGCCGATCCCGATGTCGCCCACCGTCCACTCGGATTCCAGGGGCTCGATCAGGCCGATGTCGGCCTCCGGGACGATGGAGCCCGGGTCGTCGCTGATCTCCCTGAGGGCCCCGTCCAGATATTCCGCCAACGCGGCCACCTGCTGCTTCTCCATCTTGAGCGACACCAGCGTGCCGGTGATGCCCGCTTGGAGATAGAACACCCGCTGGCCGGGAGGCCCGACGGTGCCCACCGTGAAATGCTCAAGATCGTTCAGGTCGAATGAAGCGCTCATGACGGCTCAAGATCATTTAGGTCGAAAGAAGCGCTCATGACGGCACGAGCGCCTTCAGCTCAGACGTGCTGTTGACGGCCAGCACCAGCGGGCCGTCGTCGCTGTAGAGGATGGCGGTGATCGAGCAGGGCGAGACCACGATCCGCTGGAACATGTCCAGGTGGGCGCCCGAAGCGTGGGAGACCGCCGCTTTGATGGTGTCGGCATGCGACACCGCCACCACCGTTGTGCCGGGATGGCGGGCCACCAGCGACTGCACGGCGTTATTCATCCGGGTCTGCATCTCGACGAACGACTCTCCCCCCGGGAAGCGGAAGCTGCTGGGGCTGCGCTGCACCTGGCGCCAGTCGCGGCGTCGGCGCAGGTCGCTGAGCCGGCGGCCCGTCCACTTGCCGAAGTCGCACTCGTTGAGGCTGTCGAGCACCCGAACCCGTCGTCCCACCGCCCGGGCAATGGGAGCGGCGGTCTCTCGGGCCCGCTCCATGGGCGAGGCGTAGACCGCTCCGATGCGCTTGGGGCCGAGGGCGGCGATCCGGGCTCCGGCTTGTTCCGCCTGTTCTCGGCCTCGGTCGCTCAGGTGCAGCCCGGGCGCCCGACCGGGCAGCACCGCGCCGGTAGTGGGGGTCTGGCCGTGGCGCACGAACAACACCAAGGTGGGTTTGCGGGATCTACTGGCCATTTGCTCTATGGAATCTGCCTCTGGGAGTGGCTGCCTCTGAACAATTCTTGACAGCCATTGTCTTCTATCTTGGCGGTAGTGGGCTCAGCAGACACATTCGACGAACTGGCCGCCGATGTTACCGCCTGTCGGGCCTGCCCCCGGCTGGTGGCCTGGCGCG
The DNA here is from genome assembly GCA_009842675.1 of Acidimicrobiia bacterium. Lineage (GTDB taxonomy): Bacteria > Actinomycetota > Acidimicrobiia > Acidimicrobiales > Bin134 > Poriferisocius. The sequence goes on along the minus strand of VYEX01000068.1, from coordinate 7,553 downwards.
AGGAGGTGGCTGCGGTGAAGCGGGCCGCCTATCGGGACTGGACCTATTGGGGCCGGCCGGTGCCGGGCTTTGGCGACCCCTCGGCCCGCATCGTGGTGGTGGGCCTGGCGCCGGCGGCCCACGGCGCCAACCGCACCGGGCGTATGTTCACCGGCGACCGGTCGGGGGACTTCCTGTACGCATCGCTGCACCGGATGGGGCTGGCCAACCAGCCCGACTCCACCGACCGCGACGACGGACTGGAGCTGAGCGACGTGTACATCACCGCCCCGGTGCGCTGCGCACCGCCTCAGAACAAGCCCACCCCCGCCGAGCGGGACGCCTGTCGACCGTTCCTGGTGAGGGAGCTGGAGCTGTTGAGTCGGGCCCGGGTGTTCGTGGCCCTGGGGGCCATCGGCTACGGGGCGGTGGCCGCCGAGCTGGGGGTGCGGCCCCGGCCCAAGTTCGCCCACGGCTTGGAGGCGCCCGCTCCTGGCGGGCAGACGGTGGTGTGCTCGTATCACGTGAGCCAGCAGAACACCTTCACCGGCCGGCTTACCGAGGACATGCTCGACGGGGTGTTCGCCCGGGCCATGGCGCTGGCCGACGCGGTGTAGCCCCGGCAATGGTTCGCGACTTCGACGGATCGGGCGATACCGTTGGGCCCGTGACGAAGACCCGCTTGCTGGCGATTGTGGCTGCGCTGATTCTGGTTGCAGCCGCCTGCGGCAGCTCCGGCGCGCCCACCTCGTGGGACGACAATGCCGACGAGTACTGCCCCGGCGGCAGTGAGGAATGCGAGCCCAACGTGGGCCAGCCCGAGCGGAACTTCCGCGATGGATGCAGGGAGGCTGGCAAAGACGATCTGGACCAGCAGGTTCAAGCGAATTTGGACGATGTGTGCAAGTGCGGCTTCGACAGGATCAGGGACAGCTTGACCTTCGAGCAGTTCAAAGAGCTTGACGACGATCTGCGCAGCAACATCAATGCCGACTTGACCGAAGAGGTAAGCCAGATCATGCGCCAGTGCATCCTGGAGGAATCGGGGCTGGGCTAGCAGCCCGCTGAGGGCAGAATTTCCCTCAGACCCCTACCCGGCTCAGACCCCTACTCGGACCGCGCTCTCGGCCCACTCGGGCCAGCGCTGGCGGCTCTTGGCGGCCAGCTTGTGCATCAGGGCCACCGCGCCCGGGTCGTCGTCGCCGGGACGGGCCTGGATAACCCCGTCGTCCAGCATGGCGTTGATAACGGCTCGCCCCAGTTCGGTGCGGACCACGGTGAGGGTCCAGTCGGAGAGATCTCCGATGCCCCCGGTTGAGATGTCGGCGTGCTCGGCGGCGAAATCAGGGCAGAGGTTGCAGCCCTCCCGGGTCCAGGCGTGGCACTCCTTGAGATTGATCTCGTGGTAGTCGCCGTTCTTCATCCACACCTGGAACACGCCCTTGATGTTCATCTTGGCGATCTGATCGGTGGGCAGCCCGTACTTGACCCAGAACAGCTCCTCGAACATGGAGTCGTCGAAGCTCTTGGAGCACAGCAGCCCGATGTTCAGCTTGATGGGACGGCCCACCTTGCCCACCTTGCGGTTCCACATCACCGGTCCGATGGAGGTCTGACAGCTCATGCCTACCAGGGCCAGGCTCTCCAGCCCTCGCTCCTTGGCCTCCCGGTAGGCCAGGGGGTTGGCCGAGTACGTGTAGCGGCTGCCCGCGCCCCGCAGCACCTCTTCTCGGTTGACGGCCAGGCCCGGCACGGCCTTCCAGCCGTCGGTGTCGCCGCCCTCCAGGAATGAGGTGAGGGCGCCGTCGACGACGTCGTTCTCCAGGCACCAGATCAAGATGGCCGACACCAGCCCGCCGTCTTGGCCCACCTCGTACACGTAGTCGTCGCTGGCCCGCACCAGCAGGATGTCGCTGTAGATGCCGGAGACCTCTTCCTCGGTGCGGATGCGCCCGAACAGGTGCTCGTCGGCCTCGGCCTCCCAGGTGCGGAACCGGGGACAGGCCCGGGTGCAGGAAGTACAGCCCTTTTGGCCGTGGATGCAGTCGGTCAGGCCCAGCTCCTCTTCCAGGTGGAAGGGCTTGTACTGGCCGGGCTCGTGCTTGTAGCCGATCACATCGTGGGGGCAGGCGATCACGCAGCCTGCGCACCCCGTGCACAGCCCCGAGTCGATGACCTCCTCGTAGAGTTCCTTCCACTGGTGCTTCCAGCGAGCCTTGGCCTCAGCCACCTAGAGACTTTGCCACGCCCAGCATGTGATTTGGTCATTCAAAACGCATTTGCCCAGCAAGGGGCCATGGAGGAGGGGCCGGGAGGAAATGGTCGGAAAAGTCGGTAGGATTGCCGTTAAGGAGGCCCAAACCGCAGGCCAGCGCCAGATTGAGCGCCAGACTGCGCTTCGGACTGCGAGATAACGAGATAGACGGGAGGAACAACAGATGGGCGACTGGTGGGATGGCCTGACCGGCGACCTACAGGTCTTCTATCTGATCGGCGTCATCGCCGGCGTTTTCCTCATTCTCCAGCTCCTGTTATTGGGCTTCGGCGTCGGCTCCGACCTCGACATCGATCTTGACGATGAGGGCGCGGGAACGGGGTTCCTGTCCCTGCGCAGCCTGACGGCGTTTTTCTTCGCCTTCGGCTGGACCGGCGTTTTGATGAAGGAAGCGGACAGCTCCACCCCGGTCTCGGTGATCGTGGCCATTGCGGTGGGGCTTGCGGTGTTCATCGCCGTGGCTTTCATGTGGCGCAAGTTCTCCCAAATGGAGGAGAGCGGCTCAATCGACTACCAGAGCGCGGTGGGCATTATCGGCACCGTATACCTGCCGATTCCAGCCAACCGCTCCATGCCCGGCAAGGTTGAAATACTCATCCAGGGGCGGCTCCGAGTGATCGACGCCTATACCAACTCGGACAGCGACCTCCCGGCTCAGACCCGCGTCACCGTGGTTTCTGTGGTGGATCAGTCCACCGTCCTCGTCAAACCCCTGTAACTCATCTGATTTAGACCCGAAAGGACCTTTTAATGGCTGCCATAGCCCTTGTTGCTGGCCTAATTGTCATTCTTCTTATCGCGCTGCTGTGGATATCTTCCCGCTACAAGCGCTGCCCCTCCGACCGCGTGCTGGTGATTTACGGCCGAGTGGGAGGACAGGGCCAGTCGGCCCGATGCCTCCACGGCGGCGGTGCCCTGGTGTGGCCCGTCATACAGGGATATGCCTTCTTGGACCTCACCCCGCTGCCTATCGAGATCAAGCTCCAAGGCGCCCTGTCGCAGCAGAACATCCGGGTCAACACGCCGGCCACGTTCACAGTGGGAATCTCCACCGAGCCCGGCGTCATGCAGAACGCGGCCGAGCGGCTGTTGGGGCTGAGCCTGACGGAGATAGAAAACCTGGCGCGGGACATCATCTTCGGCCAGATGCGGGTGGTCATCGCCACCATGCCCATTGAGGAGATCAACGCCGACCGCGAGAAGCTGATCACCAACATCACCGAGTCGCTGGAAATCGAGCTGCGCAAAGTGGGGCTGCGCCTCATCAACGTCAACATCCAGGACGTGACCGACGAGTCGGGCTACATCGACGCCCTGGGGCGCGAGGCCGCGGCCCGGGCCATCAACGAGGCCAAGATCAAGGTGGCCGAACAAGAGCGCGACGGCGATATCGGCGCGGCCGAGGCCCAACGGGAGCGCCGCATCAGGGTGGCTGAGGCAAACGCCACCGCCACCGAGGGCGAGAACGAATCGCAGGTGGTGATCGCCAACTCCGACAGCACACGCCGCCAGCAGGAGGCCGAGGCCGAGCGGGCCGCGGTCACCGCCGAGCGGGTCACCCAGGCTCGTGCGGCCGAAGAGTCGTTTGCCGCTGAGGGACAGGCCGAGCAGGCCCGTGCTTCCCGTGACAAGGCCTCGCAAGAAGCCGACATCGTGGTGCCCGCCGAGGTGGAGCGCGAGCGGGTCCGCACGCTGGCTGAGGCCGAGGCCGACCGCATCAGGCTGGTGAAGGGAGGCGAGGCCGACGGTCAGCGCTTGCTCATGGAAGCCGAGGCGCTGGGCTTGCTGGCCCTGCTCACCCGACGGGCCGAGGGCTTGGGGGCGCTGGTGAACAACGCCGGCGGCAATCCCCAGCTGGCTGCCCTATTGCTGGTCGCCGAGCAGATGCCCAACCTGGTGGCGGAGCAGGTAAAGGCCATCTCCAATCTGAAGATCGACCAGGTCACGGTGTGGGACTCCGGCGGCAGCGACGGCAGGACTGGCAACAGCACCGCCAACTTCCTGTCCGGCCTGGCCAGCTCCCTGCCGCCCATCCACGACCTGGCCGCCCAAGTCGGCATCAAGCTGCCCGCCTACCTCGGCGAACTCGACGACGAGTCCGCCCTCGAGCGACTGCGGGAGATCGCCGACCAGCTAGACCAGCCCAGCACCGAGGATTCACCAGGCGAGTAGTTCACTCAGCTTTGGCGCCCACGGCAGGATTCGAACCTGCGACCCCTTGCTCCGGAGGCAAGTGCTCTATCCCCTGAGCTACGTGGGCAGTAACTGGGTGAGTATACCCAGCAGGGCGCCGGTACCATGTGCCAGTTCATGGCCGACATCCGCACCTCCCTTTCTGATGCCTTGCGTGCCGCGCTCGCTGCCGCGGGGATCACCCTGCCGGGCGACTTCCAGGTCGGGTTGGAGCGACCGGCGCGGCGTGAGCACGGCGATTGGTCGTCCAACGCCGCGCTGGCCATCGCCAAGGGCGTCGGGCGCAATCCCCGGGAGCTGGCCGCAGAGCTAGCCGCTTGGCTGGAGGAGAACCGGCCTGAGCACGTGGCCGAGGTGAGCGTGGCCGGCCCCGGTTTCGTCAACTTCAAGCTGGCGCCGAGTTGGCTGCACAGCGTGGTGGCTGACGCAGTGGCGGCTGGCACCGAGGACTACGGGCGACAGAACCTGGGCCAGGGCCGCACGGTGATCGTGGAGTTCGTGAGCGCCAACCCCACCGGACCGGTTCACGCCGGACACGGCCGGGGAGCGGCCTACGGCGACGCGGTGGCCCGGCTGCTGGAGCGGTGTGGTTACGACGTTCAGCGGGAGTTCTATATCAACGACCGGGGCACGCAGATGGATCTGTACGGTGCCTCTTTGGCCGCGATCCGGGCGCAGGAACCCGTGCCCGAGGACGGCTACAACGGCCAGTACATCGCCGAATGGGCTTCGGAGATGCCGGCCGATGCCGATGCCCGCCAGTGGGGGAGGGAGCGGGCGCTGGCCGATCAGCGGGAGGTATTGGGCTCGATGGCGGTGGCGTTCGACACGTGGTCGAGCGAGCAGGCGCTGGTGGACTCGGGGGTCATCGACACCGCGCTGGCCGCCCTTGACGCCGCGAGAGCCTCTTACGAGGCCGAGGGGGCTCTGTGGCTGCGCTCCAGCGACCACGGCGACGACAAAGACCGGGTGTTGATCAAGTCCGATGGCGAGTACACCTATCTGCTGCCCGACATCGCCTATCACCGCAACAAGCTTGATCGGACTGGCTCTGATGGCCTGCTCATCAACGTGTGGGGGGCCGACCACCATGGGTATGTGGCCCGCATGAAGGCGGCCATGGCCGCACTGGGCAACGACCCTGCCAGCCTGGAGGTGGTGGTGACGCAGTTGGTGCGGCTGGAACGCGAGGGGGAAGAAGTGCGGCTGTCCAAGCGCACCGGCGACATCATCGAGCTGCGCGAGGTGATCGACGAGGTGGGGGCCGACGCCGCCCGGTTTACCTACTTACTCCAGTCGATGGACACCGCCCCGACTTTCGACCTGGCCAAGGCGGCCGCTCAGGTGATGGAAAATCCGGTGTTCTATGTGCAGATGGCTCACGCCCGGGTGTGCTCCATCGCAGCCCGGGCTCAAGCCGACGGGGTGGAGCGGCTGAGCGTCGACCAGGTAGATCTGGGCGTGCTGGTCCACGAGCGTGAGCTGGAAATGATGCGCCAGCTCTCCACCCTGGGCGAGGTGATCGCGGCCGCAGCCGAAGAGCGGGCTCCGCATCGGGTAACCGCGTGGCTGCGGGACTTCGCTGCTGCGGTCCACAGCTTCTACCACGACTGCTACGTGGTGGGCACCGGCATCGCCCCCGAGCTGACCCAAGCCCGCCTCGTGCTGATCGACGCCGCCCGAGTGGGCCTGGCCGTCGGCCTCGGCACCCTGGGCGTGAGCGCGCCGGAGTCCATGTAGGGGAGTAGTTGTGTCAGCTTTGCCCCCTTACCTTCTGCCCGACAACGCCACGGTGGGCGACGACGGCCGTCTGTCTATCGCCGGGTGCGACGCGCTTGAGCTGGCCCAGGAATTCGGCACGCCGCTGTTTGTCTACGACGAAGCCCACATGCGGGAGCGGTGCCGCCAAGCCCGGGCGGCCTTCGGCGGATCGGTGGCCTACGCCTCCAAGGCGTTCCTGTGCCTGGCCATGGCCCGCTTGGTTCACGAAGAAGGCCTCGATCTAGACGTGGCCACCGGGGGAGAGCTGCATGTCGCCCAAGCTGCGGGTGTGCCCGGCAAGCGGCTGGTGATGCACGGCAACAACAAGTCGGCCGCCGAGCTCGCTGCTGCGGTCGAGGCCGGGGTGGGCCGCATCGTGGTGGATTCCTTTGACGAGCTCGACCGCCTCGACGAGCTCCATGCCGCCACCGGCGTCTGCCCCCAGGTGCTGCTGCGGATCACACCGGGAGTGGAGGCCCACACCCACGAGTACGTGACGACGGGGGTGGACGACACCAAGTTTGGATTCACCGCCTCCACCGGATTGGCCGATGCCGCCATCCGTCGAGCCCGAGAAGCCGACTCAGTGGAGCTCGTGGGATTGCACGCCCACATCGGCAGCCAGGTGTTCGAGCTGCGCTCCTTCCAGCGGGCGGTAGAGGTAATCGCCGGTTTCGCCCAGCCTTACGGGCTGCCTGAGCTGTCGCTGGGCGGCGGCTTGGGCGTGGCCTATGTAGAGGGCGAATCGGCCCCCACCATCGCCGAGTGGGCGGCGGCCATTGGCGAGGCCTGTGCGTCAGCTGGCTTCACCGCCCCGGTGAGCGTGGAGCCGGGTCGAGCCCTGGTAGCGGCGGCCGCAATCACCCTCTATGAGGTGGGAACCATCAAGGAGCTGCCCGGCATTCGAACCTACGTTTCGGTTGACGGAGGGATGAGCGACAACCCCCGTCCGGTGCTCTACGACAGCGGCTACGAGACGTTTCTTACCCGGGCCGCCAACCGCGACCGCGACCAGACGGTGCGAGTGGTGGGCAAGCACTGCGAGTCGGGCGACCTGTTGGTGCGTGACGGCCGGGTGCCCAGCGACATCGCGGTGGGCGACATCCTGGCCACCCCGGTGACCGGTGCCTACGGCCACTCCATGGGCTCCAACTACAACAAGGTCCTCCGCCCCGCCGTTGTGTTTGCCCGCGACGGCGACGCCCGCCTAGTCGTCCGCCGCGAGACCTACGAAGACCTCCTCCGCAACGACGTCTAGCGCTCCTCCCCGGCGAATACATCGGCGATCTGGATAATGGAGGGTTGGCCGTTTTGGATGAGGTAGCCGCGTCCGGGGAGTGATGGG
>VYEX01000069.1 GCA_009842675.1 Acidimicrobiia bacterium | reverse complement strand
GTGTAGGGGTGGGCGGGGTGGGCGTAGAGGGCGTCGGGCCCGGCCACCTCGCACACCTTGCCCAGATACATCACCACAACCCGGTCGGAGACGTTTTTGACCACGGCCAGGTCGTGGGCAATGAACACCAGAGTCAGCCCGTAGCGGTCCTTCATCTCTTCCAGGAGGTTCAGGATCTGGGCCTGCACCGACACGTCCAGCGCCGACACCGGCTCGTCGCAGATGATCACCTTGGGGTCGAGCACCAGGGCCCGGGCGATGCAGATGCGCTGGCACTGGCCCCCCGAGAACTGATGGGGGCGGCGGTCGGAGACAACCTCGGGGTCGAGCCCCACCGCATCGAGCACCTCGTTCACCTTCTGATTGGCCATATCCCCGGAATCGTTGTGCCAGATGGACAGGCCCTCGGCCACGATGTCCTTCACCTTGCGCCGGGGGTTCAGAGACGAGATCGGATCCTGGAAGATCATCTGCATCCGGGTGCGGGTGCGGCGCAGGTCCTCCTTGGGCAGCTCGGTCATTTCCACACCGTCGAAGCGCACTGACCCCGCGGTGGGCGAGGGAAGCTGCATCATGGCCCGTCCAGTGGTGGACTTGCCGCAGCCTGACTCGCCCACCAAGCCCAGGGTCTCCCCTTCAAGGATGTCGAAGCTGATGCCCGACACGGCGTGCACCACGGCCCGGCGTCCGGCGGGGAACTCCATCACTAGGTCCTCGACAGAAATCAAGGCCTCTTCGCCCCTCATGTGGACTTTGCCTGTTCCAGCCATTCTTGAGTCCTCCTCGGCTACGAGCTCGTCGTTCTAAGAGACCGCGGCGGCGGTCAGGTCGAGGCCGGCGGCGGTGACGCCGGTCTCCTGGTTGGTGGCCAGTGCTTGAGCGTTCTCCGGCGATCCCACCGGATAGAAGCAGGCCTGGAGGTGGCCGGACTGGCCGGTCTGAAACAGCTCCGGCTCGTCGGTTGTGCACTGCTCCTGGGCGTAGCGGCACCGGGGGGCAAACCGGCAACCCACCAGATCCAGCACCATGTCGGGTGGTCGGCCGCTTATGGCGTCCAGCCGGGTATGGCTCTGGTGCTCCACCCGAGGGATCGACTTGAACAGCGCCTCGGTGTAGGGGTGGTTCATGTGGTGGAACAGCGTGGAGGTGTCGGCGGTCTCCACCATCTTGCCGGCGTACATCACTCCGATGCGCCGGGCCCGGCCAGCCACCACGCCCAAGTCATGGGTGATGAGGATCATGGCCATGCCCAACTCCTCCTGGAGCGAGGCCAACAGATCGAGGATCTGCTTCTGTACGGTCACGTCCAGCGCGGTGGTGGGCTCGTCGGCAATCAGCAGCTTGGGGTTGCAGGCCAGGGCGATGGCGATGGTGACCCGCTGGCGCATACCGCCCGAGAGCTGGTGGGGGTACTCCTTGAGCCGCTTGCGGGGCTCGGGGATGCCCACCTGGATCATCAACTCGAGCGCTCGCTCCATGGCCTCCTGCTTGGATGCCCCGAGGTGGTAGCGGATGGACTCGGTGATCTGGATGCCCACCTTCTTGACCGGGTTCAGCGAAGTCATGGGGTCTTGGAAGATCATCGCCATCTGGGTGCCCCAGAAGTGCTTGGCCTCGCTACGACTCAGCTGTCGGGTGTCCTTACCGTCGAAGATCACGTTGGAGCCGTCGGGAACAATGGCGTTGCTGGTCAAGATGTTCATGATCGAGCGCACCAGCACCGACTTGCCCGATCCCGACTCGCCCACGATGCCGATGGTCTCGCCCTTGGCCAGCGAGAAGCTCACCCCATCGACTGCCTTGAGGATCCCGCGCGGCGTGTCGAAGTAAGTTCGGAGGTTTTCCACCTCTAGTAGCGGACGCTCAGATTCCACGGCGTTCCCCCTGCTTTCTGTGGGCTGGCCCAGACGTGGCTGACATGTTAAGCGAATCACGGCCCGACTGGGAATCCCTCGGCGCATCCGGCCCGTTCCGGCGTCGGCCTTCGACCTGTCGGCCTATTCCGGTAAGCCCACCGAAGAGGCCGTACTTGCGCCGAATCTGCTCTCGGACCGTCATCGGCTGGCCAAACTCATCCAGCACTTCCTCGAGTACCCCGTCGGGGTCTTCCTTGTCGCGGTTGTAGGCGATGACGGTGGTTCCGGCCACCCAGTCCGACACCGTGCGGCGGCGGCGGTCGAAGGGGACCGTGAGGTAGGTGGCCGCGTTCACGATGATCCCGCCGAGCACCACGGGGGGCGCAATCCACGACACTCCGCCCACCAGCCATCGGGCACCGCACCGGCCCAAACCGAGGCGGCCGCCGTCTTTGGTGCGCACGGCCCGCAGCTTCATCAGATCCATGGCCGGGGTCTGGCCCTCGTTCCAGCGCAGGAACACCATCGTGTAGACGAAGTGGAAGAAGATGTAGCCCAGGATGGCCGCGGTGGCCCGGCCCCAGGGTTCGGGCTGCCAGCGGGTGGAAACGTCGTCCATGAACCACAAGAGCTGGATCACGGTGAGCATCCATTGGATGAAGAACACGGTGACGGCGTCGATGATCCGGGCCAGCGCCCGCCGCCACACCGCGGCCACCGGATACGGCTTGCCGTCCGGGCCATCAACGATGGTGGCGCCTTCGGGGAATTCCTCGTCATCCACCGGTGTTCTTCTGGGTTTCGAGCGCCTACGCGATGAATGCAGCCGTGCCTTGGCCTCAGCCTGCGACATGCCGCTAAAGGCCCTCACAGCAACTCTTCGACCAATTCCGAGGGGCGGGCGATCACGGCTCGGTTGCCCCGCACCACTACAGGGCGCTGCATCAGCTTGGGATGCTCCATGAGCAGATCCGCAACCGCATTGGCGTTCTGGTAGTCGCCGATGTCGAGCCCGAGCTCTTTGAAGTGGCCGTCTACCCGCACCAGCTCGGCAGGCTCATTGGGCAGCATCTCCAAGAACCGCTCTAAGTCGTCTCGGCTCAGCGGCGTTTTGAGGTATTGGACGACGTCGAACTCGACGCCGCGCGACTCGAGAATGTCGAGCGCGCCCCGGGACTTGCCTCAACCAGGGTTGTGGTACACGACGATCTCAGCCATCCCCCCGACGTTACCCCAGCACGGCAAATTGTTCTTTTCCGAGCGTCTGCGGATCGGCGGTGGGAGTACGCCACCATCTACCATGGCGTTATGCACGATCTGGTGATCAAGGGCGGTTTGATTGTGGACGGCAATGGTGGCGAGCCGTTCACTGGGGATGTGGCCATTTACGGGGGCCGGATTACCGAGGTGTATCCGGGCGGCAATCCCGACCTGGAGGGCGAAGAGGTCTTCGACGCCACCGGACTGCTGGTTACCCCGGGGTTCGTGGACTGCCACACCCACTACGACGGGCAGGTGACCTGGGATCCGATTCTGGAGCCATCGGCCCACCACGGTGTGACCACGGTGATGATGGGCAATTGCGGGGTGGGTTTCGCTCCGGTGCGTCCCGGCACCGAGGAGTGGCTCATCCAGCTCATGGAGGGGGTGGAGGACATCCCTGGCGCTGCGTTGTCGGAAGGGATCACCTGGGAGTGGGAGACCTTCCCCGAGTACCTCGACGCCCTAGAGCGCAAACCCTTGTCGCTTGACATCGGCTGCCAGGTGCCCCACGGCGCGGTCCGGGCCTACGTGATGGGGGAGCGAGGTGCGAAGAACGAGCCCGCCACCCCCGAAGACATCGCCCAGATGCGCGACATCGTGGCTGAGGCGCTGAGGGCCGGGGCCTTCGGCTTCTCCACATCCCGCACCATCGCCCACATGGCCATCGACGGCGAGCCGGTACCCGGCACCTACGCCGCGGAGGACGAGCTGTTTGGCATCGGCGAAGCGCTGGTTGATGTGGGCCACGGCTTGTACGAGTTGGCCCCCGCCGGTGTGATTGGCGAGGACTTGGCCGCCCCGCACAAGGAGGTGGACTGGATGCGCCGCCTGTCGGCCGCCACCGGCCGCCCGGTCACATTCGCCCTGGTGCAGGTGGATGCCGCCCCCGAGCTGTGGCGGGAGATCATGGACCTGTCGGCCGACGCAGTGGCCGAGGGAGCCCAGCTCCATCCGCAGGTCGCCCCCCGGTGCAACGGGATACTCATCGGCCTCCAGACCAACCACGCCTTCAGCAGCCGGCCGAGCTTCGCCGAGATCGCCGAGATGCCCCTGGATGAGCTGGTGGCCGAGCTGCGCCAGCCCGAGCGCAAGGCGGCCATCTTGTCGGAGGAGAGCTCGTTCACAAACCAGTTCGCCGAGTACATGGGCACCCAGCTGCACCGGATCTACGTGCTGGGCGATCCCCCCGACTACGAGCCCGGTCCGGAGCGGTCGGTGGCCGCTATCGCCGAATCTCAAGGCCGAGAGACCCAGGAGCTGCTCTACGACCTGCTGCTGGAGGACGACGGTCGGGCGCTGTTGCTGTTCCCGTTCCTGAACTACAGCCACGGCAACGCCGACGCGGTGCGGGAGATGTTCATGCACCCGTCTGGGGTGTCGGGGCTGTCCGACGGCGGGGCCCACTGCGGGGCCATCTGCGACGCTTCCATGCCCACCTGGCTGCTCACCTTCTGGGCCCGCGACCGCAAGCGGGGTGACAAGCTCCCCTTGGAGTTCGTGGTGCAAAAGCAGTCGCGCGACACCGCCCGGCTGTTCGGCCTTACCGACCGGGGCACGCTGGAGCCGGGCATGAAGGCCGACATCAACATCATCGACCACGAGGGGCTTACGCTGCACCCGCCGAAGCTGGTCGCCGACCTGCCGGCCGGGGGCCGCCGCTTCGACCAGCGGGCCACCGGCTATGTGGCCACGCTGGTCAGTGGAGTGGTGACCCGCCGCGACGGCGAGGACACCGGGGCCCGCCCCGGCAAGCTGCTCCGAGCCGGATCGGCAAGCTAGGCAAACAAAGCTGAGTAACAAGAAAGAGACGGGGAGGACGAGCAGTGCTTGATCTGGTGATCGCCAACGGCACCGTGGTGGACGGGACCGGCACCGACCGGTTCGTGGGCCACATCGGGGTCAAAGACGGCAAGGTGACGGTGGTGGACCGCAGCGGCGGGCCCGCGCCCGATGCGGCCGAGACCATTGACGCCACTGGGCTCCTGGTGACCCCGGGCTTCGTGGACTGCCACACCCACTACGACGGCCAGGTCACTTGGGACGAGAAGCTCCAGCCGTCGTCCAACCACGGGGTGACCACCGTGGTGATGGGCAACTGCGGCGTCGGCTTCGCCCCCGTGCAGCCCGGCAAAGAGGACTGGCTCATTCAGCTCATGGAGGGGGTGGAGGACATCCCCGGCGCCGCCCTGGCCGAGGGCATCACCTGGGGGTGGGAGAGCTTCCCCGAGTACCTCGACGTTCTGGACGAGCGCCGCCTGTCCATCGATGTGGCCACCCAGGTGGCCCACGGCGCGGTGCGGGGCTACGTGATGGGGGAGCGGGGGGCCAAGAACGAGCCCGCCAACCCCGACGACATCAAGGCCATGTACGCCATCGTGCGCGAGGCCATCGAGGCCGGTGCACTGGGCGTGTCCACCTCCCGCACGCTGGGCCACAAGGCCATCGACGGCGAGCCGGTGCCGGGCACATTCGCCGCTGAGGACGAGCTGTTCGGATTGGGCCAAGCGCTGGCCGATGCCGGATCAGGGGTGTTCGAGCTGGCCCCCGCCGGGGCCGCGGGCCTTGACTTGGTGGCCCCACCCAAGGAGATGGACTGGATGCGGCGCCTGTCGGCCCGCTTCGACGTGCCGGTGTCGTTTGCCCTGTTGCAACTGGAGGCCGCCCCCGATTTGTGGCGGGAGATGATGGATGAGTCGCTGCGGGCCACCGACGAGGGGGCCCGGGTGTATCCCCAGATTGCGGGCCGGCCGTTCGGAATGCTCATCGGCCTCCAGACGAATCATGCCTTCGCTAAGCGGCCCACCTTCGCATCGCTGGCCCACCTGCCCTTCGGCGAGCTGGTGGCCGAACTGCGCAAGCCGACGGTTCGGGCGGCGATCCTGGGGGAGGACGATATGCCCCCCGACCCAACCGTGCTGTTCGACCAGATGCCCAGCATGGTGGCGTCGATGATCCACAAGCTGTACGTGATAGGCGATCCGCCCGACTACGAGCCCACCAACGACCGGACCGTGACGGCCATGGCCGAGGCCCGGGGGGTGGACCCGCTGGAGATGATGTACGACCTGTGCCTCGAAGACGACGGGCACGCGCTGATGATGCTGCCCATGTTCAACTACGTGGAGGAGAACCACGACGTGATCCGCGAGCAGCTGCTGCATCCCGCCGGGGTGTCGGGGCTGTCCGACGGCGGGGCCCACTGCGGCATGATCTGCGACGCCTCCATTCCCACCTTCATGGTTACCCACTGGACCAGGGATCGCACCCGGGGCGAGCAGCTTCCCTTGGAGTGGGTGGTGAAGAAGCAGACCAACGACACCGCCGCTCTCTACGGGCTGGGCGACCGGGGAACCCTTGAAGTGGGCAAGCGAGCCGACGCCAATGTGATCGACCATCAGGCGCTCACCCTGCGCTCGCCGCGGGTGGTCCACGACCTGCCTGCCGGGGGCCGTCGTCTCGACCAGCAGGCTGATGGCTATGTGGCCACGGTGGTAGCCGGCGAGGTGACCCGGAGCAATGGCACCGATACCGGGGCCCGGCCCGGCCGGCTGGTGCGCGGCACCCGGTAGCCGTCGTTCCGATATGGGCATCGACCTGGACCGCTACCAGATTCGCCGAGGCAATGGCGACGGCGCACCGGCCCGGTTGCCCAAAGCCCGCTACCTGGAGGAGGAGTACGCCGAGCTGGAGCGCCAACGGCTGTGGCCGTCAACCTGGCAGTTGGCTTGTTTGACCAGCGATGTGGCCGAACCTGGTGACTGGTTCGAGTACCGCATGGGCAATCAGAGCTATCTGGTGGTGCGGGGCCACGACGGGGAGCTGCGGGCATTCCACAACGCCTGCCTTCACCGGGGATTTCAGCTGTGCCAGGGCAAAGGCAACGCCGACGAATTGCGCTGCGGATTCCACGACTGGTGCTACGGCCTGGACGGCTCGCTGAAGGAGATCGTGTATCGCAAGCACTTCGGCGTGGTGGCCAACGAGGACATGTCGCTGGCGCCGGCGAGGCTGGGCACCTGGCATCAGATGGTGTTCATCAACCCATCGCCCGACGGCCCCGAACTCGATGAGTTCCTCCACCCGATGCCGGCCACGCTGGCCCCTTTCGACCTGGGGGAGCGGAGGTTGACGGCCTGCTGGACCATTCCGCTGGCCGGCAACTGGAAGACCACGGTGGACGCCTTCAACGAGGCCTACCACCTGGAGGGATTGCATCCCGGCCTGCGGGGGTTCATGGATGCGCTCAACACCACCTATGAGCTGTGGGACCGGGGTCACTCCATGATGAAGATCCCTCTCGGGATCGGCTCGCCTCGGTTCCCGGATGCCGACCAGAGCGAGGTGGCCCAAGCCTTTGTGGACAACTACAGCTCCATGCTGGGACTCCAGCCCGGGGCCGAGGCCGACTTGGACGGGCAGACCGCCCGGGATTGGGCGGTGGGCCTAGTGCGGGACCGGGCCGCCGCGGAGGACGTGGACTTCAGCCACTACACCGACGAGCAGATCCTCGACGACTATCACTATCTGGTGTTCCCCAACGTGGTGCTGAACGTTCACAGCGACTTGTTCACTATCTTCCGAGCCCGCCCCGGCGACCACGCCGGGCACTCGCACTTCGACTTCTGGCTGTTCCACCGGCTGGGTGACCGAGCAGGCTCAGGCCCGCCTCCCGAGATGATCCACTTCCCCGAGGGAACGGTCATCGCCGAGGTGGTCAACCAAGACCTCGACGGCATCGGCCGAGTGCAGGCCGGGATGGCGTCCAACGGCATCCAAGAGCTGCTGCTGGGCGACTTCGACCGCCGTCTCGTCAATATGCACACTGAGCTCGATCGGGTTCTGGCCCTGGACTAAACGGGCTTCCCCGGCGAGAGCCCCAGCTAAGTGGTCCGTCTGTGAATTGGCTGGAGCGGATTGCGACGGCAGCGGCGTTCCTCGCAAGGCGCACCGACGCAGCCATACCCGGAGCGTACGGCAAGGAGGAGCAACGCCGCGAGGGGCGTCGATGCCTAGCAGGACGCCCTGACCAATTCACAGACGGACCACTAAACCCCCAGGTTGAGAAAGAGCCTCTGGCGGAAGGGGGTCGGCATCGGCAATAATCGGAGGTTTATTCCTTAAGTCGGCGCATTTGGGATTTAACCCCCTATTGCACCGGACGAATGAGCTTGGGAGGCGCCCCATGTCCAGTGTCGTCAGGGCCGCAATCGTGCAAGCCGCGTGGACCGGTGACAAGGAGTCCATGATCGAGCAGCACGAGAAATACGTGGCCGAGGCCGCCGCGGCTGGCACCCAGGTTATGTGCTTCCAGGAGCTCTTCTACGGCCCCTACTTCTGCCAAGTGCAGGAGACCGAGTACTACAGCTACGCCGAGGCCATCCCCGACGGACCCACCACCAAGCGGTTCCAGGAGATCGCCGCCAAGCACGGCATGGTGCTGGTGCTGCCCATGTACGAGGAGGAGCAGCCCGGGTTCCTCTACAACACCGCGGCGGTCATCGATGCCGACGGGTCCTACTTGGGCAAGTACCGCAAGACCCACATCCCTCAAGTAAAGGGCTTCTGGGAGAAGTTCTACTTCCGGCCCGGCAACCTCGGCTATCCGGTATTCGAGACCGCGGTGGGACGGGTCGGCGTCTACATCTGCTACGACCGCCACTTCCCCGAGGGATGGCGGGCCTTAGGCCTCAACGGCGCCCAAATGGTGTTCAACCCGTCGGCCACCAGCCGGGGTCTGTCGGCCTATCTGTGGAAGCTTGAGCAGACGGCGTCGGCGGCGGCCAACATGTACTTCGTCGGGGCGATCAATCGGGTGGGCATCGAGCCGCTGGGCGACAACGACTTCTACGGCACGTCGTATTTCGCCAACCCGCGGGGCCAGTTCGTGGAAGATCCGGCATCAGACCAGGAACAGGAGCTGGTGATCCGCGACTTGGATTTGGCCATGATCGACGAGATCCGCTCCCTGTGGGCCTTCTACCGCGATCGCCGTCCCGACATGTACGGGCCCCTCACTGAGGCATAAGCCGAGTCCCGTGTCCACCAACGCCGACCTGCATCAGCGCTATCAGGCGATTCTGCCCTCCTACGTCAAGCCGCTCTACGCCGAGCCCATCAGCATCGAGCACGGCCAAGGGAGCTATGTGTGGGACGTGGAGGGCAATCGGTACCTCGATTTCTTCGGCGGCGTGCTCACCACGATGGTGGGGCACAACAACCCTGCGGTCACCGCGGCCATACAGGAGCAGGCGTCCAAGGTGCTGCACACCTCCACGCTGTACCTCTGTGAGCCGATGATCGAACTAGCCGAGGAGATCGCGGCCATCAGCGGCATCCCTGATGCCCGAGTGTTCTTCACCACCTCGGGGACCGAGGCCAATGACACCGCCATGCTGCTGGCCACCAGCTACCGCAAGTCGAACGAAGTGCTGGCTATGCGCAACAGCTACCACGGCCGCTCGTTCACCGCGCAGGCCATCACCTCTCACTCGTCGTGGTCGTCGACCGCGCTGTCGGGCCTGTCGGTGCACTTCGTCCACGGGGCGTATCAGCTGCGCAGTCCGTTCCGGCATCTGGGCGACGACGAGTTCACCGAGGCCTGCACCGATGATCTCCGCCAGGTTCTCGACATGATGACCACCGGGGAGGCGGCCTGCCTCATCGCCGAGCCCATCCAGGGGGTCGGCGGGTTCGCCACGCCTCCTGACGGCTTTTTCGGGTCGATGCACAAGGTGCTGGCCAATCGGGGCATCCTGTTCGTGACCGATGAGGTGCAAACCGGCTGGGGGCGCACCGGTGAGCACTTCTGGGGTTACCAGGCCCACGACATCGTCCCCGACATGCTCACCTTCGCCAAGGGCGTGGGCAACGGGATCACGCTGGCCGGCATCGTGGCCCGAGCCGAGATCATGGACACGATCTCAGCCCTGAGCTTCTCCACTTTCGGCGGCAATCCGCTGTCTACCGCGGCGGGGTTGGCCACCTTGAATTACGTTCGGGACAACGACCTCCAGGGCAACGCCTTGCGCATGGGCAAGCGGTTGGCCGACGGCCTTCGTCCGGTGGCCGAGCAAACGCCGTGGATCATCGAGCAGCGGGGCAAGGGGCTAATGCAGGCCATCGAGATCGTGGAACCGGGATCGATTCAGCCCGACGCCAACCGGGCCGGCGAGCTATTGGAGGGCTGCAAGCGGCGGGGCCTCCTGGTGGGCAAAGGCGGGCTGTACGGAAATGCCCTGCGGATCACGCCGATGCTGGACGTGACCGAGGAGGAGATCGACGAGGGCGTGACCGCCATCTTGGAGACGATTGAGGAAATCGACAGGCAGGTATGACGCCATGACAACTTTCATCGAGGAGAGATAGGGGGGCAGATGCCATGACAACGCTCATCAAGAACGGCACGGTGGTGAGCTCCACGGGGGCTGATCCGGCCGAGGTCCTGATCGACGGCGAGACCATCGTCGCCGTGCTGCAACCGGGATCCGAGCTAGCCCTGTCGGCGGAGAATGGGGCAGACCGGGTGATCGACGCCACCGGCAAGCTGGTGGTGCCCGGCGGGGTGGATGTGCACACCCACATGGAGCTGCCCTTCGGCGGCACCATCGCGTCCGACGACTTCGAGACCGGCACCCGGGCCGCCGCCTGGGGCGGCACCACCACCATCGTGGACTTCGCCACCCAGAGCTACGGACTCGACGTGCGTGAGTGCTTCGACGCCCGCATGGAGCAGGCCGAGGGTCGGTGCGCAATCGACTACGGCTTCCACATGATCATCGGCGACGTGACCGACGCCGCCCTCAAGGAGATGGACTTGCTGGTGAACGAGGGAGTGACCAGCTTCAAGTTGTTCATGGCCTATCCCGGAGTCTTCTACAGCGACGACGGCCAGATCCTGCGGGCCATGCAGCAGTGCGCCGGCAACGGCGGACTCATGATGATGCACGCCGAGAACGGAATCGCCATCGATGTGCTGGCCGAACAGGCGTTTGAGCGGGGCGAGACCGACCCGGTGAACCACGGGTACGTGCGACGGGCCGAATTCGAGTCGGAGGCCACCCATCGGGCCATTCAGCTGGCCAAGGTGGGCGCCGCCCCCCTCTATATCGTGCATCTCTCGGCCAAGCAGGCGCTGGAGCAGGTGGCCATTGCCCGCAACAACGGTGCCAATGTGTTTGCCGAGACCTGCCCCCAGTATCTGTACTTCAGTCTTGAAGAGCACCTTGACCAGGGCTGGGACGGAGCGGCCTACGTGTGCTCGACGCCGATTCGCTCTCACCACGACCACCATCAAGATGAGCTGTGGAAGGGGCTGCGCACCAACGACCTCGCCGTGGTGTCCACCGACCACTGCCCGTTCTGTATGAAGGAGCAGAAGGAGTTGGGCGTGGGCGACTTCCGGGCCATACCCAACGGCATCGGAACGGTCGAGCACCGAATGGACCTGATCTACCAGGGCGTTGTCACTGGGGAGATCACTCTGCCCCGGTGGGTGGAGCTGTGCTCCACGACCCCGGCCCGCATGATGGGCCTCTACCCCCGCAAGGGAATCATCCAGCCCGGATCTGACGCCGATGTCGTGATCTACGACCCCCAGGCAACCTGGACCATCAGCGTGGACAACCACCACATGAACATCGACCACTCGGCCTATGAGGGAATCCAAGTCGGTGGCCATGTGGACACCGTGCTGTCAAGGGGCCGGGTCATCATCGACGACAACCAGTACTTGGGCTCCATGGGCCACGGCCAATACCAGCGCCGCAGTCTCAGCTCCTATTTGATTTAGAACTTGGATTGACGGAGGGGGAATGCAGCAAATCCATCATTTAATCGACGGCCAGCACGTTGCTGGCGGGTCAGGCCGAACATCGCCGGTCTTCAATCCGGCC
Organism: Acidimicrobiia bacterium; assembly: GCA_009842675.1. Taxonomy (GTDB): domain Bacteria; phylum Actinomycetota; class Acidimicrobiia; order Acidimicrobiales; family Bin134; genus Poriferisocius. The sequence goes on along the minus strand of VYEX01000069.1, from coordinate 27,830 downwards.
ACCGGAGAGCAGACTGGCCAGCTCTCGCTGGCGTCATCCGCGGAAGTGGACACCGCGGTGGCTTCGGCCCTGGCCGCGTTCGAAGAGTGGGGCAATGTCTCGGTTGCCCGAAGAACCTCCCTAATGTTCGCCTTCCGGAACTTGGTGGTGGACAACGCCGAGGAGATCGCCAAGCGCCTTACTGCCGAGCACGGGAAGGTGCACGCCGATGCCATGGGGGAGGTGGCTCGGGCCATCGACAACATCGAATTCGCCTGCGGATTGGCCGAGCATCTCAAGGGAAGCCACAACGAGATGGCGTCCACCGGCATCGACGTCTACACCGTGCGTCGCCCGCTTGGGGTGGTGGCCGGCATTACGCCGTTCAACTTCCCGGCCATGGTTCCGATGTGGATGGCGCCCAACGCCATCGCCTGTGGGAACACCTTCGTGCTCAAGCCGTCGGAACGCGATCCGTCGGCACCGATGTTCATCGCCGAGTTGTTCCAGGAAGCGGGCTTCCCGCCTGGCGTGTTGAACCTGGTGAACGGCGACAAAGAGGCGGTCGACCGGCTTCTCGAACACCCCGCGGTGAAGGCGGTCAGCTTTGTGGGGTCCACGCCGATCGCCCGCTATGTGTACACCACCGGTACTTCGCACGGGAAGCGGGTGCAGGCGTTGGGCGGGGCCAAGAACCACATGGTGGTGTTGCCTGATGCCGATGTCGAGCTGGCGGCCGACTCGGCGGTATCGGCGGCTTATGGCTCAGCCGGGGAGCGCTGCATGGCGATCTCGGTGGTGGCTGCGGTGGGCGATGTGGCCGATTCACTGGTGGATGCGATCAAAGTCCGCATGGAAAAGCTGGTCATCGGCGACGGCACCGATTCGGCATCGGACATGGGGCCGCTGATCACCCGCGAGCACCGCGACCGAGTGGCCGGCTACATCGGCTCCGCGGCCGAGCAAGGGGCGACCGTGGTGGTCGACGGGCGTGACACCCGGTTCGAAAGCGACGGCTTCTTCCTCGGCGTGTCGCTGCTCGACAACGTGACCGCCGGCATGGACGCCTATCGCGACGAGATCTTCGGCCCGGTGCTCAGCGTCGTGCGATGCGACACCTATGGCGAGGCTGTTCAGCTCATCGCCGACAACCCGTGGGGCAACGGCGCCGCCATCTTCACCCGGGACGGCGGGGCGGCCCGCCAATTCCAGGAGGATGCCGACGCGGGCATGGTGGGCATCAACGTCCCCATCCCGGTGCCGGTGGGCTACCACTCCTTCGGCGGCTGGAAGGACTCCCTGTTCGGCGACACCACGATGTATGGCCCCGAGGGGATCCGCTTCTACACCAGGCCCAAGGTCATGACCGCTCGGTGGCCCGATCCCGCCACCAGCTCGGTTGACCTGGGCTTTCCGACCAATGACTGACAACGAGCGGCGGACGCAGCCGCTCATTCGGAAGAGGGGGTAGTCGTGGATTTCGGTGTTGTCTTGCAAACTGATCCACCGGCTTGGCGGGTGGTCGAGCTGGCCAAACGAGCCGAGACGCTCGGCTTCAACTACGGCTGGACTTTCGACAGCCACGTGCTGTGGCAAGAGCCCTATGTGATCTACAGCCAGATGCTGTCTGCCACCAACCGCATGATCGTCGGGCCCATGGTCACCAACCCGGGAACCCGCGACTGGACGGTCACCGCCTCGCTATTCGCCACGCTGAACGACATGTTCGGCAACCGCACCGTGTGCGGCATCGGCCGGGGCGACTCCGCTATGCGGGTGATCGGCCACAAGCCCCGCAGCCTGGCCACCTTGAGCGAGTCCATGCGGGTGATCAAAGACCTGGCTGAGGGCCGAAAGACCCTCTACAACGACACCCAGCAGCACTTTCCCTGGGCCAACGAATCCGAGCTCAAAGTGCTGATGGCGGCCTACGGGCCCAAGGCGCTGCACCTGTGCGGCAGCGAGTCGGACGGCTTCATCCTCCAGCTGGCCGACCCGGCCATCGCCGAATGGACCATCTCGGCGGTCCGCCGTTCCGCAGAGGAGGCGGGACGCGATCCCGACAGCCTGTACATCTGCGTGGCCGCGCCCGCCTATGTGGGCGACAACATCGAGCACCAGCGAGAGCAGTGCCGATGGTTCGGAGGCATGGTGGGCAACCACGTAGCCGACCTAGTGGGCCGATACGGGGACCAAGGCGCAGGCGTGCCGCAAGCGCTCACCGACTACATCGCCGGCCGAGAAGGATACGACTACAGCGGACACGGCAAGGCGGGCCACGAGCACACCGACTTCGTGCCCGACGAGATCATCGACCGCTTCTGCCTGCTGGGCGACGAGGACGCCCACTTGGCTCGATTGCGGGAGCTGGAGTCCCTCGGCGTGGACCAATTCGCCATTTACCTCATGCACGACCAGAAGGACGAGACCCTCAACGCGTACGGCCAGCGGATCATCCCGGCGATGAACGGTTAGGGACGCAGCAGAATGCCGAACACCCACGCTGGGGCCGATATGGGCATTGGGGCCGAGACGGACGATCCCCTCGTTCGAGAGCACCGGATCAAGCAGCAAGCGGCCCAAGAACTGCGCCGCGACGCCGTGGTGCGAATCGTTCGCCAGACGGTGACGTTTGTGGTGTTTCTGGGTCTGCTCGCCGGGTTGTACACCGGCTACAAGGCGTTCGGCCAGGCCATAGACGACCGCCAGCACGATTGGGCGGTGGTGGGGTCGGTTTTGCCTCGCACCGATGATCTGAACATGCCCCCGGTGGGCGAAATATTCGGCCAGTTCTTGGAGACCCCCGGTGGCCAAAACCAGATATACGTAAAGATCCTGTTTGACGAGGCCCTCTTCACCCTGCGGGAGGCCTTTGCCGGCTTCATGGTGGGCTTGGTGATCGGCATGGCCATCGCACTGGCGTTGGCGCAGTGGCGCCGGATTGAACAGGGCCTTCTCCCATACGTGATCGCCAGCCAGACCATTCCTCTCATCGCTATCGCCCCCATCATCGTGATCTGGGGTCGCAAGAACTTCGACGTCTTCCCGTGGGAGTGGCAGGACTGGATGTCGGTCTCCATCATCGCCACCTATCTCACGTTTTTCCCGGTGGCGGTCAACGGACTGCGAGGGTTGCAGTCGCCCCGACCGGAGAACCAGGAGCTGATGGACTCGTATGCCGCCAATTGGGTGCAGACGCTGTGGCGCCTGCGCCTTCCCGCATCGCTGCCGTACTTGTTCGCCGCGCTCAAGATCGCGGCCACAGCCAGCATCGTGGGCGCCATTGTGGGTGAGATCTCCTCGGGGGTCGAGGGCGGGCTTGGCCGGCGGATATTGCGCGAGGCGTTCAACTACACCACCGGCCCCGACCGACTGTTTGCCAGCGTGTTGGGGGCCGCAGTGTTGGGGATCTTCGTGTTCCTGGTGGTGACCGGGGTGGAGCGGCTCGTAGTCGGTCGCCAAGACAGGGGAGCGACGGCATGAACGCGATCGACATCCGAGGGGCGACCAAGGTGTTCAACCCCGGCAAGAGCAACCAAGTGGAGGCGCTGGCCGAGATCGACCTGGCCGTTGAGCCGGGGGAGTTCATCACGCTCATCGGGCCCTCGGGGTGCGGTAAAAGCACCCTGCTTCGGCTGATTGCGTCTTTGATCTCCCCGTCAACCGGGACGGTGCAAGTCAACGCCAAGCCGGCGGAGCAGGCCCGCCTCGACCGCGACTACGGGATGGCGTTCCAAACGGCTGGCCTCTTCGATTGGCGCACGGTGACCAAGAACATCGAGCTCCCGCTCGAGCTGATGGGATGGTCGAAGGGCAACCGACGTCGACGGGCCGCAGAGATGTTGGAGCTGGTCAAGCTCAGCGATTTCTCCAAACACCACCCGTCCGAGTTGTCCGGCGGTATGCAGCAACGGGTGGCCATCGCCCGCGCCCTGGCCTTCAGCCCGTCGCTGCTGTTGATGGACGAACCATTCGGGGCCCTCGATGAGATGACCCGCGAGCACATGCAGGACGAACTGCTGCGGATTTGGAAGGAGACCGGGACCACCGTGGTCTTCGTCACCCACTCGATCCCTGAAGCGGTGTATCTCTCCACCCGCGTAGTGGTGATGTCGCCCCGTCCCGGGACGATCGCATCGACCATCGGCGTGGGCCTTGGAGATCGAAGCGCCGCAACCCGAGACGATCCCGCTTTTTTCAGGAAGGTCACCGAGGTGCGGACCGCCTTGCGGAAGGTGGAGGAGTGAACGCGCTGAAGGGGTTCTCCGCCCCCATCGTGGCCGGTGTGGTGCTCTTCGGGTTGTGGCAGGGCGTCCTCTCCCTCTTCAACCCCGACGGATTCGTGCTGCCGGCTCCCTCTGAGATCGTCGGCGCGCTAATCGACAATTGGGATGAGGTGTATCAGGGTGCCCGCATCACCGGCTTCGTGGTGGTGTCCGGGCTGATCGCCGGGATCATCCTGGGCATCATCGCCGCCCTGTTGGTGACTCGTTTCCGGACGGCGAACGAGACCATTACTCCGCTGGCCGTGGCGGTCAACGCCATTCCGATCATTGCGCTGGCGCCGATCTTCAACAACTGGTTCGGACTCACCTCGCCTCGATCAAACCAAGCCATTGTGGTGGCGCTGGTGTTCTTCCCGATCTTCATCAACACCACTAGGGGCCTCACCCAGGTGGATCGAAGCCAGATCGAGCTCATGGAGTCGTATGCCGCCAGTCGATCGCGCATCACCCGCGAGGTGCGGATTCCCAACGCCATGCCGTTCTTCTTCACCGCACTGAAGCTGTCGACCTCGCTGGCCGTTATCGCCGCCATCGTCGCCGAGTACTTCGGTGGCCGACAAGACGCCCTTGGTCCGATGATCACGCAATCGGCGGGCCTTACCCGATACGACGAGGCGTGGGCCGCGGTGTTGGCCGGCACCCTCATCGGGGCCGTGTTGTATTTCGCCGTACTTGTGCTCGAGCGAGTGGCCATGCCGTGGAACTCGCTCATACGCGCCCAAGGTGACGATCAATGACCGCAAACCGCGGGTTGCCTCAGGGCAATTCGCCCACCAGAAAGGAATGATCAGTAGATCAGTGGTGAAACATGAATAAAGGAACCATTCATATGAGGGGGATCTGGCGGTTGCTTGCCTTGCTTCTCGCCTTTGTCGTGGTGGCCGCGTCGTGCGGCAACGACGACGATGACGTGAGCGAGCCTGCTCCTGCGCCGGCCACTGAGGCGCCGGCGGCGCCCGAACCGGAGCCAACAGAGGCTCCTGCGCCGGAGCCCGTAGAGCTCCAAGAGGTGTCGCTACAGCTCCAGTGGGTTCCGCAGTCGCAGTTTGCCGGCTTCTTTGCCGCTCGCGATCTCGGGTTCTACGAGGACGTCGGCCTGGATGTGACCATCATCGACGGTGCTGTCGACATCGTTCCGGCCACGGTCCTGGACTCCGGGGCCGCTGACTTCGCCATCTCGTGGGTGCCGCGCGGGTTGGTGCCTCGTGAGGAGGGCCTGAACATCACCAACATTGCCCAGGTATTCCAGCGCAGCGGCACTTTGCAGGTGTCGTTCGTTGACGCCGGCATCACCGGTCCGGCCGACCTCGAAGGCAAGCTGGTGGGGAACTGGGGATTCGGCAACGAATTTGAGCTCTTCGCTGGCCTGGTCAGCGTGGGTCTCGACCCGCAGGCCGATGTCACTCTGGTGCAGCAGGACTTCAACATGACCGCGCTCATCAACGGCGACATCGACGCCGCTCAGGCGATGATCTACAACGAGTACGCCCAGGTGCTTGAGACCATCAATCCCGATACCGGCGAACTGTTCCAGCCCGAAGACCTTTCGGTCATCGACTGGAACGATGTGGGCACAGCCATGCTGCAAGACGCCATTTGGGCCGACGCCGACAAGCTGGAGACCGATGCGGAGTACCGCGACATCGCGGTGCGCTTCGTGGAGGCGTCGCTGCGTGGGTGGATCCACTGCCGCGACAACTTCCAAGAGTGCGTCGACATCGTGGTAGCCGCCGCTCCGCCCTTCGGCGGCCCGGCGCACCAAGCGTGGATGATGAACGAGATCAACGCCCTCATCTGGCCGTCGCCCGGTGGGGTCGGGATCATGGACCAAGCTCTGTATGACCAGACCATCGACGTGGCCACTTCCCAGGGCATCCTTCAGGCGGCGCCCGATGCCGGTGCATTCCGGCGGGACATCGCGGAGGAAGCCATTGCCAACCTGGAGGCCGCGGGCCACGACGTGTACGGCAACGACTACGCCCGCCGCACCGTCGAGGTCAAAGAGGGCGGCAACTAGCCAACTCATCACCATTGATTCATTGAGCTGACGGCGCTCTCCGCCGGTCGTGTGATCGGCGGAGAGCCCGTCGGTTATCGCAAATTGATTCATTGAGCTGATTGTGCTCTCTGCCGGTTATCGTGCTGCACCTTGGCGCGATTGAAGGGAGCAGCGCGTGAAGTTCAGCTTCGGCTTTCCTCTGATGGCCCATCCGCAAAACCCCGAGTTCCTAACCGCGGAGGCCATTGCCGAGTTTGCCCAGGCCGCTGAGTCGGCTGGATTCGATTCCTGCTCGCTGACCGAGCATCCCCTGCCCAGCGACCCCTGGTTGGCCAGCGGGGGCCACGATGCCCTCGATCCGTTCGTGGCGCTGGCGGTGGCGGCGGGGGCCACCACCCGGCTGCGGCTGCTCACCAACCTGACCCCGCTGCCCTACCGAAACCCGGCGATTTTGGCCAAGACGGTGGCCACGCTGGATCGGCTCAGCGGCGGCCGGGCCATCCTCGGTGCAGGAGTGGGCTATCTGGAGTCGGAATTCGACGCGGTGGGCGTGGACTTCGATCAGCGCAATGCCCTGTTCGACGAAAGCCTCGAAGTGCTGCGGCTGATCTGGTCAGGGGAGACAGTGAACTACCAGGGGCTCAACTTCTCGATTTCGAACAGCACCGGCCTGCCCACCCCGGTGCAGGCGCCGGTTCCGGTGTGGATCGGGGGGAACTCCAAGCTGTCCCGTCGTCGGGTGGCTGAGAGAGCTCAGGGGTGGATGCCCATGCCCAACCCGGCGGCACTGGCCTCCCGCCGCCGCTCGGCCCACCTGGAGACCCTGGACCAGCTGGCCGACATGATCGCCTACCTGCGCGATCACGCCGCGTCGGTGGGTCGCACCGAGCCCATCGACATCAAGTACATGGACCTCGAAGTCGGGGCCGTGGGCACGTCGGGCTGGAACTCCGAAAAGCACTTGGAGAACATCGCGGCCCAAGCCGCCATCGGGGTTACGGGATTGTCGGCCCCCATCGCAGGCGACACCCGTTCGCAGGTGGTCGAGGCCCTCCAACAATACGGCGAAGAAATAATCGCCTATCGTTAGCGCCATGTTGAGATTCGTTGAGGAGATCCTCCTTCTGCTGCTTCGTGACGACGACGGGAAGTTCATCAATGTGTCCCAGTCATCCATGGACCGGGCGGTGGCTGGGGCGGTGTTGATGGAGTTGGCCATGGAGGACCGGATCGACACCGATCTGGAGCACTTGATCCTGGTCGATGCCACCCCGGTAGGCGACGACCTGCTGGATCCGACTCTGGCCATGATCGCTGCCGGGCAGGGGGTCGAAGGCCAGGAAAGGGATGCCCGCCACTGGGTGGAGCAGACCGCCCAGAAGGCGCCGGAGATCCGGGAGGCGACGCTGGACCGGTTGGTGGGGCGGGGCATCCTGGAACGCGAGGACGACCGCTTCTTGTGGGTGTTCCGGTCTCGCCGCTATCCGACAGTCGACGGTGAGGCTGAGCGCGAGGTCAAGCTGCGGATCATGGGAGTGCTGTTCAGCGATGAGATTCCCAGCCCCCGTGACGTGGTGATTATCTGCCTGGCTCACGCCTGCGGAATCTTCACCGAGCTGCTTTCCAAGCGGGAGCTGGAACAGGCCACCGCCCGCATCGAGCAGGTGCGCAAGCTAGACCTCATCGGCCAGGCCATGACCCAGTCGATCCAGGACTTCGAGATATGGCTGGCCAACGCCGCCGCCCAAGGGCGCGGATTCTTCTAGGGAGTTGAACATGGCTGGGTGGTCGGTGGAGCCGATCGGGGGAGTGCTGGGCGCCCGGGTGGCCGGCATCGATTTGAGCCAGCCGCTGGGTGACGGGGAGCGGAAGGATCTGTACGAGCTGCTCTTGGAGCACCTGGTGCTGGCGTTTCCCGGCCAGTCCATCGAAGACTCCCACCAGATGGAACTGCTGGCCCCGTGGGGCCAGCCCTACATCCACCCCATCGGCCGAGTGGCGGGCGGGGTGGAGGCCAAGGTGGAGCGCATCGTCGATGACGAGGAGCGCCCGCCCTACCAGGACAAATGGCACACCGACGTCACCTGGGACCCCGACCCCCCGATTCTGGGCACACTTCGGGCCATCGAAATGCCCGTCCGGGGCGGAGACACCCTGTTTGCCAGCATGTACGCCGCCTACGACGGACTGTCGGAGACGCTGCGGGACCGGCTCGAGGGGGTTTCCGCCTGGCACGACATGGGGGAGGGCCAGGCATTCAAGTCGAAAGCCGGCGTTGACTTGTACGACCGCACCAAAGAGCAGTTCCCCGGCGCCGAGCGCCCGGTGATCGCCGTGCATCCCGACACCGGTCGCCGCTATCTCAACGTCAACAAGAACTTCACCAGCCATCTGGTGGGATTCGATAGGGCCGAGAGCGACGCGGTGCTAAACATGCTGTATGAGCACGCCACACAGCCCAACTACACCATCCGCTATGAGTGGGCCGAGGGCGATGTGGTGTTGTGGGACGAGCGCTGCACCCAGCATTTCGCAGTGGCCGACCATTTCCCCCAGCGTCGGGAGATGGCCCGCCTGACGGTCTCCGCCCCCGCCTGATCGCTCCCTCACCTCTTCTGAGCGAACTGGTCGATGGTGGCTAGGCTGCGCCAGTGAAGTTTGACGACGAGAAGTTCGACGTCGCCGCGGTGGTGGCCGGGGCATGGGCCCCCAGCCGATACGGGCCCGACGATGTGCTGGGCACCTACAACGAGGTCACCGACCAGAAGCGGGCCGACGCGCTGGGGATGCTGGACCTGACCAGGCCGATCCGCACCTATTCGATGGGCGACGGGATTTGGCCGGGTTATCCGGCATTCGCCGACCGTGAATTTGCCCAAACCCTGGTGGTGGCGGGCTACGACCCCGGCGAGGGGTTCGAGGGACTGATCGCTAGCGGCACCGAGGGATTGGGCGTGTCCAAGCTGGGCTATTCCGAGGAACGGGTGTCGTTCACCTTCAACATGAGCTCCAAGATCAACGGCTTCACCCACGCGGCAGTGGACGGCACTTTCTACAACGGCCACCAAGGCGCCGACTTGGCCCGAACCGAGGGGGTGACCGCGATGGACGTGCCGTCGTGGGGGCCGCCGCTGCTCACTCGGGGGCTGATGATCGATGTGGCCGCCTATGTGGCCGACACCACCGGCGATGTGGAATCAAACCAGGCTGGGTTGCCCCGGCTCATGGACCGCCACCGCATTACCGTCGAGCAGATCGAGGGCGCCATCGAGCGCCAAGAACTCCCCGAACCCGAACCGGGTGACGCCCTGTGCTTGCGCACCGGGTGGATCAGCCTCACCCGAGAGGACCCCGAGAGATTCCTGGCCGCCTCGCCCGGCCCGTGGATCGCCGAGAACAAGTGGCTGGCCTTCCACCGGCCGGCGCTGGTGTCCACCGATAGCTGGATGTGGGGGGTGTTCGATTTTGAGGCCACCGGCGGCTGGGTGTCGGCCGGCCACCAGATCATGCTGGTGAAGGAGGGCATCCGTATGGCCGAGTCGATGAGCTGTGAGGAAGTTGCCGCTGCGGGGGTCGACCGCTTCGTGTTCTGCCACTCACCGTTTCGGGCTAAGGGGTCCACATCGTGCTCGTCGCCCCCCATGGCCATTGCTAACCCACCTGGTGCCAATCCACCGGAGGAACCATCATGAGCATCTTGGACGGATCACCGCTAGCCGGAAAGGTGGCCCTGGTCACCGGGGCCAGCCGGGGCATAGGCAAGGGTTGCGCCTTGGAGCTGGCCGCCGCGGGGGCCACGGTCTATGTCACTGGCCGCACCACCGGTGCTGGTCAGCACCCACTGCCGGGCACGGTGGGGGCCACCGCAGAGGAGATTGCCGCCGCGGGCGGCAGTGCGGTGGCGGTGTCTTGTGACCATCGTGACGACGACGCGGTGCGGGCGGTGTTCGACCGGATTGCCGCCGACCATGGTCGGTTGGACGTGCTGGTAAACAACGCCTTCGCCATTCCCGACGAGTTGACCGCCATGCTGCCCTTCTGGGAGGTGCCCATCTCCAACTGGGACGACATGATGGACGTGGGCACCCGCTCAGCCTACGTGGCCTCGGTGCTGGCCGCCCCGGTGATGATCGAGCAGGGCGATGGGCTGATCGCCAACATCAGCTCCTCGGGGGCGGTCGAGTATGCCTGGCACGTGGCCTATGGGGTGGGGAAATGCGCTCTCGACCGCATGACCGCCGATTGTGCCCGCGAGCTCCGAGACACCGGGGTTTCGATGGTGTCGGTGTGGCCTGGCTTCGTGCGCACCGAGCGCATCGACATGGCCGTGGAGTCCGGGGTGGAGCTGCCACCGAGCCTGGACCTGTCGGCGGCCGAGTCGCCCCGGTTCACCGGACGGGCAGTGACCGCATTGGCCATCGACGCCGATCGGTTCCGTCACACCGGCCTGGCGGTGTCAGCCCGAGACATGGCCGACGCCTACGGCTTCACCGACGTCGACGGCCGCCTGCCGGCCGGTCCTCTCCACGACCGCACCGGCTAGCCGGAGGGAGTACGCGATGACCGCCGTGGAGCCGTTTGCCATCGAGGTGCCCGATGAGGTGCTCGACGACCTAAACCGCCGCTTGGATTCCACTCGGTGGTTCGATCCCTTGCCTGGGGCCGGTTGGGATGAGGGCACCGACCTGGACTACCTCAAAGAGCTGTGCCGCTACTGGCGCCACGACTACGACTGGCGGGCTGTCGAGGCCCAGCTCAATCAGTTCCCCCAGTACACCACCACCATCGACAACCAGAAGCTGCACTTCATCCACGCCCGCTGCCGCAAACCCGATGCCATGGCCTTGGTCATCCACCACGGCTGGCCCGGTTCCATCACTGAGTTCACCAAGGTGATCGAACCGCTGCGGGAGCACTTCCATGTGGTCTGCCCGTCGCTGCCCGGCTATGGCTTCTCCGGGCCGACCGCAGAGCCGGGCTGGACGCCACGGCGAATGGCGGCGGCTTCGCTGGAGCTGATGAGTCGCCTGGGCTACGAGCGGTTCGGGGCCCAGGGCGGGGACTGGGGGGCCATGGTCACCGCCCAGATGGCCCTGCAAGCTCCCGAGCGGCTGATGGGCATCCACCTCAATTTGGCCATCGCCCCCGAGCCGCCACCGGGTGCGGTGCGCGACCTGACTGATGAAGAGCGGGCCCACCGGGCCGAGGGCGGGGCCCGCAACCGGGTGGAACGGGGCTACCGGCAGCAGCAGGCCACCCGGCCCCAGTCTCTGTCGGTGGGACTGAACGACTCTCCGGCCGGGCTGGCTGCCTGGATCATCGAGAAGTTTCTGGTGTGGAGCGACATCGGCCCCGACAACGACATCGAAGCCAGCTTCACCAAGGACGAGCTGCTCACCAACGTGATGGTGTATTGGGTGACCGGCACCATTGCCTCGGCCAACCGGCTGTACTACGAGACCCGCGTCGGCGGTCGGGGCTCTTCGGCCCCCGATCGGCGCGTGGAGGTGCCCACCGCCTACGCCCGTTTCCCCGGCGACGGCATCAGTCCGGCCCGTCCGTGGGTGGAGTATTGGTACAACATCGTCCGCTGGACCGAGATGCCCCACGGCGGCCACTTCGCCTCCCTCGAAGCCCCCGACCTGTATATCAACGATGTCGTCGAGTATTTCCACTCGATGACCTGATCACCGGCGGGCCATCCGGTCTGCTTTGGGGGCGGTGGCAGAGGGGGGCAGAGCAGACAGCTGGTCTGCTTTGGGGGCGGTGGCAGGCGTGTGGTGAACTTGCCGCCGTGCCCCAGTTGCATGACGTTGACTACACCCTTGAGTATCCCTATACCCGCACCACGGGACCGGTCATCGGTCCGTTTCTGACCGGACTGCGCGACGGGCGCATCCTCGGCCAGCGGTGCGGCGACCGGGTGCTGTGCCCGCCCATGGAGTTCGATCCGGACACCTTCGCCACCCTGGAGCCCGACCTCGTGGAGGTTGGCCCCGGCGGGGTGGTGGAGAACTGGACCTGGGTGGCCGAGCCCTCGGCCAAGCACCCCTTCGACCGGCCGTTCGGCTTTGCCTTCATCAAGTTGGATGGGGCCGACACCGCCCTGGTGCACGCGGTGGACACCGGCGGCGATCCCGAGGCCATCAGCACCGGCATGAGAGTGCAGGCCCAGTTTCGGGAGGAGCGCCACGGTTCAGTTGCCGATGTGTACTTCGTGCCCGAGGCCGACGCAGCCGACCAGGTGATCGAGCCGGGCGACGAGCCGGTGACCATCACTGAGCACCTCATCAGTCTGCGGATCAACGAGCCGCTGTACCCCCATCGGGCCCGGTTCGCCCAGGGACTGCTGGACGGCAAGATCATCGGCCAGCGCAGCCCAGTCACCGGCAAGGTGTACGTGCCCGGCCGGGGCTACGACAACATGTCCCGGGTGCTGATGAGCGAATCCGACGAGGTTGAAGTGTCCGACGTCGGCACCGTGGTGGCGTTCACCGAGCTGAACCCGGTGCAGTACTACGGTCAGACCGAGACCGAACCTTATGTGCGGTGCTCGATTTTGTTCGACGGGACGGACCAGCCGGTGATCGGCATCGACATCCGCGACATGACGGTGGACGAGATGCGGGTGGGGATGAGGATGCGCTGCATCTGGCGCGACCCCGAGGATCGCTCGGTGGAAGACATCGACAACCGCTTCGGCAATGTTCCCGAATCGGTGTACGTCCGGTTCGAGCCCACCGGCGAACCCGACGTGCCCGCCGACGAGCTCAAGGAGCACTCATGGTAAGCCTGGCCGAAGACGTCGCCATCGTCGCGTTTGAGCAAACTCCATCCCACGCCCACTTCAACGACAGCGAGCCGGCCATGATCATGCCGTGCGTGAACTCGGTGATCGAGCAGGTGGGAATGGACCGCCACGACATCGACTTCACCATCGCCGGAAGCTGCGACTACCTGTCGGGGATGCCGTTCGCCTTCGTCATGAACATCGACGCGGTGGGGGCGTGGCCCCCGGTGTATGAGAGCCATGTGGAGATGGACGGCGCATGGGCCCTGTTCGAGGGGTTTGTGCGACTCCAGTCGGGCGATATCGACACCGTGCTGGTGTCGGGCTCAGGCAAGTGCTCGCCGGGCAGCTACCGGGAGGGTTTCTCGCTCCAGACCGATCCCTACGTCCATGCCCCTATTGGCCTGGACCCCCGCACCCAGGCCGGATTCCAGGCCCAGGCCCTTATCGCCGCGGGCAAGGCCACTGAGCGGGACTTCGCCGAGGTGGTGGCCCGCAGCCACGCCAACGCCAAGAACAACCCCTACGCCCAGCTCAGCGGCGACTTGTTTGTGGACGACCTGCTGGCCGAGCCCTACGTGCAGCAGCCGCTGCGCCGCCTCGACTGCCCGCCGACCAGCGACGGGGCCGCGGCCATGATCATCGCCCGGGCCGACAGGGCTCGGGAGCTGTGTGACAATCCGGTGTGGATCCGGGCCATCGACCACCGCATCGATTCCCATCACCCCACGCTGCGGGACCTCACCGACTCCCCGTCGGTGCGCATCGCGGCTGAGCGGGTGGGACTTTACGACGGGCCGGTGGACATCGCCGAGCTGACCGTGACCTACAGCCCCGAGGAGATCATCTTGCGCGATGCTCTAGGACTCAACGGACAGACCTCGGTGAACCCGTCGGGCGGGCCGCTGACCGGCAGCCCGTTCATGGCCGTGGGCCTCACTCGGGTGATCGAGCTGGCCCGGGCCATCCGCAACGGCGATGGCGGCCGAGGCGTGGCCCACGCATCCAGCGGGCCGGCGCTGCAACAGAACCTGCTCTGCGTGTTGGAAGGAGACGGATAATGGCCCCTCGACCCTGTGCAGTACTGGGCATCGGCCAGACCAAGTACAAGCGTCGCCGCGACGATGTGACCTTGGACGGCCTGGTGCGGGAGGCCGCCCTGAGGGCCCTGGAGGACGCCGGGGCCACTTTCGACGACATCGACGCCATTGTGATCGGCAAGGCCCCCGACGCTCTCGAAGGGGTGATGATGCCGCTGCTGAGCCTGTGCGATGCCCTGGGTGCCATCGGCAAGCCCATTCACCGGGTGCACACTGCCGGATCGGTGGGGGCGTCCACTGCCATCTCGGCGGTGAATCTGGTGGAGTCGGGCATGTACGACACAGTGCTGACGGTCGCCTACGAGAAACAATCGGAAGGCAACGCCACCTGGGCGCTGTCGGGCGGCAAGAGCGGCGGCCAGGGTGCGGGCGGCACGTTCGCCCCGTGGATCCGCAACTACATCGCCCGCTCCAAGGCTCCCGAGCACATCGGCTGGATGGTGGCGGTGAAGGACCGGCTCAACGCCCTCAAGAACGAATACGCCCACTTGCACCTGCCTGACATCTCCGTTGAGAAGGTGCGGGAGTCGCCAATGCTGTGGGATCCGCTCCATTTCCTGGAGTCGTGCCCCTCTTCGGACGGGGCCGCGGCCATGGTGCTGGGCAACGACGACATCGCCAAGAAGTCGGGCCGACCTCCGGCGTGGGTCATCTCCCATGCCAAGCGGACCGAATTCGGCCAGTTTCCCGGGCGCGACACGGTGCGGCCCCAAGCCGGCGTGGAGTGCTCTGAGGCCCTGTACCGCAAGGCGGGGATCACCAACCCCCGAGAGCAGATCGACTGCGCGGAGCTGTACGTGCCGTTCTCCTGGTATGAGCCCATGTGGCTGGAGGGGCACCTCATCGCCGAGGAGGGCGAGGGGTGGAAGATGACCGACGCCGGCGACACCGAGCTGGGCGGGTCGTTCCCGGTGAACATGTCGGGCGGCGTGCTGTCGTCCAATCCCATTGGGGCGTCGGGCATGATCCGCTGCCTGGAAGCGGCCAACCAGGTGCGGGGCACCGCCGGCGAGTACCAGGTGCCGGGAGCCAAGATATCCATCGGCCACGCCTACGGCGGCGCCGCCCAGTACTACGCCATGTGGATGGTGTCGTCTGAGTTGAACCCGGAGCTGTAGTGATGTCCGGTATCGCCGAGGGCCGGGTGGTGGTGATCACCGGAGCGGCCCGGGGGCTGGGCCGGGCCCACGCCCTTGAATTCGCCGCCGAGGGAGCCAGGGTGCTGGTCAACGACCTGGGGGTGGAGCGCGACGGCTCAGGAGGGGCATCGGAGCCGGCCCAAGAGGTGGTGGCCGAGATCCGGGCCATGGGGGGCACCGCCGAGGCCAACGCGGCCGATGTGGCCGACTGGGACCAGGCCGAGGCCATGATCGCCCAGGCTGTTGACACGTGGGGCCGCCTCGACACGCTGGTGTGCAACGCCGGATTCTTGCGCGACCGGATGCTGGCCAACATGAGCGAATCGGAGTGGGACGCCATCATGCGGGTCCACCTCAAGGGGCATTTCGCCCCCGCCCGCCACGCGGTGGCCCACTGGCGAGACCGGTCCAAGGCCGGTGAGATGGTGCAGGGACGGTTGATAAACACCAGTTCGGGCGCCGGACTGCTGGGCTCGATCGGTCAGGGCAACTACGCCGCGGCCAAAGCCGGGGTGGCGGCGCTGACCATTCAGCAGGCCGCCGAGTGGGGTCGCTACGGGGTGATGGTGAACGCCATCGCTCCCGACGCCCGCACCCGCATGACCGCCGGGATCATGTACGAAGAGGAAGCTCCCGAAGGCTGGGATGAGAAAGATCCGGCCAATGCCTCACCGCTGGTGGTGTGGCTGGGGTCGGACGCCTGCGACGTGACCGGACGGGTCTTTGAGATAGCCGGCGGGGCTCTCAATGTGTGCGACGGCTGGCAACACGGCCATGTGGTGGATGTGGGGCGCAAGTTTGCGGCTGCTGAGGTTGGTGAAGCCGTGCAGGCTTCGATTGCCGGGTCGCCGGAGCCGGCTCCGGTATACGGCGCCAGCTAGCTGGGGATCTCCCTAAAGGGGACTCCCTTGTCCACTCGGATATCGGGGGGCAGGCCCAAGACTTTTTCGCCAATGGTGTTGCGCTGGATGTTGTCGGTGCCGCCTCCGATGCGCGATGCCCATTGGCCCAAGAACTCGTACTGCCAGCGCCCCTCTTCACGGGCGCTATCGCCGTGAAGCATCCCTGAAGCGCCGCTCATGGCCATCACCAAATCGCCCATCTCCTCGAAGTGAAGGGAGATGGCTAGCTTCAGGGTGGAGCTCTCGGGGCCCGGCAGCTCCCCCCGACTGGCCGCGGTCCGTACCCGGTAGCCCTGGTACTTCATGATCTCCATGCGGGTGTAGGCCTTGGCCAGCTCTTGGCGGATCACCGGATTGCGGTCGGTGCCGGTCTGCTGGGCCAGCTTCGCCAACTCGTTGAAGCGGGTCCGGGCGTTGGAACCCCCAATCAGGGCCCGCTCGTTGGACAGGGTGGTCATAATCGGCCCCCAGCCGGTGTTGACCCCGCCCAGGATGTTCTCGTGGGGGATCCGCACATCCGACAAGAACACCTCATTGAAGTGGGCGGCACCGGTTATCTGGACCAGCGGGCGCACCTCGATGCCGGGAGTGTTCATGTCCACCAGGAAATAGGTGATGCCCCGGTGCTTGGGTTGGTCGGGGTCGGTACGGGTCAACAGGATGCCCCAGTCGCTGTACTGGGCTCCAGAGGTCCACACCTTCTGGCCGTTGACTACCCACTCGTCGCCATCGCGCACCGCGGTGGTCCGCAGCCCGCCCAGGTCTGACCCGGCCACCGGCTCAGAGAACAGCTGGCACCACACCTCGTCGCCCTTGAGCATGGCGGGCAGGAATCGCTCCTTTTGGGCGTCGGTGCCGTGGGCGATGATGGTGGGGCCCGCCATGCCGATGCCCACCGCGAACACTCCGGTGGCGGCCACCCGCTTGGCCTCTTCCTCTTTGAAGATGCCCTCGTGGATGCCGCTCAATCCCATGCCTCCGTATTCGGTGGGCCAGGTGATGGAGCCCCATCCACCGTCGTACTTGGTGCGCTGCCACGACTTGCACCGATTCACATAGGCGTTCTCAACCTCGGGATCGGAGATGGTGATGGCCGTCTGGTCGCGGGCACCCCCGCCGTCGGCTGGGATGTTGGCGTCCAGCCACTCCACACATTCGGTCCGGAAGGCGGCTTCTTGAGGTGTCTCGTCAAAATCCATGCCGCGTCGATGGTAGCTACAGGGCTGTCGGCAGGCCCCACCGAACAGCCGGGCAATCAAGAGGTTTCGCCAGCATTCGGGCTCAGCAAGGTGGGGATGGTTCAATGATGGCCGTGAAATTCTCGATGATCTTCGAGGCCCAGATGGCCGATCCGTCACGCGAGACCGAGCAGCAGGTAATCCGCGATTGCGTTGACCAGGCGGTGCTGGCTGAGGAGGTGGGCTTCGACCGGATCTGGGCCGTGGAGCACCACTGCCTGAAGTGGTACGCCCACATGAGCGCTCCGGAGATCTTTCTGACCTGGGTGGCGGCCCGCACGTCCCGCATTCGCATAGGCCACGGGGTGGTGTGCATGCCGTTCGGCTACAACCACCCGCTGCGGGCGGCAGAGCGCATCGCCATGCTGGATGTGCTGTCGGGTGGGCGGATGGACGTGGGTGCTGGCCGGGGAGCCACTCTCCAGGAGATGTCGGCGTTCGGGGTCAAGCCCGAGGACACCTACGCCCAAGTGGAGGAGTCGCTGCGGATCATCTCCAACTGCTGGCGGGAAGACGAGTTCGAATGGGACGGCCTGCTGGACATCTCGCCTCATCCGATTCTGCCCCGCCCGGTGCAAGACCCGCACCCGCCGCTATATTTGGCCTGCACCAAGGTGGATACCGTGCGGCTGGCCGCCGAGTTGGGCATCGGTGCCCTAGTGCTGGGATTCGCCGGCGCCGATGAGATCCGGCTGATGAAGGAGACCTATGACGAGGCCATCGCCACCCGCACCGGAGAAAGGTTCGTGAGCGACCACCCCAACGACTGGTTCTCGGCACTGTGCCCCACCACGATCCTCGACGACCGGGACGAGGCGTTCCGGATCGGGGCTCGGGGTCAGCGGTTCTTTGCCGAGGCCATCATGCACTGGAACCTGGGCACGCCCCCACCTCGGGCTGGATCAGCCGACGAGGACACTGCTGCGGCCATCGATGAGGCGGTGGGCAATGTCCACGCCAAGATCAGCGAGATGAACATCCCGCTGAGCCCCAACGCCACCAGCACCTTCAACGTCGAGCACGCCTACGGCGACTACGAAGACGCCATCCGCTATGTGAGCGAACTCGAAGCCGTCGGCTGCGACGAGATCATGTGCATGATCCAGATGGGCACCATCCCCCAAGAAGTCATGCTCGAAACCATCCGCCAGTTCGGCCACCACGTGATTCCCCACTTCCGGGCCAAAGAAGAGGCCTTTGCCAGTTAAAAGGCATTGAAAATAGCTAATTTACATCTGTGGTTGGTGAGTCTTGCTGGTATTCTCGTCTCATGGCGACCCTGGTTGTCGACAAAGCACCGACCCTGGAAGATGCCACCCGCGCCGCTGAGGCGATAGCCGCGGCCGGTCCGCACATTGCGCGCGTCGTGGTGTTCGGTTCAGTCGCCAAGCGGACTCAGAAGCCCGGTTCCGACATCGACATCATTGTTGTCTCCGGCTCGCATAGCTCTCAGGACGATGGTCACGGCGCGACGAAGCTCGCCCTGCGCCAGGCCGCTGAGGCCGCGTGCGGGATCAAATGCGAGGTGATCCTCGCCACTATCGGCGAATGGGAGTGGAGCTTGGAGCATGCCCGTTCCTCCGTCTTCGGAGAAGCGCATGCCCACGGCATCACTCTCGTTGAGCGCCCCTGCCCACCTTCGGCACCTAGTGCCGAGGAGACTGCCATGTCGAGAGACGACTGGGGCCTCGCCTTGCAAGACCTGGAAGGGGCTCACCGCAAGACTCAGGAGTTGGTTAGAATCCTCAAATCCATCCCCGGCGAAGCGGTTGGGGGCGAGTGGCATCCGGCAGACCGTGACAACACCTATCTGTCTGCGCTCGAATCAGCCCACATGAGCATCGAGAAGAGCCTGACCGCGCTGGGCCGACTCCACCTTCGCCGACACCTCGACAACCATCACGATATCGATGCTATGGCTGCCAAGCTCCGTCCCACCCCGTCGGGCTCTTTCGTTTATAGCGTGCTGGATACGCTCGACACCGCCGAGGACGACGGTTCTCATACCAACTGGAGGTTCGCCCCCTATCTGGGTAGGTCTGATTCCTACCAGCAGATGACCACCCCCGAGAACACCGCCGCCCACATACGAGCCGCCGCCGACCTCCTCGAGCACGCTCTGGCTGCAATCGCCAATTCCGCCCTGCGCCCCACCCCCATCCCCACCGACGACGCCACCACCCTCAACCGCTGCGCCGAACCCATCGACTACCTCCGCCACCACGCCACCCCCGACTACCTGCAAACTGGCACCCCGCCCCCTGCCATCTCTGGGTAGATTCGGTCTCCGGTTATCCTGGCAGCGGGTTCGACATGACGACAGAAGGGGCATGATGGGCGACGTAGCGCTTCTCGATCTCGAGATGTATTGCAGGCGCGATGCTGCCCGCTTGCTCGGAATCGCGCCCCAGACGCTAGGCCGCTGGCTCGACGGCTACACCGCCCCTAACGGGTGTCGTCATCCCGCCGTCCTGAGGATTGAGCCTAGGGCGAGCCTTGTGGCAGGGCGTCGGTACGTCACTTGGGGCGAGTTCATCGAAGCAGGCCATCTTGCCGCCTATCGCCAACAGCAGCGCATGCCGCTCAACAAGCTCAGAGAGTACGCCTCAGCCTGGCGGGGCAGATCGGACGTCTCGTACCCACTAGCCCGCTGCAAGCTCGGCGCAACGCCTGGTTGGTGTTTGAACGACGATGGCGTCGCCTCGGCCGAATCCGTCGCCGCATTCTTCGACCGCGTCGACTTTGAGGGCGATATCGCCGTTCGTTATTGGCCTGATGGACGCGACGCCTACATCGTGGTCGATCCCCGTCGCCAGTTCGGAACTCCAATCATCGAGGGCACCCGCATGGGCACCGAGGTGGTTCATCGGATGTATACAGCCGGGGACCCGGCAGAGTGGCTCGCCCCCGCCTATGGCCTCGACCTCGTACAGGTCGAAGCCGCTATCCGGTTCGAGCAAAGGCTCGCCAACCGCAATGTCACTGCTTACAGCGCAGCTTGACCACCCGCGCCAGCGCAGCGGGCCGCCGTTGGTATCTCGATGAGAATCTGGAGGCTGTCGCCAAGGCCATGGAGGCCGTCGGCCTGAACGTTGTTTGGCCGGGCCATCCAGCTTGTCCTGACATCACCAAAGGGGCACCGGACGAGCACTGGATACCGATAGTGGCCAGCGCCGCATGGCCGATCCTCACTCAGGACGAGACGATCCTGAGAAACCTGGATCAGAAACGCCTTCTCCAGGAGCACAAGGCAACGTCATTCTTCCTGACCGGCGGCCACTGGGCATCCTGGGACAATCTGCGTCTTATCGCACGCCACTGGGACCGAATCGAACACGCAGCCAATGCGGCCGAAAAGGGCGCCCCGCGGTTGCACAAGATCACCTCGAGCGGCGTGAAGCCGATCCGAGGTTGACCCCTGAGTTGCGGTCATAAAGAGCGGCGAAAATAGCTAGCCCCGACATGCTCTGTGGATAAGGCAGGCGGGAAGTACACGATCGGAGTTTCTCGTCAGCCACGGTTGACCACCCCACTTGTCAAGGGCTGGCAGATGACGAATTCGCTCCGTCCTTGATGGGCTGCAATGGCGCCGAATACGCGACCTCTATTGACTCCCGCCAGTCGGCCCTCGGTATTCCGACCCTGCTTCGATTGCTTGGCTGGCTCCCTGTTGGAACTTGTGTTCCTTCATCTCAGTCAAGGTCTGCTTCCGAAGCCCTGCGAGCCGCTGCGCGGCACCAAGCCGAGCAGCAACCTGCTCATGGAGCTGCCGGTAGTTCTTGGTTGAGGGCATTGCCGTGGATCTTACCTTCGCTGCCAGTGACTGATGACAGAGACCCGGCGCATGGGAGTAGCGCTCTTGTGACCGAAATATAGTCCTTCAACCTGGGGATTTGCACTAGTTGACCGTCAGTCAGGCACATGTTGTCATCGCTTCGTGTTAACTTCACCGGCACCTTTTGCCAACAACAGAAGAGGAGAGGGCTCTATGACCCCACTAACCCTGAGCATGCTGCGCGTAGCATGCGACGAAGATGCCACCGAAGGCGCGATCGTCCTAGATGCGGTGTTGGAACCGGTTGGAGGCCACGGCACGCCGGTCAATCCGGCCATCTACGCTGGCGGCCGGTACCAGCACGACAGGCGGTGGGAGAGTTCCGACGCTCCTGAGCCAACCCCCGTAATCGTAATTGACAATGTCCCTTCACAGGCCAACCGGCTTGAAGCAGCGCTAGAGGCAACGGCTGACGAAGTCGGTGTTCCCCGCCTAGTGCTGGATCTCACAGGAGAGGACTTCGCCCACCTCCCCCCGCACTTGCCGCGTAACTTGTCGAGCTTGCGTTGGCCCCATCGGAATGCTGATGCCTATTTGCGCGATGCCCTTGTAGACGATGAAGCGTTTGTCAAGTCTTCAGTTGGGCGCTCGATTATCGATGCCACCGCCGATTCGTCCGGGGCGTTGGTGGCCTGGTTCCCCCAAGCATTGCTATACGGATTTTGGCAGTCCCACCTAGGCAGCAAGCGCACACAGGCCAAACACGCTCGGGCATGGGTATCAGAGATAGTCGGTTGGGGGCCGGCAACTGACGAACTGGTCACAACGGCAGCCATGAAGGGTGACCCATTCAACATCATCAAAGAAGTGGGATTGGCGGAACACGATAGGAACGATTTGATTGCAGGCTGGGAACTGCAAGAGGGCAAGTCTCCGACCGAAGACAAGAAGATGTCAGCCATCGGGCATGGGCAGGTCATTACGAAACGACAAGACGAGACCCTTGCACCGGTTTCATTCCAGCGGATCACCCAGAAAGCCACTTTGTCGTTTCCGCAGCTTCGCCGGGTCCGACTCGGCGACGGCTATTCGGATGAGCAAGATGCTGCTGCTCGTACGCTTATTGCTGCCCTTGGGTTGCACGCACACGAGTCAGCGTTTGGGCGGGCGTTTGCGCTCCGTTCGGGTACCGATCTGGTCGTGAAGGAAGGTGGTTCGCGGCTCGACTCAACTGAGGTAGGCATCAACGACTCCGCCCATTTGGTGCAAGAGGCACTCGAATCAGCCCGAGCCGTAGGTGTCCCCACGGAGGGATGGGGAGCAGAACCGATCCATCTGACCCCGAACAGTGACTTGACTAAGGCGATCAACGCAACCTGGCCTGATCTCGATCGTGCGGAGGTGTAGGAGTGCTCGTCTTTGACGTTGAGCTACTGCACGGCACCTACCGAGCTGACCCCGACGGTTCTGCTTCAACTGGCAGACAGGCAAACGGAGAGTGGCCTCCTGCACCTTCTCGGCTACTTGCAGCACTGATTGCCGCTGACGGCACCGGTGGCCAAAGCAGCCGTACAACTGGTGCTGAACTGGAGCAGTTGGCGGCAGCAGACCCACCAGTGATTTATGCTGATCCGGACCCGCATCACCAGTCACTCGAAGAGCGGTATGTCGCTGGACAATACCGGGCCAGGAGTCAGCAGCAGGAGTATGTGGCGCGGAAGGGGGTGTTGGTGCGACCAGGGGTCAGGATCGCTCCCCGCTATCCGCGTGTCCGATTTGTGTACGACTTTGAGATTGGCGACGACGATTTGGCAGCTCTTGGGTACCGGGCTGCCCGCGTTGGGTATCTGGGTTGTGCCGACTCGCCGGTCAATATCACCGTTACACGTCTGGCTGACCAGTCGGTGGAAGGCAGTGAAGACATGTTGTGGGCGCCAGACCCAGATGGTCAGGAGATCGTCAACGTGCACGCAGACGGTGACGTTGCCAGATGGGCAGCCGCCTTTGGAGCCTGGTCAAAGCATGGTGCAACTAGAAGCCGGACTCGGCGGTATCAGCCTCGAGCCCTTTACCGGCATCCCCTTGATCCACCCGCGGACACTCAGCTGGGTCGGGTTCCAGTTTGGCTTCGATTTCAAAGGCCAGTTCCAGGCCGACGAGCTGCTGTTGTAGCCCACGGACTCAAGAAGGCGACTCTCAAGCGATATCAACAAGACCACGGTGATCCACCTAGTTGGCTGCACGGTCATGTCAATGACGGCGAGTTCGATTATCAGCTTGCCCGGTTTCTCGCGCTGCCGAATGTAGGGCACCCCCATTCCGATGGAAAGATCCACGGCGCTGCGGTCTGGGTGCCGAGAGGAGTTGATGAGATTGACGTGCGCAATCTGGCCAACACACTGTCATCCATTCAGTCGTTGTCGTTTGCCGACGGCAGCAGGGTAACAGTAGACCGTTCCCGAAGAAGTTGGACCACAGACCCGCGACGATGGCAAGGCCCCGCCCGCCGCTGGGTGACCGTACTCCCCGCAGTCAGTGATCGACATCAGCGGATTGACTCGACAGCGGTGATCCGCTGGTGCGAGCAGGCAGGACTTCCCGAGCCTGTTCAATTTCGGATCAGCCGGAAACCCTTCCTGCCTGGAGGTGTAGACCTACATCCCATCGAGACTCGTCGGCCCGGGCATACTCAGTCCCGCCCGTATGCCCATGTGGGTCTTATCTTTGAAGTGCCGGTTACTGGGCTTGTTGTGATTGGCTCTGCCCGCAGCTACGGGCTTGGTCTTTGCGCTCCCTGTGATCCCAGGGAGGACCAGGCGTGAGTATCCCGGATTGTCCAGGGTTCAGCGACTGGTATCGGTCGATCCATGAGCGTGATCCATTCCCATGGCAAGCGCGATTGGCCGAGCAGGTTGCCGCGACTGGTGAGTGGCCGGAACTGATCGGCATTCCAACCGGACTAGGCAAAACGGCATGTCTTGATATTGCGGTTTGGGCACTGGCTAGCCAGGCGGACAGAGATCCACGAGATCGCACGGTCTCCACCAGAATTTGGTGGGTTGTGAACCGCCGAATCCTGGTCGACGACACCTACCGGCATGCATTGAGGCTTGAAGCACTGCTTGCCGACCCGGAAACTCACCGTGATGTTGAGTGCGACGGCACAACCTTGCCTGCTGGCGGCCTACACGGAGAGGCAGCTGCAACTGTCCAAGCCGTGGCAGCCCGACTTCGACGCCTCTCCGGCATGGGCCTGCCATTGCAGGCATGTCGTCTCCGCGGCGGTGACTCGCACAACCGGCCAAGACATCCAGCACAGCCAGCGATCATCTGCTCCACCATTCCTATGTATGGATCGCGAGTGCTGTTCAGGGGTTATGGGTCATCCAGGTCGATGCGACCTATTGACGCTGCTCTTGCGGGGGTCGACAGCCTTGTCCTGCTTGACGAGGCCCATTTGGCTCAGCCGCTTCGTTTGCTTCTTGACGCAATCAGCGGTAATGGCAGCCTCGGGGCGGGTATCGAGCATGCATTGCCAGCTCAGAGAATGAGTCCTGTGGTTGTCGCCCTTACCGCGACAGGTGAAACATCAGGTAGCCGGTTCGACCTTGATGAAGCAGACCGCGGTGACGATGAGATCGTGAAACGCCTTGAGGCCTCGAAGCCGTTGAGCATTGCTGACATTGCTCAAGGCGATCCGGTTAAACCCATTGCAACGGCGACCAAGGAATTGCTCGACACTCTTGATACCAGGAGCCCCTGCGGGATTCTGGTTTTCGCCAACACGCCAAAGACGGCACTATCGGTGGAGAGGGCATTGAGATCACGCTGCGACTGTGACGTAGTCATTGCCACCGGAAGAACCCGTGGTCTAGAGGCTGGCAAGGCTGTCGAGGCAATCGAAGGTCGGATGAAGGCCGGGCAATCACGTGACCTGACCACGGGGCAACAATCCAAGCATTTGGTCGTAGTGGCCACACAAACTCTCGAAGTGGGGGCTGACCTTGATGCAGACTACCTAGTCACAGAAGCATGCGGCTTTCGGGCTCTCACCCAGCGTCTTGGACGGCTAAACCGGCTTGGGGATCGGTCGCATGCACGAGGCGTCTACGTCCATGTTGAGCCCAGGGACAAACAGTGGCCTGTATACGGTGACGAGCCTGCCACTGTGCTTGAAGAGCTACAAGCTGCTTGTGGCTATGACGAGGAGATCGATATGTCCCCCGGGAATATCGGTAGAGTGCTTGGCGATCCACCTCCTGAATCAGTGGACGCTCCGGTTCTCGCTGAAGCGCTGCTCTGGGAGTGGATCAAGACAAGCATTCCGCCCCCTGGTGAAGCGCCGGTTGAGCCGTACTTCTCAGGCACGCTTGAGGCTGATCGAGACGTCGAGATTGTCTGGCGCGTGCATGTCCCCCAGCCTGGGCAAAGGGTCTGGCCTAGGATTTCCTCTGAAGAGACTGTTTCAGTCCATATTGGTGAAGCCAGAAAGGAACTTGTAGGGGCTAACTGCGTCCGGGTTGGCTCAGATCAAGCCACCGCTGAGTCAATTGCTGTGGGCGACAACGGCTGTCTCGTCTTACGTCCTGGAGACACGATCGTTGTGGCCTGCGAAGCGGGCAAACTCGACGAAAGCGGCCACTGGGATCCTGTGTGGAATGAGCCTGCACTGGATGTTTCCATTCTTGACAATGGTCTCATAATTTCTGATCAGACTCTGTCAGGCATCTATGGGGCCGTGCCTGAAGGCCCCAAGACCGCGATGACAGTTCTTGTCAGACTTCTTGACCCCCAGGTGGAAGCCGAGCCTGCTGACCTTTCTATGGCCGCAAATGGGCTCTGCGACGAGCTAGAAGGAAGCGGTACACCTTCCTCATTTTCCAGTGAGGACTGGGAGAAGTTTCTCCAGGGGTTGAGGACCAGCATTGGCATTGCAGATAGAGGAAACCGATATGCGGTTGTTGAACCCGTTGGCGAAGCCCCGAGACTGCCCGTCTACTCCGCCAATGGACAACATGGTGGCAGCCAGCAGGTGAGTTTCGACGAGTTCGACGAGCTCTCCATTGCCGATCCCGTGAGTTTAGAAGCCCACGGCGATGATGCCGCGAGGACAGCGAAACGCATAGCCGATGCAATCGGCATTACCCCCAGCACTGCCAACCTGATTATGAGGGCAGCCCGGACCCACGACATCGGCAAAGCCGATCCTCGGTTTCAG
The DNA here is from genome assembly GCA_009842675.1 of Acidimicrobiia bacterium. Lineage (GTDB taxonomy): Bacteria > Actinomycetota > Acidimicrobiia > Acidimicrobiales > Bin134 > Poriferisocius. The sequence goes on along the minus strand of VYEX01000069.1, from coordinate 1,404 downwards.
AACTGGCTCGACCCTGAACAGCGCAGTTCCAGCGCCCTGGCGAAGTCGGAGATCCCGAGGTCTCGATGGGAGTACGGACGCGCGGCATCAGGATGGCCTAGCGGAGGTCGCCACGAAGAGCTCTCACGCAGACTTGCCTCCGACTGGCTAGCTCAGGGCAACCACGACCTTAGCGAGGACGAACAGGAACTTCTGCTACACCTGGTTGTGGCTCACCACGGTCATGGACGACCGCTCGTCACCCCGGTCGAAGATCCGACTGGCGCCAAAGTCGCCTATCAGATTGACGGGCGAGATGTCATTGCCGACGCCAACCTCTCCGAGGCGGACTGGGAGCAGCCCACCAGGTTCGCCTCGTTGAACAAGCTCTATGGCTGCTGGGGCCTCGCCTTGCTCGAAGCCATCGTTCGCCAAGCCGACCACATTGTGTCGGCAGCGGCCGAGACAGTATTGGAGATCCGGTGAGCAGCGATTTGACCCGCGAATGCCCTGGACTGCCCGCCGAGTGGATCAACGGCTGGCTGGCCGCTGTAGGGATCACCGTACTAGACCCGAAAATCAGGCTTAGCTGGACGTCCGATCCGTCCCCAATCGCCGTCCTGCATCATCCCGATATGGAACCAGCGGTCGCGGTAGCTGAGGTATGGCCGAGCAGGAGGCGTCTCGAAGAAATGCCTCTTGATGTTGACCGTAATGGCGATAGACCTCTCAAGCGGAACCCGGACGTAGAAATATTCCGAGCGAGAATCAAAGCTGCTGCCGGTCACCAAGATGCCTGGACGCTTACTTCGACTCTGACCGACCTTGCATTTCACACTAAAGACCAGGCGGCTCATGGCCTGTTTGACCCTCCAGTTCCCAAAGGTCTTGTTCTATTCGAACGCCTGGTTGAGGTACATTCAAGAGCACTTGAAGACGATCAGGAGATACATGACAGGATATCGACATCATTTGATGGAATCCCGGATATAGCAGAATGCAATGGTCTTGGATTCGACATATTTAGGCTCCCTGACCGCGCCCAATCGAAGCGAACTCTGATTCTTGTTGATCCTATTGTCGAAGTCCTAGCCTTCTTTGGTTTGGCACTGCTGCCTGTCCGGGGTGACGGCACCCGAGAAGGTGAGGCACGTGTCAGGCAGAAAGGCTTTGGCATCGGAGCTCGTCAAGAGGATGAGTTCGTTTGGCCTGCATGGGGCCAGCCACTTGATCGGTGGGGGATCGATGCGCTGCTCGATGCCTGGTATCAAACATGGAGACCCTACAAGGCAGATGGTGGTCTGGAGTGGCGCACGGGTCGCCCCGGCTGGGACAGGCTGGGGGTTCATACAGGTTGGGTGTCCAAGTCTTACAGGCCCACTGCTAGCGCCGACAGCACCAGAGGGTTCAGCAGTGAACGAATTC
>VYEX01000040.1 GCA_009842675.1 Acidimicrobiia bacterium | reverse complement strand
CAGCCCAAACCATCTACAATGAACTCTGTCGCGACCACCGATAGAGCTTGCCGTGTCATCCCGGACACTCTGCCCGACGTCGTGCGAGACCGGCTCAATCGCGAAACATGCATTTGCGGGCGGGACGTATCGGAAGGAACAGACGGTCATGCTGCCCTTTGCGAGTTGCTGGAGGAGGTGGACCAACTGGAGGAAAGCCATGAGATCCTTCTTCACCTCAGTTCCGCAGCACGCCACCGTGAAACCACAACCAGAGTCGATGACGATTCCGGATCGTGGGTTGCCCAGGCGGGAGACTCCCTTGACGATGTCATTGGGTGTAGCCAAAACCAAAGCCGGCTCGAGCAGGACATTGCTGAACTGAGAACAAGGATCCGAGACATCCCCGAACAGGACATCAGCGAACTCGAACAGATGCTGACAGACGAAGAAGCCGAGGCCAAGCGCCTCAGTGGTGACGCGGGAAGAGTGTCAGAGCAAATTCGGACGACAAGCCAACACCGAGCTGCCGTCATCAAGGACCGGCAAGCGGCACAGAAGAAAGTCGAGAAGTACCGACGTCGACTTGCTGAAGAAACTGCCGCCAATGACCTGCTTGCCGTCATTCGGAACACAGTCGAGACGTTGGAAAGCGAAACGGTCGACGAGGTGAGCTCCGCGATGAGCGAGATTTTTCTGAAGATGATCGTCGCTGATCCAGAGGCCGGAGGACTCATCAGCCGTGCGGAGTTGACACGCCAACATGACATTGTTGTGTTCGGCTCTGACGAACAACGTCTGGACCCGGACAAAGATCTCAGCGGTGCCCAGCGTAGAGCTCTGACACTTGCCTTCATTCTTGGGCTCGTCCGTGTGAGCGGCGTGAGCGCCCCCAACGTTGTAGACACCCCACTTGGGATGACCAGCGCCTTAGTCCGAAGATCCCTGCTCGAATACGCGGCTGCGAACTCAACTCAGTTGGTCATGTTCCTTACGGGGAGCGAAGCACAGGGTGTGGAGGACATCCTCGACAGATACGCAGGGCGTACCTACACGATGACCTTTACCGATCACTATCCAAAGCAACTGGTCAACGACCCAGAGACCGGCCGGCTCGAGACATTGCTCTGTGACTGCGACTACCACTCCTCCTGCCGCCTCTGCGAACGAAAGGCGGCTATCTAAACATGGCCATATCTCAAGATTTCAACCCATTTGCCAACCTCGCAGTTCACGTTCCGAAGGCCTATCACGAGGATGTGAATCACTACAGCTCAACATTCGGCTCAAAGAGCCCCGAAGATGCTCCGTTCAAGCGGTATGTCGACTTCTGGCTCCTCGCTGCTGCGGTCGGTGCTTCGGAAGAGCAATTCATGACCGTCGACTCTTCTGAACGACATGAGTTCATCACCGGTGTCGTATTCCAACGAGACTTGGCCACCATCGAATTCCTATTCCTGTTGGCGATCGCTCACTCCGGCGACCCTTTCGTAGCTCGAGAGCCCCGACAGGTATTGGATATTGCTGAAGGCTATGCCGCTGCCGGAATCCCACTCGTCAAAGAGATGATGGAAACAGGGCATCTCCCCGCACTGCAGAACTTGACCCGAAGCCTGGTGAAGAGCCTGGCTGACGATTCTGGTGCTACCGATGGATGAGCAATTCAGATGTGACATTGCTGTGTCTAGGTTTAGCTGAGTCCTGCTCGAGATCCGCCCAGAGCCGGTGGAGCGCACCGGCCCAACTAGGGGGTCAGGAGCCCCTTGGCGTTCCCTGAGCACATGTCGCACTAGCCTCGCAATCGATCAAGCTCCTCAGGGATGACTTGCATGAGATGGTCATACCGCCTGCGGAGAACGCGTCGGTAGTAAGTGTCGTCGTCTTCAGTCGGTAGCTTCTGGTAGCTACTAGCACCAGAAGGGAGGAGATGTGTCAAAGGTGACGATGTCGGCACGTGCTCCATGTACTGGTGAATTGACCGCGCTCCGAGGGTGCGGTTGCTTGTCTTTAGGATGAAGGTCCTATTGAGCGGACTGTTCAGAATGTGGCGCTGCTCTGCCCGGGACCGGAGCTTGCTCGTCGACTCACCGACTGAAGTAGCAGTCTGAAGTGGGATTACGTGGTGTAGCTCAAGTTCCATATCGAACTCCCACGCAGCGAGCCTTGAATCTTCGAGAAAGTCCCGCGGGTTTCGGCTGAGTACGTATTGTGCGATGTAGTCGCCGACGTCGGACGTGACACCGGCCTCTTCGTGCTGACGAAGCAATGTCGTCTCGTCGCTGTAATTGGGTGCGGCCAGTACATGGCCTTCCCGACCAGCAAACGGGTTCGTGTCGCCCTCGACCAGCCAGTCGTTGAGTAGTTTGATGTCGTTGATGCAGTTGTCGGTCTGACGCTCCGTATAGGTGCCCGCCAAGGTGGTACACCAATACCAATACTCCAAGCGATCGAGCGCCTGAGGGTCGCCCCAGATTTCATCATTTGAGATTGCAAAGGCGATGGGGAGAAGGATGAGCTTGTTGCGAAGATCTCCGCTGTTGCGGATCCCGCAGCGGAGGCTCAGAAACGCCCAGGCTCTTATGACAGCATTGGCGGCGTCCCTCCACAGGCCTTCGATTTGTGCGGCGTCGAGCTTCAGGATCGCAGGCCGCTTGATGTGATCTGTGTCGAGGTCTGCTACCGAAGAGGCTGAACTGTGTGCCCTGGCCGACAGGAGATTGAGGAGTGCGTTCTTGAAGTTGTTTGACAGCGAGTCACGTTCGACAACGAAGTTGTAGTCACTGACTTTCCAGAGGTCCGGTCGTTCGGCACTGTTGATATTCCAAAGTGCATCAGTGACGTCGACGGTGGAATCTAAGGCATGTTGGATCAGCTGTTCGGCGAGGCTCCTCTCAGCCGTCTCCCTATCAACAGACAGGCGCGCCATCTTGGCTACTACCAAGTCGAATGTAGTTAGGGGCGTACCACCCTGGTTCATGACTTCAAAAATTGGGATTGCCCGGTCAATTTCGTCTCCGGGCAAGATCACCTGCGGAACCTCTCGATCGCCAAGTTCATCGAAGTAGTCCCGCATCGCCTTCACCCAGGTGGCAGACATGGATGTGATGGCTTCTGACAGGTTGGCGTATGTCACTTCGTCGCCAGCTTGCACGAGGCCGGGACGAACTTCTTGAGCAGCGGCAAGGACGGCATCATCGACAGGCCCCGATCGCGCCGCCAACTGATCGGCTCGAGTTTGAGCGATGATCTGGAGTGCCATCCCATGAAGCGATCCTGCGTCTCTGGGTCTGGAGACAACTTCCCACAGGGGAACAAGACCCTGATCAGCGAGACCGCGAGCGATGCGATACCTAAGCTCCCCCTCGTTGCCATTCTCGTTGACCAGCTTCTCTGCAAGCCACGCTGGGTGAGCGACGGCATCTCTGCTGCCCGTCAGATTCACCCTAAAGGGCTCGACAAAATCGCGGAGTGCTTCCGGTTCCTCTCGAATTCCACGGAAGTGGAGGTGGAAATACCCGAAAGGGTCTGGTTTGTCCTGTTCAGGCACCACACGAGCAAGCCATCGATATCGCAGGTTGTAGTACGTGTCCCTGGTTACAGACTCCCACCCAGACTCCTCGCTCAGCGGATCGCTTAGGAAGTGGTAAACGCAGGAGAGCCTCTGCTGGCCGTCGAGCAGGAAAGTGCACTCGTCGGTCGGTTCAGCCGCTACCCGTCGCCCGAAGGGCCTCGCCGTGAAGTCAGTCGAAGTCCCGAGCAGCAGAAGCACAGCACCAATTGGGATATCCGCAAGAAGTGACGTCATCAGCTGCCGCTGGTCCTCGACTGACCACACAAACTCCCGTTGAAAATTGGGCAATACGAGTTTGCCGAGAGTGTGCGAATCGATGATTTCCCGAAGAGTCGCTGTCTTGTAGTGAATACCCATCAGTCACTCCTTGCACTCAGGACCACAGCCATCTTGGCCTGTCGACACATTTGACTCGGCTTCCCGCATACAAGGAGACCATTCATGCAGACTTGGAATGAAGGGTCGCTGGCACTTGCTGGGATGACTATCCGACGGATCGGTTCATGGCCCCGAAGTCGGCGCAGTCGCGGCCGATCCTGATGAGGGAAAACTTGCCTTCGCCGAATTGCTCGTAACCTGCGATGTTCGCAGTTTCAAGGTCGTCAAACACACCATCAAGATCGCCATCGTGCATGAGGGCGATCCTGCCGCGGTCGTCGCGCTCCAAGCGCACACGGTGGTCGGACTCGTAGGCTGCTCGGTTCATCTTGACCTGTTCCAGGTCATCCTGCATGCCTGGCCTCCGGGGTCTTTTCCACAACCACGAGGCTACCTTTCGGGACCCACTCTTGCGGATAGACCTAGTAGCGGTTGACACCTGCCAAGTATGCCCATACCGCAACCAGTTCGGTCAAGCAGTTTTCATGATCTTTCAGCTAATTTCGACTATCACGATCCCATGGGTTGGAGTTCGTCTTCTAGGCCTTCTTCTTCGCGGACCAGGTTCCAGCCGAAGCGCTCGGAGAGGGCTTCGCGGCCTTCGTCGGGGCCGCTGGCGATGATTTCGTCGCCGGCGTAAAGCACGGCGCTGCCCCGGGGTCGGTAGATGTAGCGGCCGGCCCGGCGGATGGCCAACACGGTGAAGCCGGGCTCGATGTTGAGGCCTAGTTCTTTGAGCGAGGTCCCATCGGCACCGCTCAGGCGGGCTACTGGCAGCTCGACCACCACCTCGTCGGAGTCGCCGAGGGCGATCTCCAGAATGGGGTGGACCTCTTCGCCCTGTTCCACCAGCGAGATCATCTGGCGGGCCTGGTCGCCGATGTCCTCGGCGGCTTGGCCCAGATGCAGCAGTCCCCGCAACGGCGAGGGGTCGATGTTGTTGGACGCCGCCCGCAGCACCCACAGCTCCAACTGGTGGTTCATCTCATCGAGGCGGCCCTCCAACAGCCGCACCTGCGCGGCCAGGCCCCGGTCGTTGAGCACTAGCGCCGAATAGGCCAAACCAACCGCGGCCTCCGAAAGGTCCTTCATCTCCACCAGTACGTCCACCGCCCGATCCAGGTCGGAGATCCACGGGTCTTCGGGAGCCACCGGCTCCTCCCACATGGGCGCGGCGGCCAGCTGGTGCAGCCGCATGATGCCCGCGGGTGAGCCCCGCAAGAACAGCACGTCGCCGGGCATCATCAGCTGATCGCCCCGTACATCGGTGATCCAACTGCGTTCCCGGCGGATGGCCATCACCCGCATTCCGGCCACCACGGGCAGCTCCAAGTCGCCCAGGGGGCGGCGCACCATGTGGGATCCCTCGTGTACCACCAGGCGGTGGGAGATCTCCTCAGCGCTGGACAAGTCGGCTACCAGCTCGGCGGGTATTCCCAGCCGGCGGCTCACGATCCGGGAGATGTCCACCGCGTCGTTGGCGATCCGCTCGATGGCGCTGATCACCTGGAGCACCGACGACATGCCCTCGGCCTCGCGGGGGTGGCGCACGGCCATGATGCAGGTCGCCCGCATGTCCTGCACCAGCTGAGTCATCTGGATCTCGAGTTCGTCGACTTCGGTGGCCATGTCCGGGTCGCCGAAGTACAGGGCGGCGTAGGCAAGATCGACCATCAGCTCGGAGAGGTCCTTGGCCTCGGCGAGCATGGCCCGAAGATTGCGGGGTTTATCGTCCATTGTCAGGTCTCTCCACGTTAGTCATCAGATTCAAAATGAGTCATTGGCCTTTCACCCTGCTCCCAAAACCGCGATGGCGAATACCAGCGTGAGCGCTCCCACCAGGTCGAGCACCGCGGTCACCGTCGGGATGCCCACTGAGTCGGGGTCGACCCCGAATCGCACCGCGGCGATGGTCCCGTAGTAGGCCACCGCCACCGCGACCATCACCGCCAGGACTCCGCCCACCAGGGCGACTCCCACCAACAGGCCCACCCCTGGTCCGGCCAGATCAACCAGCGAACCGGCCCCCTGCGAAACCAGGGCCACAATGGCGAACACCGGCAGTGCCAGCCCGATGGTCACGCCCACATCGGTGCGGGCCCCCCGCTGGGGCAGCACCGAGGGGCCGATCAAGCCCAGGTGAAGCTTGCTGGACAGCCGATTGGCCAAGATGCCGCCCAAGGCTCCGGCGATGGCCAGATAGCCGGGCACCAGCACCAACAGCACCGGTCGGTCCGAGAACACCTCGAACCGGTTCTCCACCGTCACCCCGGCCATAAGCGACAAGAACCCGGCCAGCACCAGTACCGGGATCGACTCCCGCATCACAGTCTTGATCTGCGGGGCTTTGGACCGGAGCGCGGCCGCCAGCGAAACCACCGTGATGGCCGCCAACAGCCCGGCGACAACCGGGGTCACCGTGTCGCGGCGCACCAGATAGGAGGCCAGAATGAGCGCGGGCAGGGCCAACACGTCGCCGGCTGCGGTCACCATGGGGGCGGTCACGTTGTCGGGGTCGAGGCCCCATCGCACCGAGGCGGTGGCCATGCCCAGCGTCACCAATAGCACGAACACCGATGCCAGCGTTCCCCCCACCACCGACACCACCACGTAGTCGGCCACGCTGATGGCGCCCTCCACCCCGATACCCGACGCCATCGCGGAGGCCAATAGCGCCAGTACCAGCGTCATCAGGAGCGTCAAGACCAACGAGGTCCACACGTTCTGGCCCACCACGCTGGATGAGCGCAGCGACAGCCGGAACGTGCCGGTGTGGATGGCGGTGCCCAGCCGGCTGCCCAGCGCACCGAAGATCTTTCCCGGCAAGGCGATGGCCGCCGGCACCAGCAGCAGCAGGCCAGGCAGCTCAGCCAATCGCTCGTGGCTGCGGCCCAGCACCACCCCGGCGATCACGCTGGTCACCGCCAAGATGCACAGCGCCCCCAACGACTGGCGCACTCCCCGAGGGTCGGGTCCGAGCAGGCGGACCAGTTGCAGCCGGCTACCTGACCGGCGGAGAAGCGAGAGCATTGTGCGGGAGAGCATGAAGATGACTTCCCGCCCGGCTACCCCGTCGCGGCCTGACCCAGTTGGCGCAAACGCACCTGGCAGTCGTCCCAGGCCTCCCGCAGGATGTCGGCCACCGGGCGCACCTCGTCGATGCGGCCCATCACCTGGCCGCCGAAGGGCACGGCCACGTCCATCTGCCCGCCGAAGTACTGGTCCATGAGACGGTCCAAGCCGGGCATCTGCACCTGGTCGTGGTGCTCCATCTCGGCGGTGAGGTCGGTGCGCAGCGCCCGCATGCCCGGTCGGCCGAACCGGTTCAGCAACACGGTGTCGGTTTCCGCCGCGGCTACCACCGCCTGCTTCCAGTTGTCGTGTACCGGCGACTCGGCTGACGACAACATCCGGGAGCCCATCTGCACCCCGTCGGCCCCCAGGGCCAAAGCAGCCGCCATCGACACGCCGTCGCAGATCCCGCCGGCGGCGATAACCGGCACATCGACTTCGGCCACAACCAGTGGGGTCAGGACCATGGTGGACGACCCGTGGGGGTTCTTGAACCCGCCCCCTTCCACCCCCGCCACGAGGCGGGGGGGTATAAACAAATGAACCAGCCGACCAAGAGGAAAATTTAGAAATAGGGGGGGGCCCGAAGAGTAAAAAAAAAAGGGG
>VYEX01000002.1:7591-152017 GCA_009842675.1 Acidimicrobiia bacterium | reverse complement strand
GCGGCTGTCGCAGCGGCTGGGGCGGGGCGGGGGTACCACATTGCCCGGCCTGGTGCTCACCCGGCTGCGTCCCGAGGCCACCGCAGAGATGGCCCGCTCGGTTCCCGACGGCGTGATCATGCTTTCGGGGACCAACGGCAAGACCACCACCGCCCGGCTGGTTCGGGCCGCACTCGACGCCAGCGGCGCCCGCGTGGTGGCCAACACCGCCGGCTCCAATCTGGAGCGAGGGGTGGCCACTGCGCTGCTCAACGCCGATGGGGCCGAGGTGGCCCTGTTCGAGGTCGATGAAGCGGCCCTACCGGGGCTGATCGCCCAAACCAAACCGCGGGTGGTCACCCTTATGAACCTGTTCCGGGACCAGCTGGACCGCTACGGGGAGCTGGAGCACCTGGTGGATCGATGGCGGGACGCGGTGGCCGAGATCGACTCGGCCACAACCGTGATCTACAACGCCGATGATCCCGCGGTGGCCGAGATCGCCGCCCGGCATCCCAACACCTTGTCCTACGGCATCGAAGACCCCCGCGTGGGCCGCGACCGCCTACCCCATGCCGCCGACACCACCGAGTGCCGCCACTGCGGAGCTTCGCTGCACTACGAAATGGTCACCATCGCCCACCTCGGCCGGTGGTCCTGTTCGAGGTGCGGTCTGGTCCGGCCCCAGCCCGACGTGGGGGCCACTCGGGTGGAATTGCACGGGCTGGACGGCCAGCGGCTGGCCATCGACACTCCCAAGGGTCCGATCGAGATGTCGCTGCGGCTGCCGGGCATGCACAACTCCTACAACGCCCTGGCCGCCACCGCCACCTCCGTCGCACTCGACCTCGGGCCTGAGGCCATCGGACCTGCGCTGGCCAAGCGGGAGGCGGCGTTCGGGCGGGCCGAGCGCACCCAGATTGGCCCGGTCAGGGTGACCACGCTTCTGGCCAAGAACCCGGCCGGTGCCAACGAGAACATCCGCACCATGCTGCTGGAGGACCACCCCCTGCACCTGTTGGTGCTGCTCAACGACCGCACCGCCGACGGCCAGGACGTCTCTTGGATCTGGGACGTGGACTACGAGCTGCTGATGGACAGCGGCCGGCTGGCTTCGCTCACGGTGGGCGGCGACCGGGGCTACGACATGGCGCTGCGGTTCCGCTATGCCGGATTCGACCCCGAGCGGCTCTCGGTCGTCCCCACGGTGTCGGCCGCGCTGGATGCCGCTCTGGGGGCCAGCGGGGCCGGCGGCGATCTCTACGTGCTGCCCACCTACACCGCCCTGCTGGAGTTCCAGGCGGTGCTGGCTGAGCGAGGCTTGGTGCCCGCCTTCTGGGAGGATCGATGAGCGCCGCCAACCCCTCAATCAAGCTGTGCCACCTGTACCCGGATCACATGAACATTTACGCCGACCGGGGAAACATCGCAGTGTTCCGGCGCCGCCTGGAGTGGCGGGGGCTGTCTCTGGAAGTGGCGGAAGTCGGACTCGGCGACCCCATCCCCGCCGACTGCCACCTCTACTACCTGGGCGGCGGCCAAGACCGCGACCAAATGCTGGTAGCTGAAGACTTGGCCCAAAAGGCCGATTCGCTGCTTGATGCCGCCGGTGACGGCGCGGTGGTGCTGGGGGTATGCGGCGGCTACCAGCTCCTGGGCCACAGCTACATGGCGGTCGACGGCCGACCGATGCCAGGGATCGGACTGCTGGATGTGGAGACCACCGCAGGAGCCAGCCGTCTCATCGGCGATGTGGTGCTGGAGGTGACCCTCAACGGCCTGACCCGCACGGTGGTCGGCTATGAGAACCACGCCGGGCGCACTCACCTGGGCGGGGGGTGTACTCCGCTGGGCCGCCTGCGCCGAGGGCACGGCAACAACGGGGACGACCGCTGCGAGGGGGCGGTGGCCGGCCGTCGGGTGGGCACGTACCTGCACGGACCGCTTCTGCCCAAGAATCCCTGGCTGGCCGATATTCTGCTGGGCTGGGCCCTGGACCACGCCGGGCACACCTCCGAATTGAAACCGCTGGAAGACGACCTCGAAAAGTCAGCCCACGCCGTTGCCGCCACCAGAGCAGGAAAGCGCAGATGACCAAAAACCCCACTGGCCCCCGGCCGATCATCATCGACACCGACCCCGGCCAGGATGACGCCATCGCCATCCTGGCCGCACTGGCGTCGGACGAATTGGAGGTGCTGGGCTTAACCGCAGTAGCCGGCAACGTGCCCCTGGAGCTGACTGCCCGCAACGCCCTCATCCTCGTCGAATTGGCCGGGCGCCCCGATGTCCCTGTGTTCGCGGGCTGCGACCGTCCGCTGCGCCGGGATCTGGTCACCGCCGAGCACGTTCACGGCAAGACCGGCATCGACGGCGCCGACCTGCCTGATCCGACTACAGAACTGCAACCCCAGTCCGCAGTGGACTGGATGATCGAAACCCTGCTGGCCGCGGGCGAGCGGGAGATCACCATCTGCCCGGTGGGGCCTATGACCAATATTGCCACCGTGCTGGAGACCGCCCCGGAGGCGGCCCGCAATATCCGGGAGATCGTCTGCATGGGCGGCGGGTTCTTCGACGGGGGCAATACCACCCCCACCGCGGAATTCAACGTGTTCGTGGATCCCGAAGCGGCTCAGATTGTGCTTCACTGCGGCGCCCCAGTCACCATGCTCCCCCTCGACGTGACCCACAAGGCGCTGATGACCGACGCCTGGATCAACCAGGTTCGAAATCTGGGAACCCGCACCGGGTCGGCCGCGGCCGGAATGCTGGACTTCTACGAGCGCTTCGACGTGGACAAGTACGGCACTTTCGGCGGCCCCCTCCACGATCCCAACGTGATCGCCTATCTGCTGCGCCCCGACCTCTATGGCGGTCGCCACTGCAATGTGGAGGTGGAGACCGAATCCCCCCTCACCATGGGCATGACCGTGGTGGACTGGTGGGACGTCACCGACCGCCCGGCCAATTGCCAGTTCATCACCGAGGTGGACTCTGACGGGTTCTACGAGCTGCTGTTGAACCTGCTGGCCCGCCTGCCCTGATCCAGAGTCAGTCGGGGCTGGCCGCCAGCACGTCGATCTCGGCGTCGTCGTAGCCCAGTTCGGCCAGGATCTCGCGGGTGTGGTGATTGGGTCGAACGGGACCGGTTCCCACCGCGGCGGGGGTTTCAGAGAAGGTGAGGGGCAGCCGGAGCACGGCGATCTCGCCGCCGTCGGGATCGGAAACCGTTGAGTAGATGTTGAGGTGCTCCACCTGAGGATCGGCAAACGTCTCGTCCACCGCCAATACCGGACCGCACGGGCAACCGGCCGCGTTTAGCCGCTCCACCCATTCGGCGGTGGAGGCGGTGGCCATGCGCTGCTCGATGATCTCGTCCAATTCCCTGCGGTGGGCAGTGCGGGTATTGCGATCGGCAAACCGGGGATCGTTTGCCAGCTCGGGGGCGCCTAGCGCTTCGGCAAAAGTCTCCCACCGCGACATCGGCGCCACGTTGACGTGCCCATCGGCGGTGGCGAACATACCCATCGGCACCACCGTGGGATGGTTGTTGCCCTCCTGGGGCGGAACCTCCCCATCGGTCAGCCAGCGCACCGCCTGGAAGTCCATGAAGTTGATGGCCGCCTCCAGCAGCGAGGTGTGGACCCACTGGCCCCGCCCGGTGCGCTCCCGGGCCACCAGCGCGGCCAGCACCCCCTGGGTGAGGAACGTGCCCGCCGCGGTGTCGGAGATGGCGACCCCTACCCGCCACGGCCCACTCCCCGGCGGACCGGTCACGCTCATCAGCCCGCTCAATCCCTGGGCGATCTGGTCCACACCCGGACGGTTGGCGTACGGCCCTTCCTGGCCGAAACCCGAAATGCTGGCGTACACCAGCCCGGGGTTGCGGGCCGACAACACGTCGTAGCCGATGCCGAGGCGATCCTTAACGGCGGGCCGAAAGTTCTCCACCACCACATCGGCCCGCTCAGCCAGCCGATAGAAGGCCTCTCGTGCCCGGTCATTGGTCAGATCCAGCTGCATAGACCGCTTATTTCGCTGGAGGTTGTGATTGTCGGAGCCGGTCAGAAGCCGGCGCTGCGGATCGACCACGCAGATCACGTCGGCGCCCATGTCGGCCAGCTGGCGGGTGCAGGTCGGCCCGGCCCGAGCCCTGGTCAGATCGATCACCCGCAGACCGGCCAGCGGCCCGTTTCCCGGATCGGCGCGGTCGTACATCGACATCGTGCTACTACTAACCGATGGCCCAGACAGTGGAAACCGGCACCGACAAGCTGATCGCCGAGGTCGAGGGCGCGGTGGGCCGCATCGTGTTCAACAATCCCGAGCGGCACAACGCCATCACCACCGACATGTTCGCGGCGCTGGCCGCCGTTGTCGACGCCTACGAGCAAGATGCGAAGATCCGGGTGGTGGTTGTCTCCGGCGCCGGGGGCCGGGCCTTCGCCTCCGGCGCCGACATCGGAAACCTGGACTCCGCTCGGGGCCCGAGCCGCAACCCCTCCCCCGACGATGCCCGCACCAGCCGAGGACCGGCCGCCCTGGGCCGCCTCACTAAGCCGCTGATCGCCGAGGTAGACGGCTTCTGCCTGGGCGGCGGACTGCTGGTGGCCCTGCACGCCGATCTGCTGGTGGCCACCGACCGCTCGCAGTTCGGTATCCCCGCGGCCCGCTTGGGGGTGGGTTACCCCATTGAGGGGGTGGAGCAGCTGGTGGGCCGGGTGGGCGACGCCAACGCGGCACGCATCTTGATGACCGGGGACCGGGTCGGCGCCGAAGAGGCGGCCAGCATGGGCTTGGCCCACAAGGTTGTGCCTGCCGACGAACTCGACGACGAGGTCGAGCAGCTCTGCTCCCGCCTGGTGGCCAATGCCCCCCTCACACTGCGGGCTGTCAAGCTCTCCATCGCCTCGGCTGCGGGCCGGGGGAATCGACAGACAGCCCTGGACGCCATCGCCGACTGCTGGGCCAGCGATGATTTTGCCGAGGGCCGGGCTGCCTTTTCCGAGCACCGCGAACCCCGTTTTCGGGGGCGCTGATCATAGAATCAGCCTCTACAAGTATGTCCTCGGTTGCCGTCTTCTTCGTCTTTCTGCTGATCATGCTGGCGCTGGCCACCCTGGCCATCATCTTGGACTGGATGGGCAAGCCGATCCGCCGCTCATTCCGTCCCCGCACTACCGGCACCCCCGCCTGGGTGATGGTGGACGCCCCTGTGCCGCCGGAGAGTCCCGACACCTCCACAATGCCGAGTGCGGGCCGCGACTTGCTGGAACTGCCCGCCGAATCGGCAGCCATCGAACAGCCGGAGGCCGCCTCAGAGCCTTCCGCCGAGTACCCCGCTCTCAACCCGGCTCCCCACCCAGAGGAACCATCCTCGTCGGGGCCCTGGCAGGCGGGCGACTCCATTTTCAAGCTCACCCCCCGGGGAACCCCGCCGTCGATCACCGCCGTGCGCCGCCGCTATTGGAAGAATCTGTCCGAGCGCCCCTCCTCTGCGGTGTTCGGCGAGGACAACCGGACGCTCATGGCCGTGGGACAGGCGCCCCAGCGTTTCAACCCCCGGAACGGTGCCATTGAGGAATTGAGCCTGCCCGAGTCCATGCTGCGCTACTGCTGGGCGGCCAGGCGAAGGCCTACCCCCACCTGGGACGACCAAGGCCTCGACCCCTTTGTCCGGCCATGACTGAGGGCCCATGACTGCTAGCCCCACCCTCAGCGACCTGTTTGCCGACGGGGCCGAGACCGTTGAGCACCGCGGACGCGACATTCGGCCGATTCTTCGCCTGGCGGTGTCGGAGGGCACCAAGGTGCGCGTGGTGCGGATGGCCGCCAGGCCCGATCGCCGCCAGGCCCTCAAGCTCGCCGCGGTGAACGGACTTCTCGAGGTGAACGAGGCCACATCCGAGGTCATCTCGCTCTGGTCCGACACCAGTCCGGCCGAGGTGGAGCTGACCGTGCTCGGCGCCAGAGTCCGGCGTTTGGAGGTGTGGAACGCCTGGGACCTGGGCGGCCTGGAGACGTCCTGGCTGGGCAACGCCGGAATGATCGTCGAACAAGCAGAGCGACACCTGGCCCTGCATTGCAGTGACGGCCTCGGCCCCCCCAGCTTCACCGACCTCCAAGTGCGCCTTTCGGTGGCCCAGCCGGGCTGATTCGGGGCAAGCTTGAGGCATGGCCATATCGCTGGACGACCTCACCGCTGACACCTCCTTCACCCAACACGTCAAGGGCCAGGTGACGTTCTTGCCCGAGCCCGAGCGGGCCGATCGATGGACGCCGATGATCTCAGTGGACGACCACATCGTGGAGCCCCCCGAGGCCTTTGTCGATCGGTTCCCGGCCAAGTACGCAGATGACGCCCCCCGGGTGGCCACCCTCGACGACGGATCGGAGACCTGGCTGTATGCCGGGCACTCGCTGCCCAACGTGGGGTTCAACGCCGTGGTGGGCCGTCCGGTCAGCGAATACAGCTTCGAACCCACCCGCTTCGAGGACATGCGCCGGGGCTCATGGGACATTGATGCCCGGATTTCCGACATGGACCTCAACGGGGTCTACGCGTCGCTGTGCTTCCCGTCGTTCCTGCCCGGCTTCTGCGGCCAGCGGTTCCAGCAGCTAACTGACGACCCCGAACTGGCTCTGGCCGCGGTGCGGGCCTGGAACGATTGGAATATCGAGGAGTGGTCAGGGGCTTATCCCGATCGCATGATCCCGTGCCAGATCACCTACTTCCTCGACCCTGAGGTGGGCGCGGCCGAGGTGTACCGCAACGCCGAGCGGGGCTACCGGGCCATCAGCTTCTCCGAGGCTCCCCATTCTTTGGGGTTCCCCTCGCTGCACTCCGGCCACTGGGATCCGATCATGGCCGCCTGCGAGGAGACCGAGACGGTGGTGTGCCTGCACGTCGGCTCCTCGGGCACCTCGCCGGCCACCTCGCCCGATGCCCCCTCCGACACCGTGGGGGTGCTGTTCTTCGGCTACGCCATGTTCGCCGCGGTGGATTGGCTGTACTCCAAAATCCCGGTGCGTTTCCCCGATATCAAGATCGCCCTCAGCGAGGGGGGCCTCGGCTGGGTGGCCGGGCTGTTGGACCGCTTGGAGCACGTTCGCAAGTACGACTCCATGTACGGCACCTGGACCGATGTGGAGCTCTCCCCCGCCGACACCCTGCGCCGCAACTTCTGGTTCTGCGCCATCGACGACCCCTCGGCCTTCGACCAGCGCCACTACATGGGCCTGGAGAACCTGATGGTGGAGTCGGACTATCCCCACGCCGACTCCACCTGGCCCAACACCCAGGAACTACTCCGCCAGCAGCTCAGCGGCATCCCTGCCGACGAAGTGGCCCGCATCTGCTGGGGCAACGCCAGTGACCTCTTCCGCCACCCCGTCCCCGACTCCGTCGTCAACGACCCCAACAGCTTCTGAGACCGTTCGAGCGATGCCAATTGCCGCTGATCCAGAGGTGGCTGCTGCCTATGTGGCCGCCGGGTGGTGGGGGCATGACACGCCCACCGACCTGATTCGGGGCAACGCGGCCGAGCGGCCTGATGACACTGCGTATGTCTCGTGGAGCAGGCCGACAAGTGAGGCCGGGGACGGGCTGGGCAGCATCGATCGGATCACCTGGGCAGGCTATGACCGGTTGTCGGATCGGATGGCCGCCGCGCTGTTGGCGGCGGGGCTGGATCGGGGCGACCGGGCGGCGGTGATCTTGCCCGACGGCGCTGCGGTCCACGCTGCGTTCACCGGAGCCGATAAGGCCGGGGTGGTGGTCATGGGCATCGGCCACCGGGCTGGGCCCGCGGAGATTACCCATCTGGTTGAGAAGTCCGGGGCCCGGGCCGTCATAACCGGAGCCGAACACCGGGGGCGTCCGGCCGCCGACGCGATGGCCGAGCTGCGGCGTGACCTGCCCGCCCTCGCCCACCACATCACCATCGATGGCCCCGGCCAGGATGCGGCCCTGTTCCTGAATGGCGATCCCGCTCCTATACCGGAGTCGGTGCTCGAGTTTGCCGAAGCCGTGGATGCTCGCCGTCTGGGAGCCTCTGAGCTGTGCCTGCTGAACTCCACTTCGGGCACCACCGGACTGCCCAAGTGCGTGATGCAGACCCACAATCGCTGGTTCTACTTCCACCAGAAGGCGGTGGAGTACAGCGGGCTGGGGGCCGACGAGGTGTTCTGCGTGCCGGTGCCCGCTCCGTTCGGCTTCGGGCTGTGGACCGCTCACTACACCCCCACCATTTTGGGCGTGCCCACGGTGGTGATGGCCGACTTCGACGCCGCGGCGCTGTTGCGGCTCATCGAAGCCGAGCGGGTGACCGTGCTGTGCGCGGTCACCACCCAGTTCATCATGATGCTCAACTCCCCCGCATTCGACGACCACGACCTGTCGTCGCTGCGGCTGATGTTCACCGGCGGCGAGGCCATTCCCTATCAGCGGGCCGCTGAGTTCGAGGACCGCACCGGCTGCACGGTGCTGAACTTCTACGGCTCCAACGAGACCGGGATGCTGAGCGGGACCCGCTTGAGCGATCCGCGGTCGGCCCGGCTGCGCACCGGGGGCAAGTGCGAGCCCGAGATGGACTGCGCGCTCTATGACCCCGACGACGGGCTGCGGCTTCCGGAGCTGCGGGGCCGGGGCCAGCCCGCCTGCCGGGGGCCGGCCACCGCTTTGGGCTACTACGACGACAACAGGGCCAACACCGAGCTAATGACCGACGACGGCCGGATGCTGATGGGCGACATCGTGGAGATCGACGAGGACGGCTACTTGCGGGTGGTGGGCCGCACGTCGGACTTCATCATCCGGGGGGGCAAGAACATCAGCGCCCCCGCGGTGGAAGACGAGGTGATGACCCACCCGGCGGTGGCCATGGTGGCCGCAGTGGCCGCCCCCGATCCGGTGTTCGGCGAGCGGGTGGCCGCCTATGTGGAGCTGGTTCCCGACACCAGCCTGGATTTGGACGGACTCCGGAAGCACCTAGCCGAGCGCGGCGTGTCCCGGGAGTGGTGGCCTGAGCACCTCTTCGTAGTCGATGCCCTGCCCCGGTCATCGGGTGGCAAGGTGGCCAAGGGGGAACTCAAGAAGGACGCCGCCGATCGGCTGGGGGCAGAGTCCGACAGCTAACGCTGGGTCATTACGATCGCCAGCCAGCGCCCGCTGAGGGGCAAGGCAGCGAGCTGAGACATGGCGTCCAGCAGGAACTCAACGGCCACTCTTGGGTCTTGGCCCTCGGGGAGCTCGTAGACCAGGCCCCGCTTGATGTGGTCTTGGCGCCGGTTCCACCCGTCGGGCTCGGTCACACCCCGCTCTTCCAGCAGCTTTGCGGCGTATCGGCCGCCGGCGTGCTGCAACCCCACCGAAGCGGGCTGCCACTTGTCCCGATGGTGGTGGCCCGGCACCCAAGTGCCCAGCGGGATGGCCGGTCCTTTGGCGGTGAACAGTTTGAAGATGGGTGACTCGGGGGGCCGGTCTTCGTCGGCCACCAGCGGCTGCACGTTCATCCACCCCTTGCCGTCGCCCCGGGCAGCCAAGGTCAGCATCTCGTGGACCACTTCCCCCAAGTCCAGCCGCTCGAATCTGATGTGGCGTTTATCGAGGGCCATTGGAAGGTCCCAAATTGGCGCTCACCTTGGTGGTTCCCCTCTATGCCGTGGCACCGCTAAACCAAAATTGGCTGGGCTCACCCCCGCGGCTCTCCCATCAGACCTTGGCGCGTGTAGGTGATGTCAGATCGGTCCCGGTACCCGATGGTGAAATCGTCGTCGTAGGGGAACGAGTAATCCAGCGTGAGGGTGTAGCGCCATTCAAAGGCGCATATCCGGGTAGCGATCAACCAGGGACCGCCGTCGCGGCGCTCGAACCGATCCACGTAGCGCAGACCCATGCGCATGTCGGACCCCGGCCCTTCCTGGGTGGGATGCACCACGTGGTGGGCATTGCAGTAGGTCTCCACAAACGCCACATCACCCTCGAGTTCGATGCGGGACTGGCCCAGCAGGTGCTGGGTGTAGTCGAAGTGGGCCAGCACCTCCAGTACCCAGTCGGCGAACTCAACCGGGCTGCCCCGGAAGTTGTTGTGATCGTCGAAGCCGTCGGGGTGATAGCCGGAGACGATCAGCTCCTTGTCGAGCCGATCGGTGCCCCGGGCCACCCGGTGGATGGTGTCGGTGATCTCGTCCTTGTCGAGCAGCGCCTGGAGCCTCGAATCGACGTCAGCCATCCCCAACCCCGATCATCACCGCCGAGAGGGTGAACGGGCCGTCGCCGGTATTGCGCCAGGCGTGCTCGGTGCCTCGCTGGATCACACAGTCGCCAGCGACAAGGTGCGTCGGCGGCTGGCCGGGCAGCTCCAGGTCCACCGTGCCCTGGGCAATTCGCACAAAGTCGATGGTGGGGGTTCGGTGCATCAACGCGGCCTGGTCGGCCATCGACGCCGGAATCGTCACCTGCTTCCAGGTCACTCCCCCGCCCGGCGGGTTGAGCTGCATATCCGACACGGGGGCGTCGCCGCCCTGAAGCTCGCTGGCCACCGGGGCAAAGGTGTGCCACAGCTCGGCGGTCACCACCCCTCCATCGGACTGCGATGCAGTGGCCGGTGGGCCGTCGGCGCACACCCCGTCGCCGTCGGTCACCACCCGACGAGGCCCCAAAGCGCCGGTTGACGCACCGGCGAACCCCAGGTCATCGCCGTCGCCCACTCCTAGCATGGTGGCGCTGAAGGTGCAGGGCTCGTCGCCCAGCACGATCCACCGGTGCCATGTGCCCCGCTGGATGACGCAGGATCCGGCGTCGAGCTCGACGGTGTGGTCGTTCAGCTCCAGGCGAATGCGGCCCGAGATGACCTCGATGAAGTCGATGGTGGGAGTAGCGTGGAAACCCACCCGATCCTGGTCGAATCGGGGGTCGTCAGTGGGGCCGATCGCCTTGCCGCCCGAGGGCTTCAGGGTGAAGATCCGCCACGAGATCCCTCCGGGCGGGGGAACGAAATCCTTGCGGTCGGCTGGTTCGTCGCCGCCGTCGTCCACAGTTACGGGAGGCTGGCCGACATACCACAGGCTGGCCGTGGTCCTTCCCAGAAAACTCGGTTCCGCCGGTCCGTCGGAGATGATCACCGGTGCCCCAGTGTCGTCGTGCCCGGTTACGATTCGCCGTTTCGTGAATGCCATCCGGCAACCGTAGCGGCCCACTATGGCCTCAGCGCACGTTGCCCAACCCGAAGAAGAACCATCCGGCTGGGTAGCCTCGGAGCAGATGTTCGACCCCCCTGCCGACGTGATCGCGCCGGATCGCCCGTTGCGAGTGGCCGTTTTGGTCAAGCAGATCCCGGTGTTCGAGGACATGGTGTTGGGACCCGACGGCCGCATGGTGCGAGACGGCATCGACATGCACATGAACGACTACTGCCGCCGGGCTGTGGCCAAAGGCACCGAGGTGGCTCGGGCCAGCGGGGGCACGGTAACGGTGTTCACCCTGGGGCCTCCGTCGGCTGAGAATGTGTGCCGGGAGGCCCTGCTCTTTGGGGTGGACGCCGGAGTTCACATCAGCGACCCAGAATTCGCAGGGTCGGACACTTGGGCCACCGCCAAGGCCCTGGCCGCCGCCCTGGAGAGACTGGGGCCGTTCGACCTGGTGATGATGGGGCGCAACTCCGTGGACTCCGATACCGGCCAAGTGCCGCCGCAACTGGCCGAGCTCTTGGGACTGCCGTTTGCCACCGGAGTGCGCCATTTCTCCCTCCACGGCGACCGCCTCGAGCTGCGGCTGGAACACGACGACGAGTGGGTGGATGTGGCGGTGGGGCTTCCCGCGGTGGTGTCGTGTGCCGAGCGCTTGTGCGACCCGTGCAAGATCAAGGACCCCGAGGCCTGGGCCACCGCAGACGGCTCGTTGATCGAGACAGTGTCCGCCGCCGATCTGGGTCCTGGTCCGTGGGGCCAGGAGGCCAGCCCTACCTCGGTCGGTCCGGTTCAGATGATCGACGTTGAGCGTCGCCGCCAAATTATGGCCGGCACGCTCGACGAGCAGGTCGAACAGGCCGTGGCGATATTGGCCGAGAAGGGGGCGCTGGCCACCGGCTCGATGCCCGAGCCGGACGTAGTTGCCGGGCACTCTGGAGGCGGGTCGGGAGCGTCCACCATCGTCGTGCTGGTGGAACCCGGCCGAGAGCGGGTGACCCGGGAGCTTCTGGGAGCGGCTGCCGAGTTGGCCGCGGAGATCGGCGGGAAGGTGGCCGCCCTCGGTCCCGGCCTGGACGATCCCGACGATGACCTGGGCCCGTGGGGGGCCGATGAGCAGATCGATATCGGCGGCGGCGATGGCGCCACCCCGCTGGTCGAGGAAGACCTGGCATCGGCCATGTCAGCCTGGGCCGCCGAGACCCAGCCGTGGGCCGTGCTAGCACCGGGCACCGCTTGGGGCCGTGAGGTGGCCTCCCGGATGGCCGCGGCGCTGGGCGCTGGCCTCACCGGCGATGCCGTGGGGCTGAAGGTGGACGACCACGGGAAGCTGATAGCCATGAAGCCGGCCTTCGGGGGATGGCTGGTGGCTGAGATCCTCTGCTCGTCAGCGATCCAGATGGCCACGGTGCGACCGGGGGTGCTGCCCCTCCCCCGGCCCAATCCCGACCGGCCGCCCACTCTGCAATCTTCGCTGGACTCTCCGGGCCGCAGCCGCCTCGAAGTCATCCGGCGCTATCGGGACGACGACAGCGACGAGCTGGCCAACGCCTCGGTGGTGATCGGCGTGGGCCAGGGAGTGGACCCGACCGACTATCCCAAGCTGGAGAAGCACCAGGCAGCCATCGGCGCCGCCCTGTGCGCCACCCGCAAGGTCACCGACTACGGGTGGATGCCGCGAGCCCGCCAGGTGGGCATCACCGGCCACAGCATTAGCCCGCAGCTTTATTTCGCGATCGGCATGAGCGGAAAGTTCAACCACACCGTGGGAGTCCGCAACGCCGGAACGGTTGTGGGGATCAACCCCGACCCCGAAGCTCCCTTGTGGGAGATCGTGGACATCGGCTTTGTGGGCGACTGGGCCGAGGTGTTCGACGCCCTGATCCCCCGTCTGGCCGAGGCCCAGGCGGGCTAGCCATCGATTTTCCGATGGGCGCTTACCAGACTCCGCCCGCAAATTCGGACAGTTGGTTTGCCAAAATCGTTGCCCTCACCAGGCAATCAGCGTCGTGTTGGCGGGAGGGAGAGGGCGGTACCGGGGCAGCAGAGATCGCCTTCTGGTCGGCGGTGTCGCTGTTTCCGGCCGCGGTGGCCGCCGCCGCCATCGCCTCGACGGTTCGGGCGGTTTCTGATCGGATTGCCGACCGGTTTAACGAATGGCTGGCCGACGCCGGCCAGACCGCGCTCAGCGATGTGGACAGCACCATCGGCGAGGAGTTCGCCGATGTTGTCTCCGCTCCCCCGGCAGCTACGTCCATAGCCGCGGTAGTAGCGGTGTGGGGCACCATGAGGGCCGCCGCCGCGGCCTGTCGGGCTGTCCGGCGAGTGCGGGGCGCCCCCCGCCGTTCTTGGTGGATGGAGCGTTTCACCGGATTTTGGCTCCTGGTCGGAGCTCTTCCCCTCATCGCCGGACCCACCGCCATTGCGGTGTGGGTCGAACCCCGACTGGCCCCGGTGGTCGGCTTTGTTTCAGCGGTGGCCGTGTTCTCCCTGGTGCAGAAGATGTCCTGCCCTCATCAGCCTTGGCGCCATCACCTGATCGGCGGTTTGGTATCGGCTGTCTGGTTCTCCATCATCTCAGCGGTTGCCGCAGTGGCGGTGAACTGGACCGTGGGCGGCACCGCCATCACCGTGGCCACTGCCGGAACCCTGGCCGCCCTGAGCTGGCTGTGGGCCGCGGCCTGCGGCGTCACCGCCGGCGCCGCCGTCGCCGGCGCCCTCGACCAGCGCAACGGGACTACCTCATCTCCCCCGGTTGACGCCTAGTTACCCAACTCCTCCGCCGCGGCCTGAAACCGCTCCAATCCGCTGACCATCGGCGACACATTATGAGATGGGCTACCGCAAACAGGCGTGGAGTACGGTCGGGCCATGACCGAACCTAGTCAACCCGATGTGCTCAGCCGCCTGCCGATTCCCAAGGAAGTTCGCGACGACGTTATGGAGATGTTGAGGGTCGGCCCTTCGGCGGTGTGGGGTCGGTCCGTGCTGAGCCGCAGGGAGCGGAGTCTGGCCACCATCGCCATGATGACCGCACTAGGCAACGAATTCGCCATCCGCGAGCACATCATCATGGGGCTGGACTCGTTCGGACTGAGCCGGGAGGAAATCTGCGAGGTCATGATCCAAGCCGCCATCTACGCCGGCTTCCCTTCCGCAATGAAGGCATTCGAGATTGCCATCGACGTATTTGCCGAGCGCGACACCGCCGACTGACGGAAGGCCTGTCGGCACCATGGGAAATGTTCGTCATCACCCAGTCGGACCTCGAATCATGAGCCGACTGCCCAGAGGTTGGGTGCCATACACATTTGAGCGATTCGAGGTTTCACCGGTGACCCCGACCATCGGCGCGGAGCTGAGCGGCCTCTCCCTGGAGAATGTGGACGACGAGCTGTTCGCCGAGCTCGACCGGGCACTGCTGGAGTGGAAGGTGCTGATCGTGCGGGACCAGCCCATCGACGTGGCCGCTCAAGGCGCATTGGCTCTCCGCTGGGGACCGCTCACCGATGATCAGCTGATTCCCAATCCCGGTACTGCCGCCCTAACCGATGCGATCACCTTTGAGCGCAACGACACCGTGGTCGGCCTCGAGAACATGTGGCATACCGACGGTACATTTCGGGAGCACCCGCCGGTTTGCACCATCCTGCGGGCCATCGAGGTCCCCCCAGTAGGAGGCGACACCCTATTCGCCGATATGGCCGCCGCCTGGGACAACCTTGACCCCGAACTGCAGGACCGACTCGCCTCTTTCTCGGCCCGCCATGACTGGAGCATCGGGGCCTACGCCGACAAGTACGGCGATCAACTCGACGATCTGCGAGCCGAAGTTCCCCCCGCCATCCACCCGGTGGCCCGACCCCATCCCCGCACCGGCCGGCTAACCCTGTTCGTCAACTCCGGCTTTACAACCGAACTGATCGACGGAGACGAGTCACCAGTCGACGACAGCGACAAGCTCCTTGAATTCCTCTGCCGACAGGCTGAGATCCCCGAGTACCACTGCCGAGTCCGCTGGGCTCCTGGCACTGTGGTCATCTGGGACAACCAGGCCGTCCAGCACTACGGCGCCAACGACTACTACCCCGCCCGCCGAGTGATGGCCCGCGCCTCAGTGGCCGGAGGCTGATCTGCTTTCGGGCTAGTGGTGCGCCTTTGCGGTGAAGATCCAGCGGCCGTCAGTGTGGGATAGGTGGCCGCAGCTGGGACCGGCGAAGTGGGTGCCGAAGATGAGGATGCCGGAGTCGGCGTAACGGTCGCGGAACTCCAGTCGGGTGGCCGACGCACGGGGCGGGTCGTCGTCGGCGGTCATCACCCATTCGGGGGCGGTGAACTGCACCGGGTGATGGACCAGATCGCCGGTGATCACCGCCTCTTGGCCCGCCGAGGAGATCTTCACGCTGACGTGGCCGGGGGTGTGGCCGGGCGAGGGCTCCAGGTGAATTTCATCGGTGATGGCGTGGTCGCTTTCCACCAGGTCGGCCAGGCCAGCCTCAAGCACCGGGCGAACGGCATCGCCGAAGGTGATGGCTGCTCCCTCTGCCCCGGAGTCCCAGTATTCGTACTCGGTGCGGCCGAACAGGTAGCGGGCGTTGGGGAAGGTGGGCACCCACTCCCCGTCCACCAGGATCGTGTTCCAACCCACGTGGTCGAAGTGCAGGTGGGTACACAGCACGATGTCGATGTCTTCAGGCTCGTAGCCCGCGGCGGCCAGCTCGTCGAGGAACCCGTTGCCCAGGTTGCCCATCTCGGGAATCATCTCGATGGGCCGGTTGCCGATGCAGGTGTCCACCATGATGGTCTGGCCCTGTGACTCCAGCACTAGGGCGTGGATGGATAGGGCCAGATCGCCGGAGTCATCCAAGAAGTGGGGCACCAGCCAGTCGGCGTTGGCCTCGAACACCGCCATGTCAGGCTCCACATACATCCCCTCGGCCGGAACCGGTTGCAGGATCTCCCGCACCAGCATGACCTTTACGTTGCCGATTTGGGTGGTCAGTGCCATGGCTAGCCTCCGATCTTGTCCAAGACTTCGGTGTGGTAGCGCCCGACGAATCGGCGGATGTCGTCGATGTCGGCGCTGCCCGACTCGGCGGCCGAGACGATGAGCCGATCAAGGCCCGTCTCGGCGTACTTCTCGATGAGTCCCAAATCGAACGAGCCGCCCCGCTGGTAGCTGCCCGGCCACACCGTCATCTCTATGGCGTCGGGATCTCGGCCGTGCTCGACAGCAGTGGACCGGATAAGAGCCACCCGGTCGGCGTAGTCCTCGGGCGAGATCACATAGGGGTAGAACCCATCGCCCAGCCGACCGGCCCGTCGTGCCGCCCGACCGGTGCTGCCGCCGATCACGATGGGCGGCCCGCCAGGCTGGGCTGGGTTGGGCAAGCTCTCGCATTCATAGAAGCTGGCCGCGTTGCTCTCGTAGGTGCGGTAGCCGGGGGCCCACAGCTCCCGCAGAGCGCCGATGCACTCATCCAGCCGATCCCCCCGGCCCTCATAGGGCACCCCGCAGGCGGCGTACTCCTCAACCTGCCAGCCACTGCCCACCCCGAGGATCACCCGCCCGCCGCTGAGGGCATCGAGGGTGGCCACCCGCTTGGCCATCACCGCTGGCGGGTGCAGCGGAAGCACCACCACCCCGGTGCCCAACCGCACTCGCTCGGTCACCGATGCCATGAAGGCCAGCATCTCCAGCGGATCGGGCATCACCACGCCCGGAGCGCCGGGCATGCGTCCCGACTCCGAGTAGGAATAGCGGGGCTCGTAGTTGTTGGCCACCACCACGTGCTCCACCGTCCAGATCGACTCCACTCCCTCTTCGTCCATCGCCTGGGCGAACTGGGTGACCCAGCGGGGATCGGTGATCACCGACTCGTGCATGTGGGGAAGGACTCCAAGGCTGACCATGAGCTGAACATTACGCACTGGCTGCCCGGCACGGGCCACTGCCTGGCTGACGGGTTAGCTTCATGGCATGCCGGAGCATCTGGTGATCGACGTGGACGGCCATGTGTTCGAACCCGACGAGCTGTGGGAGCAGTACCTCCCGGCCCGGTTCCATGAGCGCCGTCCCCGGCTGATCACCGACGACCGGGGCACCACCCGCTATGTGATCGAGGGCAGGGCGGGCCCCCCGGGCACCGGTATTGGCGCTTGGGCCCCCGAGGGCATCCGGGAGGCCACCACCCACCGGGAAGGCGGGGTGGACTCCGGGCTGCGACTGGCCGACATGGACACCGAGGGCATCGACATCGCCGTGCTGTACGGCGCCATGTCGCTGGGCTTGTATGCAGGGTCGGATCGGGACCTGACCGTGGCCTGCTGTCGGGCCTACAACAACTGGCTGGCCGACTGGTGCTCGACCGATCCCAAGCGGCTGCGGGGCACCCCGGCGTTGCCGCTGAAGTGGATAGACGAGGCGGTGGCCGAGGCCGAGCGGTGCGTGACCGAGTTGGGGTTCGTGTCGCTGACCGTGCCCTGCGCGGTGGGCGACCGCAACCCCGATCACCCTGACAACGACCCGCTCTATGACCTCGCCGAGCAGCTGGACGTGCCCCTGGGATTCCACGCCGGCGGTTGCCGGTTTGCCAACAGCCGGTTCACCGACGCCTACGCCCAGCTCCATGTGATCGAGTTCCCGTTCAACCTGATGTTCGCCGCCACCACCTTGATCTGCGGCGGGGTGTTCGAGCGGTTCAAGCGGCTCCGAGTGGCGCTATTGGAAGGCGGAGTGGGCTGGGTTCCCCACACCATGGAACGCCTTGACGAGCACTACGAATACCGGGCCCACGAATTCGACGCCATCACCAAGCCGCCCGGCGAATACCTGGCCGAAGGGCGGCTGTTCGTGTCCACCGAGGGCGAGCACGGTTTGCCGCAGGTCATAGAGCAGATCGGCTGCGACATCATCGTGTGGGCATCTGACTACCCCCACTGGGACAGCGCCTTCCCCACCAGCGTGACCGGGGTTACTGAACGCCCAGATCTGACCGATGACCACAAGCAGGCGATATTCGAGTCCAACCCCAAGCGGCTCTTCGGTTGGGATTGAGCTCGTGAGCGCCATCACCACCGCTAGCACCATCGAAGAATGGGTAGAGCTGGCCCACGCCGAGGGACTGACCGACGGGTTGCCGGTGTATCCCCCCACCCGAGCCGCAGTGGACGCCCTGGTGGAATCCTCGGGCCGAGGCCCCGGACAACTACTGGGGGCCATTCCCCCCAGGGGCGGAGCGGCCACTGTCGAAGTGGTGGCTGCCAACGCGGCAATGGCCAGCTGCAAGCCTGACCACTTCGAGGTGGTGCTGAAGGCTGTGGAGGCCATGTTGGAGGATCGCTTCAACTTGCGGGGGGTGGTCACCACCACCCATCCGTGCTGGCCTCTGGTCATCGTGTCGGGGCCGGTGGTCGAACAACTCGACATGGCCCACACCGAGTCGGTGTTCAGCGGCGGTGGGGCCCACGCCAACGCCGCCATCGGCCGGGCCATCAAGCTGCTGCTGTGGAACGCCGGCGGAGCCACGCCCGGCGAGCCGGTCAAAGAGGTGTTTGGCCACCCCGGCCGCTACTCCTTCTGCGTGGCCGAGTCCCCGGCCAGCCCCTGGCCCCCACTACACCAGGCCCGGGGCATCGAGGCCGAGAGCGGGATCACGGTGTTCGCCTGCGAATCCCCCACCAGCGTGGCCATGTGGGGGGCCGACGACACTCCGGTGAATCGACTGGCCCAGCTGGCCGACTCCATGGCCATCAAGGGGTGTAACAACACCCACACCATGGGCGAGACCCTGGTGGTGCTCACCCCCAACGAGGCCCGGCACCTGGCTGAAAACGGCTACGACCGGGCCGCGGTGCAAGAACAACTCTGGCAGCAGGCTCGGCGGCGGATCGGCGACCTCCTGTCCCCCGGCGTTCCCCCTTATGCCTGGTGGCCCGACTGGGTGGACACTGAGAATCCCGATGAGCTGGTTCCGGTGACCGAGCGGCCCCAGGACATCCACGTGATGGTCACCGGCGCCGAATCCATACCCTGGATGGCAGTGTGCGCCGGTTGGGGCAACCTGGGCGGCTACGCCGTGAGCCGAGCGCTAGACCAACATATTTGGCAGGATTAGAGCGTGAAGTTGGTCGGCGACTTGGTTGATCCCCGGGGCGAGGTAGTGGTCCGCGACGAGGCGCTGGCTCCCCGGCGAGGCCACACCCAGGGACCGCTGACCATCGGATTCCTGGTCAACGAGTACAACCCCTCGTCGGGTCCCGACTTCACCCGCTACACCGAAGTGCTGGAGCAGGAATTCAGCCACCGTCTGGATGTGACTGCGGTGATCCGCCAGCACAAGCCAGTGCTCAGCCGCCCCGCGGGCGACGAGATGCTGGCCTCGTTCCGGGCCTGCGCCGGGGTGGTCAACGGCCTGGCCAAATGAGGCTCATGCACGTCGGGCAGTGTGCTCGACGCCGTAAACCTGGAGAGGCTAGGCATCCCCACCGTCACCGTGGTGACTGAGCCCTTCACTGTGGCCGCCGACACCGTGGCCCGCTCCCTGGGCATGCCCGACGTCCCCCGAGTAGTGATCCCCCACGACTATCTCAGCGAAGATACCGACGCCATCGCCAAGAAGCTCGAACCCCTGCTCGACGAAATTCTCGACCGGCTGTTGATTCGCTGAGCAGGCTGAAGTCCAGCCCGCCGGCTAGCTGCTCTGCTCTTGGAATTCCTCGGGGCTGAGGATGCGGCCGCCGTCTTTAAACAGGATGTCGTTGTAGCCCTGACCAGGGGGAATGAACTCGGCCCAGATGGGCTTGTGGTAGCCCACATAGATGGTGCGGCGGCCGCCGGAGACAGGGGCACCAGTGGGGGGCGGAGCACCGTGCATGGTGTGGCCGTAGTGGACGGTGGCATCGCCAGGCGAGGCGCTGATAGCCACTGTGGGCCAGCCATCGCGCACCTCGCGTGCCCGATTGGACGACTTGTTCGAACCGGCCAGGTAATGGAGCTGGCCGTTGGCCTCGGTGCAATCGTCGAGCTGAATGCCGATGCTCACCATGGGACAGGTGATGGAGTGGCCGCCAGTACCGCAGTCGCGGTGCCAGGGCAGATCAGCCAGGCCCTCCACGATGCGGGGCAGCTTGATGACCACCGAGACGCCGTCTCCCCGCTCGGGATAGGCGGCGAAGTCGTCCCCGCCCAGCGCGCCGATGGCGTCCAGTCGGCGGTCTCCGA
The DNA here is from genome assembly GCA_009842675.1 of Acidimicrobiia bacterium. Taxonomy (GTDB): domain Bacteria; phylum Actinomycetota; class Acidimicrobiia; order Acidimicrobiales; family Bin134; genus Poriferisocius. Next base: position 131,625 of record VYEX01000002.1, on the reverse strand, counting down.
TCAATCCGAGCATCAGCTCGCTGCGGTCGTCCATGTGGGTCACCCGGCAGCACACTTCCTCGCCGTCAGCGTTGGTGGCCCACCATGAGCGGTGGTCGTCGGGGGTGGCCTCGCTGCGCTGGCGCTCCACCTCGGCCCGTAGAGCCTCGATCTCCTCGGCGCTGAACACGCCTCTGATGTGGAGGAACCCAGCCTCATCGAGGAACCGGCTCATCTCCTCATGGTCGTCGTCGAGGGTGAAGCTGCGGGACAGGTCCACCGTGGGCTCCCACCCCTCGTACAGAGGTCGGCCGTGGTACATGGCCAAAAGAACCGGCTCGAAGTCCTCGAACAGCCCGAAGTCGCCCCGAACCATCTCGGCGGCCTCGGCGTACATCAAGCCGACCCAGGTCCACAGCTCGGCCACGTAGTTGAACCAGTTCTGCTCGCTGACCTCCACTACAAGCTCGGCGTCGTCGCCGGGCACGATCTCGAAGCCGTTATCGCCAACTGTGTAGGTCACCGACCGGCCGTCGGTCAGCCGCCAGGCGAAGCTCTTGACCTGGGCGCCCGCCGCGATGTCAGCAGCCAAATCTCCATTGCCCGCTGCCAGCCGCCGGGGCAGTTCATCGGCATGGAAATCGTCGAAGTCCAGGGTGTCGAACTGGGGAAGACGGGGAGCATGATCCACTACAGCCATGACGAGAATTTAGCCCACTGTCCTCTTTGAACCCCGAAGCGGTCGGCAGAGACTGCTCTAGAACTCCATCCCCGCGTAGGGATCGGTGGGGTTGCGGCGGGCTTCAATATCGGTAAAGCGAACGGTGGCCGCCTCGGGGGTGATGTCATGGGTGAATACCCAGAACCGGTCCTCCACAATGGCGTTCACCACGTTGTCGGCTACCTCTGAAGGTGCGATTCCCCGGGCGCTGAGCGTCTCCCGCAACGGGGTCATGATGGCGTTCTGGGTAGCTGTCAGCTCGGCGCCGTAGGGGCGGTTGCGCTCGGAGTTGAAAATCTGGGTGTTCACCAGGTTGGGGCACAGGCACGACACCCCCACACCCTGGGGATGCACCTCTCTCCATAGCGACTCGCTCAATCCCACCACCGCGTGCTTGGTGGCGCAATACATGCCCAGCACGCTGTTGGTGACCAGTCCAGCCTCCGAGGCGGTGTTGACGATATGGCCCTCGCCGGCTTCCACCATGAGCGGCGCAAAGGTGATCACTCCGTGGGCCACGCCCATGACGTTTACCCCCACGATCCAATCCCATTCCTCGGACGTGGTCTCCAGCATCAGCCCGGCAGGTCCCACCCCGGCGTTGTTGCACACCACATGAACACCGCCGTATGACGACAGCGTCTGCTCAGCCAAATCCCTCACCGCCGCCGCATCGCTCACATCGCACAGCACGCCCAGCACATCGGCGCCATCGGCTTCGAGCTGGGTGGCCGACCGGGCCAGCGCTTCTTCCTCCACGTCGGCCATCACCACCTGCATCCCCTCGGCGACGAACCGCTTGCTCAAGCCGTATCCGATCCCGCTAGCCGCCCCGGTCACTACTGCGACCTTGCCGTTGAGCTCTTTCATAGCCCGAACTCCTCTGTCCGACTAACCGACGCCTCATCTTGCCAGGGATATTTCCCAGCCGATGATTTCTGCGTGACTCAGCCCACCGGGTAACACGCCGTAGGGTGATGGGAATGGTTGCGCCAGTTGCCGATCTCACCGGGGCCATCGTGGTCGTGGCCGGGGCCGGAGGAGGAGGCATCGGCACCTGTTCCTGCGAAGCTGCTCTGGCGGCTGGGGCTGAGGTCGTGGCGGTGGAACGGTCTCCAGAGGAGCTGGACAAGCTTGACACGCTCCTCCGCCCGGTGGTCAAAGTTCAGGCCGACCTCACCGCACCCGATGCACCGGCTGCCGTCGTTCAAGCCGCTCTCGACGCCCATGGCCGCATCGACGGACTGATCAACGTGGCCGGTGGTACCAGCATCGACGACTTCGGCCCCCTAGTGGACATCGACAGCCAGAGCTGGGATCGGGTCATGGCCAACAACCTCCACTATGTGGCGTTCCTCAACCGCGCGGTGGCCCGAACCATGATCGACGCGGGCACTGGTGGGGCCATGGTCAACGTATCCTCGGTGAGCAGCCTGGCCTCCCAGCCTTTTCTGGCCGCCTACGGCGCGGCCAAGGCAGGGATCAACTCGCTTACCCGCACCATGGCCGTGGAGTGGGGAGGCCACGGAATCCGGGTCAACGCCATCGCTCCCGGCACCATCACCACGCCCCGAGTCGGAGATCACGAGTCGCTAGAGGCGGCCAAACGCGCCATCCCCCTGGGCCGCCGGGGCCATCCTGCGGAGATCGCCGCTGCCGCGGCATTCCTGCTCAGTCCCCAGGCCAGCTACATCACCGGACAAGTGCTGGCCGTGGACGGTGGAATGTCGGTGAAGCTGGCCATGTTGGGCGACGACAATGCCCCGGTGTTCGTAACCAGGCCCGAGGTTCGTGCCCGGATGTTCGGGACAGAATCACCATGAGCCAATCCCCGCGCGACGCTAAGCGCCACCGGTTCGTTGATTGGGCTGGGAAGGACGAAGATGCGCCGAAGCTCGTGGCCGCGGCCACCGTGGTGCTCTTGCGCGACGCCCCCGGAGGGCTGGAGACCCTGATGATGCGGCGGAGCTCCAAGCTCAGCTTCGTCGGCGGCATGTGGGTGTTCCCCGGCGGACGGGTGGACGATGACGACTACCCCGCCGGTCAGCCCGACGACATATTCGCTGCTAGCCGTGTCGCGGCGGTGCGGGAGGCCGCAGAGGAGGCCGACTTGGCCATCGCAATTGATGATCTGGTGCCCTACTCCCACTGGGTGCCCCCCACCACCATCAACAAGCGCTTCGCCACTTGGTTCTTTCTGGCCCCTGCGCCCTCCGGCACCGTCACCGTGGACGGCGGTGAGATCAAGGAGCACGCCTGGTGGCGCCCGGCCGAGACCTTGGCCCGACATGCCGCCGGCGAGATAGAGATGGTCCCGCCCACCTTCATCACGTTGATGGAGTTGGCCGAGCAGCCCACTGTCGGCGAAGCCTTGGCCGCCGCCCGAAGCCGGTCCGACGACATCCCTCACTACGAAACCCACATCGCTCTCGACAATGGCGTCCCCGTGTCGCTGTGGCACGGCGACGCCGGATACGACACCCATGACACCAGCGCGCCTGGCCCCCGGCACCGCCTCACCTTGAAGGAGGGCGGCTGGCGATTCGAGCGGACATGACCAACGGCATCCCCCGCCAAGCGGGCATACCTCGTAGGCCGCTGGCCGCGTTGGGCGTGCTCGCTCTCGCCATCTCCAGTGCCTGCGGTTCGGATTCGGCCACCCTGACTACCCCCACGGCCATCCCAGCAGTCTCCCAACCCCCGGCCACCGCCACTTCGCCCCCCGATCGCGGTCCGGTGACCTACGTCGATCCCGTCTTCCAGCCCAATGGCAACCGATTGGCCGGCGGCGCTGGACTGGGCACTGGGTTCATCCAGCAAATCACCACCAAGGACATCAACCTGGGCGACATTCCCACTTGGGTCACCGGCACCAGCACTCCCGACGGGGACGTCTGGGTAGTGACCCTGGCCGACGGAACGGTGTACGGGTACCAGATCCCCATTGGGGGCCAGCCGGTCCCGATAGAGATTTCTGGCGGCCGACTGGCGCCCGGCCAGCCTCCGGTGCTGGCCGTCCAAGGCAACTCGGTCCGTCTGGCCACTACGCCAGCCAACGCGTCACCCAACAGCGTGCCTGTGTATCTCACTGGCAATCGAGCCGCCTACGTAGACAATCTCCAGCGGCTCACCGTGTTGGAGTCCGACGGCACGCTGTGGCGCCCCGATCTGAAAGTGCTTCCCGACACCCGGGTAATCCAGATCAGCCCCGAAAAGGTGCTAGTGCTGGCCGGACCCACCGACCGCTTCCCCCATTCAGCATTGGGCGACAACTTGGAGGCCACCTCCGTGGTGGTGGTTACGGTTGGGGTGAACGAGGTGGAGACCGTCTACCGGTCTGAGGACGACGTCATCGAGTCCATCGCGCCCCTGCTGGCCGACGTGGACGGCGACGGGATCCACGATGTGGTGCTTACCGTTAGCAATGACCGCGAGGTCTGGATCGTGGTGGCCTCAAGCACCGGCGGCGGTGTGGTGGCGATCAGCGACCCCGTGGACCGGCTGCTGGGCTGGCGCCACTTGATAGCGGTGGGACCACTCGGACCCACCGGGCAAACCGAGATCGCCGAGGTCCTCTACCCCGATGCCCAGGGATCGCTGAGGTTCTTGAGCTTGAGTGGAAGCTATTTGGGGGTTGCTGCCGTACGGACGGGCTACCGGTCCCACGAATTCGGCGCCCGAAACCTTGAGCAGGCTGTGGCCGCCGACGTTGATCGGGATGGCCGCGTCGAGGTGATCCTCCCCACTCTCAACCGCCAGCACATCGCAGGAGTCCGCCATGGACCTGACGGGGCGGTGGATATGTGGAGCCGCCCGCTCGGGGGCACGCTGGCCACCAACATCGCGGTGCTGACCCGCCCAGACGGCACCTTGTCGGTGGCCGCTGCCACTGTTGAAGGCTCTCTTCGCATCTGGCAGTGATGAGATGGCGAGTCCTCCTGTCTTCATTCCGAGCCGATAACTTCAAGGCCTGATGGCTCCTGACACCGCCAACCCTCCGAAAGTCAATCCGACGCGGGGGCTCACCAGCGAACAAGTGGCCGAACGGGTGGCTGCCGGACGCACCAACCGGGTGCCCGACGCCCCCGTGCGCACGCTGCCCCAGATTCTCCGGGCCAATGTGTTCTCCCCAGTGAACGGAATCATGCTGGCATTGTTCGCCGCCATCCTGGTGGCTGGGTTCCCCCGCGACGGCCTGTTCGTCGGAGTAGTCGTGTCCAATGCCGTCATCGGCGTGGCCCAAGAGCTCCGGGCCAAGAGAGAGCTGGACAGACTAGCGGTGCTCAGCGCCCCCAAGGCCCGGGTGGTCCGCGACGGGGAGGTCTCCGAAGTCGGCGTCAGCGAGGTGGTGGCCGACGACGTGCTGGAGTTGACCCCCGGCGACCAAGTAGTGGTGGATGGAGCTGTACTCACGTCCTCCGGCCTCGAAGCCGACGAGTCGCTGCTCACCGGCGAGGCCGATCCCATCGAAAAAGAACCCGGCGACGAGCTGCTGTCGGGCAGCTTCGTGGCTGCGGGAAGTGGCCGCTATCAGGCTACTCGCATCGGCGCCGAGTCATACGCCAGCACCCTGTCGGAGGAGGCCCGCCGCTTCACCCTGGTCAACAGCGAGCTGCGCCGGGGCATCGACACCGTGCTGCGCTGGCTCATCGTGATCATCCCCCCGGCCTCAGCGCTGCTGATTCTGGTGCTGCTCGATACCGAGGACCGTTGGCAGAACGCTCTTCAGGGCACGGTGGCTGCCGCGGTGGCCATGGTCCCCGACGGCCTGGTGCTGCTCACCAGCCTCTCCTTCGTGGCCGGGGTGATTGCCTTGGCCCGCCGCCGGGCGCTGGCCAAGGAGCTGGCCACCGTGGAGCTGTTGGCCCGCACCGACGTCTTGTGCCTGGACAAGACCGGCACCATCACCACTGGCCACATCAGCTTCGGCGAGGTGGAGACGTTGCCCGGCGTCGATCCCGCGCTGGTCGCCACCGCCCTGGGGGCCATGGCCCACGCCGACGAGGCCCCCAACGCCACCATGCTGGCCGTGCGCGATGCCTATCCCGCTCCCGACCATGACACCGGCAGTTGGACCCCGGTGGCCACCACCCCGTTCTCCAGTGCCCGCAAGTGGTCGGCCATGGAGTTCCGCAGTCACGGCGCCTTCTATTTTGGGGCCCCCGATGTGATCGCCGGGGACCTGCCCGACGTGATGAACCGGGTAGCTGGGCACGCTGAAGCGGGGCGGCGCACCCTGTTGCTGGCCCGAAACCCCGAGCCCCTGGCCGACGAGACGCTGCCCGAGAGCCGGACCCCTCTTGCGCTAATCCTGCTCGAAGACACCATCCGCCCTGACGCGCCCGAGATCCTGGCCTTCTTCCGGGAACAGGGGGTGAACCTCAAGGTGATCTCCGGCGACCACACCGCCACGGTGGCCGCGGTAGCCAAACGGGCCGGCATCCCCAATGCCGACGCCAACCTCGACGCTCGAGACCTGCCCGACGACATTGACGAGATGGCCGCCGCGTTGGCTGATAACGCAGTGTTCGGGCGGGTGACCCCCCAGCAGAAGCGGACCATGGTGGATGCACTCCAGTCGAGGGGCCACACCGTGGCCATGACCGGCGACGGTGTGAACGATGTGCTGGCCCTCAAGAACGCCGACATGGGAATAGCCATGGGCAGCGGGTCGGCCTCCACTAGGGCCGTGGCTCAGCTGGTGCTGCTTGACAACTCCTTTGCCACCCTGCCTGAGGTGTTGGCCCAAGGGCGCAAGGTGATCAACAACGTGGAGCGGGTGGCCAACCTGTTCGTGACCAAGGCGTCCTACGCCGTGCTGCTCACCGTGCTCGTGGGGATCTTCACCGTGGAATACCCGTTCCTGCCTCGTCATCTCACTCTGGTAGGCACCTTCTCCATCGGCGTGCCCGGCCTGTTTTTGGCCCTGGCCCCCAGCACCGAGCTGATTCGACCCGGTTTCTTGCGCAGGGTGCTTCGGTTTTCAGTCCCAGCCGGGTTGCTGGCCGCAGTTGCATCATTCTTCGTCTATGAGATCGCCCGACGTCACGAGGATGTCACCCTGCCCGAGGCCCGCACCGTGGCCACGTTCACCCTGCTGGGGGTTGGGTTGGTGATCTTGGTGGTGATCAGCCGTCCGCTGCGTCCGTGGAAGATCGGATTGGCCGCGGCCATGGGCGGGTCGTACCTGATCGTGATGGTGTGGCCGTGGGCCCGGAATTTCTTCGAGCTGGACATGCCCCCGTCCTGGGTATGGATCCCCACCATCGCTGCCGTAGCCATTGCCGGCATGGGGGTGGTCACCATCCCCCGAGCCTTGAGGAGATACCAGGACCAGTGACTGACAACCCAGACGGCCACGATCCCGGCAGCCGCGATCCCAATAGCTACCAGGACATTGTCTATTCGGTGGACGACCGGGTGGCGGTGATCACGCTGAACCGTCCCGAGAAGCTCAACGCCTTCAGCACCCTGATGGGCACTGAGCTGGCCGATGCGCTGAGGCGTTGCGACGCCGACGAGGAGGTGCGGACGGTGGTGATCACCGGCGCGGGGCGGGCCTTTTGCGCGGGGGCCGACTTCTCCGGTGGTCCGGGCGTGTTTGGCCCACCCAAGGCCGAAGGCTTCCGCTCCGATCCCCTCGAGTTCCACCCCTGGGACGTTCGCAAGCCAGTCATCGCCGCCATCAACGGCCACGCCGTGGGCTTGGGCATGACCATGGCTCTGCAATGCGACATCCGCTATATCTCCTCCAATGCCCGTTGGGGCATCGTGCAGAATCGCCGGGGCGTGCTTCCCGACTTGCGCTCCCACTGGACCCTGCCCCGCACCGTGGGCCACGCCAAGGCAATCGAGATTCTCCTCACCGGCAAGATGTACACCGGTCAGGAGGCCGCAGAGATGGGTTTAGCCACCGCCGCTCTGCCTGCTGACGAAGTTCTGCCCGCCGCCATGGAGACGGCCAAAGACATCGCAGTCAACGTCGCTCCGGTGTCGGTGGCGCTCAGCAAGCGCCTGCTGTGGACCACTTCGCCCGGTGATCAAGGGATCATCAACGAGCTGGAGCGCCGCATTCACCTTCACGTCATGGGCCAGCCCGACGCCACCGAAGGGGTCATAGCCTTCCTGGAGAAGCGCCCTCCGGAATGGTCGCTCACTCTGGCCGACCACTGGCCCGACTGGATGCCTGACGCCACCCAGGACGAGTAGTCCCAATTCAGGGGGTTAGGGTCACAGCATGCGCATCGGCATCTACCTGGACCTGCGGAACCCGCCGGAGTGGCAAAAGCCCTGGCCCGACTTTTACCGGCAGTCTCTAGAGCTGGCTGTCCAAGCCGAGAAGTGGGGGGCCGACTCGGTGTGGCTCAGCGAACACCACTTCTTCGAGGACGGCTACCTGCCCCAGCCCCTCACTTTCGCCGCCGCAGTAGCAGCACGAACCCAGCGGGTCAGGATCGGCACCGCAGTGCTGTTGGCCCCGCTGCGCTTGGCGCCCCAGATCGCCGAAGAGGCCGCGGTGGCCGATCAGATCAGCAACGGCCGGATCGACCTAGGGCTGGGCGCGGGCTATGTGTTCGACGAATTCGAGGCCTACGGCGCCGATCTCTCCAAGCGCTACACCACCACCGATCAGCGGGTGCGGGAGGTGCGGGAGCTGCTGGACGGGGGCGTCGTCACCCCGCCAGCGGTACAGAATCCCTTCCCCATCTGGCTGGGCTACAACGGCCCCCAGGGTGCCCGCCGAGCCGGTCGGCTGGGATGCGGGCTTTTGTCCATCAACCAGGCGTCGCTGGAGCCCTATACCGAGGGACTGGCCGAGGCTGGCCACGACCCGGGCATCGCCAATATGGCTGGGGTGGTGAGCATGGTGGTGGCTGACGACCCCGAGGAGGCCTACGAGCGCATCCTCCCCCACCTGGCCTGGCAGCTGAACACCTACCGGGCCGCGGGGGCATCGGGGTCCGGCAAGACGCCCAGCCCGCTCACGGTGGAGAAACTGCGGGAGCGGCGCAGCACCATGGGGGTCATCTCCCCGATGGAGGTCCTCACCCCCGACGAAGCCATCGAGCACTTGCGCCGCCTATCCGAAGGCATACCCATGGTGGAGGCCTATTGCTGGGCCAGCATCGCCGGCATGCCCGACGACTTGGCCCACCGCCATGCCGAACTGCTGTGTACCGTCGTTCGCGAAGGAGTGGCCGAGATATGAGCGACTTGTCTGAGAGCCGGCCGCTAGCTGGCATGGCCGCCCTGGTTACCGGGGGTGCGGGTGGCATCGGCCGATCCACGGCCCGGCTGCTGGTGGCCGACGGGGCCCACGTGGTGATCGCCAGCCGTAGCGCGGGCCATCTCCAAGAGGTTGCCAGCGAGCTCGGGCCGCTGGCTGCCGACACCGGCGGCTCGATCCGCTGGACAGCCTGCGATGCCACCGACAGCGACCATGTCCAGGCCGCGGTGGCGCTGGCCGCCGAGCCCACCGGTCGGCTCGACATGGCGATCTCGGTGCCCGGTGGTGGCGCAATGGCCGCCATCCTCGACTACGAACCCGAGCAAGTCGCCGAGACTGTCAGCTTCAACGTAGTTGTCCCGTTCATCATGATCAAGCACGCCGGGCGCCACATGGCTGATGCCGGAGGCGGCTCAATCGTGGCGGTATCGTCCACGTCGGCCATCCAGTCCTGTCGCTTCTTGGCCCCCTATTGCGCGGGCAAAGCCGGAGTGGACGCCCTGGTCAGGGTGGCCGCTGACGAGTTGGGGGGCCTCGGCGTCCGGGTCAACGCGGTGCGCCCTGGTCTCACCGCAACCGACACCACCCAGGGCTTGGTGAATAACGACTCGGTGGTGGCCCAGTACCTCGACCAGCAGCCCCTCCAGCGCATCGGCCGGCCTGACGACGTCGCCTGGGCCATCCGCTATCTGGCCGGGCCGGAGTCGAGCTTCACCACCGGCCAGTTCATCACCGTGGACGGCGGTCACACGCTTCGCTCGTTCGTCGACTTCGCCGACGTGGTGGCCGCCCGTTCGGCCTCCTAGTGGTGTGTCACAGAGGCAGGCGCTGCTCCGTGGAGTCACAACTGGCCGTCTAGCGCTGACCCTTGCGGTGATCGCGGTCTCGGTGGCCGCCTGCTCCGTCGAGGAACCCGATGCCTCTGGGGGACGCTTCACCGCCGTGGCCGCCGGTGGAGATCATTCGTGCGGCATCCGCGAAGACGGCACCGCCCAATGCTGGAGGGGCAACGAGAACAACCCCGGCTGGGCCGTCTACCTCAGCGGCCAATTCACCTCCATCTCCGCCGGAATCGGCTACTCGTGCGGGATTCGCGATACCGGTGCTGCCGAATGCTGGGAGGACAACTACCAAGCAGGTGTGGATCCGCCCGAGGGTCGCTTCACCGCCATCTCCGTGGGCGCAAGCCGGTCGTGCGGTATAGACAACAGCGGCACCCTTCAGTGCTGGGGCAACGTCGTGGGAGGCCCCGACCCCGCAGAACCGCCTGAAGGGCGCTTCACCGCCATCTCCGTGGGCTGGGGTCCGGCCTCTTGCGGGCTGCGAGGCGACGGCACCGCCCAATGCTGGGGCGACAACGGCTGGGAGATTCCTCCTGAGAGCTCTTTCAGCGCGATCACGGTCGGCTCAAGCCACGCGTGTGGCCTGGGCAACGACGGCATTGCCCAATGCTGGGGCGACAACAGCGATGGGCAGGCCGATCCCCCGCTCAGCATCTACACCGCCATCGCAGCCGGTGCCGGATACACCTGCGGCGTCCGCGACGACCAGACCGTTCGGTGTTGGGGCCGCGGCGGAGTTGTCGATCCTCCCGGCGACCGCTTTATCGCTCTTTCCGCCGGGCTCAATCATGCGTGTGGACTTCGCGATGACAACAAAGTCCGTTGCTGGGACTGAGTCACCCAGCATGACGATCAGTAGATAGTCTCTCGGCCCATGCGAGCAGTTGGAGTCATCGAGTACGGCGGGCCGGAGGCACTGGAGGTGGTGGAGCTACCCACTCCAGAAGCCGGCCCCGGCCAAGTGCGGATCCGGGTGCGGGCCACCGCGGTCAGCCCCACCGACACCCATGTGCGGGCCGGTACCAGAGCCGAGCAGCAGGCCAAGACCGGGCCGCCGCCCTATGTGCCGGGCATGGACGTGGCCGGGGTGCTGGACCAGATCGGCGAAGGCGCCGACACCGATCTGCAAGAGGGCGACCAGGTGATGGCCATGGTGTTGCCCCGAGGCTCCCACGGGGCCTATTCGGAGTATGTGGCCTTGCCGGCGGAGTCGGTGGCCCGGATGCCAGCGGGATCGTCGTTTGCCGAGGCCAGCACCCTGCCCATGAACGGCCTCACCGCCCGGCTCAGCCTCGACCAGCTCGCCCTCCAGCCCGGCCAGACCCTGGCGGTGACCGGGGCGGCAGGGTGCTACGGCGGCTACATGGTGGAGCTGGCCAAAGCTGACGGCCTGCGGGTGATCGCCGATTCCTCCGAGGCCGACGAGGATCTGGTGGCCTCGTTCGGCGCTGATGTGATCGTGCGCCGGGGCGACGACGTGGCCGACCGCATCCGAAAGCACGCTCCCGACGGGGTGGACGGTCTGGCCGATGGATCGGTGCAAATGGATCCGCTGGTGGCCGCAGTGCGCGACGGCGGAGGCTTCGCCTCAGTGCGGGGATGGCCGGGCAACGGCGAGCGGGGCATCCAATTCCACGCCACGTGGGTGTTCGACTACGCCAAGGAGCAAGCCAAGCTCGACCGCTTGCGCCAGCAAGCCGAAGACGGGCAAGTCTCTCTGCGGGTGGCTGGCACCGTACCCATGGAGAACGCCTCGGAAGCCCACGCCCGCCTGGAAGCCGGCGGCACCCGCGGCCGATGGGTGATCGAGTTCTAGCTGCCTCTAGGGAACCCCAGGGAGGCAACCCCTAGCTCAACGCTTAACTGAGAGCCCTAATGTCAGCGATGATCTCGGCGGCGTGCTGGTCCAGATCCTGACCCTCCAGGTCGTAGGACTTGGCCACTGTGCCGTCCGGTGAGATCAGGTAGCTGATCCGTCGGGGCAGCCCGTGCTCGTAATAGGGCTCGCCCTCAGCCCGCTCAGCGTCGTAGGCCCGACCCACGGCTCGGTCGGGATCGGAAATGAGCGCAAACGGGAAGCCCTCGCCGTCTACGAATCCCTTCTGATCCTCGACAGAGTCGAACGATGCCCCCACCACCACGGCTCCGAGGGCCTCAAACTCGGAGATTCGATCACGGAATCCCCTTCCCTGGATGGTTCAACCCTTGGTGGACGCTTTCGGGTACCACCAAAACGCCACCCAATTGCCCCGCAAGTCGGCCAGCGACAGGTCATTGCCGTCCTGATCGGGTGCAGTGAACTCCGGAGCCCTCTTACCTTCGCTCAACATGAGTGGCGACCCTAGCTCCGACGCCATTGAAGGGAGCAGTTGTAGGGCCCTGGCTGGGAGAGGGGAAACCCTGTGAACTTAGGATGCTGGCCATGAAGCGATTCGAGGGCAAGAACGCCATCGTCACCGGAGCCAGCCGAGGCATAGGCCGGGGTATCGCCCAGCGGCTGGCCGCCGAAGGCGCCAACGTGGCCATCACCGCCCGCACGCTGGACGCCCACCCCACCCTGCCCGGCTCGCTCAATGAAACCCTGGCTGAGCTCAATGCCTACTCGGGCACCCACCTCGCCATCCAGGCCGATCTAGGCGACGCCGACAGCCGGGCTGCCATCGTCCCCCAGGCTCGGGAAGCTCTAGGCCCCATCGACATTTTGGTCAACAACGCCGCCGCGGCCATCTACCAGCCGATGAACGGCTACCCGCTGAAGCGGCGTCGCCTGATGTTGGAAGTCAACCTGCTCGCCCCTCACGATCTCATCGAGGCAGTTTTGCCCGATATGGAGTCCGCGGGAGAGGGATGGATCGTCAACCTGTCCAGCGCCACCGCCAACTTGGCCGTCGGCCCGCCCTTCCCCGCCGACGGGGTCAAGGGCGTCTTCGGGTTCTATGGCACCACTAAAGCGGCCCTCAACCGTATGACCAGCGCGTGGGCGGTGGAGCTGCATCCCCGCAACATCCGCATCAACACCATCGAGCCGCTGGCCGCCGTGTTGTCCGAGGGCGCCGACGAGCTGGTGGGCGGCATTCTGCGACCCGACCAAATCGAGTCGATGGAGGCCATGGTGGAGGCGGCCGTGGCCCTCTGCGACTGCCCCATCGACCGCTGCGGCCAGGTCCTGTCCAGCCTCCCCCTCCTCGACGAGCTGAACCGCACCGTCATGACCCTCGACGGCACCGCCCCCTACCCCGGCGGCCACCGCCCCATCTAGAAAGAGCCCGAACCGTGGAATGGGTCTTTAGCGGAGGGCGGTAGCGAATTGATGGTGGTTGTCGTTCCACCAGCGTCGTCGGCGGTGATAGCGGTCAGCGCCATCGGTCCGGTTCCACATCTCGACGAAGTTGGGGTCGCCCGATTCCACTCTGCGCCAGATGAACTCTTCGGCGCGGGTGAGGGCGGCTTCCATGATGGCCAGCAGATCCTTCCGGCCGTCCCGGTCCAGGCCGTAGGCGTCGGCTACCAACCGCAGCCGCTCCGGCCGGTCGGCCGGCTGCCACCCGAGGCGGGCTTGGTCGAAGTCGTTGTCGATCGGCACGCATAAGCGGGCCAGGCAGGCCAGGTCGTAGATGGGGCGTCCCGGTGCCGCGAACTCGAAGTCGAGCAGCGCAACGGCAACGCCATCACGAAATACAACGTTCTCCAGGCACACGTCGTTGTGGCATACGATCACCCCGCCCTCAGGGTCAGCCAGGCCGTCGTTCCACATGAGATCCCGGGGGTCGAATCCCTTAGCGGCGTCATGCAGGCCCCGCAGCAGTTCAGCCGTAGATGCCAGCGCGCTGTCGGACTGGCTCCACTCCGGATAAGGCGGTATTGGAACCTCGCCATCAATGAAGACCAAGCGCTCGCGGCCATCGCCATCAATGCCGACCGGTTCGGGAGCGCCCTCAAATCCGGCCCGCCTCACCGCCCGAAGAAAAGTGTGGATCGAATCTGAGTATGGACTGGACGGTCGTAGAACATGCGGACCTACTCGGACCACCTGCCCAGCGTTGGCTATCCCCCCGCCAAGGGGCTCCTCAACCACACCGACCAGCGTGCCACACCCCAATAACCCTCGTGACCCTCGACAGCGCCATCTGCTCCCGCCGGTAGAGGCCGCCCCGCAGAGTGCTAGCTGGACATCCAGCTGAGGGCTTGGACCTCGCTGTACGCGTGGAGGCCGTAGACGCCCCGGTCGCGGCCGACGCCGCTCATCTTAAAGCCGCCGAAGGGGGCGTGAATGTGGGGCGCCATGGAGTTGAGACCGACATTTCCCGACTCGATGCGTTTGCCGATTTCGAAGGCCCGGGCGGTGGTTCCCGCGAATACGTAGCTGAACAGCCCGTAGTCGCTGTCGTTGGCCAACTCCACCGCGTGGTCGTCGTCGTCATGGGCCAGCACCACGACGACCGGGCCAAAGATCTCCCGCTGCACGACGCGCATGTCTGAAGTGCAATCGGCCAGCAAGGTGGGTTCCACGAAGTAGCCGGGCAGGTCGGGACGCCTCCCGCCGCACAGCAGGGTGGCGCCGTCGGCCACGCCGCTGGCGATGAAATGCTCCACCCGGTCGCGATGAAGCTCGGTGATAACAGGGCCGACAATCGTCTCTCGATCGAGGGGATCGCCCAACTTGAGCATCCCAGCCACCGCGGTCAGCTTGTCCACCAGCTCGTCGTAGCGGGAGCGGTGCACGATCACCCGAGTGGGCGCGGTGCAGATCTGGCCGCTGTGGAACCCCCACACCGAGGCGATGGCCCCGACCGCGCCGTCCACGTTGCAGTCGTCGGTCAACACGCACGCTCCCTTGCCCCCCAACTCCATGAGCAGGCGCTTCATGGTTGATCCGCCCGCCTGCATGATCTTGGCCCCTACCGCGGAGGAGCCGGTGAAACTGATCATGTCTACGTCTCGGGACTCAACCAGCGCAGCCCCGGCCACGGCACCCGATCCGGTGATGATGTTGATTACCCCCGGTGGGAATCCGGCCTCCTCAATGATCTCGCCCATCTTGATCACTGCCAGCGGGTCTTGGGGCGCCGGCTTGATCACCAGGGTGTTGCCCATGGCCAGCGCGGGGGCGATCTTGCCCGACATGTTGACCAGCGGGAAGTTGTAGGAGGTGATGCAGGCCACCACGCCCACCGGCTGGCGGATTACATGGGCGCACGACAGCCCACCAGGCCCCAGCGGATTCTCCGCCACCGGGTACGGTTCAATGGGTTCGTCCACGTTCACCGGTGTTTCGTAGTGGCGGAACCGGTCGGCACAAGAGGTGATCTGGATCGACTCGGACACATTGATGGTGGCCCCCGTCTCCCCTTGGACCAGGCCCACCAGGCCGCCGAGCTTTTGTTCCAGCAGATCGGCGGCCCGGCCGATCATGGCGCACCGCTCGGCCATCGGGGTGTCCCGCCAGCCGGGCAAGGCCGCCTTGGCCGCGGCAGCAGCGTCGTTCACCTGGGTAATCGACGCCTCGGGAGCGTGGCCGATCACTTGGGTGGTGTTCGGGTTGACGATCTCATAGGTGCCCGACTCGGCGGCGACCCAATCGCCTCCGATGAGCAGGCGATACTGCTCGTCGACGTTCACCGGCTCCAATTCGGCCAGTGTCATGACGAATCCCCCTTTGCCAAAATGCTCGTTACCCCAAACGGCCGGCCGAGCTAGGCGGCGATGCCGTACCTCTCCAGCCCGTACAGCTCGATGGCGTTGCCCCGGAGCAGCTTGTAGGCCTCCTCCTCGTTGAGATCGGCCTGGGTCACGATCCTGGTGGCAACTTCCTTGGTGTGGGGGAACGTGGAGTCGGCGTGGGGATAGTCTACCTCGAAGGTGATCTGGTCCATGCCGATGAGGTCGCGGTTCCGCAGTCCCACCTCGTCGTCGAACATGCAGCCCCACACGTGGCCGGCGATATAGGACGACGGCGGGTTGGGCAGGTTGACCCCGAAGTCGCCGTCGTCGTCGTTGATCCGCTCCTCCCACAGCTTGTCCATGCGCTCGATCACGTAGGGCATCCACCCCACCTGACCCTCGCTGTAGGCCACCCGGAGGCCGGGGTATCGCACGAACACGCCCGACAGGATGTAGTCGCACATCGAGCCCATGGCGTTGCTGAAGGTGATGGTGGAGCTGACCGCAAACGGCGCGTCGGGCGACGTGGTCGGCATCTTCGACGACGAGCCGATGTGCATGTTCACCACCGTCCCGGTCTCCTCGCAGGCGGCGAAGAACGGCCCCCAGAACCCGTTGGGATCGTGTATCGACGGCAGTCCCAGGTGGTAGGGGTTCTCCGAGAAGGCCACCGAGAAACTGCCCTTGTCGGCGCAGCGGTGGATCTCCTCGGCGGCCAGATTGGCATCCCACAGCGGGATGATGGTGAGCGGAATGAGGCGCCCCGCACCATCGCCCGCGCACCACTCGTCGATCATCCAATCGTTGTAGGCCTTGACGCACAGCAGGGCCAGATCCTTGTCTTCCCGCTCGTAGAAGGCCTGGCCGCAGAACCGGGGCAGCACGTTGGGGAAGCAGATCGACGCCTCCACGTGGTTGGCGTCCATGTCTTGGAGGCGCTCTTTCTGCTTCCAGCAGCCGGGCAGGATCTCGTCGAACGTCACCGGGGTGTTGGTGAGCGGCTCGAACCCGATGGCGGCTGAGAGCTTGGGGAACGGGTAGATCAGGTCGTCGTAGAGCCACCAGTCGCCCCACGTACCGTCGGGCACTCCCTTTTCGTAGCTGAAGACCCCGCCTTCGAAGTGGAACTTGGCCTTGTCACGCTCAACCCGAGGGCAGCGATCGTGGTACTTGCGGGGCAACCGCTCGGTCCACAGGTCGGGGGGCTCGACCACGTGGTCGTCCACGGAGATGATGCGGGGGATCTCTGCCATGGGCAGAGAGCTTATCGGGGCTCTGGGACGGGCCATTTACCCAACGCCCAGTTCTTCGCCAATGAGCCCAGGCATGACCTAGATTGTTCACAAAGCGTGCCGAAGGGGCGCGCACAAGGGGCGAACCATGTTTGACACCATCATCAACGGCGGAGACATTGTCGACGGCACCGGCACCCCTCGCTACCGGGCCGATCTGGGACTGCAAGGAGGCCGGATCGCCGCCATCGGTGATCTGAGCGCCGCCGAGGCGGCCAATACCGTGGATGCCACCGGCAAGGCGGTGTGCCCGGGCTTCATCGACGTGCACACCCACCTCGACGCCCAGGTGTTCTGGGACACCACCCTGAGCCCATCCCCTCTGCATGGCGTGACCAGCATCATCGGAGGCAACTGCGGCTTCACGATTGCGCCGCTGACCGACGACCCCGCCGACGGCGAGTACCTGATGCAGATGCTGGCCCGGGTGGAAGGGATGCCTTTGGAGTCGCTGCAAGTGGGCGTGCCGTGGAATTGGCGCTCCACTGCCGAATACTTCGATGCTTTCGACGGCACCCTGTCCATCAACACCGCCTTCAAGGTGGGCCACTCCGCCCTGCGCCGGGTGGTCATGGGTCCCGAATGCGTGAAGCGGGAGGCCACCCCCGAAGAACTGGCCCAAATGCAGGATCTGCTCCGGGCCGGTCTGGAGGCCGGGGCCCTGGGATTCTCCTCCTCCTACGCCCGCACCCACAACGACCCCTTCGGCAACATGGTGCCCAGCCGGTACGCCAGCCGCGAGGAGCTGGTGGAGCTGGCCCGGGTGTGCTCGGAGTACGAGGGCACCTCGCTGGAGCTGATCCCCTGCGTCGGTCCGTTCGACGATGCCGCCACCAATCTGATGACCGACATGTCGGTGGCCGCCCAGACCCAACTCAACTGGAACGTGATGACCGTCATGGCCGGCAACCTCGACGAGTGCTACGCCAAGCTGGAAGCCAGTGACTACGCCAAGGCCAACGGCGGCAAGGTGGTTGCCCTCACCATCCCCATGGCCTTCTCGGTTCGCCTAAGCATGGCCGGCGGTTTCGTGCTCGACGCCCTGCCCGACTGGGAGGGCGCCATGCTGGCCCCGCCCGCCGAGAAGATGGCGCTCCTGTCGGATCAGGCCGAGCGTGATCGCCTCGATGAGCTGGCCCAGCAGCCCGGACCCCTCAAGGGTCTGGCCGACTGGTCAACCAAGATCATCTTCGACACCTTCGCCCCCGAGAACCAGCAGTATCGAAATCGCACCGTGGGCCAGATTGCCGAGGACGAGGGTAAGAAGCCCTTCGACGCCTTGTGCGACATCGTGGTGGCCGACGAGCTGAAGACCTCTTTTGGCACCCCGCCGCCAGTGTCCTCAGATGAGGACTGGAAGGCCCGCATGGAGATCTGGCGGGACGGCCGGGCGGTGATCGGCGCTTCTGATGCCGGCGCCCATTTGGATCTGTTCATGACGGCCAACTACGCCACTTCGATGCTCGGCCAGTGCATGCGGAAGCGGGGACTCATCTCGATGGAAGAAGCCGTCCACCTGATGACCGACGTCCAGGCCAAGCTTTACGGGCTCAAGGAGCGGGGCCAGCTGCAAGAGGGCTGGCACGGCGACGTGGTGGTTATCGACGAATCCCGGGTGGGGGCCAAGCCTCTCACCGTCGTTGCCGATCTACCCGCCGGCGCTCCCCGCCTGTACGGTGAGGCCGACGGCATCGACCACGTGTTCTGCAACGGCGAAGAGATCGTTCGCAACGGGCAGTTCACCGACGCCCGGCCCGGCAAGCACCTGCGCAGCGGCACAGACACTCAAAGGGTTGATCTGTCCTAGGTCGATCAGTCCTAGGCCGATCAATCCCCGCTTACCCCGACCAATTCCAAACTCGACCCAACCAATTCAGGAGCAACCATGCCCGAAGCAGTAATCGTCGCCACCTCCCGCACGCCGATCGGGCGGGCGGTCAAAGGATCGCTGGTCGATGTCCGCCCCGACGACATGTCGGCGTTCATCATCGACGACGTGCTCAGCAAAGTCCCCCAGATCGACGGCGCCGACGTCGAGGACGTGATGTGGGGATGCGCCCAGCCCGCGGGCGAGGCCGGCTACAACATCGCCCGGCTTTCGGGGCTGTTGGCTGGACTGGACGTGCCTGGCGTAACCGTCAATCGCTACTGCTCCTCGTCGCTTCAGACCATCCGCATGGCTGCCCACGCGGTTCGAGCCGGAGAGGGCGACGTGTTTGTGTCCGGCGGGGTGGAGTGCGTGAGCCGCTTTGCCTCCGGCGCTTCCGATCGGGGCGGCAAGAACGACAAGTTCGCCGATGCCGAGGCCCGTTCGGTGGAGCGCAGTGGCGAGGGCACCCCGGTATGGTCGCCCCCCGAGGGCCTGCCCGACATCTACATCGCCATGGGCCAGACCGCTGAGAATGTGGCCCAGGCCTGGAACGTGAGCCGCGAGCGCCAAGACGAGTTCGGCGTCATGTCCCAGAATCGGGCCGAGGCCGCCCAGGAACGGGGCTTCTTCGAGCGGGAGATCACCCCCTATCCCCTGGCCGACGGCACGCTGGTGAGCAAAGACGACGGCATCCGGGCCGGCACCGTGATCGAGAAGGTGTCACAGCTCAATCCGGTGTTCCGGCCTGACGGCACGGTGACCGCGGGCAACGCCTGCCCCCTCAACGACGGGGCCGCGGCGGTGGTGGTGATGAGTGACACCAAGGCCGCCGAGCTGGGCGTAAAGCCTCTGGCCCGGATCGTGGCCTCAGGGGTGGCCGCGGTGAACCCCGAGATCATGGGCCTCGGCCCCATCCCGGCCATCACCCAGGTGCTGGACCGGGCCGGCATGACCATCGACGACGTCGACTTGGTGGAAATCAACGAGGCCTTCGCCGCTCAGGTCATCCCCAGCGCCGACGAGCTGGGCATCAGCTACGACAAGCTCAACGTGAACGGCGGGGCCATCGCCCTGGGCCATCCCTTCGGCATGACCGGGGCCCGAATCATGGGAACCCTGCTCAACGGGCTGGAAGACGCCGACAAGACCATCGGCGTGGAGAGCATGTGCGTGGGCGGCGGTCAGGGCATGGCCATGATCGTCGAGCGGTTGAGCTGAGCTGAGCCTAGATTCTCATCTAGCCCGTCAACGGCGGGTTTAGGCCCCCGTCAGGCGAAGGGATCGGCCGCCCCTGAGCGTGTCCCAGGCGTGAAGGTCACCGGCATCGACACAACGCCGGTCATGAGCAGGTTGCCCGGATAGGGCTTGAACCCGTCGAGTTCGATCTCGTAGTCGCCCATGCGAGTGAGGACGTCCCTCAACATGAGCTCCGACTCGATGCGGGCGATCGACGACCCGATGCAGCGGTGGCCCCCAAGACCGAACGCCAAATGCTTGTTGGCTTCGCGGTCGACGCGGATTTTGCCGGGGTCATCGAATACCGCCGGATCATGGTTGGCTGTCACCCAACTGATCATCACGATGTCGCCCCGGCGGATCTGGCGGCCGCCCAACTCCACGTCCCGGGAGGCGGTGCGGGTGAGGGTCTCGCTGGGACTGTAGAAGCGGAGGAACTCCTCCACCGCGGCGGGAATAAGGCTCGGATCTTCGATGAGTCGGGCGCGGTCCTCAGGGTGAGTGCCCAGGTGGTGCAGGCCCCACGACACCAGCGACGTAGTGGTGTCGAGACCGCCAGCCACCAGGTTCCACATGATGGCGGTGATCTCGTCATCGCTCAGCATTCGGCCATCTAGCGGGGAAGTCACCAAGGCAGTGGTGACATCGTCGGCCGGATTCTCTCGGCGGAACGCGGCGAAGTCCCTGAGCTCAGCCCACATGTCCGGCTGGTGGGTGATCGCGCTGAGGTACCGCTCGTCGGTGGGCTCATAAGACGACGTGGCATGGAAGAAGTCGGCGTAGTGCTGCCAGTTAGACGAAACCATGCCCATCATCTCAAGCGTCAACACGGCGGGCACCGGTGTGGTGTAGTCAAGCACCAAGTCGGCTTCACCCGACTCGATGATCTCGTCGATAAACCAGGCCGACACCGCCTCCATGCGGGGGCGATTGCTCTCCACCGCATTGATGGTCATAAGGGGGTTCAGCACCCGCCGCAGATCGGCATGCTCGGGCCCGTCGATCTCGGATACTCCCTGGCGGGGGATATAACCCGGTCGAGGAACGCCGCAGATGCCGTGGTAGGAGATGCCGTCAGGGGCATCGGGCTCATACTTGTGGGCGAACGTCTCGTTGTCTCGGGCTACTTGGACCACCGACTCGTAGTCGGTGACCATCCAAAACCCGCCGTAGTGCTCGTTGAACACCACCGGGCACCGCTCCCTCAGCTCGTGGTAGCGGCTGTGGCGGTTGGCAACGAACTCCGGTGTCTGATGATCGATATCTACTGTGACATCTGCTGTCTCGGCGTCCACGCCCGTAGCGTAGGCAATCAAGCCCGCCCAGATTCGCTCAGCGGCTACGAGCCGTAGACAAGCACTCCTTGGGCGTACTGCTCGGCAAACAGCTTGAGCACCTCGCCGGGGTCGGCGTGACAGTCGGTGGCGTACTTGGAATAGAGCATCTCACCGTCGACTTCCACGTCGAAGATGCCCGATGCACCGGTCACCAGGGTGAGTTCCTCAATGATGTGCTGGTAGTTCTGAAGCAAGTCCTTGGCAGCGCTCACGGCGTGCTCGGAATAGTTTCAAGGAACTCAATAGGTGATGGTGACGCGGTGCTTTTGCCCCATGGGTGCAGGCTACCGCCGAGAGCGTGGGCAGCCTATTCATTTCAGCGCCCGCTACTCTCTGCGCCCATGAACCAAGCAACCGCCGAAGTCGGCGTGTTCGAGGCCATGCACACCCAGCGGGCGGTGCGGCGCTATCGGCCCGACCCGGTGCCCGACGAGTTAGTCACCCAGGTGCTGGACGCCGCCATCCGAGCCCCCAGCGCCATCAACGGCCAGTTCGCCCGCTTTGTGGTCGTCACCGATCCTGAGAAGCGCCGCCGGTTGGGCGAGCTGTACCTGGACGCCCAGGAAGAGGCCTACAACAATCCAGCCGCGGCCGGCACCCAATGGCTGCGAAACCAAGAGGCCGTGATCGTCGAGAAGGCTGCCAAATTCGCCCGGGAAATCGGCGAGGTTCCGGTGCTCATCATCGTGTGCTCCTCTCAGCGAGGAGTGAGCCATTCGATCTACCCCGCGGTGCAGAATCTCCTGGTGGCGGCTCGTAGCCTGGGCTTGGGCACAGTGCTGACCACGCTGCACTCTTTCCGGGCCGATGAGGTGCGGGCCGTACTCGGGATACCCGATGACATTCACATTGTGTGCAGCATCCCGATGGGCTGGCCCGCGGTACCGTTTGGCCCGGTACGCCGCAGGCCGTTGTCAGAAGTCTGTTTCTGGAATGAATGGGAGGGCACTCATGAGTGAGCAAACCTTTGGCCCGTTTTCGCTCAGCGTTGACGACAGCATCGGCTGGGTGGTGATCGACCATCCACCCAAGCAATTGGTGGACGGGGCCTTGATCGGCGGATTGATCGGCTTGCTGAACGCGGTCGAGGCTGCCAATGAAGCAGGCGACGATGTCAGCGTGCTGGTGTTTGAGAGCGCGGATCCGGAGTTTTTCTTGATGCACGGAGACGTAGAGCAGATCCTGGCCATGGAGGCCCCTGCTGATGTGCCCGCCGAGCCCAACATGGCCGCGGTCACCTTCGACCGGTGCCGAACTATCGGGGTGGCCACCATCGGGATGATCGACGGCGTTGCCCGGGGTGGCGGATCGGAGTTTCTGTTGTCGCTCGACATGCGTTTCGCCGGACCTCGCACCGTGTTGGGCCAGCCTGAGGTGGCCATGGGCATCATTCCCGGGGCCAGCGGAACCCAAAGGCTGGCCCGACTAGTGGGCCGCAGCCGGGCACTGGAGATTGTCTTGTCCGGCAACGATGTGAACGCTGAGGAAGCCGCAGCCATCGGCTACGTCAACCGGGTGCTGCCCTCCGATGAGCTTCGGGCCCACACCGCCCAGGTGGCCCGTCGCATCGCCGCATCGCCGCGGTTGTCCATTGCCAAGGCCAAGCAAGCCGTGGATGCTGCCCTCGGACCAGTGGAGCCCGGACTTCTGACCGAGAGCCAGGCGATGATGGCCTGCTCCGCTACCGGCCAGCACGTGCCCCTGATGCAACGCTTCCTCGACGCCGGTGGCCAGACTCGGGAGGTCGAGCGCGACGCTTCCGCTATGGCTGCGGTTGTCGACCAGATGCTGGAACTGGACTAGCTCAAGCCAGCTCTGGCCAGAGGGCCAGCGCAGTGCCGCCCAGGAACTGAGCCTGCTCGCTTGAAGACATCGCCGCGCAGGCCGCCCGCGCCTGATCGGCAAGTTCCAGGTATGGCCTGTCGTGGGTCTGGGAGTAGTCCGACCCCCACATAAGCCGGTCGAAGCCGAACTGCTCGGCCAGTCGCTCCAGCATGGCGGCCGGTTCGCCGGCGTCCAGCACATGGGGGGTGACCTTCAGGTACAAGTTCTCCAGATCGGCGTAATTGCCAATCGACTCGGGAGCGAATCCGCAGTGATCCAGAGCCAAGATCACATCAGGATGGGCAGCCACCGCTTTGCCCAGCGCGGGCAGGTGCTCGGGCACGGTGGCCGCACTGACCCGGAGGCCGAGCCGTCTCGCGATGTCCCAAGTGGCCTCATCTTGCAGCGGCCCTCCTCCGCCGACGGCGTAGAACCGCACACCGCCAACCCCGGCCGACGCCAACGCGTCAAGCTCAGCCGGATCGTCCACAATGGCCACCGCGCTGAACGAGTCGGGATATGCCGCTCGAGCATCTACTACATAGGAATTGTCCGTGCCGTAGCCCCCCAGGGCCTGTACCAACACCGCCCGGTCCACTTCGGCATCTGCCATCTCGGCCAACAGCTCCTCAGCAGTGACCGGCGCGTCATACACCCACTCCACCCCCGGATAGTCGGCCACCTGGAGCGGATATCTGTCCAGGTCATCAGAAATCACATGAGTATGGGTATCCACCACGAGCACTGGATTAGTTTGCTCGGCAACGCCCCGGAACGCCGACCTGAAGTCACTTGGTCGGACGCGGGCATGAGAGGAGGCCTAGAGATGGCTGGTTCATCCCAGAAGTACACCTGCTTTGAGATCGCGCTAGAAGAAGGAGTCGCTCACTTACAGCTCAGCCGACCAGAAGCCAGAAACTCAATGATCTCGGAGTTCTGGTCTGAGCTGCCCGCCGCGGTGAACGACCTGTCCGACTCCGGGGAGGTCCGGGCGCTGGTGATCTCCTCCACCGGACGCCATTTCACCGCGGGAATGGACCTGTCGGTGTTCACCCAGCCGGACTCGCTGTTCTCGGGTGGCTCGGATGCCGATGCAGGGTCAGCAGAGCCGCCGGAGTTCGGCCGGATCCGGGCGGAGACCCGCAACTTGGCCCTCACCCTTCAGGAGTCATTCAGCTGCCTGGAAAAGGCCCGCATGCCGGTGTTGGCCGCGGTTCAGGGAGGCTGTGTCGGCGGCGGAGTGGACATGGTCAGCGCTGCCGACATGCGGTATTGCACCGCTGATGCGTTTTTCTGCATTCAGGAGATCAACATCGGTCTGACCGCTGATCTGGGCACCTTGCAACGGCTGCCCCGGATCATTCCCGACGGACTGGCCCGCGAACTGGCATATACCGGGCGACGGCTCACTGCTGATGAGGCCCAGGCCGCGGGATTGGTCAATCAGGTGTATCCCGACCAGGACGCCATGCTCGAAGGCGTCTTTGAGATTGCCCAAGAAATCGCCGCCCGATCGCCACTGGCCATTTGGGGATCAAAGGAGATGCTCAATTACACCCGAGACCACAGCGTGGCCGACGGACTCAACTATGTCGCCACCTGGCAATCCGGCATGTTCCACCCCGACGACATGGCCGAGGTCTTCGCGGCGAGAGCCGAGGACCGCGACCCGGTCTTCCAGAACCTGCTGCCCATTAGGCGCAATCTGTAGAGCCCCCAGTAGTTCTGGCAATCGGCTAATGCCACTGGATTCCCACTAAGTTCAAACCATGCCCTCAATTGCTACCGACCGCTATGTCGACCGGACCGAGATGGAGGACTTCGTCCGCCCCCGCCACCGAGGCGTGCTGCTCACTATTCGCCGCGACGGTCGCCCCCAAAGCTCACTGGTCACGCTGGGGCTCGACACCAGCGGCCGGGTGGTGGTGTCTAGCTATCCCGAGCGGGCCAAATCGATAAACGCCAAGCGCAACTCCGCGGCCTCGATGGTGGTGATGTCGGACGAATTCGGCGGCGAGTGGATACAGCTCGACGGAAACGCCGAAGTCCTCGACATGCCCGAGGCTCTCGACGGCCTGGTCGAGTACTTCCGCGTCATCTCCGGCGAGCACCCCGACTGGGACGAATACCGCCAAGCCATGGCCCACCAAGGCAAATGCCTCATCCGCCTCACCATCGACCAGTGGGGCCCCATCTCCAAGGGCGGCTTCCCCGCCCGCTTGGTCGAAGACTCCTGAGCTGGGAATTTCCCACTTCCACGCCTTCTACTCAGTCTTCCCAGTCAGCGCCTGAGCACGGGGTTGCGCTGATCCAATCGAGCCGAATCAACTCCGTCATCAGGGAACGGATCAGGTGGCGGCTTGGTTCTCCAGCGACGGGTGTCGGGATCCTGGGCTACTCGCCAATCATGATCGTGAATGCTGTGGTGGCAGTCATTGCACACCAACACCAAATTGCCGAAATCAGTAGGCCCGCCATTGGACCAGAACTGCACGTGTTGTACAAGTCGAGTTAGGTCGCCCACACGTTGATCTGCATTAGCCATAAAACAACACTCCTCTCGCTCCTCCGGCAGCCACTACAGATTTTCCTAGCGAAGTTGGCACAACTGGACCCTTTCACAACTTCGACGGTTTCTCGCGGCAAACCATGGACCGGCATCCCAAAATAGCAGCCTCCTGCATCTATGACCTGGGTAAACACATTTTCCGACATACGAATTGGAGCTGTAGGACCGGAAGAAGGCAACCTAGATACGGCGCGCTGGATGCCGTGCACGACCAATGGCCAAATCTGCAGGGGCCACTGTCCATTCCGTCAGGTACGGGCTGGTTGAGAATTTCCTGTCGCCTGACTCAGCCTTTGCTATTGGTGTATTGCTTGTAGATCAACGCATGCCTTGAAGAGGACCCGTTCGAGCTGGAGGTCAGGTGGAATGCCATCGCGTCGTTGATAGTTGGTATACGTGCCGTCGGTGGGCTGGAAGCAATAGAGCCCGACAGCGTCGAGGACCTGTTGCGCGGTTGAGGCCCACTTGAGGGTTCGTTCGAAGTCGCTTTCACTGGTGACCCGCACTGCGATGAAGAAATAGATCTTTGGCTCGACGGACCGAAGCCAGGTAGTCAGATCGCCTCCACCCGGTCCCCCAGTGCGTGGCGCTGTGCCACTCATGGCCTGGCGCCTGCTGAATTCGCCTTTCAGGTCGATGCACTTGAAAGCAAGCTCTTTGACCCGCTTGTCGATATCAGCTGATCCGGGACGTCCGCTCTCCTTCTGCTTAGGTGAGTTGATGTGCTTTGGTGTCCCCATCATCTTCGCCTCGAGCATGAACCGGAGATCCCCTTCAGCTGGATAGACGCAGTCGAGGTTGTGTACGGGAACGATCAGCCCAGGCACGGGTCGACGAGATGTCAGGAGCTGAACACCAGAGCACTGCTTGAGGAGAAGAACGAGCAAATCGTTGAAGAAGTCGCCCTTGCCGTTCTGGAGATCAGCACCAAGCTCAGACTTCTCGTCGTCCGTCATGTCTGCGCCGACAGACGCAGCAATGGACGCGTCGAATTCAGACATTGCTGCCAGGAACGCCTGCTCAACTTGGTTCCAGCTTGTGTGCCCTTCAGCCTCAGCGGTGTCATACACATCCATGAACGGTGCACAACGCTGACTCGTAGCCCATCGGGCATTGTTTGGAGCGGACATCTATTGACTCTTCCTGTCAACTCCCGCTTAATTGAATGCCACGAGGAGAGAGCCCACCACGCTGATCAGCGCTTAAGGTCACGCCATAGGCTTCTGCCGCAGCTTCAGTCGCAGCACGACGGTCCCGCCCTCTGAAGGCGCTTCGCAGACGTTCCTTCAATCCTGGACTGATGGAATCGGGGGCAGGTACTCGGATCTTGCGTAGGTACTGTGCCTGGAATCGGTAGGTGCCGCCTCGCATCTTGACGCAGTAGGCACCCACGAACAGGTTGGCGATGTCCGACAGAAGAAGTCCGCCCAGCACCTCAAGGTCCCATGAGTCGGAAATCACGTAGTAGAGGTTGTGGTGAGGGTAGAAGCCACCAGTGTCCAAGACGGGGTGGGAAAGCGCCTTGATGTCCGGAAGCAACAGCTTGGGCCGATCAATGAGCTCAGGGGCAATCCGGTCGATGGTCCGATACCAGTCCATCGGCCGCTTTCGGGCGACGTGGCGAGAACGAAGCTTCTTGCTGTGTCGCCCATAGTGATTTGCCAGTCCTGGGTAGCCGTGCAGATCCACAAGCCCATCATCTCCCCAGGGATTGATCAGGTACTTGCCCGACCATTCAGGACGACCTGTTGCTATATCTCCTGCGGTCAGGAGCGGGAGTAGACGATCGGGCTCCACCCCCTTTGCCTCAGCCCGGATATAGACCTCGTCACATCCCGTAGCAACACCGATTCCAACCCGTGTCCCCGTCCTAAAGTCTTCAAGTGGGGCGAACCGGCTTTCGAGATCAGCCAGCAGCTCAAGCGTCTGGGGAGATCCTACCGGCCACAAGCCGGGACCCTTGAACCAGCTTGTCAACTCCCCCGCCTCAAAGCCCCGTGAGGCTGACAAGGCATGTTGTGGATTGTGTAGCCAGTCGAGCACCAAAGAGGCCTCATCCTGATCGAAGGAACCGTTCGCATCCACCACCCTCACAGGACCCTGGACACCACTTCGAAGCATGGTTATCGCCGGGTATGCCGACACCTCTTCCTCGAACGCGTCGACATCATGCATGACCAAGACCGAGTCCATGGCATACCGGCTCGACACCAATTCGCGGAGGTGCGCACCGTACTGATTCCGCATCCACCGATCAGCGCAGATGTAGGCCAGCCGCCCCTCTGGACCAAGCAATGACAAGCCCTTCTCAAAGAATCCAATGTAGATATCTGCTCGACCTCGCATGGTTGGCCACATTGACCGATATGCATCGCTGACTTCCCTGGGAACGTCCTCAAGACGGACATACGGCGGATTCCCAACCACAAAATCAGCAGGATGTACCGGCTCTTCGCTCAACAGGAAGTCACTCGTTGTGACCCATCGCTGGGCAAGTCGCTCTGCGTCCTCAAGGGTCTCACCCAAATCAATCAGTTTGGCCACCACTGCCTTGCGTGCGATCTCAGCGTTGTGGTCAAGCAGATCGAATCCGGCGATGGTGTCTTCAAGCTCGGACAGCGAGCGCCCATAGGCGGAACATGACTCCGCAAGCCTCTCGACGATAGGAAGCAGGAACGCCCCACAGCCGCAGGAAGGCTCCACGATAACCTTTGCTCCCAAGTCGGCCTCGGGTGTATAACCGACAAGGTCAAGCATCAGGTCTACGACCCACCGCCGGGTAAATACTTCGCCGTACCCGCTTTGATGGTCACTTCTGATCATCAGTTCTTGAGATTCCACGAGGGGCAACTGCCGGACACCACTCACCCCGCACCCCCTGCGCGGCGCAAACTACACCGGTGAAATCTCATGTCAATACATTAGCGATGCGCGATGACAACTACCGTCACGCACGCTACTGGCTAGAGGAGAACCCTCTAGCCGGTTTCGACTAGGCCATCAACTATTCCATCCGCGCTAGTTGGCGGCGGAGCCAGTCTTCCCGGTCGGCGGCGTAGCGCTGGGCGATTTGGGTTTGAGGGAAGAGGCCGACGCCGTGAGGTCCGCCCGGATACACATGCAACTCGGTGGGCACGCCAGCGCCATAGAGGCGCATGGCGTAGGTGATGTCCTCGTCGCGGAAGCCGTCGGCGCCGCCGACGCAGACGTAGGCGTCGGGCAGGCCAGATAGGTCTTCGGCTCGGGCCGCGGCCGCGGTGTAGGGCACATCCTCAGAGCCGTAGAGGTCGCCCAGATAGCACCTCCATCCGAATGCGTTTGTCTGCTTGGTCCAAATCACCAGGTCATCGAGCTGGCTCGACGGGGTGATCTGCCGGTCGTCGAGCATCGGGCAGTCGAGCAGCTGGAACTGCAACGGCACTTCGCCCCGATCACGGGCCAACAGCGCCAAGGCCGCGCCCAACCCTCCCCCAGCGCTGACCCCGGTAATCCCGATCTTGTCACGGTCGATGCCAAGCTCATCGGCATTCTCGTACGTCCACTTCAAACCGGCGTAGCAGTCTTCCAAGGGGCCGGGATACGGCGTTTCCGGAGCTAACCGGTACTCAACCGACACCCCGACGATGCCGTAGGTCGGACACCATCGGTCGAACTTGGCGTCGTCCATGTCGTAGGTGCCCCGGATATAACCCCCGCCGTGAATCGAATAGACGCACGGCAGGGCGCCCTCAATCCCTTTCGGCCGGTGCACCCGCACCTCTATCCCGTTGGCCGCATCCACCACATGATCCGACCGCTCCACCGCATCACTCAGCTCAGGGAACTGAACCGGCAATGTGGCCCGAATCTCGGGCAGCAGCTCAACGCTGAGGTCCCGGGTCGGCACCGTGTGCTTGAGCCGCTCGATCTCTGCGTCCAGCATGACCATCGGAGTTCCCGCTTGTTCGGAGCGGCTCAGCTAGACGGCCCTCAGCCGAGCCGCTCCAACTGACGCCGCAGCCAATCTTCTTGGTCGGCGGAATAGCGCTGGGCGATTTCGAGGTGGGAGAACAGGGCGACACCGTGGGGAGCGCCAGGATAGACGTGCAACTCTGTGGGCACGCCAGCACCATAGAGCCGCATGGCGTAGGTGATGTCCTCGTCGCGGAAGCCGTCAGCACCGCCGATGCATACGTAGGCGTCGGGCAAGCCCGACAGATCCTCAGCCCGAGCAGCCGCCGCGGTGTACGGCACATCATCAGAGCCGTAGAGATCGCCGAGGTAGCACTGCCAGCCGAAGGCATTCGAGTCTCTGCTCCAAATCAGCAGGTCGTCGAGCTGGCTCGATGGGGTGATCTGGCGGTCGTCGAGCATGGGGCAGTCCAGCAACTGGAACTGCAACGGCACTTCGTCCCGGTCTCGGGCCAACAGCGCAAGCGCGGCACACAAGCCACCTCCGGCGCTGACACCGGTGATGCCGATCTTGTCCCGATCAATGCCAATCTCATCGGCATTGTCATACGTCCACTTCAAGCCCGCGTAGCAGTCTTCCAGCGGCCCGGGATAGGCCGTCTCCGGTGACAGCCGATACTCCACCGAGACCCCGACAATTCCGTACTTCGGGCACCACTTGTCGAACTTGGCATCATCCATTTCGTAGCTGCCCAGGATGTACCCCCCGCCGTGGATCGAGTACACGCACGGCACAGCACCCTCCTGTCCCACCGCTCGGTGAACCCGCACCACCACACCATTGGCCTCATCCACCACGTGGTCGGTGCGCTCCACCGCATCGCTGAGTACGGGAGGCTCCCCCAGCGGCGTCGCCCGCAACTCGGGCAAGACGTCGGCATTGATCACCCCGAGCGGCACCATGTCCTTGAGCGGCTCGATCTCCTCATGCAGCGCAACCGTGGCCATGCCAACTCCTTCCATCCACTGGACCTGTTCGACGAGCGCGAATATTAGGCCACCCGTACCCCACTGGTGCCCAAACCGCTGGCATGGCTGCCCCACTTCCCTGCTGAGTAATCTGCCGGGCGATGTCTTCTGTCGACCCCACCAGCTGTCGATGATCCTCCAGCACCTCCGGGCAATCGAGGTGGGCGGGGGTATCGCCGCCTCCTATGCGGGCAAGCTGCTGGCCGACGCGGGGGCCGACGTCATCAAGGTCGAGCCTCCCGGCGGCGAGCCTTTACGCCGGTGGTCGGCATCAGGCGCAGAGTTGGGCGACAGCGACGGACCGCTATTTCAGTTCCTCAACACCTCCAAGCGCTCAGTGGTCGGCGATCCCAGCGACCTGGCTATGGCCGATCTACTAGCCAGCGCCGACATCCTCATCGACTCCACTGTCCAGGGCCTTGCCCCGGCAACCATCGACGCGGCCCGCCAGGCCAACCCCGCGCTGGTGCTGGTGTCAATCTCTCCGTGGGGGCGCAACGGACCTTACGCCAACAGGCCGGCTACCGAGTTCACTTTGCAAGCAGAGTGCGGGGGCATCGGCAAGCGGGGCAACCCGGAGCGACCCCCGGTGCAGGCCGGTGGCGTTATCGGCGAGTGGACCGCGGCCATATACGCCGGGGTGGGGGCGCTGGCCGCGGCCCGAGCCGCCGGGCGCAGCGGTCAAGGCGACCACGTGGACGTGTCCATGTTCGAGACCATGGTCATGACCATGAACACCTACGCGTGGATCGCCGCTGAGCTGAGTGGCGACACCAACCCCGAACGTCCCGGCCGCAATGTGGAGCTGCCTTCCATCGAGCCCACCGCCGACGGCCACGTGGGCTTCTGCACGGTGGCCCGCCAGCAATTCCTGGACTTTCTGGTGATGATCGGCCGTTCCGATTGGCTGGAGGACGAGGAGATGTGCGGCTACGGCGGCCGCTGGAAGCGGCGCGACGAGTTCCGAGCCGCAATGCACGCCTGGACCACCCAGCGGACCACCGCCGAGGTGATCGCCGAGGCATCGGCCCGGCGAATACCGGTGGCCCCCATCGGCAACGGAGCGACCGTGCCCACCCTGGAGGCGTTCTCCGGCCGGGACGCCTTCACCACTAACCCCTCGGGCGGCTTCACCCAGCCTGCCGTTCCCTACCAACTGCACGGTGCCGCCACCCGGCCCTTCGAGCCCGTCCCTGCCGCCGGAGAGCACACCGGTCAGATCGAAGCCCACACCCCCCAACCCAACCGGGGGGAGCCCAATGCGCTCCCTCTAGCCGGATTACGAGTGATCGACTTCACCGCCTGGTGGGCCGGGCCCATCGCCAGCCACTCTTTGGCTCTGCTCGGCGCCGACGTGGTCAAAATCGAGTCCGTGCAGCGGGCCGACGGAATGCGCTTCGCCTCCGCCCGCCCGCCCTCGGCGGACCAGTGGTGGGAGTGGGGCATGGTCTTCCATGGGGCCAACACCAACAAGCGAGACATCACCCTCGACCTCCGTTCCCCCGAAGGGGTGGCGGTGGCCGAGCGGTTGATCTCCGATGCCGATGTGGTGATCGAGAACTTCACCCCCCGGGTGATGGACGGCTTTGGCCTCACCTGGGAGCGGCTGTCAGAACTGAACCCCAAGCTGATCATGACCCGGATGCCCGCCTTCGGCCTCAGCGGTGCTTGGCGGAATAACACCGGTTTCGCCCAGACCATGGAACAGCTCACCGGGATGGCCAACATCACCGGATACCCGGACGAGGACCCTCAGATTCCCCGCGGGCCGTGCGACCCGCTGGCCGGGATGCACGCGGTGTTCGCCACCCTCACCGCCCTGGAGGAGCGGGATCGTACCGGTAAGGGGCGTCTGGTGGAGGTGACCATGGTGGCCGCCGCCCTCAACGCCGCGGCCGAGCAATTGGTGGAGTACTCCGCCCTTGGCCGCCAACTCCCCCGCGAGGGCAACGGGGGCCCGCGGGCTGCTCCCCAAGGCGTGTACCCCGCCGCTGGCCATGAACGCTGGGTAGCAGTAGCGGTGGCCGACGACCACCAATGGAAGGCTCTCTGCGATCTGCTCCACCGCCCCGATTGGGCTGACTACGACACCATTGACAAGCGCCGGACCGCCGCCGACTCCATCGATGCCGGCATAGCCTCGTGGGTGGCTCCTCAAACCGACGCCGACGCCGTAGCACAACTGCTCGACGCCAGGGTCCCGGCCAGTGTGGTGGTGCTGCCCGCCGAGATCAGCAACCACCCCCAACTGCGGACCCGCTCATTCATTGAGCCAATTGACCACCCGGTGTGCGGGGAAGTATCAGCGGCCAGCCTGCCCTTCCGGTTCGAATCGTCCCCCGGCCCCTGGACCAAGACCCCGGCTCCCCTCCTCGGCCAGCACAACCGGGAGGTAATGGGCGGCGAGCTGGGCTTGACCGATGACGAGTTAGCTGAGCTGGAGGCCAAAGGTGTCATCGGCACCCGCCCCGCCGGGCTCTAGTTGACTACCCTTTGCTCAGCAAGATTCGGGGGGACAGGAAGATGCGGCGATGGATTCTGGCTCTGGTTCTCGCATTAGCGCTGGTGGCGGCAGCTTGCGGAGGCAACGACGATGACGGTTCGGGGGGCGATGCCCCACCGGTGAGTGCCGAAGAGGCTGAACCCGAAGCACCCGAGCCCCAAGACACCGAATCGGAAGAAGCCGAATCCGAGGTCGAGCCTCAGGCCCCAGAACCCGAGGAGGGCGAGCCCGAACCCGCTGAACCCGAAGACGCCGAGCCCAAAGAGGCTGCGCCTGAAGAGACAGCCCCCGAGGAGCCCGAGCCCGAGCCAGTAGTGCTCACCGCGTCGTACCGCGGCGTCACCGAGACTGAGATCAAGATCGGCGTCGGATTCGTCGACGTCACCGAATTCGGCATCGACAACGGCGACCACGAGGCCCAGTGGCAGGCGGCCATCGACAGGGCCAACGATGCCGGAGGGGTCAATGGGCGACTGTTGGTACCGGTGTTCGGGCAATACTCGCCAGTCGACGATTCTGCCATCGAGGCAGTGTGCGTGGAGTTCATCGAAGACGAGGAAGTCTTCGCGTTCGTGGGTTTCGTCCTCTGGGACGGAGTGCTCTGCTACACCGAGCTGTACGGGGTACTGGCTGTTAACACGGCCGAGATGGCACCCGACGTCCTAGGGCGAAGCGGCGGGCTGCTCTTTACCACTCAGGGGGGGCTCATCGAGAGGATCGCCAGTCTCGTCAATGCTGCCAAGGCTGATGGGCTGATCGACGGTCGGAAGATCCAGATCCATGCATCGAACGATGACGAGTCCCTCCTTGGGCCGGTGCAGGAGCTGGTTGAAGCTGCCGGCGGCACCGTGACCCGAGCGGTGTCCGGAACTGCGCCACCCGGTGATGTCCCGGCAGGGGAAGCAGAAGTCGACGTCTGGATCGAACGAGCAGAAGCTGATGGTGTAGACGCCGTCTTGGCCTTCAATACTGCTGGCTACGGAGCGGTTGGAGGCGTGGAGCGGGCCGGAAGCGATCTGGCGGTCATCACCGATTCGGTCAGCAAGGCGGGGTATGTCGAACTCGGCTACGACCCAAGCCAGGTCGACTTGTATGCCTACGGCTTCCCGACGCTCCAGGACTATTACAACGCCGGCGAAGCCGGCGTTCGAGAATGCGTCGAGAACTATGAAACCCGCAGCGGCAACATAGTCAACGTCAATGTCCCCAACCCGAGGCCCAACAACCTCCCCCCCACTATCCGGTCATGTCGTGGTGTTGAGCTCTTCGTTGCCATCGCCACCGCCGCTGGTCCGGTGCTCACCCAAGAATCGTTCCTCGAGGCCGCTCGAGGGCTGGGTTCATTCGATCTCACCGGCACTACCTCCGCCTCGCTCGGCGAAGGCAAGTACAGCGCTGACAACGCACCGCTTGTCCGGCTCTACTGGGACTCCGAGAACAGCGAATTCGTCAGCGGGAACTGAGATCAGTCAGCTCCTGGGGGCACACCACTAGGACGACGCCTCGTCCGCGTTGGGCTGGCTGGGATCGACACCCAAGGTCGCCGATTCCACCAGCTCCACCAAGTTGTCGGGGTCGCAATCCATAGTGCCCGGGGTGGCGGGGTGACGGCGGATCCAGCCACTTGGGGTGGGGCTCATCAGCAGGAAACAGGGCGACGGGATGCCCTCGGCAGGATTGGTCGGCCCGTGCAAACCTCGGCCGTCCCATTCGGTGATGGTGCGGGCCGACTCGATCACCAACTCCCGGGTCAGTCCCCCACCGCTGGTGAACATCGCCCGGTTGACCGCTTCTTCGAACAGCAGCGCAGACGCCCAGCTGGACAGGCCGATCAGGTCAACTTCGGCCTCCTCGTCCACTTCCTCTCTCAAGAAGAGCACGTACCTCACCAACTCGACGTTGTCGCCCGGCTCCTCAAAGGGAAGCACCCCGATGCTTACCCACAGATCCGACCCCAGTTCGGCGACTTCGGCCGCCCAACTCTGCGAGTAGCAGTCGGCGCCGCAGAGGACGAAGGTCGGCCCATCCGCGGGCTCCTCTTCTGACTCCCCTTCCTGGGGCTCGACTTCAGGATCCGCAGTGGGCTCTCCTTCGCCCGTCTCATCAGAGCCCGCTTCGGAAGTGTCGTCAGGCTCCCTGTCGGGCAGGGTGGTGGGCTCCTCCTCGGGCGCAGGGAAATCGAAGGTAGGCAGCTGCTCAAAAAGGTGGGCCCGGGCCTGGAGCAGTTCCATCAGCCGATTCCTGTCGGCCGACCAGGTGATTCCCAGAACCTGGGCTTCCAACATGGCTGAGGCCAGCGCGTCGTAGTCCTCGTCGATCACGTCGGCCGTGGCCTGAAAGGCAAAGTTGAGTCCTCCAGCAGTGGCTGCCTCGATATCCCGCTGGGCCCGGTAGAACGCCACCGGCATGTCCAGCACCACCGTGCCCACCGCGGCCGCGGCGGCTGGGAAACGCTCGCTCATGAACTGGGCTGGACCGGCCTGCCAAACGGTATTGGATGTTGGATTGGAGACGAACGTCACTGGTGAAAACCGCCGAGCCGGGCTTAGTGCGGCGGCCGGGAAGTCGGGCAGGAGGCAGGACTCATCGTTCAAGAGGTCCACCCCATCGCCGTCGAACAGGGCATAAGACCCCACCAAGGCGAAGATGTCGCTTTCGCAGGCCTCCTGAATGGCGGCCCGGTGGTCGAACACATTGGCGTCGAAAAGGACGACCTCCACGTCCCGGCCCCCCAGGCCACCGCTGCTGTTCACCGCTTGGGCCCAGGCCCGCATGGCCAGCCATGCCGCTTCGCTGCCCCCGGTAACCGGGTTCCCGGTGCTGCTGTCGGCAATCACCCCGATACGAATCACATCGTCGCTAACCCCGGAACGGATCGGCTCGGCCGTTGGTCCGGGCACCACCGGGTCCTGAGGCTCGGGGGTGGGAGTGGGGGTGGCCAATTCGGGCGACGACACCACCGGTCCCTGGAGATCGGGGGTCTTGCAGCCCGCGACCACCAAGGCCAAGGCCACCGTCAGCACGAACGGCGCAGTCGCAAACTTGACGAAGCGGGCGAGCCGCACGCCTTTATCGTCGCACGAAGTAGAGGTTGCGCGGGCGGCGGGGTCAGCCGCGGGCAGCTGCGAAGCCCTGCTCCAAGTCGGCGATGATGTCGTCCACCGTTTCCAAACCGACCGAGAGCCGCACCAGTCCGGGGTACACCCCAGTGCTGATCTGCTCTTCCTCGGTGAGCTGGGAGTGGGTGGTGGACGCCGGGTGGATCACCAGGCTGCGCACATCGCCGATGTTGGCCACATGGCTGTGCAGGGTGAGAGCGTTCACAAACTTCTCACCGGCTTCGCGTCCACCCTCGATGTGGAAGGCGGGCACCGAGCCGTAGCCCTTGCCGCCGGTGTAGTGATTCATCCGCTCGTGCCACGGGCTGGACGACAGGCCGCCGAATTGCACCGACTCCACCTGGTCGTGGCCTTCCAAGTAGTCGACCACCGCGTTGGCGTTGGAGCAGTGCCGCTCCATGCGCATGCTGAGCGTCTCCAACCCTTGGAGGAAGTAGAAGGCATTCTGCGGGGAGATGGCCGCACCGATGTCCCGAAGCAGTTGCACCCGGGCCTTGATGATGAAGGAACCGTTGCCCAATGCCGGCCAGAAAGCCAGGCCGTGGTAGCTGGGGTCGGGCTCGGTGAAGTTGGGGAAGCGACCGCTGGCCCCGTAGTCGAAGGTGCCGCCGTCGATGATGACTCCCCCGATGGAGTTGCCGTGGCCGCCGATGAACTTGGTCATGGAGTGGACCACGATGTCGGCCCCGTGCTCCAGCGGGCGGATCAGATAGGGAGACGGCACCGTGTTGTCCACCATCAGTGGGATGCCCTCGGCGTGGCCCACCGCGGCGACGCCCTCGATGTCGAGGCAGTCGTTTTTGGGGTTGCCGATGGTCTCGGCGTAGAGCACCTTGGTGTTCTCCTGGGTGGCGTTCTTCCAAGCACCCAGGTCGTCGGGATCCTCGATGAACGACACCTCGATGCCCATCTTGGGCAGGGTGTAGTGCAGAAGGTTGTAGGTGCCGCCATACAGCGACGCGGAGGAAATCACATGGTCGCCCGACTCGGCCAGGTTCAAGATGGCCAGCGTCTCCGCGGCCTGTCCTGAGGCCATGGCCAGCGCCCCGGGGATCCCGATGGCGGTCTCAGTCCCGCCTTCCAGCGCGGAGAGCCGGGCCTCCAGCACCATCTGGGTGGGATTCATGATCCGGGTGTAGATGTTGCCCACCTCGGCCAGCCCGAACAGCGCAGCGGCGTGTTCGGTGTCGCGGAACACATAGGAGGTGGTCTGGTAGATGGGCACGGCCCGCGATCCGGTGGCCGGATCGGGCTCCTGCCCGGAGTGGATCTGCTTGGTCTCAAAACCCCAGTTTTCGCTCACGGCTCTTCTCTCTTCCTTTCGGAGTTGCCGGGTAGATACTAATGAATTGCTGCCGTTTGGCAGCTATCGAAGGTTGGCCCGGGGACTATTCCTTCCCCTGGCCTCCGGACACAGCTTGCACACTCTGGCGGCCTTCGGAGATCCAGGGCATCATGGCCCGCAGCTCAGCCCCCACCTGCTCGATGGGGTGTTGTTGGCCCTCGGCTTCCAGACGCAGGAAGTTGGGCCGGCCGCTGCGGCTCTCGCTCATCCACTCATCGGCGAACGACCCGCTCTGGATTTCGTTCAAGATCCTCTTCATCTCGGCCCGAGTGTCCTCGTTGATGATGCGGTCGCCCCGGCTCAGGTCACCGTATTCGGCGGTGTCGGAGATGGAGTAGCGCATTCCGCCGATTCCTTCCTCGTACATGAGGTCGACGATGAGCTTCAGCTCGTGGAGGCACTCGAAGTAGGCCACCTCGGGCTGGTATCCGGCCTCGCACAGCGTTTCGAACGCCGCGGTCACCAGCGAGGTGAGTCCGCCGCACAGCACCACTTGCTCGCCGAACAGGTCGGTCTCGCACTCTTCGGCAAAGGTGGTCTCGATCACCCCAGCGCGGGCGCCGCCGATGGCATCGGCATAGGCCAAGGCCAGGTCCCGGGCACTGCCGGAGGCGTCCTGGCCGACGGCGATGAGGCAGGGCACGCCGCCGCCCTCCACATAGGTGCGCCGCACCAAATGACCGGGGCCCTTGGGGGCCACCATGGCCACGTCCACGCCCTCGGGAGCTGATATCAGGTCAAACCGCACGTTAAAGCCGTGGGCGAAGAACAGCGCATCGCCGGACTGGAGGTGGGGCTCGATGTGGTCCTTGTAGATGTCTCCCTGCTCAGTGTCGGGCAGCAGCAACATGATGACGTCGGCCTCGGCCGATGCCTCCGCCATCGACATCACTCGCAGGCCGGCCTCGGCGGCTTTGGCAGCCGACGACGAACCCTCCCGCAGCCCGACCCGGACGTCGATCCCCGAGTCCTTCAGGTTCAGGGCGTGGGCGTGGCCCTGCGACCCGTATCCCAGTATCGCCACCTTGCGATCGGCGATTTGGGAGCGGTCGACGTCTTTCTCATACAACACGGTTGCCATTGGCTGTCCTTGGTTGGTAGGGGCCGTTAGGGGGCCAGCGGGTCGGGGGTGGATTTCACCAGCTTGGGCAGCGCTACTTTGCCGGTGCGCTGCACCTCCACGATCCCATAGGGTCGCAGAAGGTCTTCGAAGTCATCCACTCGGCTGGGCGATCCGGTAAGCGACACCATGATCTCGTCGTAACCCACATTCAACACGGTGGCCTGGAAGATGCGCACCAGATCCAGGATCTGGCCCCGAATCTCGGAATCGGCCCGGACGGTGACCATCATCAGTTCCCGTTCAACGCTGGCGGCGGGATTCAGCTCCTGGATGTCCACCACGTTGACCAGCTTGTCGAGCTGTTTCACCACCTGCTCCATGGGCGCGGCGTCCACCCCGACCACGATGGTGAGGCGGCTGAACCGCTCGTCGT
Source organism: Acidimicrobiia bacterium (assembly GCA_009842675.1). Lineage (GTDB taxonomy): Bacteria > Actinomycetota > Acidimicrobiia > Acidimicrobiales > Bin134 > Poriferisocius. Next base: position 92,684 of record VYEX01000002.1, on the reverse strand, counting down.
CAGTGGGAGCCACGGCCAGCGACTCGATGTTGAAGCCCCGGCGGGCGAACAAACCGGCCACCCGGGCCAGCACCCCGGCCTTGTTCTCCACCCGAACCACCAGCGTGGTGGTCCCCCCGACCTCGGAACCTGGCGCTGAACTCATCGGAGCAGCACTCATCGGGGTCGATCTCGCTGTGATGGGTCGACCACAACGTCGCTGTTGGACATGCCCGCTGGAACCATCGGAAAGACGTTCTCCTCGGCCTCGCAGCGGAACTCAACCACCACGGGCTGGTCGTTGATCTCATTGGCCTGGGCGATGGCCGGGCCAACCTCCTCGGGCGACTCCACCTTTAGGCCAACGCAGCCCAACGCTTCGGCCCACATCTTGTAGTCGGGCACGTCGCGGGTCAGGTAAACCTCGGAATAGCGCTCTTCGTAGAACATCTCCTGCCACTGGCGGACCATCCCCAAATAGGCATTGTTGATCAAGGCCACCTTGATGGGGAAGCCCTCGGTGGCCGCAGTGACCAGCTCTTGTGCCGTCATCTGGAAGCAGCCGTCGCCGTCCACGGCCCACACCATTCGGTCCGGTCGGCCCGCCTTGGCTCCGATGGCCGCGGGAATGGCGAACCCCATCGTGCCCAAGCCGCCCGAGTTAACCCAGGTGTAGGGGTGGTTGAACTTCCAATATTGACTGGTCCACATCTGGTGCTGGCCCACTCCCGAGGCCACGATGGTGTCGTCGGGGGTGGAATCCCTGAGCTGTTCCAGCACGTACTGTGGCTTCAGCAGCTCGTCGCCCTTGGACTGCTCATAGGTCAACGGGAATCGCTCCTGCCAGCCGCTGATCCGGGACCGCCATTGGTTCCGATCGGGCTGAGCATCGCTGCCCCCCATCTCCTTGAGCGCCTTGACCAGTTCCTCAGTGACCACCCGGCAATCGCCCTGGATGGCCACATCAGGACGGCGCACCTTGCCCAACTCGGCGCTGTCGATATCCACATGGATGACCTTGGCCAAGGGGGCAAACTCGCCCACTTTGCCGGTAACCCGATCATCGAAGCGGGCGCCCAGCGCAATGAGCAGGTCGGCCTCCTGCATGGCGGTGACCGCGGTGTAGTTGCCGTGCATGCCGGGCATGCCCAAACACAGCGGATGGTCGTCGGGGAAGCCTCCCCGGTTCATCAGCGTGGTGACCACGTGGATGCCGGTCATCTCGGCCAGCTCCAACAGGGCCTCCGCCCCCCGGGACTTCAAGATGCCGCCCCCGGTATAGAGGACTGGGCGTTCGGCCTCGCAGATGAGCTTGGCCGCCTGGCGGATGAGCTCGGCGTCGCCCGCGATGTTGGGGAGGTATCCCGGCAGATCGTGGCTGTCGGGGGTGTACCACTCCATCGCCGATCGCGGATTGTTGGGGTCGACTATGTCTTTGGGGATGTCCACCAGCACGGGTCCGGGTCGGCCGGTGGTGGCGATGTAGAAGGCGTCGTGGATCACCTGGGGGATGTCGGCCGCCTCGGTCACCAGGTAGTTGTGCTTGGTCACCGACATGGTGATGCCGGTGGTGTCGCATTCTTGGAATGCGTCGGTGCCGATGGCGGCGTAGGGAACCTGGCCGGTCACCACCACCATGGGGATGGAGTCCATGTAGGCATCGCACAGCGGGGTGACGATGTTGGTGGCCGCTGGTCCTGAGGTGACCATGGCCACGCCGGGGCGGCCGGTGGCGTGGGCGTACCCCTCGGCCATGTGGCCGGCGCCCTGTTCGTGGCGCACCAGCACATGGCGGATGGAGGAGTCGATCAGCGGGTCATACACCGGCAGGATGGCCCCGCCGGGCAGCCCGAACAAGATGTCCACGCCCTCGTTCTCGAGGGCCTTCATAAGGGCTTGTCCGCCGTTCATTTTCATGTTGGATCAACCTTTCGGGCTTCTCCCAAATGGAAAGACCTCCCAGTGTGGGAGGTCGGTAGCGCTCGGTCCCCGGGCCGAGCCGGGACCGCGCGCTAAAGGCGTACTACGAGAATCGCTCCGGTGTGGGGATGGCGCTTCATAGGATGCCACCAGTATGAACGCTAGGGCCTGCTTGTGACAAGACGGTTTGGGGTGTATCCCGGTTCGTTCAACCCGCCCACCATCGGCCACCTGGCCATCGCCCAGGCAGCGGCGCGGCAACGGGGGCTCGAGCGGGTGGACCTGGCGGTGTCGCGAGTGGCGCTGGGCAAGGAGCTAACGGTGGTCCCCCCGTTCGAGGACCGCATTGCAGTGCTGGAGGCTTCGGTGGCTGGCATCGACAGCGTGGAGGTGGTGGTCACCGACCATCAGCTCCTCGTCGACATCGCCCAGGGGTATCACGTGGTGGTGATGGGCGCCGACAAGTGGGCCCAAGTGCAAGACCCGGCGTTCTACGGGAATTCGGTCGAGGCCCGCGACCGGGCAGTGGAATCCCTGCTTGGGTTGGAACTGGCCGTCGCTCCTCGACCACCGTTCGTGGTGCCAAGCGGCGCGGAGTTGGACATCGCCCCAGAGCTGGTCGAAGTGTCTTCCAGCGGCGCCCGCCAAGGTCGGTTGGAGTGGATGACCCCCGCGGCCCGGGCTTTCGACGAGGCCACCGGCGCTTGGTCTGACCCCGATCTGTATGGCCGCTCTGCTAGGCCTCAGTGATGGCGCCCTTCTCGGCCCCCTGAGCCAGGCGGGCGTATTTGGCCAGCACGCCTTTGGTGTAGCGGGGTTCAGGCGGCTTCCAGTTGGCCTGGCGTTCGGCCAGGGTGGCCTCGTCCACCAGAAGGTCGATGGAATGGTCCCGAACGTCTATTCGAATCCGGTCACCCTCGGCCACCAGGGCAATCGGCCCGCCTTCGGTGGCCTCAGGGGCCACGTGGCCCACGCAGAACCCGTGGGTGCCCCCCGAGAATCGGCCGTCGGTAACCAGGGCAGCGTCTCCGCCGCGGCCCGCGCCCTTCATAGCGCCGGTAATGGCCAGCATCTCCCTCATGCCGGGACCGCCCTTGGGACCTTCGTAGCGGATCACCACGATGTCGCCAGCCTCGATACGCCCGTTCAGCACCGCGTCCATGGCCGTGTCTTCCCCATCGAACACTCGGGCCCGGCCCTCGAAATGGTCGAAGTCGATGCCGGCCACCTTCAGCACCGCTCCGTTGGGGGCCAGAGAACCGGTTAGCACTGCTATTCCGCCCACATCGTGAAGCGGGTCGTCCAGACCATGAATCACATCTCCGTCCGGTCCGGGCGGGTCCAGCAGGGCAAGGTTCTCGGCCATGGTCTTGCCCGTGACGGTGATCTCATCGCCGTGAAGCAGGCCCTCTTCCAGCAGCATCTTCATCACCACGGGGACCCCGCCGATGCGGTCGATGTCGGCCATGTGGTACTGCCCGTGGGGCTTGGTGTCGGCCAAATGGGGAACCCGGGCCGCCACCTTGTTGAAGTCGTCGAGCTCCAGCTCCACACCGGCCTCCCAGGCGATGGCCAGCAGGTGCAGCACTGCGTTGGTAGATCCACCCAAGGCCATGGTCACCGCGATGGCGTTCTCGAAGGCTCCCTTGGACATGATGGTGCGGGGACGGATGTTGTCTCGCAACAGTCCGATCACCGCGGTGCCGCTGGCATAGCTGTAGTCGTCGCGACGGCGGTCGACGGCAGCGGCCGAAGCGCTACCCGGCAGAGACATGCCCAGCGCCTCCCCGATCGACGCCATGGTGTTGGCCGTGAACATCCCCGCGCAGGAGCCCTCGGTGGGACACGCGTTGCGCTCGATGGCGTCGAGCTCCTCATCGTCGATGGCGCCCACCGCGTGAGCGCCCACCGCCTCGAACACGCTCACGATGTCGAGCACCTTGCCGTTGTGCTGTCCGGGGAGGATGGACCCGCCATAAACGAACACCGACGGCAGGTTGAGCCGGGCGGCGGCCATAAGCATGCCGGGAAGCGACTTGTCGCAACCCGCGAAACTGACGAAAGCGTCCAGGCGCTCGGCGTGCATAACTGCCTCCACCGAGTCGGTAATGATCTCCCGGCTCACCAACGAGGCCCGCATCCCCTCGTGGCCCATGGAGATGCCGTCGGACACGGCAATGGTGTTGAACTCGATGGGGAATCCGCCGGCGTCGCGCACGCCCTGCTTGGCCCGCTTGGCCAGGCGGTCCAGCGGCAGATTGCAAGGGGTCACCTCGTTCCACGACGACGCCACCCCCACCTGGGGCTTGTCCCAGTCGTCGTCGGTCATGCCCACCGCCCGCAGCATGGCCCTCGCCGGGGCCCGCTCAGCCCCGGAAGTGACCTCATGTGAACGTGGCTTCATGTCGCTCATAGCGACAGGCTACCTAGTGGGATGGCGCAGATTAGAGGGCAAATGGGTTTGCGGAAGTCGCCCTATGACCGGGAGATCGCCCGGTTGGCGATTCCCGCTCTGGGCGCGCTGATCGCCGAGCCGCTTTACACCCTGGCCGACACCGCGGTGGTGGGGCACTTGGGCACTCCTCATTTGGGCGGGCTGGCGGTGGCCTCGCAAGTGCTGTTGGGGGCCCTGTCGCTGTTCATTTTCCTGGCCTACGGGACCACCGCCGCGGTGGGGCGGCTGATTGGCGCGGGAGACCATTACCGGGCCGCCCAGCAAGCGGTGCAGGGACTATGGCTGGCCGCCGCAGTGGGCGCGGTACTGGCCGCGGCGGCCTATGTCTTCGCCGACCCCCTGCTGAGAATCCTCGGAGCAGACGGCGAGGTGCTGGCCCAGGGTCGGATATATCTGCGCATCAGCCTCTTCGGTCTGCCGGGCATGCTCATCACGCTGGCCGGGGTGGGCTATCTGCGAGGGCTGCAAGACACGCTGCGCCCGCTCAAGGTGGCGGTATTCACCGCCGGGCTGAACCTCGCACTGGAGTTGGTGCTGATCTACGGCCTCGGATTCGGCATTGGCGCCTCGGCGTTATCCACCGTTGTCGCCCAATGGCTCGCCGCCGGGGCCTACGTGTGGTGGATCCGGGAGGCTGTGAAGGCCCATGGAGTGACCATGGCTCCTGACCGCTCGATGATCGCCCGGCTCGCGGTGGTGGGATTGGACCTGTTCCTGCGGACCGCGGCTCTGCGGGCCTCGTTCACCATGTCGGTGGCCGTGGCTGCCCGATTGGGCGACATCGAATTGGCCGCCCATGAGGTGATCTACCAGCTCATGTTCTTCTTGGCCCTGGTGCTGGACGCGGTGGCCATTGCCGGACAAGCCATGATCGGCCGCTTTCTGGGAGCCAACGAATTGCCCCAAGCCCGGGCCGCGGGCCGTCGCATGATCGAGTGGGGGTTGGCGACCGGATTGGCCGCCACCATCGTGTTGCTGATCACCAGGCCGTGGCTCCCGCTGGTGTTCTCCAGCGATGAGGCGGTGCTGTCCCTGGTCGGCTTCCTGATGCTGCATTTGGCGTTTATCCAGCCGGTGAACGGGGTGGTGTTCGCCCTCGACGGCGTGCTGATCGGCGCAGGCGATATGCGATTCCTGGCCGTGGCCATGGCCGGCGCAGCGGCGGTGTTCATCCCCTTGGCCCTGTGGGTGATGGCCGCCGACGCGGGCATCGGCTGGCTGTGGGGGGCCATGTGGGCCCTTATGGGCGCCCGGCTGGTCGCCCTGCTCTGGCGCTTCTCCGGCTCTCGCTGGCTGGTTCCCGGCGCCGTCCGCTGAGCACCGATTCAAGTACCTTCGCAATATATTGACGACAATAGACACCGTCGGTTGGAAGGCCGTTCTGGGCTCGTCTCATGTGCAGAGTGACTTAAGTCGCGCATACACCTCGGCACCGACATTCCGCAATTGGTTTCAATGCTGACCGAGATTGCTGTGTGCCTTAATTCGGATCAAGCGGAATAACGCCGTATTTGATTATTTCTCCCACCGATCCTCCATTTTCTTGAGAATTTCGTGCAAAACAAGGATGGCAAGGGCTGTTCCACATGCGGCTTGGAAGAGCAGATACACTATGGCCAGCGGCAAACCAAGCAATTCAAGAAACGAATCTACGAAGCCGACAGCATAGCCCAATACGAATACTGGGATAAGAATCCTCCAAAACAAGAGGTTTCTAGCAGGCGAAAATCGGGGTACTTCGTTTAACTCATTGAGTTTGCGAATTCCTACTCCTCGGCCAAACTCTGTCGGGTATAGGAAAACCGAGTTGGCGGGAACACTGCTGACGTTGCAAATGCTTGTAATCTCCTGCTCTCTGGGTTTCGGCATAATTACCTCGTAGACCACACTGCCCTCATGCACTTCTTTAGGCTTCGTCTTGACGGTCACTGCACGAACAATATTTTCTGATCCGGAAGGAGTTGGCATCACCAGAGTGCGCTGGCCTGCCTTAGCCCTTGCTTGAACTGACCGAATCAGATGTTGGACTTTCTCTGTGCCACCCTTGTGCAAATTGACTACTAGCTCGCGGTCAGAGTCAATCAATAGCGCTTCAGAACTCACATTTGCTCCATAAGGAGGAACAAAATCCCTAATGACAAAATAGCGCTTTGGAGCACTCCTTGGCCTCAAAAATACCGATCCATCTATCCACAATAGAAGACGAATGAACGCCCTATTGGAACCAGAGTATTGTAGAGGTATCGTTCCAAACCTCTCCATCTCATCTTTGAATATATGTTTGGGAACTCTTTCTCTAGCCTCTCGCCATTCTTCTCGCATTCCCAGTAATCTGCTCCATGAAGCAACAATTGCAGCACTTGCAGCGCCACCAATGGCACCAATTGCTATTGCCCAACCTGCGCTCACGGATACTCCTTTGGCCCTATCTGGAGCCGTATGTCTCTGGATGCGTTGGGATTACGCGCTTCATGAACTCATCAAATAGCGGCACTGTGAAGGCGGTTTCGCCGTGGGCCGGACTGTAGATCATGCCTTTACCAATCAATGCGGACCGACGGGGTGCCACCGAGCTGACCTTCACGCCTAGGTGGTCGGCAATGTCTCCGGAGCGGTGCGGACCATGGCCTAGATCGGCCATGGCTCGCAGGTACTCGCTCTCCTTTGGCGTGAGCCGGTCGTAGCGGACTCGGAAGAAGTCTCGGTCTAGCTTGTCGATCACACTGGGCTTGGCTGATCTCACATCATCATCGGTGATCGGCGAAGCCGGAGCGGCGTTCCAAGCGTGGTAGGCCCATTCCTGTAGGAAGTAGGGATAGCTTCCCGACTCCTCGATAATTCTCTTCACTGCTTCTTCATCAATCTTGACTCCGAGTTCACCAGCCGGAAGCACTACCGCCGCAGCTGCGTCGTTGTCGCCTAGGCGCCCGACTTCCGGAAATTCGAACAGCCGCTCTGCATACGTTCTGGCATCCCCCAATTTGGCAGGAACCTGAGGCAGTCCGGCAGCGGAGACCACAACCGGCAAGTCGAGTTGTACCGTTCGATGCGTCGCCCCGACAATCGCAGCTAGCTCTTCATCGGTCAGATATTGGAGTTCGTCGATGGCCAAGAGCAACCCAGAGTCGCAGGTGTCGGCTGCCTCTCCGACTGCCACCAATAGATCGGTGAGATCCTCAGACAACACACCAGAGTCCGCTTGTCCGGCGAGCGGTTCGAAACTCACGGCGACAGAAGAACCATCAGCGAAGGTATGGGTGAACGACACGAGCACCGAGAGCGCTCGCCTAACCGCTGAGAGCGCGCGGCGAGCCGCGCCATGCTCCAACTCCAGGAGAATCCTCCTCAAACGAACAGCTAGCAACTCTGGAAACCCGCCGCCTTCGGATGCTTCGATGAATCCGACCTTCACTTCTCGTTGCTCTGCGATCTGCGAGAAGCGGTTCAGGAGGACGGTCTTGCCGACTCCCCGTAGACCCAGTAACACACAGCTCTTTCCGGGCCGCCTGTCCAGGGCCCTTCGCATGGTTATCTCAAAGTCGTCGATGAGATCATCACGCCCCACAAGTGCAGGAGGTGCCGACCCTGCTCCCGGCCGGTAGGGATTTTCGAAACGGTCCATCTCAACAAACCTTATCCGACATTAAGGAGTTTACTAAAGATCATCATAAACTTGACATAGATTCCTAGAGTACTAGCCCATCCCCATGCCCAATCGCTGAGTGTCTTGGCTGGCGCGGCGCATCTCGAGGCTAGTTGCGGTGACAAAGGCGCAAGGACAGGACTGTGTAGCCTTCCCATGGCAAATCTTGTTCAGGGGAGGACCCAGTGAGCACGGAGTCGCACATCACTTCGAGCATGGTCGGGCCGATGCTGCGTGCGTTGAGTCCCCGGTGGTCAGGAGACAGTTTCCGCATCGAGTCAACGCAAGTGCTGGACGGAAAGCCGTCCGACAGGCCTGACATCCTGATCTGCCCAAAAGGTCATGCGCCTGTGATTGTCGAAGCGAAGTTCGACAACAACGCGGCGGCTTTGGAAGACCAGTGCCAAGAGAGACTCCAAGAGACAGTCGACGGTCAACCAGTCGAAACGGCAATCATGCTCACTTACCCCTCAGCCTGGGCATCAAAGACCGACGACGTCATTTGGGCCGCGCTGCAAGCAGAAAGCAGCGAAAGTCTGGCATGGGCCATGCTCACCCATGCTGGCCGCTTCCCTGAAGACGGGTGGATTACGACTTCCTTGCACGGATTGGCCGACATCATCGAGTTAAGCGGAGTGTCAGCCTCCCAAGTCCAAGCAGCGGCGGACGTGCTAGCTGAAACCATCAAGAAGGCCGGCAGCCACATTGAGGACACAGGCCAAGCTACCGCCATTGCCGAACTGCTCAGACAGCACCACGATCCCGATGCGACCACCGCCCAGGCTTCCCGCATGGCCGCAATGCTCATCGTCAACGCGTTTGTATTCCAAGACATTCTGGCCACGCAAAAAGGGAGTTCTCGCTACAACATACGGCCAGTTCAGGCGCTGCGAATCGACCTGACGATCGGTCCGGACGGAAGAGAGAGCCTATTGCCGACCGTCGAAGCGGTTTGTTTGCAGTGGGCGAAGATTCTCAAGACCGACTGGAAGCCAATCTTCGGCATTGCCAAGCGCATAGTCGAGACACTGCCTCCCCTTGAAGCACCACTGATCTTGGACGAAACAATTCGCGGCGCTCGAAGAATGCTGTCCGCCAATTTGGGAAGCGTGCAGGACATGGCAGGCCAGATGTTTGGCAAAATGGTCACCGACAGGGACTTGCTTAAGGCCCACTACACGCGGCCAGAAGCCGCTGCCCTGCTGTCAGAGTTGGCGGCAAGGCAGCTTGATCACCAGCGGAGTTGGGAGGACCCGGACACGGTCACTGCGATCCGGGTCGCCGATTTCGCCTGCGGAACAGGGATGCTGCTGTCGTCCGCGTATCGGCGGGTCGCATCTAGGGTTAGACGACACGGTCTCGACGATGCAGACATCCACCGACGAATGATCGAGGAATGCATCATCGGTTTAGACGTTCTACCGTCAGCAGCGCACCTCACCGCAATGGCAGTTTCGGCCGCCCACCCTGACCAGATTTACACCAAGTCCAACATTCACCTCGTGCCGTTCCGAGTCGAAACAACCACCAAGGGAAAGCAAGTGGCCAAAATTGGCTCTCTGGAATTGCTGGACACCGACGTGAAGGGCACCGCGTCCCTGTTCGGCAGGCAATCAGATCAACAGGTCGCTGGAACACCGGACGGCGCTGAGGGCGGCGACTACCTGGCTGTCATCGAAAGCGGATCCTGCGACCTGGTGATAATGAACCCTCCTTATGGTCGGGCGACGAAACACAGCCGAGCGTCTGCCACGCATGCTGGCCGGACGGTAGAACTCATACCACCATTTGCAGCGTTCGGAGCATCACCCGAAGACCAAAGAACCATGGCCGACCGGCTAAACAAAATCGTGGAGCGCTCACGGGGAGCTGCCCACGGGAACGCGGGCATGGGCTCTTACTTCTTCGACCTCGCGCACGCGAAGGTGAAGTCTGGCGGGGTTGTAGCACTTGTACTACCCCTAACCTCTGCCACGGGCAAGGACTGGAGCGGCCTCAGAGGTCTCCTCGCATCCCATTACGACGACATCGTGTTCGTCGGATTGGCAGGAGCCACCGATGACGAACGCCAATTCTCAGCCGACACTGGCATAGCCGAAACCTTGGTGATAGCGACAAGACGGCATCAAGCACGCGGATCAGACGACCAACCTGCAATGGTGCGGTGGGTCAGTTTAGATACGAGGCCACCTTCGGAACCGGAAGCGGTGGTCACCGCTAGGAGCATCTCAGAAGATCGTTCCGAGAGAGCCCTCACATCATTGCGCCTCGGCTCGACAGAAATCGGGCGAGTCGTTGAAGCAGGTATCGAAGACGGCGGTCTGCTCGCTATCAAGTCTCAAACCGTGGCCGAAGCCTACGCGGGCATCGCCGTCGGAGAATTGCGGCTTCAGCGTTTCGCACCAGCGAGCTTGCCGATCATCCCTTTGGACGAACTAGGCGAAAGGGGGCCCTACCACCTCGATGTTGCCACCAGTCGAGACTCGTCGGGATCGAAAGGGGATCGCGCTCCGTTCTTCATTGACGAACCAGGACCGCCAGGCAGCGACCCGTTCCCGATGCTCTGGGCGCACGATGCAGTCAGCGGGCGAGAATCATCCATAGAAACGTACCCAGATAGGGCGGGGAGCATTAGGGAAGGCCAGAACGAGTCGGCTCGCCAACTATTCAATAGTTGGGCTGTGCACCTCCACATCAATCAAGACTTTGACTTCGGATCGCAGATGCTCGCTGCCGCTGTCACCCCGAAGAGAACACTCGGCGGCAGAGCGTGGCCCGGTTTCAAGGCAGCGAACCCGGCACACACTGAGTTTCTTGCCCTGTGGATGAACACCACGCTCGGCCTCTTCATCTTTTGGAGTACTGGCAGCCGCCAGCAGAAGCGGAGATCGATACACACGGTAACTAGCTTCCCTCTGATCCCCGTGTACGACCCGCGGGAACTTGGCGTAGCCCAGACGGAAAAAGCCGCCGCCCTGTTCAACGAGGCAAAGTCGTGGAAGTTGCTGCCCGCGAATCAGGCCGACATCGACGAGAACCGGGTACGCCTAGACCGTGAAGTCCTCTGCCAGCTGCTCAGCCTGCCACTCTTATGCAATGCAACCGACGACGAGTTCATGGAAGCGCTGGCCGTGCTGAGAACCGCGTGGTGCGCTGAGCCACACATCGCTAGACGGGCCTAACAGCAGGCAACGCATTTACAGACCGGCCGATTCTGCTCGTTCATTAACCCATTCCATCTCTTTGGAGGAACTGTCGCTGGGTGTCGGTACAGTTCGAGCCGGCCCGACTCTGCAAAACCGGAGAGAAGGAGGAGCGGTGGGCGCAGCGGATCACAAAAGACCGAGGATGACCGGGAGCGCGAGCGTGTCTGTGATCGGGGGACGGCACGGCACGGCTCTTGCGCAGGGCCACCGAGGCGGCCGCGCGGCCTCAGCGGCATGAGACTGGACGGTGCCCGGATTCCCGCTGGGCTGGTGAAGGCGTTCAACGAGGGCCGCCTCGCGCTGTTCACGGGAGCAGGGGTGTCGAAGGGGGACCCATCGTGTGTGCCGCTGCTCGACGAGCTGACAGACCGAGTAGCCGCAGAGCTGGGTGTTTCCAGCGGCCCAGACAAAGACGGCGGCGCGGCCTCGACCCCTGTGGATCGCCTCGGCCAGTACGCCTCGGCGGGGCTGGGAGTCCACGAAGCCGTCCTCAAGATCGTCTCGCAGTCGGCTGAGCCCAACGACACCCACCGGTCGGTCTGCGACCTCGCACGGGCGATGGGGGCAGTTCGGATTGTGACCACGAATTACGACCGGCACTTGTCGGCATGTCTGCCTGGGGGCACCCGGGTCTACGAGGCCCCGGACTTCCCCGGCGACGGCGACTTCGCCGGCGTCGTCCACTTGCACGGCTCTATCGCCCAGGAACCGGGCCGGCTGGTGGTCACCGAGGCCGATTTCGCCCGCTCGTACATGCAGTGGAACTCCCCGACCCTTTCGTTCCTCCACCGCTTGTTCGCCTCCAAAACTGTGTTGTTCATCGGGTACAGCCTCGACGACATCTTGATGCGGTACATCCTGCGGGCCACCGAGACCCGTACGGGCATCTACGCGCTGACCCGCAACCCCGATTCGCCGCAATGGGCGGAGCTAGGCATCGAGGCGGTCGGCTACCAATCCCACGACGACCTGCCGGGCCTGCTCGCCGAGTGGGCCGAGCGGTCCGCAGGCAGAGTCGAATACCACGACCGCCGGGTTTCGCGCATCACAGCCGAAACCTCAACCATCGAAGACCTGTCCGCCCTCGATGCGTCCTACCTGGCCGATCTGATCGCCGACCCCGACTGGGTCCGCATCTTCACCAATCACGCTAGAGGTCCTGTGTGGCTGCGCTGGGCCGCCACCCGCCCAGACGCCAAGATCTTCGCGCCCAAAGCCGAACTGGGAGCGGCCGACAAGCCGCTGGCCGACTGGTTCATCGCCCACCACAACTACGACGAGAAATCGGCTGCCGAGACGCTGCGCCTGATCGTCGAGAACGACGGGTGCCTGCACGAGACGCTGTGGCTGAACATGGCCATGGACTACGACCCCAGGGGCGGTGCCACACGCGAGACCGGCAACCGGCTGATGCTCGCCCTGGCCGATACCGCGCCACCTATAGCCGGGCGCGGCGCGTGTCTGCTGAACCTACTCAATAGCTGCGCCACGCCCGACGACGACAGCCTGTTCTTGGAGCTCGTGGACCGGGCGTTCGCTCCCACGCTCACCGCGCCAAACTCACTACACGTCTACTTCGGGGAGCACGGGCCATATCAGACGGCAGTCGCCGACCCCGCTGACGGCTGGCTGCACGAGACCGTCGACAAGGACTACTGGTCGCAGCGCCGCCACCTCGCCGCCGACTTACTCGCGATCATCGACGGGCATTTGCGCCGCGTCATCCGCATCGAGGAGGTAGCCGGAAACCCCGACCCCTACTACGCCCGCTCGGCAATAGAGGCCCACGACCAGGACCGCGGGTTCGGCGACAAGGGCTTTCTGGTCGACGCGGCTCGCGACCTGATCGAGCTGCTCATCGACGGCGATCCCCAAGCAGCGGCCGGGCATCTCGCCTCCTGGTCCGCATCAGGCCAGCCGATACTGAACCGCCTGGCGATCCACTGCTGGGCATATCGACACGACGTCTCGGCCGAAGCGAAGATCGGATGGCTCCTCGGACAAGAAGGCTGGGCGACCGACACCGAGATGCACCACGAGGTCGCGATGCTGGCCGCGGCCGCTTCCCGGGAGGACGAGTCGGCCATTGGGCCGCTCGTCGCGCAGATACTGTCCGACCCCGGGGACAGCGACCCCCAGATCGTCCTCGACATGCTGGGTTGGATCGCCCGGCGCGCTCCCTCATCGGAAGCAGCCCGGCAGGCGTTCCAGCAGGCCCAAGACGCGAACCCCGGCATGGAAATGTCGGAGCACCCCGAATTCCCCTGGTGGAACAGCGTCTTTGCAGGGCCGGTGCCACCCGCGGGTGGGATGACAGCAGAGGAGATTACAACGCTTGTGGCCGACGACCCCGGCGAAGCCGCCGAGCGGCTGCTCGCTGTGGCCGTCGCCGCAGACTCCCCCGACTCGTCGAAACGGGACTGGTTCGCTACCCACAGCGCCTGCCAAGAGGCGGTCCGGCTCTCACCGGAAACCGGCTTGGCCCTGTTGGACGCTGTGGCTGACCGCGCCGCCCGGCATCCCGAACCCAGCCGCGAGGTCGCCGCCGGAATCCTCGCGCAGCTGACTAACCACGCAACCGTGCGCGAAACCGCCCGCGACCACCGCGACAAGCTGGAACTGCTGCTAGCAAAACTGTGGGACGCCGGGAACGCCCACTGGGAGTGTCCCCCCACCCACTCGCCCTGGCAAGGATGGGCGCAAGAGACGATCAACAGCTGGCCCGGCGCGCTCGTTGCCCTGTGCATCCATAAGGCCACCGCCCAAAAGGCGGGCGACCCCCAAGCCTGGGCAGGCCTGCCCGAACCCGACCGTCGATTCCTAGAGGCCGCCATCGGCGGTGACACAGATGCGGCAAAGCTGGCACAAGCCGCCTGCGCCGACAAGCTCGTCATCTTGCACGACGCCGACCGGGAATGGGCCTCCAACCGCCTCCTTCCGCTGATGGACCCGGCCGAAGACGCCGACCGGGCCTTGCGATTCTGGGACGCCTACCTTCCCTCCCGAAGATGGTCACCTGAGCTCCTCGAGGATGGGCTGCTGGGACATCTCGAGGGCTTCTGCGGGCACGCTGACCAGTGCAGCGGCATCGCACGCAGAGGGTTCGCCCGGTTGGCCGCCGACTTGTGCCTCCACGCCGATCTTGAAGCGGTCAGCGGAACCCTGCAATGGCTGCGCCAGTTCACAACAAGGGCATCTGAGGCGATCCGAACAGAATTCATCCGATCTGTCTTTCTGATGCTGCTCGACCAGGATCCCGAGGCCAAAGCAGCCCAATGGCATAGGTGGATGTGCGGCTATTGGCAGGCCCGGATCGGCGGCCTGCCCCGACCCCTCGACGCAGCAGAGGCGAGTGACCTGGCCGACTGGTGCATCCTGTTGGACTCCGATTTCCCCGTAGCCATCGCCATGTCCCACCAATCACGGGCGTCGCTCCAAGAGGACTCGATGCTGCCAGCCGAGATGCACCGCGCGGCCCGCGGGAGCGGACGGTGCATCCATCTGCTGGAACAGCACCCCGGCACCTTGGCCCGGCACGTCTCCAACCTCATTGCTAACACCGATAGAAAAATTCTGCACCGCATCGACATCTCCTTGACCGTGCTGATCCGACAGCTCAATGACCGCACCGACGAAGTCGACTTTCAGCCTCTGCGGGAACAGGCGCTACAGCTCGGCTGGGGGCACGCCGTCCAATAGCCACCCGCCAACCGGATCTCAGCCCGCTAACTGAATCACTCGAAGCTGTGCATGGCTCATCTGTCTGGGACCTCATCCCACGCGGCGATGAAGCGAGAACCGGTAGCGCCAAAGCAGCAAGCCTGCTGCCCTAGCCCGCTGAACTAGCCGGCGGAGGCCTCGATGTGGGCCTTTATGCCGTCTACTACTCGCTGCATGTTGGCCCGGTGGACTCGGAGGCGGTTGGCGATGATGCGGTGCTCTTTGTCGGGGTTCTGTTCGATGAACATGTTGAGGCCCGAAGGGCCGGGGCCGAGCAGCAGTCGGTACAGCAGCCGGGTGCCGCCTCCCATTAGCGGTTGGATCTCGAAGCGCCATCGGGCCCCGGGGTTGTCGGGGTCGGATGTACACCAGCCGAAGGCCACCGGTGCTTCGCATACATCCACGAAACATGGAACTTCCCAGTCGCCCATTACTTCGAGGTGGTTGCGGCCGGTGAAGGTGGCACCCAGGGCAGGGCCGTCGAAACCCTCGTCCCAGGTTGCCCCGGTGAACTCGTCGGAGAACTGAGCCGGCAGGTCGATGTCGGTGACCGCGGCCCACACGTCGTCCAACCCGGCCGCGATGTCGGTCTCCACCACCATTCCGGGACCGTCGGCCATAGTCACTGAAGTTCCCGGACCTGCCTCGTAGATGCGGCCGTAGCCGTCGAAGAAGGTGATATCCCGGGCTGGAATCCGGCGAGCGGGTCGGAAATCGGTGCCCTTGGTCCAGGCCACCGGGAACATGGCGATCTCGGTGATCTCGTCGGGGATACCGAGCAGCTCCTTCAATTCGGGGGCCTTGGCCAGGACGGCCGTGGTCCAAGCGGTGCCCAATCCCCGGGCCCGCAGGGCCACGCAGAAGCTCCACCCGCTCTGGATAACAGAGTCGAACAGACCGGGCGCGCCGCTGCCATCGTGGCGGCCCACGATGGTGGGAATGACGATCACCGGCACTTCGGCCAAGTGCTCCACCAGGTAGGCAGACGAGCTCACCGTCCGAGCCCGAGGATGGTCGGTGCCCTCCAAGCGGTCGCGGGCCTCGAGCATGAAGCCCCCCACCACTTCGCGGTACAGCCGGGCCAGTTCCTGCTTGATCTCGGGATCGCGAACCACAATCCACCGGCGACTGGTCTGGTTCCCGCCGGTGGGGGCTTGCTCGGCGATGTCGATGCAGTCGAGGATGATCTGGTCGTCTACCGGCCGCTCGAGATCCAGCCGCTTCCGCACCGCCCTGGTCGTGGTCAGGGCCAGATCCACCGCTTCAGTGTCGAAGTTCATGATTGGCTGGCGTCGTTGTAGATACCGCGGGACATGAGCGACTGCTCTTGATCTCGCCGCTGGCGGTAGACGTCGGCTCGCACCTCGAGAACTTCGGGATCATCAGGTGCAGCTTGGGCGGCCCACTCGGCGAGGTGGCAGGCCAGCCGCAAATTGCCGGCCTTGCCCAGTTCACTAGCCCTGGCAGCAACGGCCGCCGCGCCTCCGGCCAACTGGGCCACCTCAGCGGCCAGCGCCTGGTCGGGGGCGGGCTTGAGACGGGCGGGATTGCCGTCGTACCACCCTCCATAGAGCCGCCAGATGTTGCGAACCACGAATTCGGGCTCGTCGTAGGCGGCTCGCAGGTAGGGCTTGTCCATCAGGTCGTCGGGAACCCGCACCTGATGGATGATGTCGTCGAGACGCGCCCCCGCGTTCATCATCTCCAGCGTGTCGGCCACCAGGCCCTCCAACGCAGTGGCCACATCGTTTAGCACCATGGCAATGCGTTCCTCTCCGGCAATGGGCAGACCGTGGGCCGGAAGCAGGAATTTCGGGCGCAACTCGATCATTCGCCGCAAGGCTGCGGCCCACTCGGAGGGGTAGCGCTGCACTTTCTGGGGGTTGCCAGCGTTGGGGAAGAACCAGATGAACAGGTCGCCCACAAACAGCGCCTGCTCTTGGGGCATCCACACCATGGTGTGGTCGTCGGTCTCCCCCTGAGCGTGCATGAGCTGGAGCGAAGCGCTTCCAACCTCCAGATCGAGAGCATCGGTATAGGTGGTGTTCGGGTACACCCAGTCGTCGGCGAACAGGTCCAACATGTCGTTGGCGCTGAACTGGCGGCGGTTGATCGTTTGGTTGTAGCCGTGGGTGAGGTTGTATCGGTCGAAACGGGGTCCCACTGCCTCATGGGCGACCACCTGGGGGGCCGGACTTCCTCGCTCCTTGGCATCTTCGACAAAGGCCGGGGCGCCGCCGACGTGGTCGGCGTGGCCGTGGGTGTAAACGATGGTATGCACCGGCTGGCTCCTCCACTTATGAAGGTGCCTCAGCACGCCGGGAGCGAACATCGGCAGCGACGTGTCGATTGCCACTAGCCCCTCGTCAGTGGCCAGCGACCAGACGTGCGAGAAGGCGCACACTACGGCAATGCCATCGGCGATCTCGTGGAATGAGCCGTCCATGGGCTGGACCGACCGCGGTCCCTCGTAGACCGACTCGTCGATCAAGCGGGCCGACTGTTCCAAGAGCGTCATATCGCCCCGCACCCTATCTGCTTTCCCTCGAGGGGCATTCTCCAGGCTGCTAGCCGCGGCGGGCGTTGAGGAGCTGGGTGACGGCTTTGCCGTCGGCTCGTCCCTGGGTGGTCTTCATCACTTGGCCGACGAAGAACCCGGTGAGCTTGTTGTCGCCCTCGCAGAACCGGGACCACTCGTCGGGGTGCTCGCTGATGAGCCCATCCACCAGGGTCTCCAGCTCGCCGGAGTCCATGGCTTCGAACCCCAGCGACTGGGCCGCTTTTTGGGGCGATCCCCCGCTCTCCACCAGCACAGCCAGCACCTTCTTGGCCTGGGTTGCCGTCAGCTCGCCCGCCTCTTCCATGGCCACCAAGCTGGCTAGGGACTCGGGGGAAAGCATTCCAACTCCGTCGGCCAGGTTTTGGATGACATGGGTCATCACCCGTTCGGATGGGCCTCCCCCGCTGATGGCGGCCAGCGCCAGCTCGTCCATCGAGCGCTCGACGGCCAGTGCGATGTGATCGGCCTCGACTGTGGGGGCTGCCTCTGCCAGGGACTGCCGGCGGTCTCGGGGCAATACGGGCAGCGCCTGGCGGATCTGCTCCACCCACTCGGCGCTGGGGTCGAGGGGCAGCAGATCAGGCTCGGGAAAGTAGCGGTAGTCGTAGTCCTCCTCCTTGGAGCGCAGGGCGTGAGTGCGCCCGTCGTCCTCGTTCCAGTGCCGGGTCTGCTGCTCTATCGGATGGCCGCTGATCAACTGGTCGATCTGACGGCGTGACTCGTACTCGATGGCCCGGCCCAGCGAGCGCAACGAGTTCACGTTCTTGATCTCGCACCGGGTGCCCAGCCGGTCGATGCCAAGCGGTCTCACCGACACATTGCAGTCCACCCGCAGCGAACCCTCCTCCATCTTGCCGTCCGACGCCCCCACCGCCACCAAGATGGATCGCAATTCCGTCACGTAATGGCGGGCTTCCTCAGCCGATCGCAGCTCCGGGTGGCCCACGATCTCAATGAGCGGCACCCCGGCCCGGTTGTAGTCAACCAGCGAGTAACCGGCCTCGTGGATGCGCCCTCCCCCGCCGATGTGGACGGTCTTGCCGGTGTCCTCCTCCAGATGGGCCCGCTCGATTCCGACCCGCTTACCTGAGGGCAGCTCCAGCCAGCCGTCGACGTTGATCGGCTGGTCGTACTGGCTGATCTGAAAGTCTTTGGGCATGTCGGGATAGAAGTAGTTCTTGCGGGCGAAAATCGATGGCTGGACCCGGCAGTTGAGGGACAATCCCACCCGGATGGCCAACTCCACCGCTTTTTCGTTGAGGACGGGGAGGGAACCCGGCAATCCGAGAGACACTGGGTCGATGTGGGTGTTGGGTTCGCCGCCGAATCGGTTGGGACTAGCGCTGAACAGCTTGGTCTCGGTGGCCAGCTCGGCGTGGACCTCTAACCCCACCACCGTCTCCCACTCGGTGTCGGCCGGGGCTCCCAATCCGGGAACGTCGAGGGTGTCCGCGCTCATCGCAGGCTCGCTTCCAGAACCGCAGCGGCCCGGAACATGACCGATTCGCCCAAGGCTGGGGCCATGACCTGCACGCCCACCGGCAGGCCGTCGTCGCCGACGCCGTAAGGCACCGACATGGCGGTCTGTCCGGTGAGGTTCACCGGAACGGTGCAGACGTCGCTCATGTACATGGCCATGGGATCGGCAGTGCGCTCGCCCAGCGAAAACGCGGTGGTGGGCGAGGTGGGGCTCACCAGTAGGTCGAACTGCTCCCACACCGAGGCGAAGTCGTTGATGATCAGTGTGCGGACCTTCTGCGCTTTGCCGTAGTAGGCGTCGTAGTACCCGGCCGACAAGGCGTAGGTGCCGATCATGATGCGGCGCTTCACTTCGTCGCCGAAGCCGGCGGAGCGGGTGGCGGTGTTCATGTCAGGCGTGTTGGAAGCGTCCATCCGCAATCCGTAGCGGACCCCGTCGTAACGGGCCAGATTGCTGGATGCCTCAGCGGGGGCAATCAGGTAGTAGGCCGACAACCCGAATACCGCCGCAGGTACGCTGGCCTCGGCTACTCGGGCCCCGGCCGATTCCAGGGCGTCAATCGCGGCCCGCAAACGAGCCGACACATCGGGGGCTATGCCGTCGCCGCTCAACTCGGCCAGCACTCCCACCCGGAGCCCATCCACTCCGTCGTCCAGCGTGTCGGTCACCGGAGGCAGGGAATCCCGGATGCTGGTGGAGTCGCGGTGGTCAGGACCGCTTATGACATCCAGAACAGCCGCTGAGTCGGCCACCGTGGTGGTGAACGGGCCGATCTGGTCCAAAGAGGAGGCGAAGGCCACCAACCCGAAGCGGGACACCAACCCGTAGGTGGGCTTCACCCCGACAACCCCGCACAACGCCGCCGGCTGGCGGATCGATCCTCCGGTGTCGCTGCCCAGCGCAATGGAGGCGAACCCGGCGGCCACGGCGGCCGCGCTCCCCCCTGACGACCCCCCCGGCACTCGGTTGGGGTCGCACGGATTGCGGGTGGGACCAAACGCCGAATTCTCCGTCGAACTGCCCATGGCAAATTCATCCATGTTGGTCTTGCCCACCACTATGGCCCCGGCATTGTGGAGCTTCTCCACCACCGTGGCGTCATACGGGGGCTCCCAACCCTCCAAGATGCGAGAAGAGCAGGTGGTGGGCACCCCCCGAGTACACAGGTTGTCTTTGAGGGCGACGGGAACCCCGGCCAGCGGACCGGGGTCTCGGCCATCGGCCACCGCGGCGTCGATCTCGTCAGCCCGAGTCCGAGCCTGCGCCGCGGTCACCAGGTTGAAGGCATGGACCTCAGCGTCGCCTTCTTCGATCACACTCAGGCACTCCTCGACCGCCGAGCGGGCTGATTGCTGTCCAGACCGCACTGCCGCGGCAATTTCCACCGCGCTCACGGTGCCTCCCCCAATATTGGGGGAACTCGGAACTGCCCGTTCTCGGCCACCGGTGCCTGAGATAGAACCTCGTCGCGGTCGAGCACCTCGCCAGGAGTGTCCGGGCGAAGCAGGTTGGCGATTGGAAGAGCGTGCATCGTCGGAGGGAGGCCTTCCACATCCAGCGCCTCCACCTCGGCCACATGGTCCAGCAGCTCGTCGAGCTGGCCAGTGAAGCGGTCCAGTTCCTCATCGGTCAGCTCCAGGCGGGCCAACGCGGCCACATGGGCGCACTCGGCCCGAGTTATGCGTTGTTGCCCCATACCGAATCGACATCGTACCGCCCCAATTGCCGGATTCCCGCGCTGCTCCGACGATACGTTGCCATGATGGGGACGCACCCGTTTCTCAGCCCAGGGTGGCTCGAGGCAGCAATGGCGCTGCGGGATGAGCTTGCCCCAAAAGCGCCAGCGGCAAGGCAGCGGGCCAGAGTCAACCTAGTGGTCACCGGCACCCCCTTCGGCGACGGCCGGTTCCGGGCCTACATCGACACCGAAGCGGGAGGACCGCTGCCCGTTCCCGGCAATCTGGAAGACCCTGATGCCACCGTGGTATTGGACTATCCAGCGGCTCTGGCCGCATTCGTGACCGATGATCCCGATGTCGTTGCCCACGGCTTCCTCACCGGCGCCCTTCGGGTAGACGGAGACTTGGCCCTTGTCCTCATACTCTTCGGCGAGGGAATGAGCGAAGAGCAAATCGCCTTCGCCCAACATGCTCAGGCCCGCCTTCAGGCAATCACCGACCTGAAATAGCAGTCAGCCTTATCCGGAACTCTCACCATCCTCCTCGTCGGGGCGGGTGAACAGATCCACGCACGTGCCGAAGTCCACGACCGTGTCGGCGGGAGGGTTGGACGCCAGAATCTCAGACTCCAGCGGACCCTCGATCTCGCCAAGACACAGACCCGCTTCTTCCAGAACGCCTAGAGCATCGCCAACTCCGAGGGTGGCCACATCGGGCACTCGTACCTGCTCAGGCCCGGTGGAAATCACCACAGTGATTATCGAGTCGGCGGCCACCTCGGTTCCCGGCGGGGGCTCCAATCTCACCACGTGGTCGACCTGCACCTCATTGTCTGACACCCGCCACTCCAACACTCCCAGACGGACTTGTTCCAGCCTTTCTCTGGCCACGGCCAACGAAGAGCCGACTTCGATGTCAGGCACCACGCGAGGCAATGGCCCAAGCGAAACCACCAAATCCACACTGGAGCCCGGCTCTACCTCGGTAAAGAGCTCGTCCACCTCGATGACCACCCCGGCAATCACCGATTCGTCGGGCCGCTGGGTGATATCCCCCACCGAAAGACCCACCGCAACCAGCGAAGTCTCAGCATCTTCCACCGCGAGACCGGCCAGGTTGCTGGGAATGGCCACCAGCTCAGGACCCAATGACACCCACACCGTGACGGTCTCCCCCTCCTCCAATTGGGTACCCGGCTGAGGTGCTTGTCGGAGTACCTGGCCCGCAACCGTGCCGTCTTGTCTTTGATCGAGGCGATTGAGAACCCAGCCGAATTCGCTCTCAATGCGGAGCATTTCAGCCTCGTCGGCGCCAGACAGATCAGGCACCGGCTGGGTTTCTGTGCCGAATTGCCTCTCCCAGAGGGCAAATGCCCCAAATCCGGCCGCTCCCAGCAACACCAGGGCCACCAGCGCCGCCAACACTCGCCGGTACGCGGGACGACCGGCATCGGACGGAGCGCTCGCCGCCTCTGAACGACTCGACGGCGCCCCTACCGCGGCGGTCTCCGCAGTATCGGGAATCTCCGGCCCTTCTTTGGGCAGCGGAAGCGGGGCCGGCCGGGACAGCGTTCCTGCCGAGGCCAGCAGCGCTAGTCCCAGATCGTGGGCACTGGGACGATCATCCCTTTCCGGCCGTCCCGCCATTTCCAACACCCGTCCCAACCTGTCGAATTGACCGGCCAGGTCGAGCTGGCGGCTCATCTTGGCCATCTGCGTGTACTCGGGATCGTCGGATTCGAATGGCACTCGGCCTGACAATGCCTCGGTGAGCACCAGAACCAGGGAATACACGTCGCTCTTTTGGTCGGGAGCCAGCCTCTGCGCCTGCTCCGGGGAGGAGTAGCGCACCGCGTCGATCTCCGAGAAGACCGACCTCGACATAAGCGCCCCACCTGACTCGAGCGAGTTCAATACCGATGACGTTCCCAGATCAGCCAGGCGGGATCGGCCGCGGCCGTCGAACAGGATGTTGGAGGGCCGGACATCTTGATGGACGAGCCCAAGGCGATGTATGTGCTCAAGTCCGCGGGCCACCTCCAATCCGACCATCAGCGTCTGAGAGGGCGACAGCAAATGCCCGGAATCGAGCATGCCCCGGAGGCTCCCACCCACCAGGTACTCGTTCACCACATAAGGGCCGATCTCGGATTCTCCCCAGTCGTGCACGGCGGCTAGATGCGGGTGAACCACTGCGGCAGCCTCCTCGGCAGCCTCTAGGTAGCGGCTGGAGAACACCCCATCTCTGTTCCACCCTTCAGGCAGGACCTCCTCGGCCAGCAGCTTGACCGCCACCCGACGCGACTGAGACAAGTCGTAGGCCAAGAAGACATGGGTGAATCGACCGGCGCCGATGCGGGTCACAAGACGGTAGCGCCCGCCCAGAACTCGGCCGATCTCCCCGCTGCCTTGGTTCATGCTGACCACCGAGTCGGTGTAGTTGACTGAGGGTCACCGGGCGCCCCGCTTACTTGGGTCACACTCTGAGGGTACCTGGCGAATCAAGAAGTTCCGCGCCACCCAGGGTGTCTCCGCGCCCTGTCAGCGGGCACACTTGAAGCGTGCTGGAATCCATCGTTCTGCGCCGGGTGCTGTTGGGCATTGCGGCCCTGATGGGGGCCGCGGCCATCCTCTTGGCTTTGTTCCTGGCCGACACCGATGACAACGACGTGACCGTCACCGGCAACGCCGCGGTGGACGAGCTCATCCCTCCCCGCAACGCTGAAGTCCTCTCCCAAGAAACGGTGGGCATCGACTTGGCCACCGGCTACGACGCCCGCCTGGCCATTAACGGAGTAGAGATACCGTCTGATCAGATTCGACATCTCCCCAATCTCAACCGCTTCACGTTTCGACCCGATCAAGGCAAGGCGATCGAGAACCTGCGCGCCGAACAGAACTGCGTTTTGGTGACCTATTGGCGCCAAGAGGTCGGCCCCGCAGACGCCGACACCATCTCTTGGTGCTTCACGGCTTCCTAGTCGCTGAAGCCTTCCCCCTGCGCTTGTCCATGGAGGGACCGCAGGGATGCCTCAAGCAGGCGCAAGTATCCGGCGAATTCCACCGATTCTCCGTCTTGCAACCACTCCAATCGGTCCCGCTCGCGTTCTAAGTGCTCGCCCATG
The DNA here is from genome assembly GCA_009842675.1 of Acidimicrobiia bacterium. GTDB lineage: Bacteria > Actinomycetota > Acidimicrobiia > Acidimicrobiales > Bin134 > Poriferisocius. The sequence goes on along the minus strand of VYEX01000002.1, from coordinate 68,918 downwards.
AGCTGGTCAATGAGGTCTTTGCCCTCTGGACTCAGCTGGGCCATCATCACCCGGCGGTCGTCGGGGTCGGGCACCCGGCAGACAAGACTCAGTTTCTCAAGCTGGTCCACACGCCCGGTCATTCCCCCCGAAGTGAGCATCGTCATGGCGGCCAGCTCGCTTGGCTTGGCCTGAAACGGCTCCCCGTTTCTCCGCAGCGCCGCCAGTACGTCGAACAAGCCAAGTGTGAGGCCATGCGGGCGGAGGAATTCAGCCATGGACTGCTCGAACAATCGGTCGATCCGAGATATCCGCCCGAATATCCCAATGGGCGAGGCGTCCAGATCAGGACGCTCGTTGGCCCACTGCTCCAATATCGAGTCAACTCGGTCGTAGGTCACGACAACTCCTCCAGCACCGCACCGATGGTGTCGACAACTTGATCCACCTCTGAATCGGTGAAAGTGAACGGCGGGTAGATGCCCAAGTGGTCGGCTTGGGCCCGCACCAGCACTCCAGCAGACTGGACGCGACGCTGGGCTTCGGCCACGAGGGGCTCAGGGCTGTCACCAGCCAACTCGACTGCGGCGAGCATCCCCTCTCCTCGGACTTCGGCCACAACTGGCAGGGAGTCCAGCTTGCCGACTCGCTCTTGGAGATGACGCCCGGTCTGGCGGCTGTGGTCGACAAGGCCTTCTCGCTCCAAAATCTCGATCACCTTCAGCCCGGCGACACAGGCCGCGGGATGTCCGCTGTAGGTGTAACCGTGCATCAACTCGATCGAGCCCTCGGGGTCGACGAATGCCTCGTGAACCTCGCTGCTGGCTATGGCAGCCCCCATCGGTATGTAGGCCGATGTGAGCCCCTTGGCCACCGTCATGATGTCGGGAACCACCCCATAGCGGTGACCGCCGAACCAGTGCCCCAGCCGTCCGAATCCGCAGACCACCTCATCCAGCACGAGCAGCACATCATGTCGGTCGCACATCGCCCTGACCTCGGACAAATAGTCTTCAGGCGGCGGGTATACCCCACCGGCGGCCTGCACCGGCTCCATAATCACGGCAGCGATGGTGCTCGGATCGCGATAGACCAGTTCGCGTTCCAGTGCATCGATCTCGTGGGCCGGTACCTGAGTGCAGCCTTCCAGTAGAGGGCCGAATCCCGACCGGTTCTCCGTCAGGCCACCCACCGAAATCCCCCCGATGTTCATGCCGTGGTAGCCCCGGTGCAGCGACACAAATCCGGTTTTGGATGCCTGGCCGACCCGGCGCCAATACCCGCGGGCCATCTTGAGGGCGGTCTCTACAGCCTCGGAGCCGGAGTTGGTGAAAAAGACGTGGTTCAGGTCGCCAGGAGTTCGAGCGGCAACTGTCTCAGCCAGCTCCTGAGCCCGAGGATGGCTGTAGCCGAACAGGCAGTGATATTCCAGGGTGCGGAGTTGGTCGCTCACTGCTTCGGCGATCTCGGTTCGGCCGTGTCCCAAGATCACACAGGCCACTCCTCCGGCAGTGCCGTCAAGCAGTCGAGCCCCGTCATCGGTCTCCACGTAGTTCCCGTCTCCAGCCACCACCACCGGCGGCTTGCTGCCGCCAGCAGAGGTGAACGGCATCCACAATGGGCCGGACGCGCTCTTCATGACCCGCTCCGCGAGTCCCGCCATGCCAAAAGGGACTCCAGTTCTTCAATCCGATAGTCGGGACCCGAACGCACCAAGATCAGGTGATCGGCCCCCGCGGCGGTGTAGTCGTCGTAGGTGGCATCGCTGGCGGTCTCGAACACCGCCACCGTCCGCTCTATCTGAGCTGGATCGCGCTCGGCCCGCTCGCACCATCCGTCCAGCACACCGTTGAGGTGGGCGATCTCTTCGGGCGTGCCCCATCCGTTCCACGCGTCAGCCAGCCGTGCGCATACATCCAGGGTCATCCGCGGACCCAGACCGCCTACCAAAATGGGAAGCGGTCCCACCGGGCCGGGCCGGAGCTGGCCCAGCCGGTGGCGGATTCGGTGGATGGCGGCCTCCATCTCGCGAATTCGATCGGCGTCGCGGGACATGGCATACCCGTAGGACTGGTAGTCCCGCTCCAACCAGCCTGAACCCAAGCCGAGCACCAATCGGCCTCCGGAGGCGTGATCCACCGTTCGGGCCATATCGGCCAGCAAATCGGGATTGCGGAATCCGGTGCAGGTGACTAGCGGGCCAATTTGGGCCCTCTTGGTGACCGACGCCATGGCCGCCAACGTGGACCAGCACTCGAAGGCAGTGCCCTCGGGGTCGCCGTCAATGGGAAAGAAGTGGTCGAACGTCCAAATGCTGTCGGCACCGGCCTCATCAGCGTGCCGCCAAGCGGCCGCCATCTCGTCCCAAGTCACATGATTGGGCCTGATCTGGACTCCTACTCGAGGCGTCACTTCATGCCCCCTCATGAGAGGCAGCCAGACCGGTAATGAGCGAAACCAGCTTTTGAGCGTCGGTGCTGTGAGCGTCCAGGAGCTCTATGAGCTGGCCCCGGCGCATCACCGCTATCCGGTCGGCAAGGCGGAACACCTGGTCCAGATTGTGGCTGACCACGATGATGGTCAGCTCGCGCTCCCGCAGGGTAGTGATGAGGTCCTCCACTCGTGCGGTCTCGGCGATGCCCAGAGCGGCGGTGGGCTCGTCCATGATGATCACCTCGTTGCCCCAGTTCATGGCCCGGGCGATAGCCACTCCCTGACGCTGGCCTCCAGAGAAGTGCTGTACCGGAATGCGCACCGATGGGATCTTGATGTTGAGCCGCTGGATGATCTGCTCAGTGTCTCGACGCATGGCCCGGCGCCGCAGGAAGGTGAACGGCCCCCACCCCACCTTGTGCTCCCGTCCCATGAACAGGTTCTGGGCCGCATCGAGATTGTCGGCCAGCGCCAAGTCTTGGTACACGGTCTCGATGCCGGCTGTACGGGCGTCCAAAGGGGACCGGAACCGACGGGCCTCGCCATGCAGCACGACCCTTCCCGCATCGGGCTGCTCCGCGCCGGAGATCACCTTGAGCAGAGTGCTCTTGCCGGCTCCGTTGTCGCCCACGATGGCGGTGAGCGATCCGGTGGGAAAGTCCAACGACACGTCCCGAAGGGCGACCACCCCTCCATAGCGCTTGTGAATCCCCGACACGCTCAGCGCGATATCCGACGGCTGGGAGTCCTCGGTGCGGGGGGTGTCGGCAAATGATCCAGATTGGCTTGCGGTCATGATCTTGCTCCCTGCAATTGCTCGAACAGATAGTCCGGCGAAACCGGCACCCGGTTCACCTGGATGCCCAATTCGCACAGGGCGTCCTCAATGGCGTTGGCCACCGCGGCTGGAGGCGAGATTGCTCCCGCCTCCCCCACGCCCTTTAGGCCCAGCGGATTGAGCGGCGATGGCGTCTCAAGGTGGGTGACGGCCAACTCAGGCACTCCGGCGGCGTCGGGCACCAGATAGTCGACCAGGCTGGGATTCTGGGGCTGACCGTCGGCGTCGTAGGCAACTTGCTCGAACAGCGCTGCTCCGATCCCTTGGGCCACCCCCCCAGCGATCTGGCCGTCCACGATCATGGGGGACAGCAAGGGCCCGCAGTCGTGGGCTACGACGTAGTCCAGAACTTCGGCCGCGCCCGTGGTCGGATCGACGGCAACCCGGGCCACATGCACTCCGGCGGCAAAGGTCACCGTCGGAGGCTCGAAGCAGACCACTTCGTCCAGGCCAGCGTTGCTGCCGTTGGCGAACACCCCTCCCGGGGCGAAACCGGCGGCCACCTCCGCCAACTCCATGCGCCGGGTGGGCGTTCCCACTACCTCCACTGCGCCCTGTCGGATACTCAGGTCGGCGGGAGCCAGCTCCCAATGCTCAGCCACCGCATTCACAATCCGGTCTCTCAGCGCCGTGGCCGCCTCATGGATCGCACTGCCTGCCACTACCGCGCTACGGCTGGCCAGCGTTCCCCACCCATGCTCGACCGCGGCGGTGTCGCCTCCGATTACCGTCACCCGATCGGGGTCGGCCCCCAGCGTCTTAGCGCACAATTCGGCAAATACCGTCTCGTGCCCCTGACCCTGGGAGCAGGCCCCGGTGGCCACTTCGACCCAGCCGGTTTCGTCCACCCGCACCCGGGCGCTCTCGAACGGTCCCACCCCCGTACCCTCCACATAGGTGGACACACCGACGCCGACCAATCGACCGGCTTCGTCCTGCGCCCCTCCCCGAAGCCCGTCGGCCGCACCGCTCATCGCCATTGCCTCCTCGAAGCAGGCGGAGAAATCACCGCTGTCGTAGGTCATAGGCGTGCCGTCCCGGTAGTTGAGACCCACCGAATAGGGCATCTCGTCCGCAGTGATGAGATTGCGGCGGCGAAGCTCCACCGGGTCGATGCCCATCTCTCGGGCGGCCACGTCGATGATGCGGTCCATCGCAAAGGCTGCTTCTGGTCTACCCGCTCCCCGATAGGGCGAAAGCGGGGCTTTGTTGGTGACCACCGCGGTGGCTTCCACGTCCAAGGCCGGCACCCGGTAGCAACCGCACAGGTGGGCCAGGGTGTTGTAAGGCTGGACCACGCCCAGTGGATTGGCCGCTCCGTTGTCCACGACGAAGCGGTCGCGCGCTCCCAAGATGCGACCGTCGCTGTCGAGGGCCAGCTCAATGTCGTGGATCTGGTCTCGGGACTGGATCGCAGCCAGGCCGTGCTCGCTTCGCTGCTCTACCCATTTGAGAGCGACCCCCATCTCCAGGGCCAGGAAGGCCATAACCAGCTCTTCGGCGTAGGGAATGGCCTTGACGCCGAAGCCGCCACCCACATCGGGAGCCACAACCCGAATGCGATGCGCCGGCCTGCCTAGAGCCTTGGCCAAGGCAGTGCGCAGCGGATGAGGAATCTGAGTGCTGCTCCACAGGGTGAGCAGGTCGGTACGGTGATCGTGCTCTGCCACCACACCTCTCGGCTCCATCGGGTGACAGGCCAGTCGGCCCGAGTGCAGTCGCCGTTGGCTGACGTGGGCGGCTTCGGCGAAGGCGCTGTCAATGTCGCCAAATCCGGCGGCGATAAACAAAGAGCGGTTGTCGGGCCAGTGGTCGTACAGCCGGGGAGCGTCGTCGGCCAGTGCCGCGAAGGGATCGATCACTGGCGTACGGGGAGCCAGGTCGAGGAGCACCCGTTCAGCAGCGTCTGCTGCGGCATAGGGGGTTTCGGCGATGACGACCGCAATCGGATCGCCCACGTGTCGTACCCGGTCCACCGCTAGCAGCGGCCGACCCTCATGGCGAACGAACAGCCGCTCGTCGCCCAGAGTCTCCAGCAATTTGTCCTGGTAGACACCACCATCGGCTTCGTTGGGCGCCATGGTGTCGATCCGTCCGATCAGATCCGCGCCGGTCCAGCCAACAACGTCCGGGGGCAATTCCACCCCGTTCACGTCGGCGTGGGCCACAGGACTGCGAACGAATGCGACATAGCGCATCGACGCAAGCTCGATGTCGGCCACATAGCGTCCGCCGCCCCGCAGCAACCGGGGATCCTCCCGCCGCAGTGCCTTCACCGGGCAATCTCCATCGCCCAGTAGTCCCACTGGGTATGGGTGTACTCCTCAAGCGTCAGTCCGTCGGTGAGCAGCTCGTCGGTCAGCTCAGACCGGTCGATTGATTCCACCGTGCCGAGACCTCGGGCCATGATCTGCAATCGTGCTGAGCGCTCGAGGTTGACTGCGCTGACGGTGGCCTCCTCGATGGACGAGCCCACCACTGTCAGGCCGTGCCCCTTCAGCAGGATCCCCTTCCGGTCGGTCAGGGCCGCGGCCACTGCCTGGCCCCGCTCAGGATTGTCAATCTGCACTGCGGAGTCGTACACCGGCACGCCGTCGGCAAACAGCGTGCACAGGTGCCAGACCGGGGCGAGGGGAACGTCGGTCATAGAGAAGGCGATGCAGTGCATGGGGTGGGCGTGGATCACCGCTCCCACATCGGGGCGGGCCCGATATATCTCTGTGTGCATGAACCGCTCGCCAGGAGCATCCATCGATCCCTCGACAACCTCACCGTCCAGGTCCATCACCACCACGTCGCTCAGCTCCGTCTCGGCCAGATCCTTCACATCGTCATGGGTGTGCCCCAGCACTGCCACCAAGTCGGTGCCCGGAATCCGGGCCGACGGGTGGCCAAAGGGGCCGATCAGCCGCTCGCGGACCAATATCCGAGTAGACGTGGCGATCTTCTCCTTGAGAACTGCAATGGCCTCGGTGTTGTTACTGCTCATGGCCGCGCTCCGATATCGAGAATGTGAACGACCTTGGTTCGGGTATAGCTGAGCAGCGACTCCATAGATCCCTCTGCTCCCAACCCGGAGTTCTTGTACCCGCCGAATGGCGTTTCCAGGAAGTGCTGGCCCCGCCCGTTGATCCACACGCATCCGGCCTGCATTCGGCGGGCGGCGTCCATCGCCCAGTCCAAATCGTTGGTGATGATGTTGGCGGTCAGCCCGTAGCGGGTGGCATTGGCTTGGGCAATGAGATCGTCGGGGTCTCGCCATTCCAGCACCGACAGCACCGGTCCGAAGATCTCCTCGGTGGCGATGCCGTGGCCGGGCTCCACCCGGTCGAACAGCGTCGGCGCCAGGTAGTACCCCCCCTCGGGCACTCCGTCGGGAGCGCTGCCGCCCCTGACCAGCCGGGCGCCCTCGGACCGCCCAGCTTCCACGTAGCCCTGCACCTGGCTGAGCTGGGGTCCAGACACCAGCGGCCCCATGGTGGTTGCAGCATCCAGAGGATCGCCCACCCTGATTCGATCGAGCCGGGCGGCCACCGCGTCCACGATCTCATCGTGCAGATCAGCAGGGGCGTAGAGCCGTGAAGTAGATCCACAAGACTGCCCTTGAGACGACTCGAAGTTCATCCCTCCGACGGCCTGCTCGGCCACGTATGCGGGGTCGGCATCGGGCGCGACCAGAAGGGGGTTCTTGCCCCCGAGCTCCACGGTCACGTGCTTGACCCGGCCCGACGCCGCGGCAGCCTCCATGACGCGCAGTCCAGTCGTTTCCCGCCCGGTGAACCCGATCCGACCAATGCCCGGGTGGGCGACCAGGGCCTCGCCCGTGGTGGCCCCGTCACCGGTGAGCACGGTGAGCACGCCGGGAGGCAGGATCTCCGCGGCAAGATAGGCCACCTCCAGGGGGGAGATGGGGGTTTGGTCGGGGGCCTTCACGATGACGGTGTTGCCCGCGGCCAGAGGAGCGGCCGAGTGAAACAGGGTGAACATCAGCGGATGGTTGAAGGGCAGGATGCGGGCCACCACGCCGTAGGGCTCTCGCAAGGTCAGATGGAGGCTGTTGGCCGAGGCCGGCAGGGTCTTGCCGTGCAGTTCTCGGGCGATGCCGGCGAAGTAGTCCAGGGCATCGGCCCCGTAGGCCACGTCATTGCGCATGGCAGCCACGGGGTTCCCGCTGTCCATGGCGTCAATCCGGGCCAGACGCTCAGTTTGCGACCGCACCGCATCGGCTAGGGCGCGCATATATCGGCCTCGCTCAGCGACCGACAGCGCCGCCCATCCCGGTTGGGCATTCGCAGCCACATCGACGGCGCGATCCACCACCGCAGCATCGGCTCGCGGCACCTCGGCCACCGTCTCGCCGGTGCCCGGGGCAATGGCCGTCATCATGTCGCCATCAGACACCTCGCCTTCTCCCACCAACAGCGGATAGCGGTCCCGGAGGTCGACTCCAAGAATTTCGGCAGTCATGGGATGATTACCGGCTTCATCTCAGCGCCGGACCGCATGGCGACCAAGGCGTCGGTCACCTGATCCAGCGAGTAGACCTTCGAGCACACCACCGATTCCAGCCCTAGCTCGCCGCCGTGCCGGTCCAAGAAACGGAGGGCGTCGTGGAAGTGGGAGATGTCGGCCGAAAGCGAGGTCCTCACCGTGAGCTGGCGGACCTTCATGGCCGTGGTCGCCACGGGCACCGTCTCGCCGTGGGCTTGGCCAATCACCATGAGCGTGCCTCCCGCCCGCACCATCTCCATACCCTCGGTGAAGGCGTCGGGCGGCCCCGCGCATTCGAGCACGATGTCTGCGCCTCTGCCCTCCGTCATGTTGCGAACCGCCTCGATTCTCTCGTCGGGCTCGGTGTCATCGATGTTGATGCTGGCGGTCAATTCCCACGACTCGGTGGCGGCCAGCCGGGACCCTGGCGCACCGATGAGGACAACCTGGTCGGCTCCGCTCCGCATAGCCGCCGCCGCGGCCAGAACTCCGACCGGGCCGGCCCCGAGAACGACCACCGTGTCGCTGAAGCGGATGCGGGGCATGCGGTCAAGGGCATGCATGACCGTGCGCAGGGCGCAGGTGGCCGCCGAAGCCAGCGGGCTGGACACGCTCTCAGGTACCCGCAGGACACGCGAATCGGGAGAAACGTGAAGGTGCTCTGAGAAAGTCCCGTTGACCACGCCCTCCTCATGGGGACCCCACCCATAACCCATGGTGTTCTCGCACAGGGTGGGCTGCTTGGCCACCGCGCAGAAATAGCACCGACCGCACCAGTTATGGGCCCAGACGACGCGGTCGCCGGTTCGAATCGGCTGCCCCAGCGCGTCGCGCTCCAACCCCGGGCCCAACTCCACAACCGTGCCGGTGCCCTCGTGGCCCATTACCAGGGGTAGACGGGCCAGATTCCCGAAGACGCCATCGGAGATGTGGACGTCGGTTCCGCACACGGTGGCGGCGTCGATCCGCACCAGCGCGCCGCCGGGAAGAACGGGCCCTAGATCGAGCGATTCGATCGCAGGGCCGCGGCCGTAGTCCGCCAACATCACTGCCCGGCTCATTCGGGGGCCTCCCGCCATATCGGGCCCCGCTCAACCACCGGGTCGAGCAGGCCTTCGGCCACCCACTCGGTGTAGGCGTAGGGGTCGTAGGTCTTGGCCACCTGGCCGGGGTAGCCGATTAGCTCGCGTACCACCGGGCTGAGGTAATAGCACGCTGCCACGGCGGAGGTGAGGGCGACGTAGGCATCCTCGTCCTCTTCGTGAAGGGCCATCAGACGATCGATGGTGAACGAAGTCGGATCGAGCGCATCCACCGCCCGCACCAAGGGCTGGCGGAGATCGTCACGCCAACTGAGAACTTGGGCCAGATAGGCCTCCACAGCCTCCACATCAGAAACTGCGGGCATGCCGTGCGCCGCGGGCAGCATCACATCGGCGAGGGCAGTGAGCCGACCGATGTCAATGTCGGAGGTTTCGGCAGGCGATACGGCAGCGGTCATGCCGGGACTTTCTGCTCGCTTCGGTGCTGAACCAGCAAGTCCGCGGTCCGCAAGGCCAACGCAGTGATGGTGCATGTGGGATTCACCCCGGAACTGGTCACGAACACGCTGGCGTCGGCGACATAGAGGTTCGCCACATCGTGGGCCTGCTGGCGGGAGTTGACCACTGAGGTAGCCGGGTCGTTGCCCATACGGGCGGTTCCCATGAGGTGCCACCCCGAATAGGGGATCATGCTGGCCACCGCGGTCTCCTGGCACCCCGATGCCTTAAGCGATTCGGTGGCCCGGTCTTCTTGGAAGGCCATGAGCCGCCGCGAGTGGTCGGAGATCCGGTAGCTCACCCGGGGCGCGGGTATGCCGTGGGTATCGGCGCGCTCAGGGTCGAGTTCCACTCGGTTGGACTCCTCGGGAAGATCTTCGCCGAAGATGGCCCAGCTCGCTCCCCGGCCAAAGGTTCGTCCCATGAGGACATGGTGATCCGGCCCCCAAACCTCGTTGCCAGCCCTCATGGGCAAGATGTGGTTGAGGGGCCCGCCAACCGGCGAGAGCGCCCACTTGGCTCCCCTGACAAACCCGCGATCGGGGTCGGACTCGTAATACTGGTAGCTGGTGATGCTGGCCCCGAAATGGCCCTGCCAACCTTCCACCTGATCGTCCCACCACCCGGTCACCACCGAGAACGGGTGCATCATCAAACGACGACCCACCAAGCCGCTGGAGTTGGCCAGCCCATCGGGACAGTGGCGGTCGTCGGCCGACAACAACAGCAGCCGGGCCGTGCCGATGGCGTTGGCCGCCAGGATCACCACATCAGCCTCCTGGTGGTGCTCGACGCCAGAGCGATCCAGCCAGACGGCCCCGGTGGCCAGCCCTTGCGGGCCCAGAGTGATTCGGCTGACCCGGGCGCCGGTGATGAGCCGGGCCCCGGCGGCGGCCGCCTTGGGCCAGTGGGTCAGGTCGGTGGAAGCCTTGGCCCCCTCGGCGCACCCCGAGGTGCACACTCCCCGCTGCACGCACGGTCTCCGCCCGTCGTAAGGGGCGGACAAAATGGCATTGGGCTCAGGCCACCAGTGCCATCCCAGCCGGTTGTGCCCTTCGGCCACCCGCCGCCCGGCCGCACCCAAGGGCAGCGGAGGCAGCGGGTAGTCGTCATGGGGAGGATAAGCCGGGTCTCCGGCCAAGCCGGACACTCCGATCTGCTGGTCGATGGCGTCGTAGTACGGCACCAGTTCCCGGTAGGCGATGGGCCAGTCGTCGGCCACATCGTCCATGGTCCGCACTCGGAAGTCCGATGGAAGCATCCGCGGCCACGTCCCGGCGTAAATGATCATGCTGCCCCCCACCGCGTTGTACATGAGGGGCTCGATGTCCGACTCGTCGTGAACCACCGGGTAGTCCTCCGGCCGATTCCGCACATTGGGGCTCATGGCCCAGTCCTTGCGTATGGCCAGCTCCCAATCGGGGCGGGTGCCGGGGAACGCGGACCTATCGGGCCAATCGCCCTGCTCAAGGCAGACGACATCGAAGCCGTGCTCGGCCAGGTGGCGCGCCGCCACCCCGCCGGACGCACCGGCACCGATAATCAAGACGTCGGCCCGATAGGTCATGTTCGCTTACGGGTTACCGGAGGGGAGAACCCCTACCGGAGGTCGGCGTTGGTCATGCCTTCGATGGTGTCGGCATCCACCACGAAGGTGGGGGCCTGGATGAAGTATCCCTGGCCAGTGCTGCCGGTAGTGAGGTATTGGTGGGCGACCTCGGCAGTCTGCCAACCCCACTGGTAGCCCCGCAGGGCGATGGTCATATCCACGCCGGAACCGGCCCGAATCTGATCGAACACCGCTGGCTCGCCGTCGGTACCGGTTACGAGGATGTCGGCATGGTCGATGCCGGCCTCTTCCACTGCGGTGGCCGCGCCCAATGCCAGAGCGTCGCTGTCGGCCCATATTCCGTCAAGGTCGGGATTGGCGGTCAACGCGTCCTGAGCCAGGCGGAGGCCCTCTTCAGCGGTGAAGCTGTTGGCGCTCTGGTTGAACACCACCTCGATGCCGGGATTGGCCTCCATGGTGTGCTCGAAGCCCTCGCGGCGCTTCTCCACGTACTCGCTGGCCCCTGGGCCGCCGATCCGGGCGATCTTGCCCGATCCGCCGAGCTGTTCGACCATCCACTCGGTCTGCTTGGTGCCCTCAACGCCCCAGTCGGTGCCGATGAAGCCGATCTCTGGGGCAGCCTCCTGCACACTGTCACCGGTCGACAGCATCGGTATACCTGCAGCTGCTGCGGCTTCATAGGCGGGAATGAGCGCTTGGCGGTCGCCAGGAGAGGCGATGATGAGGTCGACCCCCTGGGTGACGAAGTCCTCGATCTGAGCCACTTGGTCTTCGATCACATACGCAGCGTCGGCAGCGACGAAGTTCCAGCAGTTCTGGGCGCCGAACTCGGCCAAGCCTGCTTCGAGGTCGCGGAAGTACAAGATGAAGGTCGCCAGGTTGGCGTACCGCACCTCGTAGATCTCCTCACAGCCTCCGTCGCCGGACGCGGCGTCGTCGTCATCGTCGTTGCCACAGGCCGACACCACCAGACCAAAGGCCAAGAGCAGCGCCAGAAGCTTGAACAACAGATTTTTGGTTTTCATTGTGTTCCCCTCCGGGTGTTTATGGTTGCTCCGACGTCGACTGGGCCGATTGCTCGGCCTCGTCGGCGTCTTGGAGTTCTCTTTCGCCCGATCGGGCCGATTGCTCGGCCCGTTCGATGGCGCGACGTTCTTCATCGAGTTCGTGCTCGACTTCGACTTCAATGGCGGTGTCTTCGCTTCGATTGGCCCACCGGTCCAAGTATCGGCGCAGGAATTGCGAGGTCATGGCCAACACAAATACAACGCCCAGCCACACGTCCTGCATGTTGGACGACACATTGAGCAGGTTGAGGCTGTTGCGGATCACCCCGATCAGCAACACCCCGGCAAGGGTGCGGGGTATTGATCCTCGTCCTCCGAACAGGTTGGTACCTCCGAGAACAACTGCGGCCACCGCATAGAGCTCAGTAAGCACCGCAGCATTGGGCTGGCCGACGTTTACCCGGCCCAACAGGGTGAAGCCTCCGACTGCGACGGCGAGTCCTCCCAGCACAAACACCGTGACCCGCACCCGGGTGACGTTGATTCCGGCCCGGCGGGCTGCTTCGGCGTTCCCCCCCACTGCGTAGATCCGCAGTCCAAACCGGGAATAGCGCAGGATCACGTGGTAGACCACGCCGAGGCCCAGCGCAACCCAAATGGGCATTCGCAAGCCGATGAATTCCCCGCTCCACCACGCCTTCCAGCCTCCGGGAAGGTTGCCCACCGTATTGCCCGCGGTGATTTCACGGGCCAGTCCCCTCGCCATAATCAAAAGGCCCAAGGTGGTGATGAAGGAGGGGACCTTGAGCACCGCGGTGACGAGTCCGTTGAACAGACCGGCGGCGATGCCCACACCCACTCCGGCCAGCAAGCCGAGCACGATGCTGTTGTTCCTCACCATGGTCTCAGCCGCCACCACCCCAATGAGGGCCAACACCGAGCCCTGGGACAGATCTAGTTCGGCCGCAATGATGACCAGGGTCATCCCAAAGGCCGCGCAGGCCAAGAACGAGGTTTGCAAAAGGATGTTCTGGAGGTTGCCGGTGGTCAGGAACACGTCGGACTTGAACGTCATCACCGCACCCAGAATGATGACCACGAAGATGGCGAACCCGGCTTCCACCACCCGGGGAATGGCGACACGGATTCTGTCCCAGCCCATCGCGACCGCCGGCTCAGTCATGGGGCCACCCTTTGCATTGACCGATGGCGATGGGCTTCGATGCCCTCGACCACCAGATCCACCAAGGCGTCGAGGTAGCTCTCCCCGGCGTCGGCGGTGGCTTGGCGGGGGTCGCCGATGATGCCAACCGGAGAGAGGGCGGCCATGCCCTCGGAGCGCAACTTGGCACTGGCCGAGGCTGCTGGTCCGATATGGCCGGCAACTGCCGACGCCATATCCACCCGGTCGGGAGCGATGGCCAGCATGATGCTGGTCTCGAAGTGACCGCCGTGGGTTCCGACCAACTCGCGATCCAAACCGAGCTGATCCTCAGCTACTCGGTGAACGGCGTCCCGTTGGGCGGGCCAATCGTCGAACGAGACCACCCGGCTCCGTTCGGTGGGATCCAACTCAGCCATGACTGCGGCCATAGCACCGACGTTCCCAGCATGGCCGGTCACCAAATAGGCACCCCGGAATCCGTGGCTCAGCAGGGTCTGGATCACCTCCACCATCACGCTGCGGAGAGTCCCGTCGCTCAGGCTGGCCGTACCGGGAAAAGCCAGATGGTGGTGGGAGGCGCCTACGGGGATGATGGGGGCCACCATGCACTCCCCCGCCGTTTGTGCCGCCCGGTCGGACACCGCCTCGGCGATGAGGGCGTCGGTGTCCAGGGGTAAATGAGGACCGTGTTGCTCAAGGGCGCCCAGAGGCACAATCACATCCAACGGACCCTGTTTGAGCTGCTCACCCAAAGCCGTCCAGCTCATCTCCCCCAATCGCACGAGCGCCTCAGAGATTGGTGAGGGTGGCGTCGAGATAGGTGGGCTTCTGCGGGCGGCCGACACCGATCACCACCTGCACCAGGGCTTCCTCATCAGTGTGGTTGCGCAACCCGTGCATGATCCCAGCAGGGCTGTAGATCATCTCCCGTTCTTTCAGGACCGTATCGACGATCCGCCCGTCGTCATCCTCCCACCACGCGGTCAACTCTCCCTTGACCACGAAGAAGACTTCTTCCACTTCATGGGCGTGTGACGGAGCCTCCGCCCCAGGGGGCATCATCATCACTGACAGTGTGAAATTGTCGGCTGTGACCGTTCCCGGCTCGTAGTGCTTTCCCGTGATGCTTGCCCCCACCATCCGCACATGGGCCCGCCGGTACTCCTCTTTCAGGTCTCCCTGTGCGGCAAACGGCTCCCAGTCAAGTTCCTTTCCCCCGTATCGCTGGACATGCTCGAAAAAATCGGCATCGGTGAATTCACTCGCCACGTTGCCCCTCCCCCTAGATATTTCAGTGCTCGCTATCTTAGGCCCAAAGTTTCCGCCCTGCTCGGGGGCTCAAGAAATGAGCTGGCGCTGGCGGGCCAGGGTCACTGCATAGCCAGGTCGCGAAGGGGCGATGAGAACGCCGCCGACATCGACTTCTTCGGCCGAACCCTTGTGTCGGGGGGGCGGGGTCAGGGTGATTGGCTGGTTTGTCGCCAGCTCCAATATCAAACCAGCGGCACCTTGGGTGAGGTCCAAGGCATCGGACCCCTGTCGAGCGGGCCCGAAGCTGGCCACCGCACGGCGACGAAGCAGAACGGGATCTTGCACCGCGAGGTGGTCGTGAAGCACGACGCCGGCGGGAACGAAAACCAACCATCTTCTCGTGAGCGAATGGAGTGAACGAGCCCCGACCATCGCGAGAGTTCCGCCTGCGGCGGTGACCACCCCGCCAATAGCCCAGTGTTCAGCAGCCAACAGCAGTGGCCCGCTCACCACGCCTCCGACCGTGATTGCCGCCGCTACGGGCAGCGGCCCGGCCAGCAGCAGCGCCGACGGTCGTAGCAAGAGCCGTGCTTCGTCACCATAGGAAATGCCGTTCACGAACAAATGGCCCACCGGGGCGCTCAGCGACACTGCGGCCACCGCGGCGGTGATGGCCGCGACCAGGGCAACCTCACCCCAGTCGGCCCCCTCCCTCCCCGACCAAACCAAGGCCACCACGGCGGAGGGTGTGGCCAGCCGGACCATGACCAGCGTGGCCGGATGGGCCAGCAACGACCCCACCAGGACTACGCCCCACAACACCCAAAGCCCCACCGACGCTGTGGTCCGCCAGGCCGCGCCGGTCTCGTGCAACCCATCGGACAAGAGCGGCCCAGCAGTGAACGGCAATGCCGCCCACCACACTCGCACCAACCACACCCAAGCCCGATCCCCCGAGAGACCCTTCACTCGTCCCACTACAGCATCTTCCCTACCCCAAGGAAAGCCAACCTCTACCATCTCGGCTGTGAGTCGCCTTTGTTGGGTACGTCACGCTTGTTCGTCGGCTCAGATTCATGGGTGACGCGCGCGGGCGTATCGCCTGGACCCGCCGCCACATGCCTGTGCTGGCATCTGCGGCCGAAGAATTCAGCCGCACCCGTCCTTTCGATGGCCTCGGCATCGGCCTGCGGATTCACTTGGAGCCCAAGACGGCGGTGCTGATCAACGCGCTCATTCGCGGGGGTGCGCAAGTAACTGCCTTGGGAAACGTGGGCACCACCCAATTCGACACCGTCGCAGAAATCGAGTCGTGGGGCTGCGAAGTGCTCGACCGTCCCGACGACGACGCCCACTCGGTGTCTGCGCACCTCGAACATATGGCCGCCATGGGATTCGATCTCTTGCTGGACAACGGCGCGGAACTGATCGTGGCGTGCATAGAAGCCGGCAGGTTGCCGCTAGGGGCCACAGAGGAGACCACCTCGGGCGCCTTTCTGCTGAGAGAGCAGTATGCCCAGCGGGTGGGGATGCCCGTTATCGTCATCAACGACAGCCCGCTCAAGTCGATTGTGGAGAACAAGTACGGGGTGGGCGAGTCGGTGGTCGACGCCGTCGTGAGCACTACCAACATCTCGCTTCACGCCAAGGTCGTGGTGGTGTTCGGCTACGGCTGGTGCGGTCGAGGCGTTGCGCAGTTCGCCGCGGGCCGCGGTGCCAACATTTTGGTGGTAGATCCCGACCCGGTGAAACTGCTCGAAGCGGCCATGGACGGCTTCGGCACCGCCAGCGCATCCGAAGCGGCGCGAATCGGGCATGTCTTCATCACCGCTACCGGACGCGACGGCGTGGTCGACGTCGACCTGATCCGCCAAATGCGCGACGGCGCCTTGCTCGCCAACGCGGGGCATACCGACCGGGAAATCACCGTGTCGGAGCTCAAAGATGCGGCGTCAGCCAGCACACTGGAACCGTCGCTCACCCGCTACGAATTCGGTGCCGACAAGAGCGTGTTCGTGATCGCCGATGGGCAGATCGTGAACCTTGCCGCGCAAGGCTCACGGGGCAACTCCATAGAGTCAATGGACCTTGGCTTCACCCTTCAAGCCCGCTCATTGGAGCTTCTGGCCACCCATAGCAAGACCCTGCCCTTGGGTCCCCACCCCGTGCCCGAGGCCATAAACCACGAAGTCGCCCTAGCCGTACTAGATGCCATGCGGCCCGCCTGACATCCGCCAGACCAAAGCCTGACGCCATGGGGCTAGACACTGGTCTAGCAATCTTGCTGTCACCAGCTAGCAGTACTATCCGGCAAGTGACGACGGGAGCAGAAGACCGAGCGGAAGACCGCATCGGGGAACTGATCGAGCTCATCCGCTACCACGATCGGCGCTATCACGCTGAAGATGCCCCAGAGATCCCAGACGCCAACTTTGACCTGCTCAAACGGGAGTTGCTGGATTTGGAGGCCGCCCACCCTGAGCTAGTCCGGGCCGACTCCCCCACACAGACAGTTGGGGCCGACCCGTCGACTCTGTTCGAACCGGTAGAGCACCGGGTGCCGATGATGTCGTTGGACAACGCCTTCGATCAAGACGAGCTGAGCGCTTGGGCCGATAGGGCTCGGCGCCGTCTGGCGGCGGAAGATTTTGGCGACCTGGTGTGCGAACTGAAGTTCGACGGACTGGCCGTTTCACTGCGCTATGAGGACGGCAAGCTGGTGCAGGCTGCTACCCGAGGCAACGGGCGAATAGGCGAGGACATCACGGCGAACATTCTCACCCTCAAGACCGTGCCCCACCGGCTCCCTGCGGGGGCACCCCAAGTGCTCGAAGTGCGGGGGGAGGTCTACATGCCCCTGGTTGCATTTGATGCTCTCAACGCTCAGCAAGAGGCCGAGGGCAAGCCCCGCTACGCCAATCCCCGCAATACCGCGGCTGGTTCATTGCGCCAGAAAGACCCGTCGATCACCGCCACCCGAGGACTGTCCATGTGGTGTTATTCCGTCGGGGAAGTCCAAGGAGGACCTGGATTGGTTACTCACAGCGCCACCCTGGAGTACCTGAACGAACTGGGGTTGCCGGTGAACCCGGAGACAACCACAGCCCAGTCCATGGACGCAGCCTGGCAGTTCATAGAGCAATGCGAATCCAAGCGCCACGACCTGCCCTATGAAATCGACGGCGCCGTCATCAAGGTCAACCGTCTCGATCTCCAGCAGGAACTCGGATCTACTAGCCGAGCTCCCCGCTGGGCTGTCGCTTACAAGCTTCCCCCCGAAGAGAAGACCACCAAGTTGCGAAGGATTCAAGTGTCCATTGGCAGCAAGGGCAAGGCCACCCCATTTGCAGTGCTCGAGCCGGTATTCGTCGGCGGTTCCACCGTGGAGATGGCCACGCTGCACAATGAAGACCAAGTCAGAGCCAAAGACGTCCGCCCCGGTGACACCGTGGTGGTCCGCAAGGCCGGCGACGTGATCCCCGAGGTGATCGGGCCGGTGCTGGCCGACCGCCCTGACGACTTGGCTGAGTGGGATTTTCCCTCAATCTGCCCCTGCCCCCATCGGCAGCCGCTCACCCGCCAAGAGGGTGACGCAGCCCACTATTGCCGCTTCCCCCATTGTCCCGAACAGCTCCGAGGCTGGATTGAGCATTTCGCAGCCCGCAATGCACTGGACATCGAGCATTTGGGCGAGCAGCGGGTTCACTTGTTCATCGACCTCGGATTCATCTCCGACGTTGGCGACATCTACGCCCTGCCCTATGACCGCATCCGAGAGCTCGAGGGCTTTGGAGAGCTCTCAGTATCCAACTTGGCCGCCGCCATTGAGGCTTCCAAGCAGCAGACCCTGACCCGGCTGCTGGTGGGACTCAACATCCGGCATTTGGGCGACACCACCAGCGAGCTCTTGGCCGATGCCTTCGGCCATCTGGACCGGATCATGGAGGCGCCAGTTGAAGACTTGGCCGAAGTAGACGGGATCGGGCCGATCATGGCAGAGAGCGTCCACGACTTCTTCCAATCCGAGGTCAATCGGGAGATCGTGGAGAAGTTACGGGCAGCTGGTCTCAACTTCGCCCAGGACACTGGACAGGCTGAGGCCCAAGCCCTGCCCCAGACGCTGGACGGGATGACCATCGTGGTCACTGGCGGGTTGGAGGGCTACACCCGGGACCAGGTGGGCGCGGTTATCAAGGCCCATGGCGGCAAGTCGCCGGGCAGTGTGTCGTCCAAGACCACCGCCGTGGTGGCAGGCGAAAACCCCGGAGCTTCAAAAACGGACAAGGCCGAGAAGTTGGGCATTCCGGTTCTCGATCAAGCACAGTTTGAGCGGCTGATTGAGACCGGAGAACTGCCATGATCGAGAATCGCCAATATCGAGAGTCAACATGATTGAGGCAGTGTTTTGGGATTTCGGCGGGGTGTTCACCGGATCGCCGTTCTACCACCTCGAAAATTACGCCCGCTCGCTGGGCACCACCAATGAGCGCCTCCTGGAGCATGTTTTCGGACGCTACGAGGCCAATGGCGACCATCCCTGGCACCGCCTGGAGCGGGGTGAGGGCACTTTGGCCGACGCGCTAGAGGCGGCGGCGGAGGCCTGTCGGGCTGACGGCATTGAGGGGTTCAACTTCGGGGGGTTCTTCAAGGCCATGACCGGCACCAACAGCGATGAGCGGCGAGAGTTGGTGGTGTCAAAAGTCCGAGAGCTCAACGAGGCGGGCATACAACAGGCCATAATCACCAACAACGCCAAAGAGTTCGGCGACATGTGGCGCAAACTCATCCCCGTCGACGAGCTCTTCGAGGCAGTGGTCGACTCCAGCGCGGTTGGCATGCGCAAGCCTGACCTGAGGATCTACCAGCTAGCCCTTGATCAGTTGGGGGTTTCCAACCCGGAGACGAGCGTATTCTTGGACGACTTCGAGCCCAACGTGGCCGCCGCCCGCCAGCTCGGCATTCACGGAATCCTGGTGGAACACGACATTTCTGACGCTCTCGCCGAACTCGACATGGTCATCGCCTCGAAATAGAGCCAATTTGGGATATTTCGGCTTGACCATTTGGCAAGATCACTAGCACAATAGGGCATTGGAGGGGCGCGAAGAAGGGGATCCGGCGCGCACATGACACTGCTTGAGCGAACCGCTACCGCGCCCATCAGTTGGGGTGTGTGTGAGATGCCCGGCTGGGGATTTCAGCTTCCTGTTGAAGCCGTCCTGACGGAGATGTCCAGCGCCGGGTTCACCCATACCGAGCTTGGGTCACTCGGGTATTTGCCCACCGATCCCGGCGATCTGCGAGCCGCTCTTGACCGCCACAAATTGTCGCTGCTCGGAGGGTTCGTCCCCCTGGTTCTGCACGATCCCGTTCAGACCGAGAGCACCCTGGCCTCGGCTGCTGAGTCTGCGGCCCTGATCGCCGGTGGAGGCGGTCGCTTCTTCGTCACATGTGTGGTCAGCCACCTGGACGACTGGCGCCAAGACCCGCTGGCCGATCGCGAATGGCGAATCGTGGCCGACGCTCTGGCCGAAGTAGGACGAGTGGCCAGCGACCACGGTCTGACTCAGGCTCTCCATGCCCATTTCGGATGCCTGGTGGAGACCGGGGAGGAAGCCGAGCGCATTCTGGAGATCAGCGATACCGCGCTGGTGCTCGACACTGCGCATTTTCTGTTGGGAGGCGCTGACGTCCTAGAAATGACCAGGCGCTATCTAGATCGCATTGCACTGGTACACATCAAAGACGTCGACCTGGGCATCGCCGCCCAGGTTATGGCGGGAGAGCTGTCGCTCATGGAGGGCGTACAGCGTGGTTTGTTCCCGCCGCTAGGTCAGGGAGGGCTGCCGATCGCCGAGATCGTCGACCTCCTTGAAAAGACAGGACGCGACCTCTGGTACGTCCTGGAGCAGGATGCGGCCATCTCAGAGGATGATCCCTCTGCGGTAGCTCGGCTGAGGTTCGACGCCCGCCAGAGCATCGATTTCCTGCGCAGTCTGGAACCCGTACTCGCGGGGGCCGGAACCTCACAAAACCAATAACAACTACCTTGAGAGGGGTAACCCAACAATGAGAAAGCTATGGAAGCTGTTTGCATTGCTCCTGGCGTTCACGCTCGTAGTCGCGGCCTGCGGCAACGACGACGATGACGCCAGCGAACCTGCACCCAGCGAACCTACCGAAGCAGCGGCACCAGCCACTGAAGCTCCAGCGCCGACGGAGGCTGTGGAAGTCGACCCCGCCCAGGGTTGCGACCACACCTACCACGTCATCACCCACGGTGACTCCGGCACCTTCTGGTCAGTGGTTGAGGTGGCCGTGCGTGACGCCGCCGCAGCCATCGGCTGTGAAGTGGTCTACTTCGGCTCCAACAACGACGCCCTGAGGCAAGCCCAGGAGATCGAGGCGGCCATCGCCGCCGGCTCCAGCGGCATCGCCATCTCGCTGGCCGACCCGGCTGGCGTCCAGTCGGCTGCTGAGGCCGTTGTCGCCGCAGGCATCCCGCTGTACACGCTCAACTCGGGTGTGAACAACTACAAGGACCTCGGCGCGACCACCCACATCGGACAAACCGAGACCGTTGCCGGCAACGGCGCCGGCGAGCGGTTCAACGCTCTGGGTGCCACCCACGTGCTCTGCGCCCGCCAGGAGCAGACCAACGTGGCTCTGGAAGAGCGCTGCAATGGCTTGGCTGAGACCTTCAACGGCCAGGTGACCTCGGAGTTCGTCGGCCTCGACGCCACCCCAGATGAGCAGCAGAACACCATTGCCGCCATCCTCCAGGGCGATGAGAGCATCGACGGCGTTCTCGGTGTCGGTCCGAACCTGCCCTTGCGGGCCCTTGCGGCCGGCGAGCAAGCCGGACGGGACCTCATCATCGGCGGCTTCGACCTGTCCAGTGACCTCATCGATCAGATTGAGGCCGGCAACGTGGCCTTCACAGTCGACCAGCAGCAGTACCTCCAGGGCTACCTGCCGGTCATCTTGATGCACCTGCAAGCCACCAACCTGAACACCGCGGGCGGCGGCCTGCCCATCCTCACCGGTCCGGGCTTCGTCGACACCGCCAATGCGGCAGAGGTCAAGGCACTGGTGTCCCAGGGAACCCGATAGTCCCAACAACTGAACTGCGACGCTGAGCGCGTCGCAGGCAAGACAGGAGCGCTGCCCGGGTATCCGGGCAGCGCTCCTTGCGTTTCGTCTACAGTCGGAGAAATTCAATGGCCGGGTACATCGCCCAGGTATAGAGGGGGGACTCTCGTGGCCGAAGCGACCACTACGACTGACACTACGGATAGCTCGCCGCCGGTAGAAGACGAGCGACTAGCCCACCGAGGACCGGTCCAGCAGCTGTTGACCAGACCGGAGATTGGCGCCCTTATCGGCGCGGTCGGCGTCTGGCTGCTGTTCTGGCTGGTCTCGGCGCCGTTTGGCACCGCAGGGGGCACAGCCAACTATCTGGATGTGGCCGCCACCCTCGGCCTGATGGCAATACCGGTGGCGTTGCTGATGATCGGAGGAGAGTTCGACCTCTCCTCGGGGTCCATGACCGGGGCTACCGCGGTAATAGTGGTTTTGTTGAGCAGCGACACCGCCGAGTTGGGCGGTGCCGGGCTCAGCCTGCACCTCGCGGTGCCCCTTTCGCTGGCCTTTGCCTTGGCCATCGGCTGGTTCAACGGGACGCTGGTAGACAAAACGTCGTTACCCAGCTTCATCGTCACCCTGGGCACGTTCTTCATCCTCATCGGAGCCAAGCTCGGCTTCACCAAGCTGTTCACCAACAAGGTGATCGCTGAAGGTCTCGACCGCTCGGGCGGCTATGAGTTCTGGGACAACATCTTCGGTGCGACCTGGGTCCGAAATGGTCACATCTGGGACGACCGAGACTGGGCCTGGAGCGGCCTGCTCATCATCGGCGCGGTCGTCTTGATCCTGGGCACCATGGAGTTGGCCTACGCCCGACGCGAGAAGCCCAACATGGGCGGATACCTGATCTCCGCCATCGGCGCGGCCGTAGGTGCCATCGGCTACATCCTGCTGCTCAACCAAGACGGCAGGAGCTCCAACTGGATTTTCGGGATCATCACCGGAGCGGGAGTGTTAGTGGGGGTGGCTGGCTGGTGTCTGGCCCGCTACCAACCGGCCGAGCGTGAGCCAGCCCCGACAGAGCACGACCCGCGGGTGATCCAATTCCTGATCGCCGGGGTTGTAGCCATCGTCGGAGCCATATTGGTCGCCGCGGTCATGGACTCCAACAACGCCGATCGCCTCGACTTCTTGACCGGTACACCGGGACGCGCCGTGCTGGCCATCGGCATCGGCGCCACTGGGGTTCTAGCCGTACTGGCCGCGCTGGGCCGGGTCAGCGTGGGATACCCGGCCATCGGTGCCCTCATCGCCCTCATTCCCGCGGTCAGCTACATGATCACCGTGCAGGGCGCCCGAGCCATCCTGTTCGGCATCCTGGCCATTTCCGGGGTGGTGCTGCTCAGCATTGCCGCCCGGCGCCGAGGACTGGCGGTGTTGTTCACCCTCCTTACCTCGGTGGGCATCGTGATCCTGGCCTTCTTCATCCAGTCGGAAGCCGGTTCCCGCAAGCTGCGGGTGGAGCTGTTCACCGCGCTGCTGTTGATCGCGCTCCTTCTGGCGGCCTCCGCCATCGCCCGGCTGATTGCCGCTCGGCGCACAAGTGCCCCGCCACCCCCGATTCACGGACCCCTCGCTCGGCAAATCGGGACGGTGCTCGGTTTGGCCGCAGGACTGGTTTCGTTGATCCTGGAATTGGCCGACGGCGACGGAATTCTCTACAGCATCATCATGGCGGTGGCCAAGGGAGGCATCGTGGCCTTCGCGGTCTTCGCCTTGGCCACGCTCTACCGCACGCTGTTCACCTCCGACGAGAGTGTGGGCCGATCGCTGGTCTTCGTCGGGCTGGGTTCAGTGATGCTGGGCATCGCGGCCAAGCTGATGTTCATCACCAGCGAAGAACTGGCTGCCACCCGAGCCGAAACCCGATTCGGTGTGGGTGTGATGCTGTTCTTGTTGTTTGCAGTAGTGGGGGCCTGGGTCCTGGCCCGCACCCAGTTCGGCAACTGGATTTTCGCGGTAGGCGGCAACAAGGAGGCATCGCGCTCAGTAGGTGTGCCCGCCGCCCGCACCAAGACCACGCTGTTCATGCTTGTTTCGGCATCGGCTTGGATCACCGGCATGGTGATCGCCTTCCGGCTCAACTCAGTACAGGCCAACGTGGGCGACGGAAACGAGTTCCGCTACATCATCGTGGCGGTGGTCGGTGGCTGCTTGCTCACCGGCGGCTACGGATCGGCCATCGGCGCCGCCATCGGCGCGGTGATCTGGGGCATGATCACCTCCGGAATCGGATTCGCCACTTGGAACAGCGACTGGCGCTTCCTGGTGCTGGGTGCCCTGCTGCTGGTGGCGGTACTGGTCAACAACTACGTGCGCTCTCAAGCGGAGAAGGTCCGATGACATTCTCCCGGCAGACAATTCGGACTACCAAGAACCTCAAGGAGACCTGCTGATGGCCGACTTTCTCGAACTGAACAACATCTCGAAGTTCTACGGGAACATCATCGCCCTAACCGGGGTGAGCACCACGGTGAACCCCGGCGAGGTCACCTGCGTGTTGGGTGACAACGGCGCGGGCAAGTCCACCTTCATCAAGATCCTGGCCGGCGTGCACCAGCACGACGAGGGCACGCTCTTGATGGAAGGCGAGGAGGTGCGCTTCAACTCTCCCCGCGAGGCGCTGGGTCGAGGGATCGCCACCGTGTACCAGGACTTGGCCATGGTGCCGCTGATGTCGGTGTGGCGAAACTTCTTCCTGGGTGCTGAGCCCAAGACCGGCATCTGGCCCTTCCGCCAAATCGATATCGAGGGGGCCAAGCGCATCGCCAAAGAGGAGATGGCCAAGATGGGCATCGACATCCGCGACGTTGAGCAGAGCGTAGGCACGCTCTCCGGCGGTGAGCGGCAGTCGGTGGCCATCGCCCGGGCCAGCTACTTCGGCGCCCGGGTGCTGATCCTCGACGAGCCCACCTCGGCACTGGGCGTCAAGCAGTCGGGCGTGGTGCTGCGGCGCATTGTGGAAGCCCGCGACCAGGGGTTGGCGGTGATCTTCATCACCCACAATCCCAACCACGCCTACCCGGTGGGCGACCGCTTCGTGATCCTCAACCGGGGAGTGTCCATGGGCAACTGGGCCAAAGAAGAGTTGTCGCAGGCTGATCTGACCCAGCTCATGGCCGGTGGCGCCGAACTCGAAGCACTACAGCACGAATTGGCTCAAGCTGGTACTTAGTAGCTGGCATTAGCCACCACTAGCCTTTCTGCGTGCCTGACACCCAGGCGGCTGACGCTGCCCGCGCTCCAACTGATCTTGAAGCTGCCGATGTAGGCCGTAGCCCCGCGAATCTTGAAGTGCTGACAATCGGGCGGGTCAGCGTCGATCTGTATCCCCAGCAAAGCGGTGTTCCGCTGAGCAAGGTCCAGACTTTTGCCAAGTCGATTGGCGGCTCCCCCACCAATGTGGCCGTGGCCTGCGCCCGACTGGGAAGGAGGGCCGCAGTGGTTACTCGAGTGGGCGACGACGGTTTTGGCGAGTACATCCGGGCCGACCTGGCCGAGAAGTTCGGGGTGGACAACCGCTTCGTGTCCACCGACCCTGACCTGCGCACTGCGCTGGCCTTCTGCGCCCTCGACCCCCCGACCGACCCGCCGCTGCTGTTCTACCGCGAACCCCGCGGACCGGAGATGAACCTCCGGCCTGCCGACATTCCCGACATCGCCGCCACCGTGCCGGTGCTGTGGACCGCCGGATCCCGGTTCGCCCAGGAACCATCCCGATCCACCGTGATGAGGGTTCTGGAACAGCGCAACCGCCGCCCCCATACCGTGCTCGACCTGGACTTCCGGCCCAGTTTCTGGACTTCCCGCGAGGAGGCCAGCACCCACATCAGCCAGGCCGTGGAGCTCGCCACGGTGGCGGTGGGCAACCGCACCGAGTGCGAGATTGCCATCGGCACCTCCGATCCCCATACCGCCGCTGATCGGCTGCTGGACCGAGGAGTGTCGCTGGCCATTGTGAAACAAGGGGCCGATGGAGTGCTGGTGGCCACCCCGGAGAGCCGCGCCGAGGTGCGCCCAATGCCGGTTGAGGTGGTCTGCGGCCTCGGCGCCGGCGATGCCTTCGGCGGGTCGCTGGCCGACGGGCTGCTGGCCGGGCTCGATCCGGTAGAAATCGTCACCCGCGCCAATGCCGCCGGGGCTATCGTGGCTGGTCGCCTGGCCTGTTCGGATGCCATGCCCACCCCTGCTGAGATCGACGAGATGCTGGCCCGAGGACAATGATCGCTCCAAGAGAATTCCCCGGTGAGGCCGGAGCATGACCGAATCAGACAACAAGATCCGGATATGGATCGACCGCACTCCCCCATCTGAGCTGGTTATTCCCCCCGATGTGGAGTTGGTTGATGGCCCAGATCACGCCGACGGCGTGGTGGTGGCCGCCGACCGGCCGTGGGACGACGATGCCTGCCGCCGGCTGCCCAACCTCAAAGTGGTGGCCCGCTCGGGCATCGGCTACGACAACGTGGACGTTGCCGCCTGCGCCGCCCACGGGGTGGCCGCCACCAACACCCCCGACGCCCCCACGGTTTCCACCGCCGAGCACGCCCTGGCGCTGATGCTCTCGGTGGCCAAGCGGCTCAAGGGCTCAGAGGCACGCGTGGCCGCCGGTACCGCAGGTGGTCCTGGCCGACTCACTGGCCCCGGTGCGCTGGAGCTGGACGGGCGAGTGCTGGGATTGGTGGGCTGCGGGCGGATCGGCTCTCTTCTGGGGCGCTACGCCGAGGCATTGGGGATGAGCGTTCTGATCTACGACCCCTATCTCGAGGTTGCGCCCATGGGGGAATTGGTCGGCCTCGACCAGCTTTGGGCCGAAGCCGACGTGGTGTCGCTGCACGCGCCCGCCACCCCCGAGACCCACCACATCATCAACTCGGATTCGCTGGCTGCTATGCGCCCCGGAGTGATCATCATCAATTGCGCCCGAGGGGCGCTGCTAGACCAAGAAGCCCTGTTGGCCGCCCTCGACTCGGGTCACGTGGCCGGCGCGGGCCTCGACGTGACAGAGCCTGAGCCGCTGCCCCCCGACCACCCGCTGCTGGGCCGCGTCAACGTGGTCGTCACCCCCCATGTGGCCTCGACCACCACAGTCGGCATCGTCAGGCTGATAGGCCAAGCGCTGGACCAGGCTCTCGCCTGGCTGCGGGGCGGCATGCCCGAGCATCTGCTCGACCAGGCCGCAGCCCATCCAGGAGTGGACCGCCGGGTAGGGACCGGGTCATGACCTCCCCAAAGCGACTCGGTCTGGCCGTAGTGGGCTTCGGCTGGATGGGGCAGGCCCACACCCGCTCCTACCTGCGACTGCCCATGCTGTTCGAAGACCGGGCCTACGACGTGGACTTGGTGATCTGCTCCGACAACGTGGAGTCCCGCCGCCATGCCGCGGTCAGTGCCTTCGGTTTCCGGGAGGCCACCGAATACTGGGAGCCCGCAGTCGAGCATCCCGACGTGGATGTTGTCGTCGTCTGCGCTCCCAACATGCTGCACGAGCCATTGGCCACCGCGGCCGCCGAGGCCGGAAAGCACGTGTTCTGCGAGAAGCCGGTGGGAGGCACCCCCAGCCAAACCGCCCGAATAGCCCGTGCCTGCCGCCAGGCCGGAATCGTCACCGGGGTGGGCTACAACTACCGCTTCGCCCCCCTGGTGCTCTACGCCCGAGAGCTCATCGCCACCGGTCAGCTGGGGCAGATATCCAACTATCGAGGCCGGTTCTTCTCCATGTATGGGGCCGACCCCATGGGCCTGCTCTCCTGGCGTTTTCTGATCGACCAGGCCGGTCACGGCGCCACCACCGACATTCTGAGCCACGCGGTGGACCTGGCTTTGATGCTCAACGGTCCCATTTCCCGGGTGGTGGGCATCGGGGAGACCTTCATAAAGGAGCGCCCGCTTC
Organism: Acidimicrobiia bacterium; assembly: GCA_009842675.1. GTDB lineage: Bacteria > Actinomycetota > Acidimicrobiia > Acidimicrobiales > Bin134 > Poriferisocius. Next base: position 41,604 of record VYEX01000002.1, on the reverse strand, counting down.
CCTCGGGAGCCGGCACCCACTACGACCGAGGCAGCCCCGGCGACCCGACCGGCGAGGTCACCAACGAGGACTACTTTGCCGCACTGGCCGTATTCGCCAACGGAAGCCACGGCGTGTTCGAATCAAGCAGGTCCATCGTCGGCCCCCAAAGCCAAATGGCCTTTGACATATTCGGCACCGAAGGTGCGCTGAGCTGGAACCACGAAACCATGAACGAGCTTCAGTTGTTCAGGGCGTCCGATCCCCAGCAGGGCTACACCACCGTGCGGGCCAGCGAACGCCACCCCTATCACGGCGCCTTTGTGCCCGGCGACGCCAACTCCATCGGCTTCGAAGACATGGTGACCATCCAAGACCACGAGTTCCTAACCGCAGTGGCCGAGGGCCGACCCCACAGCGCGGGCATGGAGCAGGCTCTGGCCTGCGTGAGCGTGCAAGCCGCCATGCTGAAGAGTTGGGAGACCGGCGCCTGGGAAGATGTGGTATCGCTAGAGATCGAGTGAAGGGAGGACAGCCATGAAAACCGTCCGACTGACGACCTCCGGGGCCATCGTGCGCTACTTGGCCGCGCAGCGAATCGAGGTCGATGGCCAAACCGTTCCCCTTTTTGCCGGCGTGTTTGCCATCTTCGGCCACGGCAACGTCACCTGTTTGGGCCACGAACTGGAGCAGGCCGGTGAGGCGCTGCCCACTTGGCGGGGCCAGAACGAGCAGGGCATGGCCTTGGCCGCGGTGGCCTACGCCAAGGCCAACCGCCGCCGCCGCATCATGGCCGCCACCAGCTCCATCGGCCCCGGCGCCACCAACATGGTGACTGCGGCCGCAGTGGCCATGGCCAACCGGATGCCCCTGCTTCTGCTGGCCGGCGACACCTTCAACAGCCGTATACCCGACCCGGTGCTCCAGCAGGTGGAGCACTTCGGCGACCCGACGCTGACCGTCAATGACGCCTTCAAGCCCGTCGTCCGCTACTGGGACCGCATCACCACGCCGGAGCAGTTGGTTCATTCGCTGCCCAACGCCCTCGGCGTCATGCTCGACCCCGGCGACTGCGGCCCGGCCTTCATCAGCCTCCCCCAAGACGTCCAAGGCGAGGCTTTCGACTTCCCCTCCCGCTTTTTCGAAGAGGCCACCCACGAGATCCGCCGCCCCCGCCCTGACACCAGCCAATTGCGCCGAGCCGCCGCTGCCCTGGCCAACGCCGAGCGGCCCCTCATTGTGGCCGGCGGTGGGGTCCACTGGTCGTTGGCCGAAGACCAGCTCCGAGCCTTCGCCGAGGATCACAACATCCCGGTGGTGGAAACGGTGGCCGGTCGCACCTCATTGGTGGCCGACCACCCGCTCAACTGCGGTCCCATCGGGGTCACCGGCTGCACCTCGGCCAATGCCATGGCCGCCGAGGCCGACGTGGTTTTGGCAGTAGGCACTCGCCTGGGCGACTTCGTCACCGGATCGTGGACGGTGTTCGGCGGGGGCGACGACGTGCAGATCGTCGGCTTGAACGCGGCCCGCTTCGACGCCACCAAGCACCGTTCCCTACCCCTGGTAGCCGACGCCCGCGAGGGCTTAGCCGAACTGGGCGATGTGCTGGACAACTACCGGGCCCCAGAGGAGTGGTCCGACCGGGCCTCGTCGGAGACATCGCAATACCACGCCTACATCGACAAGATCGCCGCTCCCGAGGCGGTGGCATCGACCGGTCGGGCCTCTGACGACCCCCAAATCGACCACGCCGAGCTCCCCACCTATGCCCAGGTGGTGGGGGTGGTGGACCGGCTGGCCGACGAGTCCACCTATGTGCTGGCCGCGGCCGGCGGGTTCCCCGGCGAGCTGGTCAACGGATGGCGCGGCCAAACTGTTCACTCCTTCGACTGCGAATACGGCTACTCCTGTATGGGCTATGAGATCTCCGGCGGATGGGGGGCCAAGATGGCCCTACCCGACCGAGAGGTGGTGGTGCTGGTGGGCGACGGCTCCTACCTGATGATGAACAGCGATCTCTATAGCACCGTGCTCACCGGCCACAAGCTCATCGTCATCGTGTGCGACAACGGCGGCTACGCAGTGATCAATCGCCTGCAATTGGCCCAAGGAGGGGTGCCGTTCAACAACCTCATCGCCGACTCCCGAGTGCAGGAGCCAACTGCGGTTGACTTTGCCGCCCACGCCGCCTCCATGGGTTGCCAAACCAAAACCGTCACATCCATAGCCGAACTCGAAGCCGCATTCGGCCGGGCCCGAGGCTCCGAGAGCACCTATGTGATCGCCTTGAACACCCACGCCTATCGCTGGACCGAGGGCGGCTCCTTCTGGGAGGTGGGCGTGCCCGAGGTGAGCACCAGCCCCGACGTGCGGGCCGCCCGGGCCGCCATGGACTCCGGCAAAGCTGGCCAACGAGTGGGATGGTGAGTTCCGACCGGCGGGACTACCGGGTCGGAGGCCCCGAAGCAGACCGGGCCGCAGCCGGCGGGTTGGTGGAGGCCGAGTGGTTCCGCCCGCCCATCGACCCCGTGCGCCTGCGCCAACTCCAAGAGCGGGGCAACGCGAGAGCGGCCCTCGATACCGTCGCCTGGCTCGGCCTCTTGGCCGGGTTCGGCTATCTGGCCTTCTTGTCGCTGGGCACCTGGTGGGCGGTCCCGGCCTTCGCCGCCTACGGCGCCCTGTACGGCGGGGCCGGCGACTCCCGCTGGCATGAGTGCGGGCACGGCACCGCCTTCAAGACCAAGTGGCTCAACGACGTGGTGTACTACTTGGCCTCATTCATGCTGTTGCGCCAGCCCACCCTGTGGCGCTGGTCGCACGTCCGCCACCACACCGACACCATCGTGGTGGGCCGCGACGCCGAGATCATCTTTCCCCGCCCCTCCTCACCTACCTCGATCGCGTTGTTGTTCGTACCCGTTTTGAACGTGCCCAACATGGTGATCCGCACCGCCAAACACGCCGTGGGGCGCATCGACGACGAGGCCCGGTCGTTCATTCCCGCCGACGAGCTCGGCAAGCTCAAGTGGGAGTCGCGGGCCTACATAGCCATATTGGCCGGGGTCACGGCCTGGTCGATTGCGATTTGGTCCATCGTGCCGTTGCTCTATGTCGGCTTGCCCACGGTCTACGGCGCGTGGCTGATGATCTTCTTCGCCATCACCCAGCACGCCGGTCTTCGGGAAGATGTGCTCGACCACCGTCTCAACACCCGCACCGTGTACATGAATCCTGTCTTCCGGTTCCTGTACTCCAACATGAACTACCACGTTGAGCACCACATCTTCCCCACCGTTCCCTACTACGCCCTGCCCGCCCTTCACCACGAGGTGAAAGACCACTTGGCCCCAGCTTCACCCAATACATGGACGGCCTATCGGGACATCCTCTCCACCTTGCTGCGCCAATGGCGGAATCCGACCTACGACAAGCCCCGCGACGACGTGCCCACGGTGTCCGAAGCTGGACGATCGTTTGTCAACACCGGGCACACCGTGTGGGCCGGCAACCGCCACGACGGGTTGTTCGACCTCGGTCCGGCCAACGACCCCGAGTCCGGATCGGCCCGCCAAATAGTTGTGGGCGACGAGACTTACGCCCTCTTCCGACTAGACGACGGCACCCTGGTATGCACCGAAGGGCTCTGCACCCACGGCCAGGCCTATCTGGCCGAGGGCGTGGTGCTTGACTGTTTGGTGGAGTGCCCCAAGCACAACGGCCGCTTCGACCTTCGAACCGGCGAGGCGGTTCGGTTTCCGGCCACCGATCCCCTTACCTTGTACTCCGTGGAGATTCGCAACGGACGAGTGGTCTCGAGCCTGCAATCGAAATCCGAGAAGACCGGATCATGAGCTCGGTGCGAATCGGGGTCTTGGGCTGCGGGCGGATCGGGAGGATGCACGCCGAGCTGATCGCCAAGCAGGTGCCCAGCGCCGAGTTGGCCGCTGTCTATGACGTGGTCGACGCCGCCGCGGCCGCGGTTGCCGATGAATTGGGAGCGCGCCATGCCGCGGCCCCCGAGGAGATCTTGAAGGCCGACGATGTGGACGCGGTGGCCATCTGCTCCTCCACCCACACCCATATCGACCTTCTGGTGGCCGCCGCTGAGGCCGGCAAGGCCGTCTTTGTAGAGAAGCCGCTGGCTCTCAACCTTGCCGACGTCGACCGGGGCATCGCCGCGGCCCAGGCCGCGGGCATCCCGGTGCAAGTGGGATTCAACCGGCGCTTCGACCCCAGCCACCGCTACGTGCACGACCGAGTGGCCGCGGGCGACTTGGGCGACGTCCATCTGGTGCGGGTGTCCAGCCGCGATCCCGAGCCCCCTCCGCTTATGTATCTGGATGAGTCCGGCGGCATTTTCTGTGACATGACCATCCACGACTTCGACATGATCCGCTTCATCACCGGGAGCGAGGTGACCGAGGTCTATGCCACCGGTGGGGTGCTGATCGACGACGCCATCGGGGAAGTGGGCGACCTCGACACCGCAGTGATCGTCTGCACTCACGAGAACGGCGCCATCAGCACCATCGACAACAGCCGCCAGGCGGTCTACGGCTACGACCAGCGGGTGGAAGCGTTTGGTTCGGCGGGGATGGCCGCTTCCGAGAACCCCCTGACCGCCACCGCGGTGACCCGGACAGCCGACGGATCGCACAGCCCGACGCTGCCCTATTTCTTTTTGGAGCGATACATCCCCTCGTACCTGGCTGAATGGGCCGCCTTCGCCGACATGATGAAGGGTGCCCCCTCGCCGGTCACCCTGGCCGATGGGCGGGCCCCATTGGTCATCGGACTGGCCGCATGGCGCTCGGTAAGAGAACAGCGGCCCGTGCGTGTCGACGAGATCGGCTGACTATGGAGAGAAGCATGACTAGCGATTGGCCCCAAGCCGGAGAGGAAGGCTGAGCAGTGCGGGCCTACGTCACCGGGGGTACGGGATTCCTCGGCTCCAACATCGTCAAGGTGTTCGCCGAGCGCCACCGGGCCACCGTTCACTGCCCCGTCCACTCCTTCGTGCCCGACAGCCCCCAGGGCTACACCACAGAGCCGTTGGACTTGCTGGAGGCCGACGCGGTGCTGGCCAGCGTGGCCCAATTCGACCCCGACGTGATCGTCCACTCCATGATCCTCAACGACTTGGCCGGGATCTACGCCCAGCGGGAGCTGGCCTGGCGCAGTTACGTGGACGCCACGCTCACCCTGGCCGAAGCAGCCAACCGGGCCGGAGCCAAGCTCATCTTGGTTTCCACCGACTGGGTGTTCGACGGAACCCAGACCGGGGCCGACGAGCACACCCCGCCCAACCCGGTGAACTACTACGGCGTGCTGAAGGCCCTCAGCGAGCAGGCTGCCCTTCTGCGGGCCGACCGGGCCGCGGTGGCACGAGTATCGGCGGTGAACGGGGTCCACTGGGCCCGAGACGAGATGCCGCGGGGCCAAGACCCCGGATTCGGCTACTTCGTCACCACCGTGCTCGATGCCGTTTCTCAAGGAAAGCCGTTCGGGGTGTGGGAGGGCGACGACATCAACATGACGGCCACCCCCAGCCTGGCCAGCGAGTGTGCTGAGGTCATGTGGCTGATGGCATCAAGCGACGATGCCGATGGCATCTTCCACTGCTGCGGTGCCCAGCCGGCGGGACGGATGGAGCTGGCCCAGATGGCCTGTGAGGTGTTCGGCCACGACCCGTCGCTGCTGAGGTCGGTGCCGCCCGACCCGGAGATGATGGCATTGCTGGGCGGTGCCCGCGTCCCTCACGACACCACCATACGCACTCCTCGCACCACTCAGATCTTGGGCTATGAGCCGCTGGGAACCCGGGAATTGCTGGAACGGTTCAAGCAAGAGATTGATGCTGGCGATCTTGTTCCGGCAGGACTAGGAGGATGACCATGGCGACCGCCCCCGCATCAGGACCCATCCGACCCCAGCCGGGACCCGGGAGGGTTCTGGACATCACCCCGGATTCGGCCGGGTGGGACAACGTGGCCTTCTCAGTGGTGGAAATCACCCCAGCCGATCCCTGGTCGGGAGTCGAGTCCGATCGGGAGACCGCCATCGTTCCGCTATCCGGCTCGGGACGGGTGCAAGCCGGCGACATCGACACCGCCATCAGCCGCACGTCGGTGTTCGAGGAGCTGGGGCGAATCGTGTATCTGCCCCCGGGCACGCCCTATGAGATCACCACTGAGGGTTCTTTGACCGCCGCAGTGGGCTCGGCCCCCGCTGAGGGCCGATATCCGGCCCGGGTCTTCGAGCCCTCGGAGATGAAGGTGGAGATCCGGGGTGGCGGCCAGGCCTACCGCCAGGTGGTCCACTCGCTGGCCCATCCCCTGCCCGCGGAGAAGCTGATCCTCTACGAGGTGTTTGTCCCTCGGGGCACCTGGTCGGGGTGGCCGCCCCACTGCCACGACGGCCGCGACGGCTCGCCGTATCTGGAGGAGGTGTACTACTTCCGCCTGGACCGTCCCGAGGGCTATTGCATGCACCGGAACTGGCGCACCGAGGAGGAATTCGACGAAGCGGTGGTGGCCCGCGACGGCGATGCGGTGCTGGTGCCCAAGGGCTACCACACGTCGGTGGCCTGTCCCAGCTCCAACATGTACTTCCTCAACTACCTGGCTGGGGAGCTGATTGGAGACGAGCGCCGCACTCCCCCCTGCTTCGCCGCCGAGCACACCTGGATCGAATCCGACTGGGGCGCTGGTGCCTGGACCCTCCCGGTGGCCGGCGCGGTACCCTCCAACTGACATGGGCGTTGCCGACCTCACCCACAACGGGCGATTCGCAGTGCTGGCCATCGACCACCGGGACTCGCTGCGCAGCGTTCTGGCGCCGGACAATCCCGACTCGGTGACTAGCGACGCCATCGTCGATCTCAAGCGCGACCTGGTGGCCGGATTGGCCTCTGGAGCCACCGGAGTGATGCTGGAGCCCGAGTACTCCATCCCCCAGCTGCTCGACGGCACCCTTCCTCCCGGCGTGGGCTTCACCGCCGCACTGGAGACCCAGGGTTACATGGCCGATCCCGAAGCCGCCCCCGTCACCTTGCTGGAAGGCTGGTCGGTACAGGCCGCCGCCGATTGTGGCGCGGACACGGCCAAACTGCTGGTGCTCTACCGGCCCGACCGCCCCCATGCCGCCGCCCAAGAGCGGGCTACGGCCGAAATCCTGGCCGAGTGCCGCAGAGTAGGCATCCCCTTGCTGGTGGAACCGCTTTTCTATGGCCTCGATGACCCAACGGTGCGACCCCAGATAGTGCTTGAGACCGTGGACCGTTTCGCCCCCATGGGAGTCGACGTGTTGAAGCTGCCCTTCCCCGTCGATCCCGTCCACGACCCCGAACCGGCCCGGTGGGCCGCGACCTGCTGGGAAATCACCAAACGATGCGACATGCCCTGGACCCTGCTTTCAGGCGGCGGCACCTTCGACAGCTACCACGCCCAACTGGATGTTGCCATGACCTCAGGCTGCGCCGGATTCACCGTCGGCCGAGCCCTGTGGGGCGAAGCCGCCTTGGCCCCTCCCGCCGACCGTCCCAAGGTCATCGCTGATCTGATAGCCCCCCGCCTGGCCGCATTACGCGAGCTAGTGGATTAGGCAGGGACGGGGGCGGGATCGTCTGAATCGGCCTGAGACGATGATCCCGAAGACGATGGATGCAGGAGGCTGACAGTGCGTCCGCCGACACTGATCTCAATGTGGAGTGTTCCACCCAGTGCGGAAGTCAGCTTGCACAGTGTCGACAGTTTGGGATCAACCGACCGCTCAAGCCTGGATACCCCGCCCTGGGTGATGCCGAGCTTCCGGGCCAGGTCAACCTGATTGATGCCAAGCTCGCTGCGCAGTTCCGCCAGTTGGTGGGCGAAGATCTTTGCCTCCATCTCCTGCTTGTAAGCCTCCGCCCGGGCGCTGCGCACTGGATCAGCATCAATAGGTTCGGCAAGTTCGTCAAAACTCTTAGTGGTCATTGAATTAGTCCTTTTTCTCGAAGTTCGTTGAGGTGCTTGTCGTAAAGATCATCGGCCTTGGGAATGGCCTGCTTGTACCACGTGCTCCATCTTCCGCGCTTGTCGCCACCGATCAGCAGTACGGCGTTTCGCAAGGGGTCGAAGGCGAATAGGACGCGTACCGTTCCAACCCGCAGTTCTTTCATATTTGGATAACGACTGTCGGAGAGAGTCTCGACCAGTGGACGCCCGGTACCAGGCCCCCTCTGAGACAATACGCTGAGAGCACCTCGGAGTCGATCTTGGCCCTTGTCCGAGAGGGTGTGCCACCAATCCTCGAACTCCTGCGTGACCTCGATCTTCCACACAAGGAAACACTACTCCCAACTCATATGAGTCGCAACTAATAGTTCCTTATGAGGGCGGCCTCTGAATTGTGGCGTCGGTATTTCTTCCCAGTCTGGTGCCCAAGAGGCCTCCGCCTGAAAGGGGCGGTAGGAACTGTCACTTGGTCCGGGTATCATCACCAAACTTACAAGGGAGTTGTTACATGAACGTTATTCGGCCTTTGGCCAGGCTCTGGCTGAGAGGAGTTTGATGGGGCAGAACCTAGCCGCAGACGTAGACCCGCTCGGTCCGGTATTCATTTCGTATCGCCAGAGCGACGGGCTGGAGATTGCCACAGACCTAGCGTGGGCCCTTCGAGCTGCGGGAATACCCGTCTGGCACGACCTAACTGACCTCCCTCCCGGAGATACCAAGCGGCGGCTCCAAGAGGCACTGGCCTCTGGCCTCTCGGGGGCAGTCCTTCTCATCACCCCAGAGATTGAACACTCTGAAGTGATCAGCGACATCGAATTGCCCTGCCTCCTAGACCTCGAAGGCAATCCGACCTTCACATTGGCGATCGGGTCGGTGGTTGAGAAGCAAGACGAGTCCGGGGAACTCGACTACTCGGCTCCTGACCAACTCCTCAAACTGGAGTCCGGAACCCTAGAGGGGCTCAACCAACAGAAGGCAGTTGGCCCCGAAGACCAAGCCACACTGGCTATTTCGCTGAGTCGGCGTCGAATGATGCAGATACGAAGTTCAATCAAGGACGCGGGCGGAATGCTCGTGTTTGACATTCAGACTCGCGTCCCACCATCAGCCTCGCAGTTTGATGGCGACCTCGTACTCCGCTTGCGACCTCCTGTCGCCGGGGAGCGTCGCCCTCACGCCAGTGGGCTAGAGGACCTCAGCCTCTTTCTTGGCCAGTTGCCAGAGCTACTGACGATCGCTGGCGCCGACGCCATCCGGATTCGCGGTGGCGCCCACCTATCAGTCGCCTGTGCACTAGGCGCGGCTATCCCTACCACCCTCATCGGAAGAGTTGAAGTGGTCGACACCCAAGGCCACATTTGGTCATTGACCGGACAGGCACCAACACCGGGCCCGAGCAGCCTATTCGACTTCGATGTGCTCACTACAAGAGAGCAGGAACGCGGGCCCGTGCTCGTCTACGTCGACCTTCTGCCGCAGCGAAGTGACACTGCATTCGAAGATATGACCGAATCGAGCACCGCGACCTACGCGGGAATAGCCCACCTCCGGTCCCAAAGTGCAGACCTTCTTGTCTCTGACCAGGCCTCAGCCATCGTCGGAGAAATCACTGATCGCATTCGGTCCCTTGCGAATTCGCAGAAGACGACCGAGGTGCATCTACTCCTGCGCTGCCCCTACCCGATCGCTTTGCTCCTTGGCCGAACCTTGAACACCCTCACAGTTCACCTCTACGAGTGGGAAGACTCCCCCACTGGCAGCTCAACCACCGGTCCTCGATACGTGCCCAGCATGGTGCTGCGCTCGGGGTCTGGAGGATCACCAATCCATGCGATCACGGCACCACCGCCTGAGCGCAGCCCCTGAAAGGAACAACAATGGCCATACTGCGTCCCCAATTTGAAGGCGCTCTAAACAGAATCGAGGTAAACGGCGAAAAACGCCTACGAGCGATTGACGCGCACACCGAAATCCAGGAACTGCTCTCAGCGGACGAGTACTTGCAAGCTTGGGGCATCAACACATGCCTCATCGGTTCGTATAGCCGACACACGGCCATCTACCCCGGCAAGGACGTCGACGTGTTTGCTCGCCTGAGCGACCTCGATACCTCAGCTAACCCTGGCAACGTATATGGCCGAGTTGAGACGGTGCTGGTTGAGGAATACGGCCGCGTTGAGAATGGAGGCAGAGTCACTTCGCAGGCACGCAGCGTCAAAGTCGACTTCCCGAATCCCAATGACCATAACGCCGCATTCGCAGTAGACGCAGTCCCGGCCGTTCGCAACGGTGAGCGATGGGCGATTCCAACCAAGGATCAATACCTATGGGTACCAAGTGCGGAAGGCTGGGTCACCACTGACCCTGAACGGTTCGGGCAGCTATCCAGCGATCTAAGCACAGCAGATTGGAGTCCAACCGTCGGCAGTCAGGATGCCTATAAGCCCATCGTGAAATTGGTCCGACAAGCACGTCGCACCCATCTCGGTGACCGGCGACCTGGCGGTTTGTACGTTGAGTTCGCCACCTACGATGTCTGGAGTTCGGGCGTCGTCACTGGCGACGAATGGGACCACTTGTTCGCTGCAACACTCCGTCAGGTGGCCAACCGATTCCAGCGAGCACCTTATGAGCCACTTGTCGACCCCGGACTGGGAACACCGGTCGAACCGGCCTTGGACGCAAACGACTGGATCAACGCCAGCAACGTCTTTCAGAGGCTCGCGAATCTAGCCGAGGAAGCCTTGAGTGCCGAAAAGTGCAAGGCGGCAGTCAAGTGGCGGGAGATACTCGGCGAGAACGACCGTGGACAGGTCTTTCCTCTCCCGCCGGGATGCGACGCAAACGGCTTCCCACTCAGCGCGGTGGGCGGAGCCACCATCGTCCGGCCAAAGGAAGCCACGCGATTCGGGTGAACAGTCCGCAGCCAGTTAACGCATTCGACCAAGCATCCCTCGAGGCATTCACCTCCGAGTTAGTCGCTGCCGGATTCGAACCGGTCCCTGAGACATTGCAGCGAGAATGGACCGGCCCAATTCATTATGCCCTCGCGCCGCTCACCGACGCTGACCACATGCAAATCCGCATCCGTGACGGGTGGCCTGTCACGTTTCCCTACCTCTTTGCTGATGGGCTGCACACCAATCACTTGACTGCCGAAGGATATGTGTGCCTTTGGCATGAAGGCGACGGGTCACAGGAATGGGTGACGTTGGAAGGCTTCTTCAACCGGCTCGCCCAATGGAGTCATGACGCTCAACACGGTTGGGACCCAGCAGGGCTCGCCCGCGATGCTCAACTCAACTTTGGAAGGAAATTTCCCGCAGTCGCAACATTCAATCTCGAAGAATTGCAGCTCGGCGGACCGGGCACCTGGGGTGCATTCCATGGGGAGAAGCTGCATGAGGGTCACGTCAACCTTCGACCCCGTCCTGGGCCCCAAAGTCAGCATCTCAGCGGACTCTGGATCCGTACAGGGGTACTCGACGTGCCGCCGCGAGATCTGTCTGAACTGCAACAGTCCCTAAATCGCAGCCAGAAACGTGGACTCTCGCACAAGCTTGCTTCTCGCCGACAAGGCAACGTGTTGGAACCTAGCGGATCAGTAGATCTGATCTTGCTGTGCTGGGATCGCGACAATGCTCCACTTGTACTTGTGCTCGCTCTCGAAGGCATCGGCGATGACATCGATGCACTCGCCTTACTGCCAGGCCCAACAGATAGAGATTCTCTCTTGCTGCGGGCCGGGCCTGACGCCAATTTGCTCCAAGATAAAACAGTCATTGCCTTTGGCGCTGGAGCCTTAGGCGGGCATGTGGCCTTGGCTCTAGCCGAAAGTGGAGTCACCCGGCTCTTGCTATCTGACGGTGACCTGCTCCTGCCAGAGAATGCAGTACGACATGTAGTTGGTCACCAAGGCAGTGGAGTACGGAAATCTTTGGCACTCAAGGTTGCCATCGGCGAACACGCGCCTTGGACTAATGCAGATCCATTGCCGTCGGTCCCGCTGACTCCTGATGCCCTAGGCTCCGCCATTGCCGACGCCGATTTGGTAGTGGACTCCACCGGTAACGAAGCGTTGACCCGAGCCATTTCACTTAGCGCGGCGGCCCACGACAAGAGAGTCGTGTCTGGCGCGCTGTATCGAGGTGGAGCCGTTGCCCGCGTTCAACGCCAAGGTGCGCCCGGAGACACGCCGATTCTTGAACGCAGGCCAGAATGCGGCTACGAGTTGATTCCCCCAGGGAATGACGATGACATGATCCAACCCGCCATCGGATGCTCGGGTCCTGTTCACAATGCTCCACCAGCCGTCGTCTTGGCCACTGCCGCCCTCATAGCCGAAGCAGCGATAGACGTATTGTGCGAGCGATACCTTCTGCCCGATGAGATCATTCACGTCCATCGCCCCCTGGCTGGTGAACCACCGTTCGACAAGATCGGACGTTTACGGTGAAAGGTGCACGAGTGACAAGGCTCAACCCATTGCCTAGCTGACTTCAAATATCTTCATCACTTCGTCGCCGTAGTTGTTGATCACCTTTATGGCTATTTTGCCGGTTTCTGGTCTCGGGAAAGACCGGGATCTCTTTTGGTACAGGGATTGCCAGGCCTCTTCAACAATGTCCGCTTTGAGAGCTGTTCTGAGGCGCTTGTAGGGATCGTTGCTTCCGGTGAAGTAGCAGTGCCGAACAAAAAACGACTCACCGTTGTAATTCGAATCAATCATCCACATGGCAATCTGGTCCGTGTCGTTGCTCCTGATCTCACCAGTCGTTGGGTCGTACACGTCAACGCCCCTGATCTCGACGACTAGCTCGTCAGCCTCTTCGATGAGGTCGATGTCGGGCTCTCCAAACACCGTGAAGAGATTGCCAGCACCAGTCTTCTTGAGTTCTTCGCCCATGGCCAGGTCGGCATTCATGCGCACCAGCAGGACGGGCACCCGGCCGAGCTTTCGCTCAGCAGCGACATTGAACCCCTCGTCGGACGAAACGATATCGTCACCGATCGAACCGATTGCGGTCGGATCGAAGGAGAACCCAAGCACGCACAGCAAGTCGATATCGCCCGCCGCAATAGCCTCGCGAGCAGCATCCTTGATGAAGCTTGGGCCGACGGTCCCGTATTGAGGACCAATTGAGATGCCGACTCGTGCAGGCGTCGACTCATTGGCTGCCTCTCGGGTCCCCACCGCTTGGATGTAGCTGGAGGAGTAAGGCTCGACTACCTCGAATTCAAGCCTTTCATTGCGACGCCCATTCTGAATTCCGGCTGTGGCTAGGTTCGCCAGGATGGTCTGATCGAATGAGGCTGTTTGGGCATCGAGGGCGGCGGCGACTTCGGTTGCGGGCCTGACATCAGGCCTGTCTGGCAGTGAGAAGGCAAGCGAGCGGTGAGGCGAGAGGCTTTCCACGGTGAAGGGCCCCGCCACGCGAACCTTGCCCTTGTCTTCGAAGGGCTGGTCCCAAAGCAGCTCAAAATCGGCGTGTCGCCGGATGGCCTCGTCAACCTGCTCTTGCGTCAGATCGTCGGTGATGTCTGGGTTGTTAGCGATTGAGCCCAACGTGATGTGGAGGGCACGGTCGACCACGAACCCTTGGCGGACATCGCCGGCCACCTCTCGATGAGGCAGTTCGGTTGCAGTCAACTCCGACTCCTTCTTACGCCCGGCTTCGCTATCGGAAAGCAGATAGTACGGAAGCCGAGCGCCCATCAACCGCTGGCGGGCCAGAGCGAGAGCGACTCGGGAAGTGTCAGTAGTGATCCACCGGCGACCCCACTGCTCGGCAACGACGGCGGTGGTGCCAGAGCCGCAAGTGGGGTCGAGCACGAGATCACCAGGGTCGGTGGCCAAGAGGATGCATCGCTCTATGACCTTGGTGTTGGTCTGCACCACGTACACCTTGGAGTCTGTGAAGTTGCCCGTGCCGGTGTCGTCCCACAGGTTCGTCCGCACCTGGAAAGGGAAGTCATCGGCAAAACGACGGTACCGAATGCTGTTCTTGGCGACGTGTATCCGGCCCGCAGCAGCCAATCGGCGCATCCCATCGGGGTAAGACGCCTTCCAGTGGGAATTCCTGCCCGGCTCGTACGTCTTGCCCTGGAACTCGAAAGGTTGGGGCGCGGACGCTGCCCCTTGCGACTGGATGTCTCCTGGCGTGTACAACCGTGCTCCTTCGGGAAGGGGTAGAGTGCCCGCCCGCTCGTTACTTTTCATTCCTCGAAACTCTCCATCCGGCAGGATCAACCAGGTGTAGCCCTGCCGGTCGGGGGCACGTTCCCAAAGGGTTCGGGACTTGAGGTCGCTGATCGACTTAGCGAACCACAGCAGGTAATCACCGTTACGGGGCAATGCGCTGGCCTGGGTGAAGCCGCTGGTGGTCACAAACGTGATGAGGCTGACAAAGTTCTCCCGTCCGAATACCTCATCGAGGACAGATCTGACAAGGTGAAGATTCTCATCGCCCATCTGGAGGAAAACGCTTCCCGAGTCGGTGAGAAGCTCCTTGGCGATCGCGAGCCGATCGCGCAGATACGAAAGGTACGAATGGATGCCGTCGGCCCAGGTGTCCCGAAAGGCGCGGATCTGCTCGACTTCTCTAGAGGCATCTTTGAGTTTCCCGTCGCCCACGTCGCGGTTCTCCGTGGACGCCTGCCAATTCGAGCCGAATTTGATGCCATAAGGAGGGTCGATGTACACCATCTGGACCTTTCCTCGCAGCGATTCCCGCTCAGCCAAACTGGCCATAACCTCCAAGGCATCGCCGAGGATCATTCGGTTGGACCAGTTGGCCTGGTGCTCATAGAACTCGACCAAGCTGAGGTCGTCGAGGCCGTCAAAAGTCTCAAAGAGGGTCAACTCCGGTTCTGGCTCACCAGCCTTGGCGGTCTCGCGGAGGTTTTCGACAAGGACTCTCGGGTCGATCTTCTCCTGTATGTAGATCGGCGGGGCGCCTACCTCCAGATCGGCCCCGTCGAGCGCATCCTTGCCCTTCCACACAAGTTGTGGGTCGAGAGACGGGTCTCGCGGATAGCGGAGCCTGGTAGGAGCTTCCATCTCCGGATCCACAAATTCGTGAGCATCTGCGGTCGGAAGATTGGCTCGCTTGTCGTCATGGGTGATCGCCTCTACAGGCTTAGGGCCTGAATTCCTTCTGCTAGCCATGCGCACTCCTATTAGATCGAATCACGGAGGCCAGTAACCGGCCCATCGGCATAGAGGCTCTGAATGGCCCCGTCGAGGACGGAAGCGGCGGAGTCGATATCGGATACCTCGATGAATCCCCACCGACCCCAACCGCCGTGGTTGTTTACCGCGGGACACCATTGGTGACGAGCCGTATCGGCCTTGGCTTTGGCTGTATCGGCGTCTTTGCGACCACCGGACACTTCGACGATCAGCGTACGCACGACATCATCGGGTTCGACCATCAGTCGCACAAGAAAGTCCGGGACGTATTCATGGCTCCGGCCCTTGTGGACGTAGGGGATCACAAACCCGAGATGGTCGTTCTTCACAAATGACCGCACGCGACTATCGGCCTCAAGCAATACGGCGAGGCGTTCTTCCCAGGTGTTGCCTCTGGGGCCATCCAGTACCACATGGCTTACATGGGACTTCTCAGCCTCTATGACCGCTTTGCGAGTCGAAAACGAGACATCATCGGTAGACCCCTCGGGATCAAAGTGTCGCAGCAGGGGTTGAATCACTTCCGGTCGGGCATCTTCGATATACCGGATCGCCCGAAACACCGCCTCTGCAGCACGATGGGTGGCCTCAGTAAGCAAGAGCATGCCAACTGCGGTGTCATCGGCAAAGGTCACGCAGTCCGAGGCGAGCCATTGTCGGGTTATGCCAACCAGCTGGGGAAACAACCACGGTTTCTCCGCTGCATCGTGGCCTGCGAATTGATCAGCCCGGTGCAACATCGTTCTGGCGACCCGGTAGGCGACCTCTTGGGGACGGGCACCCCGGAGCCTCTCCAAGTTCTGCTCCGCGGCCTCTCCGGCAATCCCCTCCGTTTGGGTCCATGTGGCCACCACATGGCGATCAACATGCAATCGTGCAGTTTCGTCGTCGAATGCAGCGAACAGCTCTGCATCTGGAATCTCTACCCGATAGCCGTCGAGCTTGGGGAACGTGATGCGCAGCGGCCAACGCTCTTCAACGGCTTCGACCACAACCGCCGGTCGCTTGGGCAGTGGATCCTTCACCGGACGGTCGCTTGGGATAAAGGCAAAGGGAACGCCGTAGACCTCCGCGTACTCAGGATCGAGTCTGCCTTCTAGGTTGATCGCATAACTGCGCCGCCTCAGGCCCCGTCCGACAACCTGTTCGCAAAGCAGTTGGCTGCCGAACGCTCGTATGCCGAGAATGTGGCTCACAGTATTGGCGTCCCAGCCCTCGGTCAGCATCGATACCGACACAACGCAACGCACATGCTCGCCAAGCTTGCCGGGCTTACCCACGGTGTTCATCACTTCGCGCAGTAGATCTTCGTCAGTGAGTTTCTCAGTGTCGGCACCGGGGTATCGCTGCCGGTATTCCGCCTTGAAGGTATCGATCTCCCGAGCAGCAGCATTCTTGAAGTCGTCGGACAGGGCCTCACCTGACTCAAGCTGAGCTGAGTCGATCAAGATGGTTCTGGGCTTTGCGAGCCATTCTCCGTCCGCCACGTTGGACAGCAGTGCCAACTCTCCTGGTCGCGGCCTTGGCGTCCCATCAGGGGCTTCAACCTCGGAGCCGGCCACCCAGTCATACACCAATTTCGACACCAGCGTGTTTGGGCAAACAACGATGAACACCGGCGGCGGCTCACCATTTTCGCCGAGTTCTGCCTCCCAGTGAGTAAACGACTTCTCGTAGCTCCTATACAGACTTCGAAGTGCCCCCTCGAGGACCTCGGGAGGAACCCAGGTGCCAGAGACCAACCTGTGGCGCAATGCCCTGGTGTTTCGCGTCGGGAGCCTTTTGCCGACGTGCTCCCAGAGCCGCAGATATGTGACCAAATCGCCGGCTGCATCGTCATCCACCGGAACGCGGGGCACCTTCACGATGCCGGATTCGATGGCATCCATCAGTGAGAAGTCGCTCACTACCCACGGGAAGATGAAACCTTCGTTGTAGCCGGAACCCTTCAAGTAGTAGGGGGTCGCCGACAAATCGTAGATCGACTTGATGCCGACCCTCTGCTGGACTGCCAGGAGGCCCTTGAACCACACCCGGGCATCGGCATTGCGCTGTTCGTCCTCTTGCTCAGCATCTTCCGCCTCCGTCAGCGGTTTGTTCTGATAGCAGTGATGGGCCTCATCGTTGAAAACAACCACCTCTCCCTTCCCATGCCCTGTGCGATCCCCAAGCACGCGGGCGACCATCTGGTTGGGGGTCTCCTTGAATGGGTCGGTCTTCTGGCCCGTGATGAGCATTTTCCGAGTATTGGCAGCAACCCCCGAAATCTCCTTCACGTCGCGAAGCAAGAACGCGTGATAGTTGGTGATCATCACCTGAGCCTGAAGAAGTGCGGCCCAAAGATCAGGAGGCACGAGGTCGCGCTCGCGGTAGTAATTTCCGTCGTCGCTGGGAAGCAGGACACGGAGGCGATCTCGAATGGTGATGCCTGGAGTGACAACTAGGAAGCGCCGCGAAAACCTGGCATCACGAGGAAGATATGCCTTGTTTATTGCCTGCCAAGCAATCAACATGGCCATTACAACGGTCTTGCCACTGCCCGTTGCCATCTTCAAGCCCAGACGTGGAAGCCCGTCGTTGTGGATCTTGTTCGCCTGATCCAACCTCGGCCGATAATCCGACGCTCCGTGATGTCGACCAGCCACCTCTGCCAAGTAGATCGCCGTCTCAGCTGCTTCTCTCTGACAGAAGAACACTGGCTCATCACGAGTCGGCGGACCGGCCGACCAGTAAGACAAGAGCTTTCTTGAATAGGGGGTAACCCCCGGATAGTCGCGCGCCCGCCAGAGCTCGACTTCGCGGCGCACATTGTTTATCAGGGCGTTTTTTTCGATCCGCTCACCGGTGGCGTCGAAGTCGAACTGACCCTGCTCCCCTGCCTTCTTTCGCTTCTTCGGTGTAGGGACCGGGATGAACGACTCGCTTGGTCTTCGCCCCTCTAGAACTTCTCCAGTAGGACCATGCGCACCAATCTCGAAGTGAGCCTGCGGTTCTTCAAATGGCGAATTGAGGACCGGATTCTCCATCCCCTCAGTTGCCATTTCCTTCTGCGGCCTGCCTTTCGCCGGATTCGCGCATCCATTCATCCTTCCAGAAAGCAACGGAACTTTACAGGAGCAGGCTTGCCTACTACTGCGTCACGTTTTGGAATAGGACGCGTTGGTGACGGCTACCCACTCAGGCCGCTACCGCTCCTCCAACTACCAGATCGCCCTGGTAGAAGACCACCGCCTGGCCGGGGGCTACTCGGCGCTGGGGCTCTTCCCAGTCAACTCTGCCTGAATGGTCCACTACCGCGACCGCGGGGGTTCCGTGGGCGCTTACCTGGACGTCGACCAGACCATCCACCGGGTTGTCGGCCCACTGGATGCCGGTCACGTCCTGGGTGGGGGTGTAGAGGTCGTCGCGGCGACCAACCGTCACCCGGCCCGCGGCAATGTCCACATCGGTCACATACCGGGGCTCGTCGGTGCCGCCCAGGTTGAGGCCTCGGCGCTGGCCGATGGTCACTGCCTGCACCGCCTCAACGGTGCTCAGCTCCGTCCCATCGGTGTCCACCACGGTGGCGGGCGACTCGCCCAAGCGACGCGACAGAAAGCCCTGCCGTCCCCCGGACCGGTTGGCAATGAAGCACACGTCCTGGCTGTCGGGTTTGGCCGAGTTCCGCAGTCCGAGGGCGGCGGCCCGCTCTCGTACCTCGGCTTTGGTCAAGTGGCCGATTGGCAACATCATCCGAGCCATCTGCTGCTGACCCAGCATGTAGAGCACATAGGACTGGTCCTTGGCGTCATCCACCCCCCGCCGCACCCGGAACCCGCCGCCGGCCGTTTCAAGGCGAGCGTGATGGCCGGTGGCCACCGCATCGAACCCCAGAGCCTCCGCTCGCACCATCAGCTTGTCGAATTTGATGTGGCGGTTGCACTCGATGCAGGGGTTGGGCGTCAGCCCAACGGCGTGGTCGTCAACATACGGAGCCACCACCCGCTGGTCGAAGGCATCGCCGAAATTAAACACATGGTGCTGCAAACCCAAGAGGTCGGCCACCCGGCGGGCGTCCTCCACATCCGACACCGAGCAGCATCCGGTGTCCGACTCACCACCCCAGAGTTTGAGGGTTACTCCGACCACCTCGTGGCCCTGTTCGGCCAGCATGGCGGCCGCCACCGAGGAGTCCACGCCCCCCGACATCGCCGCCAAAACCCGCATCGCTTCGGCCCTTTCCCCTAGCCCTTGCCGTAGGCCCGCAGCCGGGCCACCGCGTCAGGAATAACAGCCAGCGCCCGGTCGATATCGGCGTCGGCGGTCTCATAGCCCAGCGATAGCCGCAGCGATCCCCCGGCCAGCATTCGGTCGTAGCCCATGGCGGCCAGCACATGGGATGGATCCTGCGCCCCGCTGGAGCAAGAGGACGCCGCCGACGCGTACACCCCGGCATCTTCCAGCAGAAACAGCAGCGCCTCCGACTCAATGCCCTCAAAGCACAGGTGGGCCGACCCGGCCACCTTTCCGGACCGCCGGCCGGTCTCCACGGTGCCTTCCACCGCGCCCAGCACACCGTCCACCAGTCGATCCCGCAATCCGGCCAGCCGCACCACCTGCTCGGCCCGGGTCTTCAGCACCACCTCGGCGGCGGCGGCCATGCCGGCGATTCCTGCCGCATTGTGGGTGCCCGACCGCAGCCCTCGCTCCTGTCCGCCGCCCAGCAGCAGCGGCGACAGCTCCACGCCGTCGCGAACCACCGTCGCACCCACCCCCTTGGGACCGCCGAACTTATGGGCGCTCACCGAGATCAGATCGGCACCCGCGGCCAGCGAAGCCACGTCCAGCCAGGGAAAGGCCTGCACCGCGTCGGTGTGAAGCACGGCATTGGGAGCCAGCGAGCGGACCAATTCCGCCACTTGGCTCAAGGGTTGGACCATACCGGTCTCGTTGTTGGCCAACATCACCGATACCACAGTCACGCTCTCATCGAGCGCTTCGGCCAATCCGTCCAGGTCAATGACCCCGACCGCATCCACCGCCACTACCCGACCACCCAGATGCTCTACCGGCTCCAGCACCGCATGGTGCTCAATGGCCGAGCACACCGTCACCCCGCCGACCCTCATGTGCCGACCCACCACCGCCAGATTGTCGCCCTCGGTGCCCCCGCCGGTGAACACGATCTCCCCGGGCTCCGAACCCAGGGCCTCGGCCATCACGTCGCGGGCATCGTCGATCTGGCGACGGGTGTCCCGGGCCATCCGGTGCGCCCCAGTCGGATTGGCATACAGCTCCCGATGCAACGGCGCCATGGCCTCCACCGCCTCGGAGCACAGCGGGGTGGAGGCTGCGTTGTCCAGATAGGCGATCGCCTCAGATGCCATGACAACCATCCCTCACCTACACCGAGGGGAATACCAGATCGTCGCGCCGGGAGCGCTTGAGCTCGGCGAACGACGGCCACTCGGCCAGCGTCACCACCGCGTCCCACAGCCGCACCGCCTCCTCTGTGGGTGGCACTTGGCTCACCACCGGCCCGAAGAAAGACGTGGAGCCTCCGTTGTGGTGGAAGGTGATGATCGGAGTTCCCACATCCCGCCCGGTACGGCTCAGCGCCTCTTCGGTGGAGTCCCGCAGCGCATCATCCAACGACTCGTCCTCGGCAGCCCGCAACGGCTCGGGCGATAGGCCGGCCATTTCCAGTGCAGCCGCCAAGTGCCCGTCGGAAGCCACCTCTCCTATGGCCGAGCGAATGTCGGCATCGGGATTCCAGATGGTGGAACCGTAGGCGGTGTACAGGTCACCGGCCGCCGCCGGGCCGTGCTGGTTGCGCACCGCCTGGGCCACCCGCAACATGCGCCGGCCCTTGTTGTGCAAATCCCGATAGCCCTCAGGGAAATTGTCGTAGTCGCTGTCCTCGTTGAGGATCGACAAACAGATCAGCCGCCAGTCCACTTCGTATTCCCGCTGGCGGGCGACATCGGTCACCCACCGGGAAGTGAGCCATGCGAAGGGGCAGATCGGATCCCAGAAAAACTCGATGTCGGCATCGGACATGGCCTGAATTCTACGGTCTGACGAGTGCGATTCTCCCCACAGACCACTTTTAGAATGACTGTCAATGGCCAGGATCAGGGTTTCCACCACCATCGAGGCGCCCATCGACGCCGTGTGGGAATACGTGCGCCACATCGACAGCCACACTGAGTGGATGGCCGACGCCGAGTCGATTTCCTTCCAGGGCGACCAGACCGAGGGGGTGGGCACCGCTTTCGAGTGCCTCACCAAGGTCGGGCCGCTCCGCCTCAACGACACCATGGTGGTCACCGAATGGGCCGAGAAGGAGGCCATCGGCGTGCGCCACACCGGATTGGTCACCGGCGAGGGGCGCTTCACCCTCGCGCCGGCAGGCACCGATCGAACCGAATTCTGCTGGACCGAGGAACTTCAATTCCCCTGGTGGATGGGTGGCATATTGGGCGACATCGTTGGGGCCCGCATCCTCGAGTGGGTGTGGCGCCGCAATCTGAAGACGCTGCGAGCCCAGTTCGCCTAGCTGAGCAAAAGAACCACGTTGGATCGGCTGGCAGCCCATAAGGCGCCGACAAAGGAAGCCCCGGCTACCACTGCCGCGGCAAGCACCGGGATCACGGTGGTGTGCTGCTGTCGGCGGATGGCCTGAGCAGCGGCTGCTCCCACAATGAAGCCGCCGATGAGGCCACCGATGTGGCCACCCAGCGAAACCGACCGAACGGTGAAGCTGATCACCAGATTGATGGCGAGAATCGGCCCTATCGGAGTCTGGAACAACCCCACCCCTTGAGCCAGCGAAAGGGCGACATAGGCGCCCATCAATCCGAAAATGGCCCCCGATGCCCCGGCAACCAGCGAGTTGGGCGCCTCGATCAATGCTCCGAACGAACCGCTTACCAGCGAGGACAAGTACACCGCCGTAAACGAGACCTTCCCCAAGGATCGCTCTAGGGCCAGGCCCAGGATGTAGAGCGAGAACATGTTCACCCCGAGATGGAATACCCCGTGGTGCAAGAATCCCCCGGTGAACACCCGCCACCACTCGTTCAGGTACTCGATGTTCCCTCCCAGCGTGGCCGCTCGGTAAAC
This sequence comes from Acidimicrobiia bacterium, assembly GCA_009842675.1. Classification (GTDB taxonomy): domain Bacteria; phylum Actinomycetota; class Acidimicrobiia; order Acidimicrobiales; family Bin134; genus Poriferisocius. The sequence goes on along the minus strand of VYEX01000002.1, from coordinate 19,332 downwards.
GAGACCGACTTCATCGCCCCCGCCACCCAGGCTGTCGCCCATGGCCACACCCACGATGAACACCACCACGTTGACGGCTATCAGCCCATAGCTGACGTACCAGGTATCGGTTCGCTGCGGGACCATGCTGGAGCGAAGTCGGAGGCGACTACAGGCCCACCGGCGAGCCGTCGCTCAGCAGGTTCTGGCCCACGTTCACCACCTCGGTGACCCCATCGACCCGGTCTTTGAGGATCCGCTCGACTCCAGCCTTGAGCGTCACGGTGGACGCGGGGCAGCTCACACATGCGCCTACGAGCTCAACGCTGACCACGCCGGTTTCCTCGTCCACTCCCCTAAGGAAGATGTCCCCGTCATCGGCCTGCACCGCGGGGCGAATGGCCTCAATCACCTGGGCGACGGCTTGCTCCACGCCCCTATTGTCTCAGCAAGAGGCCCAATAGCCAACCTTGACACCGATCCCATTCCTCTGCTCGACGGTGGTCTGGCAGACTCGGCCTTATGAGAGTGCTGGCGGAACTGCTGGCCCACCAGGGAGGCTGGGACGAGATTCTCTTAGTGGCCGCGCCGTTGGCTCTGCTGGCCGGCCTGCTGTTCCTGGCTAATCGCCGAGCTTCTCGTGGCGGACGTCAGCCCCAAGAACGCTGAGCTTGCCGGCGAAATCCTCGTAGCCCCGGTCAATGTGGTGGGGGTCGGACACCACGGTGACACCGTCGGCGGCCAGTCCGGCCACCACCAGCGCCGCCCCCGCCCGGATGTCGGACGCCCGCACCGGCGCCCCGCTGAGCCGGTCCACGCCCCGGATCACCGCGTGGTGGCCCTCGGTGCGGATATCGGCACCCATCCGCACCAGCTCGTCCACATAGCGAAACCGGCCTGAGAACAGGTTCTCAGTAACGATCCCCACCCCTTCGGCCACCGACAACATGGCCACCAGCAGCGGCTTGCAGTCGGTGGGCAGGCCGGGATAGGGCAGCGTGGACACATCGGCGGAACGGAGGCGGCCGCTGCACATGGCCCAAACACCATCGGGATCAGACGAGGTCCGCACCCCCATCTCGCCCAGCTTGCGGCACAGTATCGCCATATGGTCGAGGCGGGCACCCACCAGGGTGACCTCGCCGGTGGCCACACCGAGAGCAGCCAAGAAGGTGGCGGCTTCGATCCGGTCGCTCACCACCGTGTACTCCACCGGGCGGAGCTCATCTACCCCCTCCACCGTGATGGTGGACGTACCTGCCCCGAGTACATGGCCACCCATGTGGTTCAAGAATCCGGCCAGGTCGGCAATCTCCGGTTCCCGGGCGGCGTTGTCGATGACCGTGGTCCCCTTGGCCCGGACGGCAGCCATCATCACATTCTCGGTGGCTCCCACGCTGGGATACTCCAGCAGCACTGAGTTGCCCACCAGGTTGTCGGCAGTGGCGTAGACGTCCCCGCCGGAAATCTCGAACCGACAGCCGATGGCCTCCAGTCCGGCAATGTGCATGTCGATGGGCCGAGGGCCGAAATCGTCTCCTCCGGGCAAGGCCACCCGGGCATGCCCGATCCCGGCCAGCAGGGGTCCCAAGACCGCCGTGGAAGCTCGTAGCTGCTCGGTCAGCGCATAGGGCGCCTCGGGGATTAAGGCCTCGGGGCGTTCAATGGTGAGGGCGTCGTCCACCCGGCTAACAGAGACCCCCATGGCCCGCAGCACGTCGGCCATCACCGCCACATCGTGGATGTCGGGCACATTGCGGATCACAAAAGTGCCCTCCGTGAGCAGGCAGGCAGCCATAAGCTTCAGCACCGAGTTTTTGGCCCCGCCAATGGCCACTGTGCCCTCTAGAGGACCATTGGCCCGCACCTCAATGCGGTCCTGCCGATCGAAGTCCTCCTGATGGCCTCGCTCCACCCGACAAGTATGGTCCCCACGCCGTCGCCAGCACAGTCAAGGTGAGGTCGCGGGGCGGAGCCTCAACAAAAGTAAGCTGCCCCCAGCCCATGCCCCGAGTGATCTCTCGTCGCGTTCTGAGCACCGATGCCGCCGATGGCGTGCTGAACGGCCCCCGCGGCCTGCTATCCCCTCGAGCCGACATCGTCTTGGAACGCGCTGAGGGCGACGCCGTCTTTTCCGCCGCCGAGGGACCGGTCTCGCAATACCAGCGCACGGTCACCGTCGAGCCGGTGGGCTCTGATCAGGTAGAGATCACCGAACAGTTCGACTTTCGCCTGGCAATCCCGGTTTGGTGGGTGCTCTTCACCATTCCCTTCAGCCGGGCCCTCCGCCAAGGACGGGAGTGGCCCTGGTGGCACCCCCCCGACCGTTTCACCACCCGACAGGCCCGGATCGTCGCGTTGCTGGCCACTCTGGCCGTGATCGCCGGTTTCTTGGGCACCCTGCTCGGACAAACCATCACCTTCGCCCGAGAGGAGTTCGGAGAGAGCAAGTCGGCTGCGGGCGTCGCCCTGTCGCTGATCCGGCTCAGCATCCTGATCACGGTGGCAGTGGCCGCGTTCGCCGATCGAAAGGGCCGGCGGCGCACCCTGCTCTATGCGGCGGGAGGTGCCATTTTGGCCTCAGCGGCGACATCTCTGGTGGCCAACCTGGCCACCCTGACCGCGGTCCAGGCAATTTCCCGGGGACTGTCCCACGCCATGGCGCTGCTCATCTTTGTGTTCGCACTCGAAGAAGCCCCCGCCGGCTCACGGGCCTTTGTGGCATCCATGCTGGGATTGGCCGCCGGGCTGGGCTCGGGAATTGCCGTCGGGTCGGTGCCCCTGGCCGACCTGGGGGACACTGCGTGGCGACTCAGTTTCCTCCTCGCGCTGGCTGGACTGCCCCTGGTGTTGTTCGCGGCCCGCCGGTTGCCCGAATCCCAGCGGTTCGAAACCGCCCGTCGACAGCCCCGAACCCGACCACCCCAGCAGTACCGCTTCCGATTGGTGCTCCTGGCTGTGACCTCGTTTGCCGTGCTGCTGTTCGCCGCACCGGCCTCTCAACTACAAAACGACTTTCTGCGTGACGAACGGGGCTTTAGCGCCACCAAGATCACGGTGTTCACCCTGCTCACCGCCTGGACGGCGGGACCGGGCATGCTCATCGCCGGCAAGCTGGCCGACCTTCGGGGCCGACGGGTCCTCGCCTCCGTCGGTGTGAGCGGCGGCGCACTATTCGCCTTCTGGCACTTCACCCTGGCCGGATGGCCAATGTGGGTTCTGATCGCAATTGGAACGCTCATGACCGCCACTACTGTGCCGACGCTGGGGGTGTACCGGGCCGAGATGTTCGGCACGATTCGCCGGTCGGAGTCCAACGGACTCCTCGGCGTAGCCGGTGTCGCCGGCAGTGCCGCCGGCCTCGCAGTCGCCGGGTTCATGGCCGACGCCTGGGGCTACGGCACCGCGTTCGCCATCCTCATAGCCGGCCCAATCCTCGTCGCCATCCTTGTACTCCTCTACTACCCCGAAACAACGCGCCGCTCCCTGGAAGAACTAAACCCTGAAGACGCCTAGAGCCCCTCCAACCAACTGGCCACGGCGTCGGTGATAATCGCGTCAGCCTCCCTCGGATCGTGGCGCTCACCTTCTAGCCACACGACAGTCACCGGGCCATTGATGGCGGGCAAATGCTGATCGAACTCCTCGGGACTGCCAAAGGGATCGCGGTCACCCGAGATGAACAGGCAAGGCACGTCAATTTCCGGAAAATGCCCAGTCCGCAGACTCTCCGGCTTCTTCGGCGGGTGCAGCGGATAGCTCAGCAGCACTAAGCCCGCGGCGGGCATCCCGTCGGCCACGGCCATGGAGCACATCCTCCCTCCCATCGACCGGCCGCCCAGCACCAGGCGCCCCGACTCGGTTCCCAGTCGAGCGGCGATGGCCGGGACCTCCTCATCGAGGAAGGCCAGCAGCTTGGGGGCTCGATCGGGAGGTCGGCGACCCTGATTCCGGTAGGGGAAGTTGACCCGTTCCACCGGCAAGGGGGCCAGCCCCTCGGCAATGGCCACCAATGTGTGCTGATCGCGATCCCCGCCCGCGCCGTGGGTCAGCACCAAGCCTTCGACCGTGCGGGCGGCCATCACATATACCGGCGCAGCAATTCCCTCAGGCCATGCGCTGCTTGCTCTAAAGCCGCGTCGCCCTCGATGGGATCAGGTCCCGCCACCAGGGCCTCCCGCAACTCATCGGCGGCGTCGAGCATGGCCCGCCAGAAATCGGCGTCGTACCCCCACGGCAGGCTGAGCTGCACCACCTGTTCGTGGGCCAACGCGAAGTCCTCCACCGCCTTGGAATCAGACGTGTTGCGGCGCAGCCGGTCGGCGGAGAAGAACAGCGCCTCCAGCACCTGATAGGGCTCCACCCCGGGCAGGCCCGGTCCGAACTGGCGTTCGGAAGCGGCGCTGGTGAGTCGGTCGAACAGTGCGTCCACCGCCTCCTCGTCGGCTTCGGCCACCTCCAGGTTGCCGGCGTAGTCCACTTCGTGGGCGATGCCCTCCGACAACAGCTCGCTCAAGATGTCAGCCTTGAAAGCGTCGTCGTAGTCCCCTAACTCGTACACCACCGCAGGCTGGCTCTTGTCCAGTTTGGGTAGCCGAGCCCGCAGCACCCCTTCTACCGCCTGATCGACCGCCTCTTCGTCGGCCTCGCACACGATCAGTGTCGGCCCCAGCCAGGCGTGGTCCAACTCACGGGACCGCAGATCGGCCTCCAATCCGTTGCGGGCATCGTAGGCCCATTCGTGGAACTCGTAGGCCAGCTGCTCGTCGTCGGGACCGCCCACCTCCTCGGCGGGCTTCGGAGGTGAGGGAAATGTGGCCACGCCGCACTCCACGCACTCCGACACATCCTCGTCGTAGGGCGCACCGCATTGGAAGCACCAAACCATGGCAAACATGGTTTCAGACCACATCCGCCGGGTCGCATCGTCGCAGCAACACCCCTCTGTAAAGGTGAAGTCGGCAGTGGGCAGCGCTACGGTTGGGCAACGTGAACGCATCGCCCGAAACCCCCGACCGCAACCTGGCGATGGAGCTGGTCAGAGTGACCGAAGTCGCTGCGCTGGCCGCCTCCCGATGGATGGGCCGAGGCGACAAGGAAGGGGCCGACGGCGCCGCTGTAGAAGCCATGCGTGTGCTGTTGCGGACCGTGCCGATGGACGGGATCGTGATCATCGGCGAGGGCGAGAAGGACGAAGCCCCCATGCTCTTCAACGGAGAGCTGATCGGCGATGGAACGCCTCCCGAGTGCGACATCGCGGTCGACCCCATCGACGGCACCACGCTCACCTCTCTGGGCCGGGCCAACGCCCTGTCGGTGATCGCGGTGTCCGACCGGGGGACCATGTTCAACCCCGGACCCTGCGTCTACATGGAGAAGATCGCGTACGGCCCCGAATGCACCGGGTATGGCATCTCTTTGGACAACTCACCCACCCAGAACCTGGAGCTGGTGGCCGAGGCCAAGAGCGAGTCGGTGAGGGATGTGACCGCGGTGATCCTCGACCGCGATCGCCACTCGGAACTGATCGCCGAGGTGCGAGATGCCGGGGCCCGCATCCGCCTCATACCCGACGGCGATGTGGCCGGGGCTATCTCCACCGCTTGGCCCGATTCGGGGGCCGACATATTGTTCGGCGTCGGGGGAACCCCAGAAGGGGTGATCGCGGCTGCCGCCCTCAAGTGCATGGGCGGAGAGCTGCTGGGCCGGCTCTGGCCCCGCAACGACAGGGAGCGCAAGGAAGCAGAGAAGCTGGGGCGCGACGTGAGCAAGGTGCTCGACGCCGACGAGTTGGTGCAGGGCGACAACTGCTTCTTCGCCGCCACCGGCATCACCGATGGCGATCTGCTCAAGGGCGTCCACTACTACAAGAACCACGCCAGCACTCAGTCGCTGGTCATGCGCTCGAAGTCGGGCACCGTCCGGCTGGTCAACGCCGACCACCAGATGGAGAAGCTGACCAGCTTCTCCGCCGTGGAATTCGGCTAACCGACCGCCCCTGAACTCGACAGGGGCCTTCCCTCACTGATCAGTGCGGTACAGGTAGCGCAGGTCCCAGTAGCCGTACAGCGTCGGCGTGTAGTTGCCGAACACGTTGCGAACCGCGCCCAGCCGCTCCGATTGCGTGGTATAGATGAGCGGCACGTTTTCGGCGACGATCGCCTGCGCATCCCAGTAGTGCTGCACCCGCTGTTCATAGTCGAGCTCTCTGCTGCCGGCGATGTACAGCTCGTCGATCTTCGCCTCCCACTCCGTGGCGGGCTCGGGCTGATTCGGATGCCAAAGGTGCAGGTCTTCACCGCTGTGCCACACGGTCATACCGCCAAAGGGATCGGGACTCCCGGTCAGCCCCACCACCATGGCCTCCCAGTCGTAGGTGGCCGTGAGCTGGTCCACCATGGCGCCGAATTCCACGATCTGAAAGTCAACGTCGAGGCCAATCGCCACCATCCCCTCGTGGATGATGCCGGTGATTTCGGCCCGCACGCTGTTGCCCTCGTTGGTAACCAAAGCGAACGAGATGGGGTTGCCCAAGTCGTCCTCGCGGATGCCGTCGCCGTCGGTGTCAAGCCAGCCCAATTCGTCGAGAATCTCGTTGGCCAGAACCAGGTCGTAGTCGTACCGGCGTACTTCGGGATTGTGAAAGTCACCGGCGGCCGGGCTTACCGAAGACCACTGCGGATAGCCCAGGCCGTGCTGGATCCGGTCGATCATGGCTGCTTTGTCCATGGTGTGGGCGACAGCCTGTCGGAAGGCCGCGTTTTGGAACCAGCGCAGTTGAACCGGATTGACATAGGGCTCGCCCGCATCGTTGACCCCGGGGTTCTGATTGAAGGCCAGGAAATTGGTGCCGAATCCGGGGCCGCGGCGGTGCAGGGTGAAGTTCTCCGCATCGGCCACTGGAACAAGCGTTGCGAAATCCTCGCCCAATACCCCGTAAAAATCGGTGGTTCCGTCGCGAAACAGCGCCAGCTCTGCCTCCAAGTCCTCCACGATCAGCTCCACCACTTGATCCATATAGGGCAATTGCCCGCCGGCATCGTCAACCAGCCAGTAGTCAGGGTTCCGCTCGAACACGATCCGCTCGCCGGGGGTGTACTCTCCGATGGTGAACGGGCCGGTGCCCATGATCTCGGTGGGATCGGTATCAATGCCCCAAAACTCGGCAAAGGTTCCCGCCTCGATGGGTTCTTCTAGGATGTGCTTGGGGTAGATGGCGGTGCCCAACGATCGCAAAAATGGCGCGAACGGCTGCGGGAGCACGAATTCCACGGTGAGGTCGTCCAGCGCCGAAACCGTCATCTGCGATTGCTCCCACTGGCCGGTCTCATCGTTCAGGTACCGAAACTCGAAAGAAGCCCGGCTCGACGCCTGGAAATCGTCGTTGTAGATCACCCGATTGAAGGTGAACTCCACGTCGTGGGCGGTGAGCGGGGTGCCGTCGTGCCACTGCACGTCGTCGCGCAGATGGAATACCCAGCGCAACCCGTCGTCGGAACTCTCCCACGACCGGGCCAGAAGCGGCTCGATCTCATCGTTCAACCACGAGGTCTGGGTAAGGCCCTCGAACAGGTAGCCGAGCACCCCCGACGATCCGGCGTCTCTGGCCAGCTCGAGGTTGAACGTGAGGGGCTCGGAGATCGTCGCCACCGTGAGGGTGCCACCGTGTTGGCCGATCTCATAGGAGAACATCTCGGCGTTCCGGCGCAATTCCTCCACAATGGCCATAGACGGAACAAGGCCCCCGAACGCCGCCGCCGCGGCCATGCGACGGCGGAGTTGCTCTATGGCGGACTCGGCTTCCGGTTCGACTGCTTCTAGGTTCGCTTGCCCGGCATCCTGCGGCTCTGCCTCTTCCGGGTCAGATTCCTGCATCTCGTCGGTGTCCTGTTCTGAGCCTCGGGACTGCGCTTGTTGCCCAGCCTCTTCTTGGGCGCTTGCACCTGGTTCAGCCTCATCGGCCTCCCCTGTCGGAGCGGGCCGTCCGGATTCTGCGGTCGCCTCACCGGGACCGGGCTCATCAGGAGATATATCCGGCACGACGGTGGCATCGGGAGTCGAGGCGGCGAGTGGAGCATCGTCATTCGAGCAGGCGGAGGCAAAGAGCAGGACGAGGGCGACAACGGCTAGGAATCGCTGCCATTTTTTTCTGTGCTTCTCAATTGTCATGTGCTTCTCCGAGAGGTCATGGGCTTTCCGGCCAGGCGCGGCGGGCGGCCCGGCCGATGATCGTCCGGCGAAGGCGTCGGGGAGAAATGCCCGACAGCACGGCGAGAACCCGGTTGATGCGCCCGGTCACCATCTCGGGCCGTGACCGAGCAGCAGCCGCCAGCGCTTCAGCGGCCACCTCTTCGGCGCTCTGCCACCCCACCGAGGGCCACTTGTCCAGATTCCAGCGTCCCCGCTGATGGAACTCGGTACGGGTCAACCCTGGCAACACGGTGGTTACAGTCACCCCGGTACCCTTGTGCTCCTCGTATAGGCCCTCGCCAAAGCTGGTAATGAACGCTTTGGTAGCGGCGTAGAGCGCAGTCATGGGCATGCCCTGAAGCGAGGCCATCGACGACACCAGGATCACCTGACCCCGATCCCGAGCAGTCATCGATCCCAAGGCGGCGTGAGACAGCCGCACTAACGCCACCATGTTCACGTTGATGGTCTCAGAGACTTCAATGGGGTCTTGAGAGTGAAACGGCCCCTCGTAGCCCAACCCGGCATTGTTGACCAAGAGATCTATGGGCGCATCCTCGGCCACCACCCGCTTCTCCACGGCGGCCAAACCATCGAGATCGCACAGGTCGGCCTCCAGCACCTCCACTTCCGGCCCGGCGCCATCGGCTCTCAGATCCTCAGCCAATTCCTCCAGCCGGTCGCCGCGGCGGGCCACCAACACCAGATCCACCCCGGCGTCGGCCAGGCGAACTGCCATCGCCCTCCCGATCCCCGCCGACGCCCCGGTGACCAGCGCCCGCTCCCATTGCACCCGATCCGATTGAAGTAGACGAGATCTTCCCAAAACGATTCCCAGCATCCCGGCCGAACCGGTGATCCGCCGACGAGTTGGGCGGGATGTGCTGTCGCGCATCATCAGGGGCACTGCGAGCCGCGGCGGGATGCGGCAAAGAGGCAAGGCGTCATCGGGGGCACTGCGAATCATCCGGACGAGTTCGTCCAGGGGGTGGGGGCGGTTGCCAACGGGGTGTCGTCGGCCGTGCAGATGCCGTTCTGGTCGCATGGCTGGTTCGGGAGCAAACGCACGGTCACGCGCCCAGTGCCATGGGGGGCTATGGCAAGGATATAGCTGTTGGCCGGTTTGCCGAACTCCAGACGCGGCACCACTGCGGTGAGCGTGCCTCCGTCCACCTCGATAGAAGGCGTGTCAGGTTTGATGTCCTTCACCGGCCTGGAGAACGCCACCGCTACGCCGATGGCCTCCTGGTCCGGCGATGCCCCGGTGTCGGCAGAGGTTGTTCCCTGGTCCGGCGATGCCCCGGTGTCGGCAGGTCTGCCAGCGGGGAGGGCGACTGGCTCGGCATCGGTGAATGCGGCAGTGAGAGGCGGCAGCGGTACTTCGAGCGCCAACGCACTAATGGGCACGGCCCGCAGTCTCCCAGCGGGGCCACCGCTGCCGGCGGCCAAGATCGAGAACATCTCGGTTCTGGTTCGGGGATCCACGAGAGTGACAAGAGCGTCGGGGGGGGGCATGGCAGATGGGCTGTCGGGCTGGCTGTCAACTCTGACCGAGCCGCTCCAGCTTATCAGCCAAGTTCCGTCGGCAAGCGCCTCGACATGGCCGCCCACTTTGACCAGCGCCGACCGCTGTCCGCCCAAAAAGTGGTCGCGCACAAAAACTGCCTCGCCGTTCACGGGGTCGATGGCGTATTCGACGGCGCGGCTGTACTCGCCCCCGGGGCGCGACAGCGGCAGCCCGGTCGAGGGGTCGATTACACAGGCCACGCCGTTGTCAAACAGCAGGAGGCGATCCTCAGGTCCGCCGCGGAGGAGGGAGGCGGCGTGCTGGCCGCAGAAGGCACCCAGCGGGTCGCCGACCAGTCGCAGCGGCGCCGGTCCCAGGCCGCGCTGCTCCCAGTGATCGGGCGCCAGGTTGGTCTGGCCGATGCGCCACACGATCTCAGCGCCGTCCGGGGCATCGGGATCAAGCAGCATGACTGTGGAACAGCCCCTGAACGAGGCCAGCACGCCGCCTGCCGTCATCTCCAGGGAATTGACGTGCGCGTAGTCGTCGGGAAAGCGGTGTGCAGCGCAGTCCTCCAGGGGAATCCGCCCCCAAGAGCTCCATGTCCAGCGGGCGCGGCCGTCAGGGTTGAGAATCTGGATCGCAGAGTCGGCGGTGTCCACCGCGGCGCCCCAGCGCTGCCCGTCGGGATCGTCGAAGCGCACCGCCGCCACCGGTGAGGAATCGCCGCTGCGATCGGAAAGGTAGGAGAAGTCGCGCACTGCGGGTTCGTAGGTCATCAAGAGCACCGAACCGTCGTCGAGCAGGCGCAGATCGTGGCGACCGGTGGTGGTCAGCGGCGGCGCGGCCGCCACCTGCCCTATCGGTGCGAGAGCGGCGTCGAGGATCGTCCACACCAGGCCGTTATCCGTTTCGGTTGCATGCGCCCACTGGCGGGCCGGCCCCGCGCCGAATGAGCGCAGGAAGAATCCGGCATTGTCGCCGCGGTCTTCGGGTCTGGGGCCGCGGTGGAACCGGGGCACGCCGTGCTGGTCGATCACCGCAATCCACTGGCCGACCACGACGGCCAAAAGCACATCCAACGGCATCTCGGCGGATACGCGGGTGCGGATCGAGGCCAGCGGCTCCGGGGCACAATGCACCACGTAGCGGGTGAACGCGCCGTCGGCGCGGGCCAGGGTCACCACGACGTCGCTGGTCTCGGTCACCGCTACCGCAGCCCCGGTCTCGGCACCCGGCGGCGGCTGCACGCCGTTCACATCCAGTCGCGTCCCCGCGGGCAGGGCCGCAGCCACCGAGACCACATCAGCTTGCAAGCAGGGAATCTTGTAGTGCAGCACATCGGGGTGGAATGCGGGCACCAGCCCCTCGCCGTCTGGGAAGCCCTCGGAACTCGCAGACAAGCCAACAAGCCGCGGCCCGATCACCACGCTGGCGGAAGTCGCAACGGCGGTCGCCATGGCCGTGCCGCTGTGGCGATCGGCGTAGGTGGCCACCGCGCGCAGCCAGCGAGCCAAATCCGCCGCCTCGGGCACATAGACCGCCTCGTCGGCCCCCTCGATAGGCACGAATGATTCTGCGCCAACCGAGCGCTCCCAGCGCCAGCTCACCGACTCTACTCCGCGGTCGGGATCGCTGAGCCGGGCTCTCAACGGCACCCCCACCTTCGGCTGCCACTCTGATAGCCGCACTGTGCCGGGCTCGTCGCGGTCGCGCACCGTCACGCGCACCTGCCGCTCGCCACCGGGACCAGACACGGTCGTCTCATAGCGATTGTCGCCGCCTGCGTCGGCGGGACGCTCGAAATCTGGCAGAAATCGAGCGTCGTCAACCGAAAAGCGCAGCACACCGCCGGCAATCTCGAACAAACCGGCATCAGGACCCGACAGGCGCCAACCACCGGCACCCGCTTCGGCGAACGAGGCGACCCGCAGCGCTGAGCCCTCCTGGAACTCCACCGACAACTGCCGCCCGCCGTCGCAGCCGCCGGGCACCACCTGCACATCAACACCGAACAAACAGCGATAGGCATTCAACAGCGACTCCTGCGCCGCCACCAACCGGT
>VYEX01000002.1:0-7581 GCA_009842675.1 Acidimicrobiia bacterium | reverse complement strand
CCGAACAAACAGCGATAGGCATTCAACAGCGACTCCTGCGCCGCCACCAACCGGTCGCGCACAGCGACCTCTTCCAGGCCAACCTCGCCGACAGAAGCCGCCTCTTCCCCTCCGACCCCGCCGACATCTCCCGCCTCTTCCAGGCCAACCTCGCCGACAGAAGCCGTCCCGGGCTGATTGGCAGCCTGCGCCACCGCTGAAGCCACCATCACCCAGCCCACCGCCACCACCAAGGCCGCCGCACCGGCCCCGCGATTGAACTTCGCTCCGCCCATCTCCCCGGCGCCCTCAGCCCCGCTTCCGCGCCTCACCGGCCCCATTTCCCAACCCTAGAGCGGCCCGCCAAGACACTAGTGGCATGTCTAGCCCAGATCAGCCGACAGCCCCGGCTGGTACAAAGAGCTAGAGCGGCCCGCCAAGACACTAGTGGCATGTCTAGCCCAGATCAGCCGACAGCCCCGGCTGGTACAAAGAGCTAGAGCGGCCCGCCAAGACACTAGTGGCATGTCTAGGGCCTCCAAGTGGGCGAACGCCGCTATCGCTTCGAGCGGCAGCGCCCGTTCGGGCCGGAAGCGGATCAGGCTTGGTCGTCGAGGCTCGCGGCCAGCTCCAGTGCCTCGCCGAACGGCGGCAAATCCCCCCATACGAAGTCGGCGAGGCTCGGGTATGCCTCTTCGAGCTTGGCCTGCGCCTCGGAGCCTTTTCTGAACAGGATGCTGCCCGCGTAACCCCTATCTGGCCTGGGCACGGTATCGCCGCCCCTCCCGAACGAGCCGGGCGCCTTCTCAGCGAGGTCGGGCACCCGCCGCCTGGCATCTTCGGCGTGCTCGGATCGGGCGATCATGGCCAGGTCGTACAGGTCGCGGACCCTGGCCGCCAAACCTCGAAAATGGCCCTCGACAGCCCGGCGGTGCAACGCGTCGAGCTTGTTGGCCACCGTGTACGCCGGCTTCGTGCAGAGAAGCTCGAAGCCGCCCAGCTCAGGGTATCGAGCGAGTTGGTGGTCGGTCGCGAAGCAGCCCATCAGCGAAGTCACGGAACGGCTTTCCAGCAGGTCATCACCTAGATATTCCGAAACGATTTCCGCTTTCAGGTAATCGGGCTCATCGCCGACAGGGATCGATATCTTCCGATAGCCCTTCGTGTTGTTGTCGTCCTGGCTATTGGGCAATTCGGATTGCCCCAATGGGGTGGCCAGCCATTTGGCTATCTGCGACCTGGCTCTTTTCAAAGCTGTTTTGGCCCCCGCCCCCGTCAGATCGACAGCGAGAAAGTCCAGTTCTTCTGAGTAGCGCTTCGTGATCCCCCAGGCTGACACGAGGGCGGTGCCGCCCGTGAACAGGCACACAGCGCTTTCCCCCAACTGCCCCTTTTCCTCCCTGTAGACGCGCATGGCATGAGGCGCTCCAGCCTGAGAGAAGTGGTAAAGGCAGGTGGTCAGCCAGTAGTCCTTCACTATTACGCCTTCAACAAGGCCAAGGGCGTCTTTTGCCCGGTTCAGCAGGTCGTCGAACTCTGCCGGACTTCCTGCCAACCCCTTCGCGCCCCTGCCAACCCCGATTGGAAGCTTCGAAGGTTCTATGCCGCCAGTCGCCAAGTCAGACAACTTCCATTTCCTTGAGCACCGCTGAGATCTCATTAACCATGTGCAGTGTTTCCACGGTTGCGCCGTCCTCGGTTTCGGCAGCCCAGCGCAGCATGTCTGAGCGGATGGGCGCTCGCCACGGAAGACGATCCATAGCACTGCCGTCGCTGACACCGGAAAGGCACTCATGCCACGGTTCTTCGGTGTACCAGAAGAAGCCCAGTGCCTCCAAAATGGTCACTTCTGACCAGTTCAGCTCGACCCGTCGTCTATTGCCCCTGGGCTTGTAGACGACTGTCGAGTGGGGCGGCTTAGGCGGCGCGTCCAAGGTGCTGATCAGCGCCTTGCAGGGGACCTGGGTTGTCCACCGCAGCACGTGCAGTGCATCGGCATCGGCGAGGCCTGCCCCAGGGCCTGCGAGCAGCATGGCAGCGATAGTGTAGTTGGGAGACATGTAGGCGAATTCGTGGTTCTCTGGCCAGCCGCGCCAATAGAGGCCCTTGGCTATTCGCTGCACGCCGCTGGCCTCGTCGTTGCTCAGCCGGGAGAGGACGGGGTGGGCGATATCGCGGCGGCCTGGCACATCTTGGCTCCAAAACCAAGTGCCTGGTTCGAGGCCAGTGATCCAGTCTCTCGCTTCAGCGCTCTCCGATTTGGCCATGCGACCCACTATACCACCTTTGCAAGAACACACACCCCTATGGCTAAAGACAACGGCTGATATTGCAGCTCCTTGCCGAGGCACCCGACCTAGAACAGCGCCTGCACCAAATGCGCCGCCCACAAATGGTCCAAAACCATCCCGAACCGCCCGATAGAAGAGCCCAGGCTGGGCTCACCCCACATCTCGACGAGCTAGCCGATCGCGAGGCCCTAATCGTAGAGCACGAACTCATCCACACCCCCATCCCTACAACCAACCTCTCCGCGATTAGCGGGGAAGCTCAGCCGCTGGTGAACGAATTACCGGCGGAGCGGAGTGGGGGGAGTAAGTGCCTCATGCCTCCGACTTTTTGAACGATCAATCCCCACGTTCTGATAGGGTTGATGGGTGATGACAGCCAGCTCTTGTGCGTTGCCTCGGCCCTCCGGGTTCTCTGCCGAGACATACCTGGCAAGACTCAGATGGCCCCATGGAGTTGAATGCCCAAAATGCGGCAACGGCGAGCCGGCGATTCGATCTGAGCAGCCCGTGAAGCAGTGGCGATGCCGAACGTGCCGGGGGGATTTCGCCGTCACGACCCACACGGCCATGCACGGCTCCAAGGTTGGAGTCTCCAAGTGGGTCGCGGCAGCACAGCATGCGGACATTCGCCCTGCTGCGCTGGTACGCGAACTGGAGATATCAGCTCCTGCTGCTCGTCGGATTTCTGCTGCCTTGGAGGTGACGGGGAAGCCGCCGGGCGAGAGCCGCTTGGCGGCGCTGTTGCACCAGCATCACGATCCCGCACAAGCGTTGCGAAACAGGCTTCCCGCCTCATTCGACCCCGGTGACAACCCGGTAGCCGACCTGAGCAGGGGCCAGCGTGCCGTCATGGCAGTACTGCGTAACAGAATCAGAGGTACCGCGCTCGACCAGGTTGCCGACGAAGCCGGCCTGTCCGAGGACCACGCACGACGATGCCTGAAGTCGCTTGCCGAACGGGGCTATGCCCGATGCGAGCAAACCTGCGTGCCGTGGGGGTACGGGTCGCAAACGCTGCCGCTGTGGTCGCTCGACCTCAACGAGGAATGCATCACCGCGATGGCATACCTGCCCCCCCGACCACAGAAGGTGGACCGCACCTGCCCCGAGCAAGTTCCGCCCGAATTCTGGAGCTTGTTCTGGAACGGGTCGAGCGCTAAAGACCTCAGGCTTCCCGAAGACGCATTCTTCGTGGCCACCACCATCCTCGACGGCCCAGACCCAGTGGCCCAGACATGGGCGCTGAGATGCCTGCCGGAAGAGGCGCTGCAAAAGTGCCGGACGATGCGCGGCTACGACACAGGAGAATTGGCCGCTCGCATCGACAAGGCCCTTGCCCGACGCGCCCATGGCTGAGATCGACGCCTGGAGCGACATCTTGTCGCCGGAAATGCGCGAAGTGTGGCCCATCCTGCGAAAGGCCACGAGGCGCATCGACGGATACCTGGTGGGCGGCACCGCACTCGCCATGCACATACGCCATCGCATCTCCTACGACCTCGACTACATGACCCACAAGGGTTTCGCCGGGGACCGCCTG
Organism: Acidimicrobiia bacterium; assembly: GCA_009842675.1. Classification (GTDB taxonomy): domain Bacteria; phylum Actinomycetota; class Acidimicrobiia; order Acidimicrobiales; family Bin134; genus Poriferisocius. The sequence goes on along the minus strand of VYEX01000002.1, from coordinate 3,771 downwards.
GCCAGGAAATTCAGAGACAGCACCGGCGACGTCGAAGTGGATGCCAGCGGCCCCGACCAGATGCACGCCAGGGTCAAGGGAGTGCTGGTCCAGGTGTTCCGCACCCCTCAAAGGGGGGCCAACCCCGGCCACGTCAAGACGCTCAAACAACCCTTCGAAATCGATGGCCTCCCGGTGGCGTCGCTCCCTGACCTGCTCGCCTCCAAGCTCGATGTCATCATGTATCGGCCGAAGCTGCGTGACTACATCGACCTGATGGCCATTGACATGGCAGGCCCCTACACCCTCGAAGACGGACTCAGCTTCCACATGCGGCGCTACGGGATCACACCAGCCTCCAACGACGCCGCCCGAATCGTCCAACTCCTCGAGACACCCGGAGAGCTAGACACCGACCCGGTATTCGAAAACCGCAAAGACGACGTGCTCCGATACCTGGCGAACCGCGCGGCCGACCTAGAACAGCGCCTGCACCAAATGCGTCGCCCACAAATCGGCGAAAACCATCCCGCACCGCCCGACAGAAGAGCCCGGGCCGGGCTCACCCCACACTTCGACGAGCTAGCCAACCCCCATAACCAACCTCTCCACGATTAGCGGGGGGAAGCTCACGCCGCTTTCGATTTGGGAGCGGGTGGCTGAGTTTCTCCACGCTTTCTCAATCGTTGCGGGCCATAGCGCGCGAGACCGCTTTGCCGGTGGCTGCTCGCTTCTCGATCGCATCCAACAGGTCGGACGCGCGCGCTGAGCTCGCTGCTCGGGCGGGCAAGGTATTCGTCGCTGTAGGAGAACAGTGCCCGCCCGTTCCTGCCATCTGAGACGGTTCCGGCCAGTTCGCCGTGAATGAGGACATCGGCAAGATGTCGCCTGTGGGATACCGCTTGCGCCGCCTGCTTTTGACGGCTCTCGTCTAGCTCTTCTAGTTCGCGTTTTACACAAGTAATTGTCTAATCAAAGAGAAAACTCTTGTATAAGCGCTAATTGAGAAAAAAAGATTGTATAAGATGGCGAGCAAGGGCTACGGTTGCTGCGTGGTACGTGCAGTGCCCTCCTACTGGCCGACGGGGCCGCGAAGCGTGTTCTTCGATGACGATGAGGGCGTTGCCTCGGTGCCGACCCTGAGACGAGCGGTGGCCGAGGGTCGTATCCGCCGTTTGGCACCTCGGCTTTACACCGCCGACCTCATCAGCGATCCAGCCCAGATTGTGGCAGAGAACCGATGGCACATACTCGGTCGGATGCTTCCTGGGGCGGTCATTGTGGACCGCTCCGCCGCCGAGGGCGGCAAAGTAGTCGATGGCCTTCTCTATGTGGCCACCGAGGGGCGGCGAACCACACTGAAGCTGCCCGGGTTGGAGGTCCGGATTCGACCCAGCAACATGGACCAAGAAGTCGCTGGTGACTTGCCATGGCCGAGCGGTCTGCGCATGTCCCGACCAGCCCGCATCCTGGTGGATAATCTGACTCCATCTCGGAGCAGGGGCGGACGAGCCGCCCGCACACTGTCGCTGGCAGAACTGGAAGACTGGTTGGCCGATAAGGCCGTTGTTTGGGATGAGGCGCGTACAGCCAGGCTGCGAGAGGAAGCAGTTGAGATGGCTCTGGCCATCGGCGACCCTGAACGAGCGGCCGAAATCAGCAGTTTATTCGAGCGCATGGCCGGCTCTGAGCCGTTGCGCTCCGACTCCGGCGTATTCTTGCAGGCTGTTGTTGCCGGCAAGTCCTGGGATGAACAACGGGTCGAGATGTTCAAACGGCTGGCCGGTGGCTTGGCGGAGCACGCCGACCCCGATGTGCCGACGTTTCTGCCCGCTACACCAGAAAGCAGGGAACTGCCGTTCTTTGAGAGCTATTTTTCCAACTACATCGAAGGCACAGTGTTCACGGTGGATGAGGCGCGTCACATCATCGACACTCAGCAGCCGCCGGCATCCCGTCCCGCCGATGGCCATGACATTTTGGGCACCTACCGGTGTGTTGCCGATCCGGTGGGACGCAAGGCCGTCTCAGAAGAACCCCAAAGCCTGGTGGGCTATCTCCGCGACCGCCACCAGATGATCCTGGAGGGCCGCCCAGAAATGGAGCCGGGGCGGTGGAAACAAAAGCCCAACCAGGTGGGGACCTATCTGTTCGTCGACCACAAGCTGGTGGAGGGCACGCTGCACCAAGGCTTTGAGCTGGCCCAGTCGGTGTCCGCCGGCTTCCGCCGGGCAATGTTCGTGATGGCAATGGTGACCGAAGTCCACCCCTTCGCCGATGGGAACGGAAGGGTGGCGAGGGTGATGATGAATGCCGAACTGTCGGCGGTGGACGCGGCCCGAATTGTCATTCCCAGCGTCTACCGCAGTGAGTACATCGCCAGCCTGCGAAGCATGTCGGCATCAGAGGGGCACGACGTGTCGGCGCTGATGAGGGTGATGGGCTTCGCTTGGCGGTGGACAGCGGCCATGCCCTGGGAAGACCGAGCTGCCACCGAAGGCCAGCTGGAGGCAACCAACGCCCTGCGAGATCCCGACGACGCCGCTATTGGCGGGTTCAAGCTCATTCTGCCCTGAAGAAGCTCAGGGGGAAGCTCACCTGGGTGAATCAGCCGCCGAAACCCTTGTCCGCCACTTTGAGGCAGCAGACGACGCCCGCACCCTTGTCGCCGACATCGCCGACACCGTTGGAACGGTCCGCGTTGTCCTAGACGGATCCGGCATCAACCCGACAATCGAACTCGACTAACCGGGCCTCGACCGCCCAGACGGCAATAGCTTGGACCTGTAGCCAAGCGCGCAGGGTTCTACACGCAGAACAGGAACTCAGACATAGCTCCTCCCTTTAGAGCATGTCTCCACGATTAGGAGGGAAGCTCACAGCGCCGCTACCAGCAGTTCCTGAAGGAGCGGCTGCCGAGGTTGGGCTCGGTAACGAACTCCCGCGAGTTCCTTATGCCTTGGCTGTAATGAGAACGCGACCGCCGGTCTCGACGTCGATGTTCAGATTGTGCTTATCGAGCAGCCGCATGCCTATAAGCGGGGTGGTGTCGGCCTCGTCGACAAGAACTACTCGGGACTGGCCTTCCCAAAGCACCGCGGCTTGGTAGGCGTCAAACGACACCCTGCTGCCATCGGCCAGAGTTGCCTCGCTAGTGCCCTCGAACACCAATCCCAATCTCGCTATGAGCGAAGGCGGCAGCGTCAGGAATCCGGTGAACCCGGTGTCAACCACAGCCTCTACCTGCTGGGCCTGCCCGGCCGGGCCTCGTAGCGAAAGGGGTATAACGGCTTCATAGGAGGCGTTGACCACGCCCTCTATCACTCTATTCTCCGCCAGGGCCGGCCCCCGAAGTGGTGTAGCACCTGATGTCCGACCCTGAGCAGGTAGACGTCTACCGCGTCGGGATGCTGCGCCCGCAGACGCTCCACCGCGGCGAAAACGTCCTCGGAGAGGGCCCATTCCCCGGTCTCGACATCGATGGCGACGTACTCGCCGTGGTGGTCGGCCTCCACCTGCGCCCTGACGTCCCGCTCGTAGATCTCCCTCCCGAGGCGGGTGGTCTCCTCCTTGGGCCTGCGCTCACGGGCCGGGGTCTTCGCGTTCGCCATCCGTCTGCTTTCTTGGGCGCAACTCTACGCCTATCAAGCTACCACGCCACTCTATCGGCACTGCCGTCTGCTTCGGCAAGATATCGCCCGCGGGCTACAGATCAAGATTTGGGTGGGTGATGGGCTCGGCTCCGTGGACTCTCAGCCGTCGAGAACAGCATGAATGGCCCAGGGGGGGGGG
>VYEX01000073.1 GCA_009842675.1 Acidimicrobiia bacterium | reverse complement strand
CGGGTTGTGGGGGTGGCCGGCGGGACGGAGAAGTGCCGGTTCGTGACCGAGGAACTGGGCTTCGACGCTTGCGTAGACCATCGGGCCGGCAATCTGGATGAGCAGTTTCGGGAGGCGTGCCCCGACGGCATCGACGTGGACTTCGAGAATGTGGGCGGCGAGGTGATGGACGCCGTTCTGGGCCATGTGAACAACCATGCCCGGGTGGTGCTGTGCGGACTGATCTCCACCTACAACGCCGAGGGCGATTGGTGGTCGCCCCGTTTGTTTCGCAATATCTTGTTTCGGCGGTTGAAAGTGCAGGGCGTGATCATCACCGACTACTTCCACCGCTTCGGCGAAGCGCTCCCCATCCTGGCCCAGTGGGTACGCGACGATCGCATCCGCTACCGGGTGGACGTGGTGGACGGCATCGAGAATGTCCCCCAAGCGCTGGCCCGGCTCTTCGAGGGCCGCAATATCGGCAAGCAGCTTGTGCGAGTTTCGGCCGACTAGCGTGCCAGCCATGACTCCAGAGGATTTGGTGGAAATCGAGGCCATTCGCCAGCTCAAGGCCCGCTACTTCCGGTTGATGGACCAGAAGCGGTGGGACGAGTGGGAAGACGTCTTCTGTGACGACGTGGTGATCTCCACCCCCGACGACACCGGCGAGGACTCCGACATCACCGGCAACAAGGCCTTCCGGGTGTACTTGGAGCCCATCTTGGCCCCGATCATCACCACCCACCACGGGCACATGAGCGAGATCAGCATCGACGGGCCTGACACCGCCTCGGCCGTGTGGTCGATGGAGGACCACTTGGACTGGCCGCCGGAGAGCGGTGTGGGCCAGATGTGGGGTACCGGCTGGTACGAGGAGACCTATCGCAAGGGCGACGATGGGAAGTGGCGGATTGCCACGCTGCGGTTGCGGCGGCAGCGGATCCAGGTCGAGGGGAATCGGGTATTTCCGGTGGAGCGGCCTAGCTGATTACCGCCAAGACCACTCCCTCGGAAACCGAGACCGAAGGAGAAGTGTCGGTGGCGCGGTTGCTTACTCCTCGGCTGGTGAGGGGGTCGAGAATCTCCTCGTTCAACGGCCAGGCCAAGCCGGTAGTGGTTACTCGGGCTGGGCCGCCGAGGGCGAACAAGGACACGGTGGTATCGGGCTCCGCATCCAGTACTCGGTGGTGTTGGACCACCACTGCTTGTGCGTTTCCCAGCCAGGCTTCGATGTCGACACCGGACCATTGCGGGGAGGCCAGCACGGCCAGGTTGCCGATGAGGTGATCGAGACGGCCGCCTCCGGCGCCGATGACGATGACCCGGTCGGCCAGGCGGGCGGCTAGCTCCAGGGCCAGCTCCAAGTCGGTTTGGTCCTTGTCGGCGGGGTGGCGCTCTATGCGGGTGCCGGCCTGCTCGGCAGCGGCCAGGACCTCGGGCGACACCGAGTCCATGTCGCCGACCGCAACGGCCACTGTCAGCCCGGCGGCCTGGGCATAGTCAAGTCCGGAATCGGCGGCAACCACTACTGGATTGACTGGGAGACGGGCGATCTCTTCAGGAGTCGGGGGGTCGCCCCCGGCCACCACGACCACGGTGACTCCGGGCTCAGGTGGCGACGCCATCAGAACGGTCGGGTGATGGCCCGGGTGGGGCCGAAATTGTGCAGGCCGCCAGCGTGGAGGTTGCCTAGCCCCCCGGCGCACATCACGATCACATCGGAGGGGTGCTCCACGATATAGGCGGTGCCGTCGGGGCTGATCCTGTCGCGCTCGGCCAGCCACTGCTTGTGGGTCTCGGGAAAGTCGTCCACCGGGTGGCAGGCGTTTCGCCACAGGGCCTCTTGCACGTCTTCGATAGTCGGGTAGGCGGCGGCCAGCATGTCGGCCCACGGCGGGGGCACCACCACCATGACCTCGGCGCCCCAATGGGAGATATAGGCGTTGGTGCCCACGTAGGCCAGCGACTGGCCGATGACCCAGGCCAGCGATTGGCCGTCGTCGGCGGCGATGTCGGCGATGTCCATGGTGCCGATGGTGCCGTACACGGTCACCGCGTCACCGCTCACCCCTCGGCGCTCGGCCAGCGGCGGCCACGGCGAGCGCTCCTCCCACTCCCCCAACACCAGACCCACCACCCGGGCCGGCTGGCCCAGCACGCACTTGGACGTCTCACCAGCCACTTGGCCGCCCACGTTGCGCATGACCAGCCGGATGGCCCGGCCGATGGCTGGTCCCGCCCCCGCCGCGCCGCCGAAGCAGCCTGCCTGGTAGGGCAGGTCCAGGCGGTCGCGGGACGGGCCGTTCACAAACAGGCAGGGCACCACTGAGCTGGTGGTGGTGTTGAGGGCGAACAGGTCGAACGGCCGCTCGGCCATGGCCTCCAGCGCGGCCATCATCAGCGGCATGGCCTCGGGCGCAGCCCCAGCCATACAGGCGTTGACGGCCAGCTTCTCCACCGTGCACCAGGCGTTGGCCGGCGGCACCTCCAACAGCACCGAGTCGCCTGGGCGACCGGCGGCGGCAGTGAACCGAGCCACCCGCTCTGGGGTGGGCGGGATCAGCGGCAGGCCGTCGCCCCAGCCCTGGGCCGTCGCCCATGACATGAACTCCGTCGGGTCATCGGGGGCCTCGACTTGCCCGTCGGGAATGGTGCTGCCCTCGGTGGTCATCTACCTCGGCACTCCCAGCGAATCCAACAGCGATGGCCAGAATTGGTGGGCGATCTGGCGCACCTCCGGTTCGGGGCGGGTGTCCAGCGGATAGGGCAGCACGCACAGCCGCAAGCCGGGCCGCTCCATGTTGCGGGACATGATCTCGGCCAACGGTACGAATTCTTCGGTTACGACGGCGACCGCCGTCTTGCCCTGGGCCGCCACCGCAACTGCGTCGTGGACGGTCCAGGACGTGCAGCTGCCTCAATTGCCGAGGCCGACGATGGCGATATCCACGTCGGTGGCGAAGCCCTCCAGTTCCTCAAGCACCGCGTCTTCGAGCTTGACGTCCTGGCGGGACTCCGAGCACCACGGCACCACCTCGGCCCCGGCCGCCTCCAGCTTGCGGGTCCACTCGTCGGTGGTCCACAGGAATGAGCGCCAGGTGAGGTCGTAGCGAATGCCCACTCGCTTGCCGGTCAGCGGACCGGCATCGGGGCCCCGATCCGGGTCTACCGACGGCGGAGATGCTGTCGGATCCAATACCAACATGCCCGCAGGTTACCGAACGGTCTTCCGAAAGACGGTTTGAGAAAGGACTAGTGGCCGGTGAAATCGGGGGGGCGGCCCTCTTCGCGGGACGCGGCCCACTCCCGGAAGTCGGCCGAACGAGACGACAGCTCCATGGCAAACGCCTCTTCGCTCAAGTGGGCTTCGAGGCTGCGTTCTCTGCCTCGCTGGACGAGGGTCTTGGTTAGCCCGACAGCCACGGTGGCCGATGAGGCCAGCTGGCCAGTCAAGGCAACAGCCTCGGCATCGACCTTGTCGGCCGAGACCGCCCGATAGATCAGCCCCCATTCGGCCGCTTCGGCTCCGGAGACTTCCTCGCCCAGCATCAACATGCCCTTGGCTCGGGCAACACCAGCCAGCCGGGGCAGCAGCCAGGATGTCCCGCTGTCAGGGGTGATGCCCATGGCGGTGAACGGTGCCCGCAGTCGGGCGTCGTCAGCCGCCACCGCGAAATCCGAGGCCAGCGCCAGGCTGAGGCCGAGGCCCACTGCCCATCCCCGCACCGCGCACACAATGGGCACCTGCACTTCCAGCATTACCGGGATGAGCCGGTTCACCAGATACGGCATGCGCCGGGAGATGCTGCCCGGCCGGGGCCGGTTTCCGTCGCCCGCCCGACCGGCCAAGTCGAAGCCACTGCAAAAGTTGTCGCCGGTGGCACTTAGCAGGACCGCCCTGATCTCCTCATCAGCGCTGGCCGCTTCCAGGGTGTCGATCAAGGCCATGACGATGTCGTCGGTCAGCGCATTGCGGCGCTGAGGCCGATCGAGGGTGATGGTCAGTATCGGCGGAGCCGAGACCACCAGCAGGCCCTCGGGCGGCGTCGGATAGGGCTTCATGCCCGGCCCACACTAATCAGCTTGGTACAAGCTCGGCGGCCCCGAATATCACTGAGAACCTCACGCACCAGATCACCACAGTGGAGTACAGGTCGAGATCGAGATTGCGGGGGATCTCGTAGTTCTGCGATCCGACGTTCCCTTTCAGGTCGCCGAGGTCGACATACACGTCGGTGAACTGGCCGACGGGAGCGTCGGGCGGAGCCGCGCTCAGATAGACGTTCAAGTCGGGGCCATTGTCGGTCCTGAAGTCCTCAAACCGTAGGAATCGCTGGCCGGTGCCATCGCCCAGCACTTCTACCTGTCCCTGTGTCGGGTGGCTGCGGCTGATGAACTCGCCCGATGCCTCCACCCTTATCTGGGGCATCGGAGGCATGGTCTCCTCGACCGGTTGCTCCTCGGGCATGCCGAGCTCTTCCATGGCCTCGTCCATCTCGGCGATGAGATCCTCCGACAACTCGTCGCCCGGCATGGGACCCGTGGCGGGCGCGGGGGCGGTGGTATCGGTCTCGGGGGCATCGGTATCGGGTGCCGGGGCCGTAGTCTCGGTCGCCGCGGTCGTTGCCTCAGGAGCCGCGGCCGTCGCTTCCGCGGCCGAAGTACCGGGATCGCCCGCCGTGGGATCGGGAGCGGCCGGTTCGACGGCTGGGGTTCCGGCCACCGCGCCGCTTTCGAATACCGGTCCAGCCTCGTCCACTTTGTCGTCGATGAAATAGGTCTGGAAGGCGAACCAGAAGAACACCAACCAGATCAACACACCCAGCAGGGCGGCCAACACCACAGCGATGAGCACCTTGGCTCGGATCGACAGTGCCTTCAACCAGCCCCACAAGCGGGATATAAGCCGTTTCATACCTCACAATTTACGGGGAGAAAACCAAAATCACAGATGATGGCCCTCCCCAATGACAGGGCATCTTCGTAACCGCCGCGACAGACTGGCGAGATGGGCTACGAGACGCTGATCGTAGAGCGCAAGGGACGGGTGGGATGGCTCATCAACAACCGCCCCGACCAGCTCAATGCCATGAACTCCAAGATGCGGGAAGAGTTCGCCGACGCCTGGCTGGAGCTGGACCGAGATCCCGAGGTGCGGGTGATCGTCCACACCGGGGAGGGACGGGCCTTCCAGACCGGGGTGGATGTGGTGGAGCTGGCCACCGACGGTCAGGGCATGGAGCGCTACCGGGAGTCGGTGGAGAGATTCGACTTGCACTTCACCTCTTGGCACCAAAAGGTGCGCAAGCCGGTGATCACCGCGGTCAACGGCATCTGCTGCGGGGGCGGGTTCCACTGGGTGGCCGACGCCGACATCGTGATCGCAGCCTCTGACACCCAGTTCTTTGACCCCCACGTGTCGGTGGGACAGGTGGTGGCGCTGGAGGCCATCGCACTGCTGAAGAAGATGCCCGCTGAAACGGTGATGCGAATGGCGTTGATGGGAGCCCACGAGCGGATGGGCGCCCAACGGGCCTACGAGCTGGGCATGATAAGCGAGATCGTCGATCCGCCCGAGCGCCTGCGGGAGCGGGCCGGCGAGATCGCCGAGGCCATCGCCCGCAACTCCCCCTCAGCCATGGCGGCCACCAAGAAGGCCCTGTGGGACGCCATGGAACACGGGCTCACCGAGGCCAGCAAGACCGGCGCCTTCCACATGACCGGCATATGGGGCCACCCCGACCAGGTCGAAGGCCCCGCCGCCTTCGCCGAAAAACGCGAGCCCCAATGGGAACCCTTGGACCCGATCTAGGGTAGATAAGTACCCATGGGAACAATCGTCATCACCGGATCAGCAGGCGGCATCGGCCAGGCCACCAGGGAGCGGCTCGCCCTCGATGGCCATGAGGTGATCGGGGTGGATATCCGCGACGCCGAGGTCATCGCCGACCTGTCCACACCTGAGGGGCGCACCGAAATGGTTGGCGCGGTGGCCGCAGCCAGCGGCGGGCGGATCGATGGGCTGGTGGCCGGCGCGGGGATCACCGGTCCCGATCCTCAGCAGGTGGTTTCGATCAACTACTTCGGAGCCGTGGCCACCGTGGAGGGGCTGCGGCCACTGTTGGCTCAGGGCACCGACGCCTCGGCCGTTGCCATCAGCTCCAACTCCAGCACCACGCTGGTCTCCCTTCCCGACGGGCTGGTCGAGGCCTGCCTGGACGACAACGAAGCCCAAGCCCGAGAGCTGGCCGGTTCCGACCCTGGCACGGCCTACGCCACCAGCAAGCTGGCCCTAGCCCGCTGGATCCGCCGCACCGCCATCGGCGACGACTGGATCGGCTCAGGCATCCGGCTGAACGCAGTGGCCCCGGGGCTCATCGACACCCCGCTGGTGGCCGACAACCTCGACATGATCATGAATTTGGGCGACGTCTACCCCATACCCATAGGACGACCCGGGCGGGCCGCCGAGGTGGCCAACCTCCTGGCCTTTTTGCTGTCGCCCGACGCCAGCTTGTTCTGCGGCTCGGTGGTGTTCATGGACGGCGGCAGCGACGCCGCCCTCAACGCCGACGCCTGGCCCACCACCAACACCACCGCCGAACGCTGGCCGATCGGGGACTGACTGCTTTTCGCAGAGCTTCAACGCCCTACTTCCCGCGTTGGCGCTCTTGGATGCGGGCCCACAGTTCGTAGCAGGGCTTCTAGGGCTAGATCACCTTCCACCAAGGGGCGGCGAGGACGTCAGGAGTGAGCCACTCAACAGTTGAGCCGGTGTGGAGGAGCAGGGCAGGGCCGGCACGATCGCCATATTCGGTCTGGAACGCTCGCAAGTGGGAGGCGTCGCCGAGGCGGGGCCGGTCGGCAGCTTTAATCTCGATGGGCATCAGGCGATCGGCGGCCTCGATCACCAAATCCACTTCCTCTCCCGTCCTCGTTCGCCAATAGAACACGTCGGCCTGTTTGATCCGGGCATCGCGCCAAGCGAGCACGTCGCAGAGCACCAAGTTCTCCAGGTGGGCGCCATCGGGCTCGGAGGTCTGGGCCTGGTGAAGCGCCAATCCGGTATCTCCCCAGTAAAGCTTGGGCGACTTGACGAGCCGCTTGGTTCGGTTAACCGCGAACGCTGGAAGCCGTACCAACAAGTATGAAATCTCCAGCAAATTGAGGTACCGGTGAGCAGTCGACTGGGAAAGCGCGACATCCCGGCCCAATTCCACCTGATTGAGGATCTGGCCCACGCGGTGGCAGGCGGCCCGCATCAATCTGCGGAAGTCAGGGAGCGACGATATCGAGGAGAGGTCTCTCAAGTCGCGCTCCAGATAGGTCCTCACGTAGCCGTCAAACCAGATGGCCCGTTCTTCGGCGGTTTCTAGATGTAACGCCGGCTGGGGAAATCCGCCTCGACGGCATAGGGCGCGCCAATCCTCGCGGCTATCGGGCTGCTCGGCCACCAGATCCAACCATTCCTCACCCGGGGTGCTGAGCAACTCCTCCCAGATGCCACCCCGACCCAGGCCCATTTGCTCCCGGCGAGTCATTGGCCAAAGCGTCAGATAGCTGGCCCTGCCGGCTAGAGACTCTGATACCTGGCTCATCAACAGCAGGTTGGGCGAGCCCGTCAACAGGAATTTTCCAGGCTTGCGGTCGCGGTCGATGGATCGCTTGATCTCATGAAGCAGATCGGGCGTACGTTGCACCTCGTCGAACGCCGTCGGCTGGTCGCCACCCACCAGAGCGGCAGGATCACTGCGAACCATGTCGACTACATCGAGGTCGTCAAGGGTGAAATAGCGGCGAGTGCCCGGAATCAGCTTCTGGACAAGAGTGCTCTTCCCCGATTGACGTGCACCGGTAATCACCACCGCGGGCATAACCCGCAGCCGATCGGACAGGCTCGAAGCAGCAAGACGGGGCAGAGCAGTACCGTCCATGCGTTGAATCATATCTATTCATGCAGTGAATACAATTTATTCACATGAAAAATGATAATGCTACACCACCGCCGAACGCTGGCCCTCCGGAGACTGAAACCCGCTGGAGTTGTAACTGCCCAAGCAGCAGGGGGTCTGTGGGGGATCTAGGGGTTTTGTGCGGGCTGGTCGTTTTGGCAGCCGCCGGGCACTGCGTGGGTGTCGATCTGGAACATGCAGCGGTATGATTCACCCTGGGTTTCGCGCAGGCTCCAAGGATTGGAGCAAGTATGGGAT
>VYEX01000012.1 GCA_009842675.1 Acidimicrobiia bacterium | reverse complement strand
CACCCCCATTGTCCCCGATAACAAACCGGTGGCCAGGCCGCACGCAACATAGGCAAATGCCAAGGCGACGGTTATGTCACCGTGGCCGTCGGTGTCAGGGGCGAAAGCCAAGAAGCGGGCCGCAGTGGCCAGAAGAAGTAGGGCGAATCCAATCCGGAGCGATCGGATGGGGACTTCGTTGAGCAATGACGTTCCAGCGGTTACCCCCACCGATGAGCCGGCAAAGATCAGAAGGCCAGGCAGCCAGGCCACCGACCCTTCCAGCAGGAAGCCGCCCAGCGCCGACGCGGAGATGAGCACCATGGCCCCCAGCGAGGTGCCGTGGGCTCGACGCTGCTCCATGCCCAGCAGCAGCACTAGGCAGGGAACCATGAGAATCCCGCCGCCAACACCGAACAGCCCGGACAAAAAGCCCGTAGCCACCCCAACCCCGATCGACCCCCACTTCGAGTTGATGCCCCATTTCGACTTGTTCATGACATAGCGATGATTGCAGTGTCAGGGGCTATAACAGCAGTCACTCGGCGGCTGCCTGCTCGCGGAGAACGTACTTCAGCACCTTGCCAGAGGCGTTGAGGGGAAGGGCGTCAGTAAATCGCACCCGACGGGGCACCTTGTAATTGGCCATCTGGTCGCGGCACCAGGCGATGACGTCGGCCTCGGCGAGGTCGGCCCCAGGGGCGGGCACCACCGTGGCCACCGCCACCTCTCCCAGTCGGCCGTCGGGCATCCCGATCACCGCCACCTGCCCGATTTGGGGGTGGGCCAGCATGATGTTCTCGATTTCGGCCGGGTAGGCGTTGAAACCCCCCACGATGAACATGTCCTTCTTGCGGTCGGTGATGTCGATGTTGCCCTCCTCGTCCATCACCCCGATGTCGCCAGTGTGAAGCCAGCCGTCGGCGTCGATGGTCTCGGCGGTCTGGTCGGGATCGTCCAGGTAGCCAAGCATCACGTTGTAGCCCCGCACCACGATCTCGCCGGGCTCGCCCCGGGGCATCTCATTGCCATCGTCATCGGTGATCTGCACCTCTACGTCGGGAATGGCCCGACCCGAGGTGTTGGCGATGGTCTCGGGGTCGTCATCGTGGCGACACATGGTGGCGATGCCCGACGCTTCGGTGAGGCCATAGCCGGTGACGATGGTCTCGAACCCCAGGCGGGCCCGCATCTGGAGGATCATCTCCACCGGGATGGCGGCGGCTCCGGTTACCGCCAGGCGCAGGGTGGACATGTCGAAGCTGTCCAGATCGGGATGGTTCAAGATGGTCTGGTAGATAGCCGGCGGTCCGGGGAGCATGGAGATGCGCTCCTCGGGTACGCGCGCCATCACCGCAGGCACATCGAACACTGCGTGGGGGATGTTGGTGGCTCCGGTCATCAGGCAGGCCAAGATGCCTGAGTTGAGGCCGAATGCGTGAAAGTAGGGGTTGACAATCAGGTAGCGGTCGCCAGCCCGCAGGCCGATCACATCGCACCACGATTTGAAGCCCCGGCAGATGGCGGCGTGGACCAGCATGGCCCCCTTGGGCAGGCCGGTGGTGCCCGAGGTGAACATGATGTGGCACAGATCGTCGCCGCTCACCGATGCGGCCCGGGCGTCGCCGTCGGCCTCGGTCACCTGCTGGGCCCGCTCGAGAAATTCGGCAAAGCCGGTGGTGCCATCCGGGACAGATCCCCGCAACACCACAATCTCGTTGAGACCGTGGCCGCCGTCGGCTTCGCTGAGCAGCGCCACGTAGTCGGTGTCCAAGAAATCGGTGACGGTGAACAGGATGCGGGCCCCCGACTTCTGGAGGATGAAATCGGCTTCGCGTCCCTTGAATCGGGTGTTGATTGGCACCAGCACACCGCCGGCCAGATGAACTCCCAGCCCAACCACCACCCACTCCCAGATGTTGGGCGCCCAAACCGCCACCCGGTCTCCCGGCTCTATGCCCGAGGTCATTAGCGCCCGGGCCGAGTCCCGGATGCGATCGCGCAGCTCTGGGAAGGTCCAGCGCACATCGCCGTCCACTAGGGCCTCCAAGTCGGGGAACCGGCGGGCGGCGTCGTCAACCAACTCGCAGATGGTGGTCCACGGAGCATCCGACATGGCTGCGACCCTAATTCACTGCTTTGGCCACTTCGGAGTTGGCCGCTCAGTCAGCGGCTTGGACTGCTCCCTGAGCGATGAGATCGGCGATTTCGTTGTCGCTGAGACCCAGATCGTCGGCCAATACCGAGCGGGTGTCCTCGCCTAGTCGGGCAGATCGGTGAGTGACTCCCACGGTGGCGTCGCCCATGGCGAATGGCTTGGCTGGCACCGGGATGCCGGGACGGATCTCGGCTATCAGCCCCCGGTCGGCAGCCCAGTCGGAGGCGGCTAGCTCGGCTACCGAGCTGATGCGGGCTGCGGGCAGCGGCTGGCGCTCCACCACTTCGGCCAATTCCTCGTAGGTTGAGAAGCCGGCCACCAGGCCTCGAAGCAGGGCAAGGGCCTCTTCCCGGGTGGGCTGGTCGGGGCAGTCGTCGGCACTGCCTCCTAGCGCGGCCACCCACCGGGGCAACATGTGTTCGGGATTGCCGATCAGCGAAACCGCCTGGCCGTCGGCGGTGCGGGCGACGGCATAGTTCCACGTGTCGAAATCCCTCGGTCCGTCGTAGCCAGAGAGGTCGTTGCCCGCCTGGTCATTGGCGTAGACGAGGGTCTCAGCCATGGCGACGTCGAGGTGCTGGCCGGTGCCGGTGTGCTCCCGCTGGTATAGCGCCGCCAACACCGCAGACACCGAGATGAACCCGGCGTAGAGATCACCGTGCTGGTGGATCTCCTGGAGCGGCTCGGCCTCCCGGAGACGAGCGGCCAACTCGATGGTGCCGGCTACAGCGTGCATCATGGGAGCGTGGGCCCGGCGATGGGTCCACGGGCCGGTTTGGCCGAACCCGGTGATGGAGCAGAACACCAGTCGGGGGTTGCGGGCCGACAGCTCCTCATACGACAGCCCGTAGCGGACCATGACGCCGGGGCGGTAGTTCTCCAACAGCACGTCGGCCCGGTCGGCCAGCGCAGCCACCAGCTCGGGGGCGCCCTCAGCTTTGAGGTCTACACAGATGTTGCGCTTGCCTGCATTCATGTGGCTGAACGTGACCCCAATGCCGTCTTCGTCCACCGGGGGAACCGGTCGGGTGAGGTCGCCGGTGGGGGGCTCGACCTTGATCACATCGGCGCCCAAGTCGGCCAGGACCCGCCCGCAAATCGGTCCGGAAAAGATCCGGGTGAGGTCTACCACCCTGATGCCGTCGAGCGGCCCGTTTTTCATGGCCTACAGGACGCGGCCGGGCCCGACCCGCCGCCGAAAGGGCAGCCGATCGGGCCCGGCACAGTCGCTATTGGTTCAGTTGGCTTACCGGTCGGGGTCGCCGTAGCAAACGAATTCGTAGGCCACCGCATATTCGGCGTCCACCACCTGCACCATGCCGGTGCAGTCGGGGGCAATGACGTGGTCGGCCGGCCACTTCACCGAGCCGAGACCGCCGGACTGCTGGGTGGTCGCAAAGCCGTCGATGTTGACCGCCTGGTAGAAGCTGGCGGTGTTCAGATCCTCGCCGGCGGCGGCGATCATCTGGATCATCAAATCGGCCGACCAATAGCCCACCAAGCTGCCGAAGCCGGGGAAGGCCCCAACTGCCTCGTAGTCAGCCAAGAGCTGCTGAATGGCCGGCTGCGAAGCATCTTCAACAGGGGGCACCTGGGTCACGGCGTAGCCGCCCTCCAGGGCCTGACCCAAGTCAGGGCTCGACCCGGGAAGGCCAGGAACATAGGTCAGATAATCGGCCACCGGGCCTTCATATCCCGAAGCGGCGATGGTCGCCTTCAGGGTGATGGCTCCGGCGAAGTCGGTGGACAGGATCACCAAATCGGGCTCGTGCTCCAGCACTGTGTTTACGAACCGAGTGGGATCGGTGATGCCGCCTGCACTTGCAGTAGGAACGAAATCGTTGAACGCCAGCTTGCCGGCCCACAGCGTTTCGTACAGCGCGTGGCCGGCGCGACCAGCGTCGTCGTCGCTGTTGAAGATGCCGACCACAATGTCCTCGGTGCCGAAGAAGTCGTACCAAATGTTCTGGACTGACACCAGAGGATCGGCGCCCTCGACTCCGAAGGCATAGCCGCTCAGGCAGCCGTTGAAGCCGAAGCCCCAGTCGTTGGGGGCGCAGAACCCGGGCATGAATCCCCAGCCGGTGAACGGCACTTGGTTCTCGGCCAGGTAATCGGTGGTCTGGGGAAGCGACACCGCAGAGGTGACCATGATGCCGAACACCTCGTCGTTCTCCACCATGCTGCGGGCACCTTCGAAGTTGGCCTGTGGATCGCTGCCATCGTCCACGTATTGCACGAGTTCGACTTGCCGACCGCCGGGCAGCTCGCCGTCGCGGTTGGCCCGACCGAGTCGGGCGTTGATGCCGTCGGTGAATCCCCCGTACAGAGCATCCTGAGTCATGGCACCCAGGCGCACCGTGTCGTCGCTCACACCCCGAGTGGATGGCTCGAAGTCAATCTCGTAGGTGTAGGCACCCCAAGTGCGGGAGGTTGCCATTTCCTCGTCGTCCATGGGCTCGGCGTCATCCATCGGCTCTTCGTCGTCCATAGGCTCGTCATCCATGGGCTCTTCGTCGTGCTCGTGGTCGTCGTCGTCCTCGTGCGCATGGTCGTCGTCGTCCTCGTGCTCATGGTCGTCGTCGTCATCCATGGGCTCCTCAGCAGGCTCATCAGCCGGGGCCGGAGCAGCGTCTGGGGCCGGAGCGTCATCGTCGTCGTTGCCGCAGGCAGCAACCACCAACGCCAGCGCGGCCAAGAGCGCGAGAAGCTTGTGCAACAGTGATCGTCTCATTTCCCCTCCGATAGTTGGATTGGCGACATAGTAGGCCAAGTGCTTTCTACTGTCACCCCGACGGAGTCAGTCTGAGTTGGCCGTTACCTCTCCCAGATAGGCGGCGTCGAGCTGGTCGTGATCCACCTCGGAGCGGGGGCCGTGCCAGGTGATGTGGCCCAAGCTGATGAACGCCACCGAGTCGGCAATCTCCAGCACGTCGCGGGCCTTCTCCTCTACCAAGAGCAAGGCCACGCCCCGCTCCTTGAACTCAATGAACAGTTCAAGGATCTGATTCACGATGAGCGGGGCCAAACCCAGCGACGGCTCGTCGGCGATTAGCACTTCGGGCGGGTGGGCCAGCAGCGGAGCCAGGGTAAGGATCTGCTGCTCGCCCCCTGAGAGATTGCCAGCCAGCTGGTTCTGGCGCTCGCCCAGGATGGGGAACCGATCACAGCACAGGTCGCGGTCCTCTGGTTTGGGCAGCCAGAGTTGCAGATTCTCCCGCACGGTCAGACCGCTGAAAATACCCCGGGCCTCTGGGGCCAGCACTACGCCCCGTCGGGACCGGCGGTGGCTGCGCAGCGCCGTGATGTCCTCCCCGTCGAACCGGATGATGCCGTGGGTGGCAGCCAGTAGGCCGGAGGCCACCGCGCAGGTGGTGGACTTGCCGGCGCCGTTGGGACCCAAGAGTGCAGTGATCTCACCCCGGGGTACTGACAAGTCAATTCCGTGCAGGGCCTCCACCAATCCGTAACTGGCCCTCACCCCCACGAGTTCGAGGGCAGGCGGGTGATCGCCGATGTATTGGTCGCCCATCTCCTCGGCAACCGCAGGAGTCTCTGACGCCGCCGGTGCGGCCGGGACCGATTCAGCAATCCGACTCGAACTGGCAATCTCGACCTCTCCCCGCCAGGCAGCGAGCCGCCGACGCCAAGCATCGCGGCGAACCCGGTTTTGGGCGGCGGTGAACGCGAGGATTCCATCGGGCTCGCGGGCGAGTTGCATGGCGCCGAGGCCGAACATGAAGGCGGTGATGTTGCGGGCCTCGTCGTACTGGTCGAACCCGTCCCAGTCGATGGGATACCAGGAATACACGCGTGCCAGGCAGATAAAGGCCAGCACCGCCAGCACTCCGAGAATGGGCGGCGAGAACGGCAGCCCCACTTGCCTGTCTCGGATGGCGGTGAACAATGCCGCCGCCCCGAATACCGAGGCCACCAGCACCACGTGCCACGACTCCATCCAATCCCAGTGCCAGCCAGTGCCGAATGTGTGTCCGCTGGCCGCCACCATGATGCCGGCCATTACCGCGGCCCCAGGCCGGCGGATGCCGACCAAGATCACCACGGCCAGCCAGAACAGACCGGCCTGGGTGGTGGCGGTGAACGGAGTCACATTGCCGATGAAGGTGGCGAAAAACACCCCACCGAACCCGGCTAGCAATGCCGACAGGGCAAACACCGCCAGCTTGGTGCGAACGATGGAATGGCCAGAGGTGGCTGCGGCGGGCTCGGAGTTGCGCACCGCGATGATGGCCCGTCCGGTGACCGAGCGCTGGAGGTTTCGCACCAACCAGCCCGCGGCCAACACCAATATCACTAACAGCACGGCAAGGGATTTCTCGTCTTCCAAGTCGAACGGCCCCAGTTGTGGGCGGGGGATATCCCATCCCTTGGAGCCTTGGCCGTTCTTGAACCAGCTCCACTCGAACAGCACCCGCTCACTCATGAAAGCCAGCGCCAGGGTGGCCAATGCCAACGGCAAACCCCCCAGCCGCAGGGCGGGAAGTGCCACGACTACGCCCAGCACTCCGGCAACAATCACGCCCACGATCAGCGCGGGAATGAACGGCAGCCCGGTCTTGTCCAAGATCAGACCAGCGGTCATGGCCGCCATGGTCACGAAGGCCGCTTGGGCCAAGCTGACCATGCCCCCGAGGCCGGTAAGCAGCACCCAGGACATGAACACCAGGCCAAAGGCCAAGCCGGTGACCCACAGCCCGAGCCAGAACTGGTCGGCAAAGACGAAAACCTGAAGCACGATGAACGCCGCGCCCAGGAACCACGGCAGTCGAACCCGCCACGCCGGCAGGTCGTCCGTGTAGACGGTGGCCGGAGGGGCGTCGGCGACCACCCCGCTGCGGCGAGTCCGCTCCCGGGCCATAAACAACAGCCCCACCAACAGAACTACGAACGGCACTGAGCTCTCGAATCCCCGAATGTCCTGGGCAAAGGTGGCGTACCGGCCCACCCAGCTGGTGACCACTCCCAAGGCCACGCCCCCGGCGAAAGCCAGCGGAATGGAGCGCAACCCGCCAACCACCGCGGCGGCGGTGGCGATGAACATGAACACGTTGTATTGATTGGACTCCAGCGAATTGAACACCGGGGCGCCGACCACTCCGGCCATCCCGGCCAGCATGGTGCCGATGATCCAAGCGGCCGACGAGGTGAACTTTTCGCTGACCCCCCGCAGCCCGGCCAAATCGGGTCGGTCCACCACTGCCCGCATTTGAAGCCCCATACGGGTGTGGCGCATCAGCGCCCACAGTCCAACGGCGACGACCACGGCCACAACCAGTACCGCCCACTGATTGCTGCTGATGCGCAGGTCGAAGCTCCCGAGGTCGTAGGTCCAGGTTTCGCTGGGCACTTTCCACACCCCGGGGGTGAGGAACACGTAGTCGGTGGATTGCAGGCCCCAGTCCCACGTCTTGGTACCCAAGTCGACAATCAAGTCGGTGAGCGCGGGTAATGCCACCAGAATTCCGATGGTGGCCATGACTTTGGCCGCGTCGTTGGCCCGGGCCAGGGGACGGAATACCGCCACGTTCAGGAGTTGGCCAAGCAACGGGCAAAACACCAGCACCACGAGGAAGAACGACAGCAGCCGCATGCCCAGGCTCTCTATGCCCAGAGCGTTGATCAGCTGGAAATAGAGCATGGCCGAGGTGTAGGCGATGCCCCCATAGGCCAGGTTGAAGATTCCGGTGGAGGTGTAGCTCAGCGTGAGCCCGGCGGCGATCAGCGAGTAGATGGAGCCAGCGATGGCCCCGCTCACTAGCAATTGGATGAACTCGCCCACCCGACAATTTCCCCCTGGACTATTCGACCTGCGCCACTCTAGTGGCCCGCTCTGATCGGTACATTCGTCCCATGGATGAAGTGCTGTTAGACGACCTCGCTGCCGAACACAAGGTATTGGACGACCTGGTAGCCCGGCTGCCTCAAGAATCGTGGACGAAGCCGTCGCCGTCGCCGGGGTGGACGCTGGCCCACCAGATCCACCACTTAGATGTGAGCGAGGGCGCGGCCCTGCTGGCGTTGACCGGCCACAGCGACCAAGTGTTCGCCCCCACCGGCCGCTGGCCCGACCGCCCTCTGCCGGACGATCCCACCGAAGTGCTGGACAACTGGCGGTCTTCTCGGACGGCCAGTTTTGAGGCAATGGCCGGGCTGGACGCCAAATCACCGGTGATCTGGGGCGACGGCCCCATGACCTGCCGTTCCTTCGCCACCTCCCGGCTCATGGAGACCTGGGCCCACGGGCTCGACTGCTTCACCACTCTTGGAGTCGAGCCGATCGACACCGACAGGCTTCGCCACGTCGCCCACATCGGCTACCGCGCCCTCCCCTACGCCTTCCGCAGCCAAGGCGTGAACCCTCCCGCCCCCCTCTCCGAGCTTCGCTTGGAACTGTCCTCGCCGTCGGGCCAACTCTGGACTTACGGCGAAGAAGTTGCCCCTCAATCCATCACCGGCTCAGCCGCCCACTGGTGCCGAGTAGCCACCCGCCGCATGGCTGCTGAAGACTCCGACCTATTCGCCACCGGCCCTCTGGCCCAGTCAGTTCTAGCCGTCGCCCGCGCCTACCTGTCGGATGGGGCATAGCCCCGGCACGCCGAGGCCAACAAAAACATGGCAAAATTCGACATGGCCGCAACGCGAGATCAGATCCGAGTAATCGACGTCGATACCCACCTGACTGAACCCCACGACCTGTGGAGCAGCCGGGCGCCCGCGGACTACGTCGACCGCCTCCCGAGGGTGGCCGATGTGGACGGACGGCCCCACTGGATCCTCGACGGGGAGCCCTTGGGTTTCGCCACCGCCAGCGGGGTGGTGCGCCCCGACGGCTCCAAAGCGCTGGGCACCGACTTCATGGGCTGGACC
Organism: Acidimicrobiia bacterium; assembly: GCA_009842675.1. Taxonomy (GTDB): domain Bacteria; phylum Actinomycetota; class Acidimicrobiia; order Acidimicrobiales; family Bin134; genus Poriferisocius. Next base: position 33,937 of record VYEX01000012.1, on the reverse strand, counting down.
ATCGACGAAGTCCATCCCGGTGCCTACGACATGGACGCCCGGGTGGAGGTCATGGACCAGGTCGGCATTCACGCCCAGATCATCTACCCCAACCTGGCTGGATTCGGCAGCCAGAAGTTCGGCCAGATCGAGGACGTGGAGCTCAAGCGCCTGTGCGTGTCGGTGTACAACGACGCCATGGCCGAGATCCAAGAGAACTCCGGAGAGCGCCTGTTCCCGATGGGGCTGATCCCGTGGTGGGACATCGAGGGTTCGCTGGCCGAGGCCGAGCGCATCGTGGATTTGGGCTTGCGAGGGATCGTGATGTGCAGCGATCCCCAGCTCCGAGGTCTGCCCGATCTGGGCGAGGAGCCGTGGCGACCGCTGTGGGAGTTCTGCTGCGATCACGAGCTGCCGGTGAACTTCCACATCGGGGCCAGCGAGAGCTCGATGGGCTGGTTCGGCACCTCGCCATGGCCCTCGCAGGGCGACGACGAGAAGCTGGCCATCGGCTCGGCCATGATGTATCTGACCAACGCCCGGGTGCTGGCCAACCTGATCTTCTCCGGTGTGCTGGAGCGCCATCCGACGCTCAAGATCGTGTCGGTGGAGTCGGGAGTCGGCTGGATCCCGTTCGTGCTGGAGTCGCTCGACTACCAGATGGAGCAGCTGCGCACCGACGTGCAGGCCCAGTTCAGCCTGAGCCCCAGCGAGTACTTTCGCCGCCAGATGTACGGCTGTTACTGGTTCGAGGACCTGTCCCCCGACAAACTCATCAACCAAGTCGGTCCCGAAAACGTGCTGTTCGAGACCGACTTCCCCCACCCCACCTGCCTGTACCCCTTCGGCCTAGCCCAAGCCACCGATGCGTTGAGCGACGTGGGCGAGGACGTGGCCCGCAAGGTGCTCCAGGACAACGCCGCCGAGCTCTACAAGATCGCGGTCTAAGTCCTAAAGATCTTCGTAGTCGATCCGGTCGCTGCGAGCCGGTTGGCGGCCGGTGCGGAACGGACTTAGCGGGGCGTCTACCAGCAGGAACCGGTGCCAGCCTTCCACCAGGTCGTCCACCGCGGTCCGCCACCGGAACAAACCCTGATCAGTGCCCTGGGCCTTTTCGAAGTCGGCCCACGCCTCCCAGGTGGGGATGGCCCACAACAGGAAGGCCTCGTCGTCGGCCACCATGGCCGTCTCCCACGCTCCGGCCAGCTCCCAGCCGAAGGTCTCATGGGCAGAAATGGCGTCGGTGCACACCCGCTCCAAGAATTCTGCAGACGTGCCCCGCTTGAGGCTCACCTGCTCGTGGGCGTAGCACTCGCCGGTCACCCCATCAGCGCACAGCTCCTCGATGGTCCGGGTCCATGGGGCGGGCACCAGCAGCCGGTCGGTGCCCCCGCGGCGATAGTTCGCCGCCTGCGCCCACCACTTGGCCAGCTTGGGATCTTGGGCACCAGCACCCTGGCACTCGTGGCGGAACGAAGTGGCCATGCCGTCCCAGCCGTCCTCCTCCCACAGGTTCAGCACTTGCGGCCAGCCCCTCGTGGTGCCGACGATGGCCCACACCCCATAACAGAGCTGGTCGCGCTCGTCTTGGGCGATGGGCGACCAATTGGCCGTCATGTGGTGCATGTAGCTGGCCCGGTGGTGGCCGATGATGTCGATGAACTCGTGAATGTAGAGCTTCTCGTTGGCCACAGTCAGCCCTTGTCGCCGCGGTCAAAGTCGGGAGTGCGCTTGTTCAAGAAGGCGTCCACCGCCTCCCGGTGGTCGTCGGTGTCGAAAGTGATGGCCTCCAGCGCGAAAGCCAGGTCGTATAGGCGGTTGACCCGGTCTTCCAGCTCCTTGTTGCACAACCGCTTGTTGAACTCGATGGCGTGGCGGGGTCCGGCGGCCAGCCGCTGGGCCAAGGCAACAGCCGACGCCAGCACCTCATCGGCCGGGACCACGTGATTGACCAACCCGTAGCGCTCGGCCTGATGGGCGTCCAACAGGTCGCCGGTCATAAGCAGCTCCTTGGCCCGGTTGAGCCCCACCAACAGCGGCCACAGCACCGCACCGCCGTCGCCGGCCACTAACCCAGCGTTCACATGGGGGTCGCCAATGCGGGCCGCATCGCTCATGTAAACGATGTCGCAGAACAGGGCCAGCGACGCCCCCAGCCCGATGGCGTGGCCGTTGACCGCGGCCACCATAGGCTGGCGGACCCGCAGCGCCCCCCGGGCGATGTCGATGCCGTCGTCGAGCAGGTCGGGCCGGCCCTCGGGATAGCCGGTTTCCAGATTCTCCTCCATGACCGCAAAATCGGCCCCCACGCAGAACGACCGGCCCGCCCCGGTGAGCACCACCACACGCACATCAGCGTCCTCGGCGATACGGCGATACAGGTCCCTCAGATCCAGGTGCATTTGCTTGTTGAGTCCATTGCCCCGATCGGGGCGATTCAACGTGGCGGTGAGCACCCCGCCTTCTAGCCCGGTGGCGATGGTCTCCAGTCCATAGCGGTCAGCCATAGGGGTAGCTTGGCACTTCGGTGGTCGGCTGGTGGACTTCAGGCCGGGTGGGGAATGCTGGGGGCCATGAGAGCTTGGGTGGTTGAAGGTACGGGGGCGCCGGGCGAAGTGCTTCGGCTGATCGACAAGCCCGTGCCCGATCTTCGGGAAGGGACATTTCTGATGGAGGTAGGCGCGGTGGGTGTCGGCCTGCCCGACGTCTTCATGTGCAAGGGGACGTACCCACTCGCTCCGAAGGAAGGATCGTTCACTTCTGGCCAAGAGGTGTGTGGGACGGTGGTCCAGGCGAGCGACGGCGTGGGGCTGGAGCCCGGTCAGCGGGTGATGACCGTCACCTCCTTCCAAACCGGCGATGGTGGTTTTGCCGAACAGTGCCTGGGCCTGGGCCACTCCTGGTTCACCGTGCCCGACTCCATGGACGACGCCACCGCGGCCGGATTCCTGATCCCCTACCACACGGCCTGGATAGGCCTGGTCCGACGGGGCGGGCTGAAGGCAGCCGAGACCTTGCTGGTGCTGGGCGCGGCGGGAGGCACTGGGGCGGCGGCGTGCTCGTTGGGGGCCGCGCTGGGCGCAAGGGTGATCGGAGTGGCCGGAGGACCAGAGCGCTGCGCCACGGCAGCCTCATTCGGCGCCCACCAGACCGTGGACCATCGAGAGGGCGACATCGCTTCCGCGGTCATGGAGCTGACCGATGGACGGGGGGTGGATGTGGTGTACGACCCGGTAGGAGGCGACGCCTACACCGCCGCCACCCGGTGCGTGGCCCGCGACGCCCGCATCGTGCTCATCGGGTTCGCCAGCGGCGAGTGGGCGCCGGTGAACGTCCGCCACGTGGTGCAGCGCAACTACTCGGTGGTGGGGGCCATCCCGGCCCGCTATAGCCGGGAGGAGCGGCTGGCCGACCACCACGAACTGAGCGCCCTGTGGGACGCGGGCAGCATCTCCTCGGTGGTCAGCGCCGCCTACCCGCTCGAGGAGCTTCCCGAGGCCATGTCCGCTCTGGAATCCCGCCAGGTGATCGGCCGGGTGGTGCTGGACCTCTCGTCGGGCTGAGATTGCTGAGAAGCCGACGAGTATTCTGCGAATCGCAGCTACCAAGGGAATCAAGGGAGCACATCGTGGAATTCGCCATTTTCTTGCAGGGATCGCCTAGGCGGGGTGGAGCCCGCAGCCCCTATTGGGAGCACCAGGCCTTTGAGAATGAATTGGAGATGGTGCGGGTCGCCGACCAGAACAATTGGAAGTACATCTGGGTGAGCGAGCACCACTTCCTGGAGGACTACTCCCACACCTCGGCCAGCGAGGTGTTTATGGCCTATTCCTTTGCCCAGACCTCCCAGATCCACATGGGATCGGGCATCTTCAACCTGAATCCCATCGTGAACCATCCGCTCAAGCTGGCCGAGCGGGTGGCCATGCTCGACCACATGAGCAAGGGCCGGTTCGAATTCGGCACCGGCCGGGGGGCGGGCAGCCACGAGATCGGCGGCTTCGGCATCGATCCGTCGGAGACCAAGGCCAACTGGGACGAGGTGATCTGGGAATTCAAGAAAATATGGGGCAGCACCGCCTACTCCCACCCCGACGGCGCCGCCTTCCAGACCCCCGAGACCGGCACCTGGGGCACGTTCAACGTGCTCCCCAAGCCCTACTGCCACTCCCACCCGCCCATGTGGGTAGCGGCGGGCAACACCCCCACCTATGAGAAGGCCGCCCGCCACGGCTTGGGCGTGCTGGGGTTCAACGTGTCGGCCATCTACGACATGGCCCCCCACGTGGAGGCCTACAAGAACGCCATTCCCCATGCCGAGCCCGCTGGCGAGTACGTGAACGACAACGTGATGATCGCCAACGGCCTGGTGTGCCTAGAAGACGGCCAGGAGGCCCGCCGGGTGGTGTGCGAGCAGATGCAGCTCAGCTACCTCCAGTCTTTGGTGTTCAAGTACCACGACACCTTCCCCAAGCCCGAAGGCCTGCCGGTGTACCCCGAGCTGGTCCCCGAGCCGACCATCGAGGACGTGGAGGAGCGCATCGCCGCGGGGTTCCTGCTGTGCGGTGACCCCGACGAGGTGCTGGAGCAGGTGAAGCGCTATGACGAGATCGGTTGCGATCAGGTGTCGTTCGGCCTCCCCATTCAGCTAGACCACGAGGTCTGCCTGGAGACCATCCGGCTGTTCGGCACCCATGTGATTCCCAAGCTGGACAAAGACCCGTTGCACCGCAGCACCCGCCAGCGGATTGAATACGGCGGCCCCCTGGAGATGACCCCCGACCCGCTGTACGAAGTCCCCAGAGCTGAGGAATTCAAGTAAACGGCTAGATGAGCGACGACGGCCCAGACATTCTGGGAGCAAGAAGCGACCGATCCGAGCTGCGAGAACCACTGGCCAGGTGGCTGGCCGATCGGCTCGGCGTTCAGAACGTGGACATTGGACCCTTCGAGGTGCCGTCGGGGGGCTACTCGGCAGAGACTCTGCTGTTCGACGCCGAGGTGGACCGGGGGGCGGGTTCGGCGGTCGAGCGCTATGTGCTCCGCCGGGAGCTGCCCGAGCCGCCGGTATACCCCCAGCAGGCGCCCGGCGAGCTAGATGTGGAGGTGGACATCCAGTACCGGGTCATGTCGGCGGTGGCCGACCACAGCGACGCCCCCATCGCCCCACAGGTGGGGTACGAAGCTGATGATTCGGTGCTAGGCGGGCCGTTCTTCGTGATGGGCTTCGTCGGCGGCGACATACCCCGAGAAGATCCCATCTACACCAGTGCCGGCTTCTTCTTCGACGCCCAGCCCGACCAGCGCCGCCAACTGGTGGACCGGGGGCTGCGGACCATGGCCCAAATCCACGGCATCGACTGGCAGGCCGCCGGGCTCGACTGGCTAGTGGCTTCCGGCGACCAGCCGGGCACCGCCACCCAGGTGCGGATTTGGCGGGACTACTCCGATCGGGAGCTCGACGGCCGCGATCATCCCGTTCTAGAGGCCGGGTTCGCCTACCTCTTCGAGAACATGCCGGTCGGCGACGGCCTCTGTCTGAACTGGGGCGACGGACGGCCCGGCAACATCATCTGGCAGGCCTTCGAGCCGGCCTGCGTTACCGACTTCGAGGCGGCCTGCATTGCCTCGCCGCTGGTAGATCTGGGCTGGTGGCTGATGTTCGACCGATGGTCGCACGAGCACATGGGCAGCCAGCCCCGCCTCGAGGGCGAGCCGACTCGGGCTGAGCAACGTGACCTGTACGCCGCTCACTCAGGGCGCGATCCGGGAGATACCACCTGGTATGAGGTGTTCGCTGCGGCCCGCTACACCGCCATCGTGGTGAGGGTTATGAACCGCACCGTATTGCGAGGCGATATGCCGGCCGACAATCCATTCTGGCTGGAGAACCCGTCGTCTGACTGCCTCAGAGCCCTGCTTGACGAGCTCTGAGCGGTATCCGGCTGGGCTAGCTGCCCACCACCCGGTCGGTCTGCTCGCGGTACTCGTAGACGAGGCGGACTAGCCAGTAGCGCATGAAACGCTTAAATGAGCTGACTGCGATCATCACCAGGCCGATGAAGGTGAGACTGAGGCCGAATATGGCAGAGACCACAAGATCGAGGTGGTTGACCGCGTTCGAGGCCCCGCCGGTCATGACGAACGAGACCAAGGTGAAGGCCAGCCCGACAATGGTAAAGATCAACCCGATGCGGAACACCCAGCGATCGGGGTTGGCCCGACCGCCGGAAGCCCGGAGCTTGCTCACCTCTTGGTGGAACTCTTCGAGGCGGCTGCTGTCGCCGGCGGCGTCGGTTGCATCACTCATGGTGTCTCCTCAGGACATGCCTAGATAGGCGGCGGTCAATTCTTCAGCGATCTCTTCGGGCGGGCCGGTGCGCAGGATTTTGCCATGGAGCATTATGGCGGCCTCGTTGGCCACACCAAGAACCGCTTGGGCGAACTGCTCCACAATCAGGATGGACAGTCCGGCTTCAGCCAGGGTGGCAACCTGCTCGTAGAGCTCCTCCACGATGATGGGCGCCAACCCCATGGATAGTTCGTCCAGCATCAGGATGGCCGGGTCGGTCGACAGCGCCCGGGACATAGCCAGCATCTGCTGCTCGCCCCCCGACAGGGTGCCCGCCATCTGGTTGCGGCGCTCCTGCAAGCGGGGGAATTGGGCGAATGCCCGTTCCTGCACCTCCTTGTAGGACACACCGGCGTAAGTGCTCATCCGCAGGTTCTCGGCCACGGTGAGATTGGGGAATATGCCCCGGCCCTCGGGGATTAGGCACACCCCGGCCCGGGCCAATCGATCGGGGGAGACCCCGTTCACCTCGTGTCCGTCGAGCAGCACCGAGCCCGCGTGGGGCTGAATCTGACCACTTGCCACCCCAAGAGTGGTGGTTTTGCCCGCGCCGTTCGGACCCAGAAGGGCGTACACCTGACCCGGCATTACCCGGAGGTCCACCCCGTGGAGCACGTCGATGGTGCCGTAGCCAGCCCGGATGCCGACCAGCTCCAGCAGCGGGTTTGCCGATTCTGGGCTCATTCGTCCATCTCCGCATAGGCACCCCGAAATTCGTCGCCGCCCAGGTAGGCGGCCCTCACGGCCTCGTTGCCCTGGACCTCGAAGGGGGTGCCCACCGCGATGATCTTGCCGAAGTCCAGAACATGGATGCGAGCGCACACCCCCATCACAAAGCTCATATCGTGCTCCACCAGCAACACCGCGAGATCGTTGTCTTTGTCGGCCACCAGTTCCAGAAGAAGCTGGCCAATGGAAGAGGTCTCCTCTTCGTTCAGACCAGACGACGGCTCGTCCAACAACAGCACCCGGGGCCGACAGGCCAAGGCCCGGGCCAACTCGACCAGGCGGGCGCTGCCAGTGGGAAGGGTGCCCACGGTCACATCGGCTACATCGTCGAGGCCCACCTTGCCCAACATCTCATGGGCCACGTCGCTGACCCGACGGTGCTTCCACTTGGCGCGATGGTTCTGCTCCACCGCCACCCGGACGTTGTCGAATGCGCTAAGCGTGTTGAATGCCTCCAGCTTCTGGAAGGTCCGGGCGATGCCCATCTGCGACCGCTTGGCCACGGTGGCCCGAGTGATGTCGACGCCGTCGAATTTCACCGCCCCGCTGGTGGGGGGTAGCAAGCCGGTGACCACGTTGAACAAAGTGGTCTTGCCCGCGCCGTTAGGACCGATAAGGCCGGTCACCAATCCGGGATCGACATCCACCGAGGCGTTGTCGAGGGCCACCACGCCGCCGAAGCGCATGACCACATGCTCAGCTTCGAGCAGTGCCATAGCCCTCCTTTGGTACCACGTCGTCCAAGATCCCCAGTCGGCGGTCGATGGCGATCACCTCTTCGGGGTTGAAGGGCCGCTCCAGGCCCAACTCGCCGATTTCCGGCTCGCGTTTCTGGGCGTTTTCGGCGGCAATCTCGGCTCGGGCATCGCTGCGCCACGGCAAGATGGGTGAGAAGCCCCGGCCCATCTCGAATATGGCCCCTCTGGGGTTGAACACCATGCCCAGCACCATCAGCCCAGGACCGTAGGTGGTCATTATGTCGAGCAGCGTTACCAGGAAGTCGACGTTCCCAGCATCTTCTAGTCGCAGCCCGAATCCTTTGAACAGCGGGATGAAAATTAGGAAGATGCCGGCCATGGGGATGGAAACCCCCGCAGCGGCGACCAACAGCACGATGTTGAATCCGATGAGCAGGTCGAACCCCTGCACGCTGTCGACATTGCCCGAAACCGTGGCCCAGAACACTCCGGCGATTCCGGCCATGGAGGCGGATACGGCATATACCACCACCTTGGTCCACACCACTGGCACGCCTAGGGTGGCGGATGCAGCCTGAGAGTCGTTGATGGCCATCCATCTTCGGCCGTATCGGGATCTTCGCAATAGCACCAATCCGTACACAAAGATGGCGAAGACGCACACCATCAACAAGAAGAAGCCCCGGCGATCGTCGAACGTGACCCCGAACAGCTCAATATGGGGGAACTGCCGTCCGGTACCGATGATGGGCATGACCCACGGGTGGGGGAAGAAGATCAGCGACATGGCCTGGGCGAAAGCCATGGTCATGAGGGCCAGGTACAAACCCCGTAATCGAGCAGCCGGCAGGGCCACAAGCGCTCCCAGGGGGGCGCACAGCAAGCCCACCAGCAGAATCCAGTAGCCGTTGCCAGTGTCACCGGCCAGCTTGAGGTAGACGAACGCGCCGAATCCGGCAAAGGCCAAGGGCGCGAAGTTGATCTGCCCGGCCCAGCCGATCAATGGAACCAGGGACAGGCCGATCAAGGCCAGTGCCATGGCCTCGTTGGCCGAGTTCAGCTCTCTGCTCCCCCAAGCCCCTGGATCCCAAATGCCGAAGTCCAGCCACCCGCCGGAAAACACCACCGCCAGCAGGATGACCACTCCGCAGCCGAAGAGCCCCTCCCACCATTTGGTGTAGCGCTCGTGACGCCGGAGATGGTGGGCCAACCGACCCACCTCCAGGCGGGCCTGGGGCAAGGCGACAACCACAAACAGCAAGATCAGCGGAGCGACAGCCAAGTGAGCAAAGCGGAAGTCGGGCCCGAAGTCGAGCCATGCCCCGGTGTGGGCCCGCAACAGCCCGATCAACATGGCCCCGATCACGGCCATGGGCAGGTTCCGCAGGGCACCGAAGGCGGCGGCCGCGAATGCGATGATCACCACGTTGTTGAGGGTGGCGGGATCGAGTCCCAGCTCGGGGGCGATGAGGATGCCTCCCAGCGCCCCCATCATGGAACCCAGCGCCCACGACGTGGACGACACCACGTTGGGGCGGGCGCCGTTGAGGGCGGCCAGTTCCCGGTTGTCCACCACCGCCCGCATTGCCGTGCCGATACGGGTGCGGCGCAGCAGGAAACGCATAGACACGGCAATGGCGATCGCCACCGCGAACACGATGAGCCGGTGCCAGGGAAGCTGCGAAGGACCCAAGTCGATGCCGTTGTTGATGCCGAACAGATAAGGCACTCGTCGTGGTGTGTCGGCTTCCCAGATGTCGCCAACCACCGACAGCAACAGCACCATGATCGCCACCGTGACCATGAGCTGCACCACGAGGGAAGCGGTGCGCAGCCGCCTCATGATCACCGCATCAAGCGTCACTCCCAGCGCAGGGGCGAACAGGCAGACCACCACGAACAGGGCGAGGATGGAATGCCAGCCCCGGTTCACGTGGAGCTCCCAGTACAGGAACGCCGAGAACACCCCGATGGCGCCTTGGGCGAAGTTGAACACCCCGGTAGTGGTGTAGACCACCACCAGCCCGGTGGCGTACATCGCCCACAGCGCCCCGAGGAAGAGTCCGATGTAGGTGGTGACCAGGAAGGACTCGCTGGTTACCTGGGAACCCTTCCAGGTGAGCACGGCGAGCACCACCGCTCCGAGGGTCGCCAACAGCGTGGCAGCCACTACGGAGCGGCGGAGCCCAAAAATCATGGGAGTTCAGCCTGAGCCAGCCAGTGCTCGCTTTGCTTCAGATCAGCCGCCGAACTCCGCTCCCCAATCCTTGGTCAGGCCAACTACGTTGTCCGCGTCGCAGTCCAGCTCGCCTGGGGCTGTGGGATGTACCCGGACGAAATCGTTGTTCTGCACCTGCATCAGCATGAAGCAAGGCATGATGTTCTCGGTGGTGGAGTAGTCCGCCGGGCTCCACCAGCCGTTCACGTCGAAGGATGTCAGGCTGCGGGCACCATCCAACACCGCCTGGCGAGTGACGGCGTTGGGGCCGCCCTCAGCCACGATGCCGTTGACCACCTGCTCGAACAACACGCCGTCGGCCCACGAACCCGCGGCCCAAGCTGGTGGGAAGGGGTTGTCGATTGCCACCATGAAGTCGGCCAGCTCTTGGTTGTGATCGACCTCGTCAAAGGGCAGGAACCAGAGCCAGATGTAGGTGTTCTCAATTACATCGCCAGCCTCGAGGAAGCTGGGGGTGTAGCAGGCCAGCTGGCACATCCAGATAATGGAATCCACATCCAGGCCTTGTGCCTCGGCCTCACTGCGCCACTTGATCATGGACTGGTCGTCAGATCCGGTGTAGGCGAAGTTGGAGTCGGCATCCCGCATGACCTGGATGTAGGCGCCGTACTCCGACTGGGTGGTGAAGCCGCTCACTCCGGGCTCGCCATCAATCACGATGCCCAGCTCCTGGAAGGACCTGAGTTGAGGCATGGTCGAGGCGATGGTGGAGGGCAGGTCGGAGGGCACCAAGTAGACCCCGTTTAGGTTGGACTCCACATTTTCCAGCAGCCACTGGACGTGGCCCACCTGGCTCTGCACGGCTCGGGGACCCGTGCCAGCGTAGGGGCACTCGCTGTTGGGCCTGCTGGTGGCAAAGGTCACCACCGAGCACTGGTGAGGCGGCTCAGTGGTGATGTAGGCGAAATCGGGCACCCCGATGTCGTTGCCCGCTGCATCGGGGCAGGACTGGAGATCGGTGGTGTCGAGGGCGAACAGCGCCGTGGTGCCCACCAGAGCGAAAGCCTCCTCGCAAGCCACTAGGAATCCGTTGGTGGTCTCGGTGGGGTTGATGGCCGAGTCATGCTCGATGACCTCGACCTGGCGGCAGGCCAAGCCCCCCTCAGAGTTCACATGGTCGGCCCAAGCCTTGACCCCGTCGATGGAGCCCTGGAACAGGCCGGGAGCCAGCGGGGAGCCGACATCGGCCATGACCAGCACGGTGATGGTGTCGGAGGTGATTCCGATATCGGTGGCCTCCAGATCCACGGCCTCGCACGGATCGACTTCTGGCTCTTCGGTGGCTACCGGCTCGGGCTCATCGTCGTCCATGTCGTCATCCATGGACTCATCCATCTCATCGTCCATCTCGTCGTCCATGGACTCATCCATCTCATCGTCCATGTCGTCGTCCATCTCATCGTCCATGGACTCATCCATCTCATCGTCCATGTCGTCGTCCATCTCATCGTCCGGTGCCTCGGTGGGCGCGACATCGGGCGCGGCAGCGCCCGAATCATCGTCGTCGTTACCGCCGCATGCTGCGGCGACCAGTGCGAATACAGCCAACAGGCAGATGAGCCAGCGGAAGTGCTTCACGTTTCCCCCTTCAAAGGACCGACGCGCTCTCATTTGGCGGCCGACGGTATAACGGGTGCCAGTCTTACCCATCGCGCCACTTGCTCGCCATCCACAAGTGAGAATCCGCACACTTGGGCATGGGTGGGCGCGGAGGGACTTGAACCCCCGGCCTCTTCCTTGTAAGGGAAGCGCTCTTGCCATCTGAGCTACGCGCCCGGTGAGACGGCCAGACTAGTGGTGTCCTTTGGCCTCACCCGCACCAATAGCGGCTGGATCATCTGCGCCAAAGGTGCGGCGCTGAGCCAAGGCCTCGTCGAGCAGCGGCGCGGTGGCGGCCACCACCGGATAGCGCCGCTTTGTCAGATCTTCGGGCAAAAGGGGTCGCCCCCAAGCCTCGCCCATGGCCACCCCGGCCTCGGCACATACCAATGCGGCCCCTAGATAGTCCCAGGTGGAGTGCCCCTCATTGGTGCAGTCGATGTAGGCGTCGAGCACCCCTTCGGCCACCGCGCACATGTCCAGGGCGATTGACCCCAGTACTCGGTATTGCCTCCACCCCAGATGACGGGGAGGAATATAGGTCAGCCCCACCGTGGCCTCCCCCAGACTCTGCTGTTCCGACGGCCCTGATCCCCGACCGCGGTCGCCCCCAGTCGGCGGGGCAAGTGGTCGGCCGTCGACGGTGGCCCCCCCTCCTCTCACGGCCCGGTAGGCCTTGTTGCTCTCCAGGTTGAGCACCAGCGCGGCCCGCATACCCTCTGAGTCAACCGCGCAAAAGCTCGTGGAGAACCACGGCAGGCCTCGGGCCGCATTGGTGGACCCGTCCACCGGATCGAGCACCACCACCATCTCCCGCTCGGGGTTGTGCAATCCCGACTCCTCGCTGTACACCCCGAAGCCGGCCTCCAAGAGAACTTCGCAGGCCGCGTCGTCGGCCGCTACATCAAAGTTGTACTGACCTTCCCGGACCCCGGTGAGCCGCCCTTCGTCGATCCGGGCCACGGCTTCGGCCACCCGGGCCGCAGCCTGGTCGAAGACCGTCAGAATTCGGTCATTGTCCACCGGGGTGAAACTACCGCTAACAGGTAGCGATGATGAGTCATTGCGTGGCAGTGTGGAACTCTTGGCTGTCGTCGATATCGCAACCTTCGTCGCCGATCTCAAGGACCATGCCGCTGATCACGGCTTCCATGTCCACGATGATCGCCATTTCGTGGAGACCTACTCCATGCGCCAGGCGTGGGAGGTGGACCTGCACCCCGCAGTTGCCTGTGGCGGCCCGCTGGACGTGCACATCACCCTGGAAGTGGATCCCCGGGTGATGCTGAGTTTCGAGGACCATCTGATGGAGCTGCCCGAAGGGGAGGATCCCTCGGATGATTTCAAACTGCCCCTGGTGGTGTCTTGGAGCCTGCCGCCGCTACCCGATGGACCCGACCTGCTGCTGTTGGCCACTGAACTGGCCGGAATCGGCGGCATGGAGCTGCCCCTGGACGTTTCGGCCATCGACGCCTATGCCGCGGTCACCGACGCTCCGGAGCGGAGCGTCACCATCTCAGCGCGGGTGGAGGTGTCGATCAGCGGCATGTTCACCGGCCACGAGTGCCTCGGCGGCGTTATGCCCAAAGTGGCCGAGATCAGCGAATTCCTGTTGGACCGGGCACCGGCGTGGCTGGGCGACATCTGAGCACATCTGGGTGCATTCAAAACACCACTAGAGCCAATCAGGGCCTCCAATTGAACCGGTGGAAATTTTCGGTAACGAATCGGTAACATTGATTACCCATGGTTCGTCAGCTCAAGCTCATCGTTGCGCCGGAAATCGACGGCAACGCGCGCAGCTGGCGCAATTTCCCCGGACAAGTGCTGATAGTGACGGTGGCCGCGCTCATCTACTTCGGTGTGCGAATGGCCACCAAAGGGGCTGAGGTCGCCGCATTCAAGAACGCCTATGACCTGCTGACATTCGAGTCAACTCTGGGGTTGGACTTGGAGGCTTGGTCTCAGTCGGCCGTGCTCGACTACCACTGGCTGGTCACCTTTTTCAACTGGGTATACATCTGGCTGCACTGGCCGGTGATCATCGGCGCTCTGCTGCTGCTGTACCACTACAACCGGAGCCGCTACACGCTGATGCGCAACGCCATGATCGTGTCCGGTGCTCTGGGCCTGGTGTTCTTCGCCTTCTTCCCGGTAGCTCCTCCCCGGTTCTTCGATGGCTTCACCGACACGGTCACCGAGCTGTCCACCTCCTACAAATACCTCCAGCCCCCGTCGGTGGTGAACAAGTACGCCGCGCTGCCCAGCTTCCACGTGGGATGGAACGTTCTGGCCTGCGTGATCCTGTTCCGTACTGTGCGATCGATTCCGGTGCGCATCTTCGCGGTGGCCTCCCCCCTGCTGATGTCGATCGCGGTGGTGCTCACCGGCAACCACTGGGTTATTGACGGGTTCGTGGGCATTGCCTTGGCGATGATCGGCCTGTACGTCGCCCACCGCCTGGGCTGGCTCACTCGACGCTGGCAGGAGCAACCCGACAAGCAGAGCACCGACCCGATCGAAGGGGGCACGTGCGCCGCTCAAGAACCCGGGCCGGCCACGGCGGGCGAGGCACAGGGGTCCGAGCAGGTTCTGGTCTAAGTGGGCCCGGCGGGGATCGAACCCGCGACCGAGCGATTATGAGTCGCCTGCTCTGACCACTGAGCTACGGGCCCGCCGACAGCCTATTGGGCGGACCTCCCGCACTGGCGCTGGTTTGGCTCCGGGGGTGAGACTCGAACTCACAACCTAGCGGTTAACAGCCGCTTGCTCTGCCGGTTGAGCTACCCCGGATCGACCTGAGATTTTACCTTGTAAGCAGGCTGGCTCACTCATCCAATTGGCTGGCTAGGGGGGAAATTCGCCCTTCTCACTCATCCAATACGACGGCCAGCACCGAAATCACCACGAGGGGAATACCCAGCCACTGCAACCCGCCGAGCTGCTCGTCGAACAAGAACCAGGCCCATACCACGGCCAGGCCCGGTGCAGCCATGTTCAGCAGCGAGAGGGCCCGCATGGGCACATACCTGTGGCTGTAGTTGAACAGCAGGTGGGCCAGGCCGGCGGTCACCGCCATGGTGGCAGCCACCCCCCAGCTCCAGCCGTCAGCGATCACCAGTGGGTCGAACGACAACAGCGAGATGGGCAGCATGAGCCCGGCGGCGATGGTGGACCATCCGGCCTGGTACTCCAACGCGCTCAGGTGATTCCGAGCGATGCGAGACGCCACCAAATAGCCGGCGAACGCGAACATGGCCACCACCGCCAGGACATCGCCGGTCAGCGATGCATCGCCGCTGCCGCCGGAGCGACCAACCAGCATCAAGATCATCCCGGCGACCGCGATGGGAGTGGCCAGGACTACCCGAAAGCTGATCCGCTCCTGGAAGACCCGGCTGGCCGCCCACAGCAGGAAGATGGGGGCGGTGGCGCCGACGACCATGGCGTTGGCCACCGCGGTGGTCTTGATGGCAGTGAAGAAGGTAGCCGCGTTGACGGTGAACACCAGTCCCCCGGCCAGGGAGTGGCGCAGCACTCGGCGATCCAGCCGCCCGCCCCGCAGGTACAGCGCGGCCACCGCCCAGGCCGCCGCCCCGACCAACCGCCAGAACGCGAACGGCAGCGCGCCGAACTCGTTGTCGCGGACGAACACCGGCCCCCAGCTGAACAAGAATACGCCGACAACGGCCGACCACATTCCCAGGCCCATCCCGGCCCTAGCCGACGCCGCGCCGGCTGCGCCGGACCCCGAGACAGGGGGTGAAGAGCTAATCGGAAGCCGAGGCGATCAGGCCGAGTACCGCATTGGGGTCGAGCGGCTGGCGGTTGGGATAGACCCCGAATGGGGCCAGTGCATCGGCCACCGCGTTGAACACCGCCGGAGGCGCCCCGATGGCGCCGCCCTCACCGGTTCCCTTGTGCCCGCCGGGGGTGTCTGAGGGGACTACCACGTGGCCGGTCTCCAGATCGGGCACTTCGGCTGCGGTGGGCACCAGATAGTCGAGGAAGGTGGACGCCAGCGGATTGCCGCTTTCGTCGTAGACGCAGTGCTCGTAGAGCACGCCGCCGATACCCTGCACCACTCCCCCGGCGATCTGGCCGTCGACCACCATCGGATTGATCAGCACCCCGCAGTCCTCGCTCACCACATAGCGCAGCAGCGTGACCTTGCCGGTGTCGGGATCCAGCTCGCAAGTGCAGATGTGGCAGGCGTTGGAGTGGGTGGAGGGCGGGGCCTTGTAGCGGGCAGTGTGTTCGAGGCCGGCCTCAGTCCCCGGCGGCAGTGCATCGGAGTTCTGGTAGGCGGTGGCCGCAACCTGGGCCATCGTCATCGAGGCCGCTGGCGTGCCCTTGACCGAGATCACCCCGTCGGCCACCTCCAGGTCATCAGCCGAGGCCTCCATCAGGTGGGCGGCAATGGCCACCACCTTGTCCCGCACTCCCGACGCCGCGGCCCGGGCCGCGCTTCCGGCGATGACCGCTGAGCGGCTGCCGCCGGTGCCGAACCCGTATCCGGAGCCGTGGCCCTGGTGCAAGGTGACGTCTTCGGGGCGCACCCCCAGCTCGTCGGCCACAAGCTGGGCGATGGTGGTCTCCAGGCTCTGGCCGTGCGAGCCGGTGCCCATGAACACGTTGACGTGGCCGTCCACCTCCACCCGTAACATGGCCGACTCGGTGCCCAGAGGACCCATGCCCATTGAAGTGGGCTCGATGTACAGGGCCATGCCCAGGCCGAGATAGCGGCCCTGTTCGCGGGCCTTGGCCTGCTCGGCCCGGAAGTCGTCGTAGCCGATCATCTCGGCGGCCTGCTCCAGGGTCTGGTCCGGCGAGATGGTGGTCTCGAAGAAGAGGCCGGTGGACACCTGGTAGGGCAGGTCGTCGGGCTTCAACACGTTGCGGCGGCGCAGCTCTAGGGGATCCATGCCGATCTCCCGGGCCACCCGGTCGATCATCTGCTCCCGGGCCACGCTCTCCATCTGCCACGGGCCCCGGTAGGCCCCCCGGCCGCAGGTGTTGGTGTACACCGTGCGGGCCCGCCAGCTCACCGGCCCCATCCGGTACGGGCCGGGATAGAGCATGGTGGCCATGGCGCCCGGGGTGGCCGGACCGCCCAGCGGGTAGGCGCCGTCGTCTTCGAGCTGGTCCAAGTCGGCGGCCAAGAAATTGCCGTCCTCGTCCACCGCCATGGACACAGTCATCTGCTCGATGCGGGCGTGGTTGGAGGCCAGCAGGTTCTCCCGGCGGTCTTCGATCCACTTCAGCGGGGCAGCCAAGAGCTTGGCCGCCACCAGCACTGCCATGTCCTCTCGGCCCAAGAACATCTTCTGGCCGAAGCCGCCGCCCACGTCACCGAAGTGAACCACCATCTTGTGCTCGCCGATGCCCAGCACCCGGGCTCCGACCAACTGCATCTCGTGGGGGCTTTGGGTGGAGGCCCACACCTCCATCACCCCAGCGTGGGGCTGCCAGGAGGCGACGATGCCCCGGGTCTCCATGGGGACGTTGGTTTGGCGGTGCTGGTGCCAGGTCTCGGTGATGATGTGGGCGGCGCTTTCGAAGGCCTCCTGCTGAGCCGGATTGGGCACCGGCAGGTCGTGGGCCAGGTTGCCGCCCAGTTCGGGATGGACGTGATTGTCGGATTCGGCCGCGGTCTCGTAGTCCACCACCGGATCAAGCGGCTCGAACTCCGCCTCCACTAGGTCGAGGGCGTCCTCAGCGATGTAGCGGCTCTCGGCCACCACCATCACATAGGGGTCGCCCACGAAACGCACGTCGCCGTCGGCCAGCATGTTCGCCGGGGGCGCGGGCGACTCGGGCGGGTGCAGCGACGCCCGCAGAGAGTCGTTGTAGGAGTTGAGGTCGACACCGGTGAACACCGCGTGGACGCCGTCGAGGGCCTCAGCCGCCGAGGTGTCGAGATGGGTGATGGTCGCCCGGGCCAGGTCGCTGCGCCCGAAGGCTACGTGGAGCATGCCGGGCAGCATGATGTCGTCCACATACCGGCCATGGCCGGTGACCAGGCGGGGATCCTCCAGTCGCTTTACCGACTGGCCGACGTAACGGGCGGCGGCTGCTGTGCTGGCCATTACTCCCCTCCCCTCATGACGGCGGCGGCTTGGCGGGTGGCGGCCACGATGCCCTGGTAGCCGGTGCAGCGGCAGAGGTTGCCGGCAATCCCGTGGCGGATCTCAGCGTCGGACGGATCGGGATTGGCCTCCAAGAAAGCGGCCACCGACACCACGAAGCCAGGGGTGCAGAACCCGCACTGGAGGCCGTGGCAGTCGCGGAAGGCCTCTTGCACCGGGTGCAGTGTCTCGTCGTCGGGGGCAAGCCCCTCCACGGTGGTGATATCGGCGCCTTCGGCCTGCACCGCGAACAGCAGACAGGACCGCACGGCCTCGCCGTCCATCAACACGGTGCACGAGCCGCACACGCCGTGCTCACAGCCCAGATGAACGCCGGTGCACTGGGCCTGCTCCCGCAAGAAGTCGGCCAGCGTCAGCCGGGGCTCGCCCGTCCCTCGTCGGGTTCGGCCGTTGACGGTCATGGAGAGGGGGATTTGATCAGCCATTGCCATCCTCCGTTGTCACCTGGGCCAGAGCATCGGCCAGGACTCGGCCTACCAAGGTGGAGCCGGCCCGGCGGCGGTATTCCGCACTGGCGTGGACATCGCCGATCGGGTCCATGTCATCGGCGGCCAGACGCCCGATCTCTGCGGGGTCGGCGTCGGCCGCGGCCAGCCCCATAAGCGCCGCCTCCACCGACGATGCCCGAAGCGGGATAGCCCCGACACCCAGCATTCCCACCGCAGCTCGGTTGATGCGCCCCTCCGCGTCGGTGCCGATGCCCACCGCGGCGCCGGCCAGCGCAAAGTCGCCGCTGCGCCGGGCGATCTCGTCGAAAGCGAATCCGGCCGGCTGGTCCCAGGCTGGGAATCGCAGAGCGGTCAACAGCTCGTCGGAGGCCACCGCAGTCATGAAGGTGGACTCGAAGAACTCGGCTGCTGGCACCTCACGGGTCCCCGATGCCGAGGCGATCTCGGCGGTGCCGTCCAGTGCCAGCATCACCGCGGGGTACTCCGACGCCGGGTCGGCGTGAGCCACCGAGCCGCCAATGGTGCCCCGGTTGCGGATCTGGAAGTGGCCGATGTGGGGAGTGGCCAAGTGCAGCAGCGGCACCCGTTCGGCCACGGCTGCATCGGTCTCCACGGCCGCCTGTCGGGTCATAGCCCCGATTCGGACTCCGCCGTTGTCGGACTCCACGCCGAACAGCTCGTCCACCCGGTTCAAGTCCACGATGTGTTCGAAGCGGGTGAGTCGCATGGCCAGCATGGGCACCAGACTCTGGCCTCCAGCCAGTGGCTTGGCATCGTCGCCGTGCTCGGCGAGAAGGCTGACCACGTCGGCCACCGCCTCGGGAGCGTGGTATTCAAAAGGAGCAGGTTTCACCGCCGGGGACTGTAGCCCGGCTGGGCCGGAAGGGCGCAGACCAACTCGCCACAGCGGTTTCAGCCTCCCTTTTCGCCCGACCGTTCTGGCAGACTGGGGAGATGGTCGACGTTGCCGACGCGCTCCGCACCTACTGGAACGACCGAGGACCGGTGTGGATCGAGCATCGGGAGAGGCTGGACGGCATGCTGGCCCCTCTGGGAGAGGCGGCCATCGCCCGGCTGCATCCCGACCCTGGCGAACACGTGCTGGACGTCGGCTGCGGCACCGGGACCACCAGCCTGGAATTGGCCCAACTGGTGGGAGGCGGAGGACACGTGACCGGGGTGGACGTTTCGGCACCCATGCTGGACGACGCCCGCAAACGGGCCGCCGACGCCGGTTTGGACAACACCACATTCGTGGTAGCCGACGCCGGTTCTCACCAATTCGAGCCCCGGCACTTCGACGCCGCCTTCTCTCGCATGGGGATCATGTTCTTCGCCGAGCCGGTGGCCGGTTTCACCAACCTACGCAGGTCACTGCGGCCCGGCGGACGGTTGACCTTCGTTTGCTGGCGGTCGCCCGAGGAGAACTCCTGGGTTACCGAACCGGGCCGGGCGGTAGCCGAGGTGCTGGGCCCGCCCGATCCAATGGATCCCGATGCCCCTGGACCGTTCTCGCTGGCCTCGGTCGATCGGATCAGCTCGATCCTCACCGGAGCCGGGCTGGTGGACATCGACATCACTCCCCACGACCTGCCGGTGAACATCGGTGGCGGCACCACTGATGAGCTGGTCCGCTACTACATGGACCTGCTGCCCGGCACAGCCATCCCCGAGAACGCCGAAGTGCATGTGATCGACCGGGTCAAAGCCGCCCTCGGGGCCATGGTCGAGCGCCGCCGCACCACCGACGGCATCACCATGGGCGCCGCCGCCTGGCTGGTCAGCGCCCGGGCCTAGGGCCGGGCTCTGACGGAGGGCTCTAGCTTCTGGCCACCTGGGTTTCGGCTCTAGCCGCTTCCGTCTGGCGGCGGGCTCGGCGGCCGGCGACCACCGACCACACCAGGACGAGCACCGTGGCCACGGCCATGTACGCGTGCATCTCTCGCAGCCCGATCTGGTCGGCCAGGGCGCCGAGCGGGTAGGCGATCAAGCTCTGGGCGCTGAAGGAGATCATGACCAGGCTCTGCACTCGGCCGTGATAGACCGGCTCGGCCAACAGCAGCGACATCGACATATTGGTGGTCTGGAACGTGGTGGCCGCGCCGCCCAGCACAAACAGCACCGGCAGCGCAGCCAGATGATTGGGCGTGACGGCCAACGCAGCCACTCCAGCGGCCACCACAGCCAAGCAGGCGACTCGCAGTCGCCAAAGCTGGGCGTTGTCCCGCATTCGGGCCACTTGGAGCGCGGAGACAGTGCCGCCGAGGGCGTTGGCCCCCTGGAGGATGCCCAGCCACAGCACGCCCACGCCGAACACACTCTCGGTGTACTTGGGCAAAAACGCCAGATACGGCATAGCCACCAGCAACATGAGCGCGGTGGAAATCACCACCACCCGCAAGTAAGGGCTTCGGGCCACGTAGGACACCCCCTCGGCAATCTCCTCCAGGGGGCTGACGGCCTCGCGCTGTTCGGGACGCGACGTCGGCAGCAGCAACACCGGGACCGTTCCCACTGCGGTGAGACCCGCGCTCAGCAAGTACACCCCGGCCAGCCCAAAACCGGGCGCGTCGGCCAGAAGCCCGGCAGCGAACGGCCCGATCGTCTGGGTACTGGCCACGGTCAGCTGGGTGAGGGAGATGGCATTGGACAGCAGCTCCCGCTCCACCACCTCGCCGGTCATGGCCATTCGGGCCGGTCCCATGAAGGCGAACGACGCCCCCTGGATGACCGACGCCACCAAGAGCATCCAGAACTGCTCCAGGCTCAGCACCATCATGATCCCGAGCCAAAGAGCGCTCACGGTGAGAGAGAAGTGGGATCCAAGGATGAGCGCTCGGCGGGAGAACCGGTCGGCGGCCACGCCTCCGAATGGGGTGACGGTGACCATGCCGATGCCGAAGGCCAACAGCACCAAAGCGAAACTGGAGTTGCTGTCGGTGAGCTCGATGGCAAGCCAGCCCCGAGCCAGTATCTGCATCCCGACGGCGAAGAACGCCACCAATCCCGACCACCACAACATCGCGTAGGCCCGGTTGGATAGCGACGCGAACACCCCTGTGACAGAGGAAGGGGCGACGTCGCTCACGCTGCGACGGTACTGGCCATCAGCTTTCGACGCGGCACTTGCCGTACTGCTGCCGTAGGTTCAGGCCATGGGTGACACCAATACCGCTGAGGAAACCAAGGCCGTGCTGCGGCGGTGGTACGACGAGATGTGGGGGGCGCAGAATCCGGACTTAGTGCCGGAGCTGGCCGGACCGGTGTATGTGCGCCACGAGATGGGGGGCAGCCGCTCGGTGACCGCCGAGGAGTACCAGCAGCAGGTGGCCGCGCTGTGCAGCCAGGCCGAGTTCACCGACATGCGCTACCGGCTCATCGCCGAGGACGACCACGTGGTAGCCATCGGCAGCTGGAAGGTGGACGGCAACCAATGGGACTGGGTGCAAGCCTTCCGAGCCGAGAACGGAAAGCTGGTGGAGACCTGGCTGTCGGGCATTGGATTCGAGTCCAACTGGGCACCCGAAGTCATCAACCCCTAAACACAACTCCAGTACGAGCGCGAAGGAGACAACCAGTGAGCATTCGACGGATCGTGTGGGCATTGATCACCCTGGGACTGGTCACCGCGCTGCTGGGCGCAGTGGCGGCCAATGCGCAAGACGACGGTGATGCAGCCGGTGACAGCGGCGAACTGCAACTGGTGATCCTGCACCACAACGACGGTGAGTCGCAGTTGGTGCAGGCGTCGTCGGATCTGCCCGATTACGGCGGCGTGGCCCGCTTCGCCTCCCTGGTACACCAGCTTCGGTCCCAGGCCGCCGATGACGGCGCGGCGGTGATCACCATCTCCTCGGGCGACAACTTCTTGAGCGGCCCCGAGCTGTCGGTGAGCCTCGGCGACGACAGCCCGTTCTACGACGCCCTGGCCCTCAACCTCATCGGCTACGACGCCTTGACCATCGGCAACCACGAGTTCGACTTGGGCCCCGACCTGTTGGCCCGGTTCATCACCGAGACGACTACTGCGCCGTTCATCAGCGCCAACCTGGACTTCTCCGGCGAACCGGCCCTGGCTGCGCTGGTCGATGAGGGCCGTATCGCCCCGTCGGCAGTGGTGGAGAAGCAGGGTCGGAGCATCGGCATCATCGGCGCCACCACCCCGGAGCTCTCCTACATCTCCAGTCCCCGAAACGTGGCGGTGATGTCGAACGTGGCCGAGATCGTGCAGGCTGAGATTGACCGGCTCACCGGCGACGGCGTGGACATCATCGTGCTGTCCACCCACTTGCAGGCCTTGAGCGGCGAGACCGATCTGGCCGCTGAGCTCACCGGCGTGGACGCCATCGTGGCCGGTGGCAGCGGGGCGCTATTGGCTGGCGACACCACCGTGCTGCTGCCCGGCGACGGCGATCCCTACGGCCCCTACCCGCTCACCGCCACCCTGGCCGACGGCAACAGCGTCCCGATCGTGACCACACCGGGCGACTACACCTACGTTGGCCAGCTGATCTTGACTGTCGACGCCGACGGCAACGTGACCGCCATCGACGAGGCCAGCGGCCTGCGACGGGTGGCCGGCGGGGACGAGCCCGACGCTGTGGAGCCCCACCCCGACGTGGTAACGCAGGTGACCGAGCCGGTGGCCGCGGCGCTCGAAGAACTGGCCGCCTCCCCGGTGGGCAACACCGAGGTGCCCCTAGACGGACGACGCTCGCCCGGCATCCGCACCCACGAGACCAATCAAGGCAACCTGCTGGCCGACGCCCTGCTGTGGAATGGACAGCGGCTGGCCGACGACTTCGGCGTGCCCGAGCCGGTGGTCGCCCTCCAAAATGGTGGCGGCATCCGCAACGACTCGGTGATCCCGGTGGGCCCGATCAGCGAGCTGGAGACCTTCAACATCTCCCCGTTCGGCAACTTCGTAACCGTGATCGAAGACGTGTCGCCCGCCCAGATGAAGGTGATCTTCGAGAACGCCGTGTCAAGGGTGGAGAGCTCCAGCGGCCGCTTCGCCCAGATCGCGGGCATGACCCTGGTCTACGACCCCGCTGGCACTCCCCAGGAGATCGGCGAAGACGACACCGTCACCACCGAGGGCTCCCGAGTGCAGTCAATCACCCTGGACGACGGCACCGCCATCGTGAGCGACGGAGCCGTGGTGGATGGCGCCCCAACCATCGCCTTGGTCACCCTCAACTTCCTGGCCAACGGCGGCGACCAGTACCTGTTTGGCGACGGCACCCGCACCCACCTGGGCCTGACCGACCAGCAGTCCCTGGCCGCCTACATCGCCGACGGCCTCGGCGGCACCATCACTGCTGTCGATTACCCCGAAGGCGGCGAAGGCCGCATCACGGCAGTAGCCGCGGACATGGACGACATGGCCGACGACATGGACGATGACATGGACGATGGAATGGCTGACGACATGGACGACATGACCGGCGAAGAACTCCCCGCCACCGGCGCGGAAAGCCGCCTGCTCTTCATCATCGCCGCCACCCTCGTCCTAGCTGGCCTCCTCCTGGCCAGCCTGTCCCGCCGCAGCAAGCGCCTCACCATCTAACCCCAACCAGCACCGAATCCGCCCAGGGGACGGTTGGCACAATTTGTGCCAGCCACCCTGCGGCGGCCTGGGGTTTTGGAGAAACTGTCATAGGCAATGTCCATCATCTAGGGAGTCAGCGGGACTACCGTCAATGACAGCGGTGTAATTCCCTAATCAGCCCCTTAGGAGATGGCGTGCACGAGGTTTACCTCGACTACAACGGGTCTGCACCACTCGACCCACGAGTGGCCGATGCCATGATGCCTGCTTTAACAAGCGGAGTAGGCAACGCTGCTTCAGTTCATCGCTTCGGTCAACGACAAGCAGCAGCAGTGGAAGATGCACGCGAACGCGTTGCCACCCTCGCTGATGCCTCCCCATCAGGGGTTATTTTCTGCGCTGGGGCCACCGAAGCCAATAACTTGGCACTGATCGGACTGGCTGAAGGCGCGCCTGCTGAGCGGAACAGGATCGTGGTCTCGGCTGTAGAGCATGCCTCGGTACGCGAACCGGCCCAATGGCTGCATAAGCAAGGTAAGGCAAAGGTGGATGTAGTCGGGGTTACCCCGGGTGGACATATAGACCTAGATGAGCTCGATTCGCTGCTAGGACCGGACGTCTTGGCTGTTTCGGTGATGGCCGCCAACAGCGAAACCGGTGTTCTGAATCCGATTGAGGAGGTGGCGCAACAAGTGCAAGCCATAGGGGCAGTGTTTCACTGTGATGCCACCCAGATGGTGGGTCGACTTCCATGTTCGGTGAGCGACACCCCTATTGGCTTCTTGTCGATGAGCGGCCACAAGATCTGCGGCCCGGGAGGAGTGGGTGCACTGGTCGGCACACGCCAATCGCTACCTCAACTTCGGCCCGTGACCCATGGAGGAGGGCATGAACGAGGCCTGAGGTCAGGTTCGTTGAACGTAGCCGGAATCGTGGGTCTCGGAGCTGCGGCCAACCTGGTCGTAGAAGAACGAGACTCCGAATCAGCCAGGGTAAGAGCACTAAGGGATCGGCTAGTGGATGGTTTGCGCTCAGAGCTCGCTGGAGTCCACGAGAACGGAGACCCGAACAGACGTCTCCCCAACACAGCAAGTGTGCGATTCGAAGGGGCTGATGCAGAGGCGGTGGTGTTCAACATGGACCCGGTAGCGATTTCGACCGGTTCTGCGTGCAGTTCGGGCTCCATTGAGCCCTCCCAAGTTCTCTTGGCCATGGGGCTCTCACGAGACGAGGCATTCGAATCGGTCCGCTTCAGCTTGGGTCGGTTCACTACCGAGGCCGAGATAGAGACCGCCATTCGACAGGCCGTGAAAGCAGTGGAGTACGTCCGTGCAATGACCGGAAGCGATGACCGATGAGGCTTGCCGATGCCGCTGAAGGTGTATTTGCCAGACATGAGACGTTTCATCCCCGCTATGGATGGTTCCGCAAGGCATACGCCACAGCAGCAGCGAATGAACGTGGGTTCACAGCCGATGACGCTCCGGTTGCAATCGGCGTCGGAAAGAACATGGTCCGCTCGATCAAGTTCTGGGGCCTAGCGGCCAAGATCATCACTTCGGATCCCGAATCAGTCAACAAGCGCTCCCCTGACATGATTCCCACCCGATTCGGCCACAGCCTCTTCGGGCCAGATGGGTGGGACCCCTACATGGAAGACCCCGGGACAGTGTGGCTCCTTCACTGGATGCTTCTCGCCCCTCCATCTCTGTTGCCTGTCTGGTGGCTTGCCTTCAATGAGCTGCACGCCGTCAACTTCGACGATGACATGCTGGCTGGAGCCATAACTGCCCAGATCGAGGCGGCCGGAGCATGGCCGATGCCTCACCACACAGCGATCGAGAAGGACGTCTCTGCACTCCTCCGCACCTACGCACCTGCGGTACGAACCTCACGAACGAGCTTCGACGATCTACTTGACTGTCCAATGCGCGAACTTGGGCTAATCGTCCACTCTGCCGCCACTGGCAATCACCGATTTGTACTAGGACCCAAACCGACATTGCCTGATGAGATCGTGGCCTTTGCCGTGCTGGACTATCTGTCTCGCTGCCGGCAAGGCGGGCGGACGATCACCCTGGCACACCTCGCTAACGAGCCAGGCAGTCCAGGCCGAGCCTTCAGACTTGGCGAGCAGGACCTCCATGTCGCCCTGGACCGGATCGCAAAGAAACAACCTTCGATGGAGTTGCTGGCAACTACCGGCGCCCAACAAGTCGCATGGAAGACCGCTGCTGCCGAGATTGCGGTTGCTGTCCTCAATGACTACTACGAAACGAAGCCCGAGGCTCCAGCCATCGGTCCTGACGGTGACGAACCAGTGGATCGAGATTTGCTGCTTGAGCAATCACCAGCAATGTCAAGGCTCCGCGAAGCCAGTGCCCGGCATCGGACGGAGGCAATTGCATGACCACTCTCGCCGACCTTGTGTCTGTCTCAGCGCGCTTCGCCCGCTCGGCGAATCTCGAGCGCGATGTGTCCTCCGTCGACCCCCTTGACGGCTACATCGTTACCGCACGGGCTGTAGATGTAGTAGATCGTCTCGCCACCCGAGCTACAAGCAGCACAGCGGGTGGGGCGTGGTCAATCACCGGACCGTATGGATCAGGAAAGTCCTCGCTAGCTCTTCTGATTGATGGAGCATTCGGCGAAGAAGGGGAAGTACGCGACAAGGCTCTAGACCTCATTGGATCTGCTTCCCCCGATCTAAGAGCGAAGATCCTCAATGCCCACAAACTTCATGGCACAGGCCAGTCGGGCTTTTGTCTTGCAGTAGCAACAGCGAGCCGGGAGCCGATTAGCCACACAGTCCTACGAGCTCTTCACTCGGCCGTCATACGCCGATTTGGCAGGATCCCACCCCGCACAAAGTTCAAGGCCGCACAGGCACTCACAGATGCCCTGTCCGACCAATCCTCTGACGATCCTCGTCGGACTGGACCATCTCCCGCAGCGCTCCTTGCTGTCGCTCGGTGCCTTGCTGAATCAGCACCCCTCCTCATCGTGATCGACGAGTTTGGGAAGAACCTTGAGGCAATCAGCAGCTCGGTCGATTCCGACCCTTATCTCCTTCAGCAACTCGCGGAGGCCGGGCAGGGAAGTGAAATCCCAATTTTCACCTTGACTCTGCAACATCTGTCGTTCGAGGACTACTTCGCAACAGCTGGAAACTTGGAACATCGTGAGTGGGCCAAAGTACAAGGACGATTCGAAGATGTGCCCTTCGCGGATTCACCAGCGGAGACGCGAGCCCTGATCGAAACCGTCTTTGAAGTTGACGACTCGCTTTGTGAACGGATCGACTCCTGGGCTTCAGGCATGGCAACGGCCATGGGAAAGCTGGGTCTTGAGGACCTGTCCACTAGGGACGCTGTCGCCGATTGCTTTCCGCTCCACCCGCTCGCCGCGGCCATCCTTCCTGAGTTGTGCAGCCGGTATGGGCAGAACGAACGAACGCTCTTCTCTTTCCTTGCAGGAAGCGATGCCGCAGCAGTTCCAGCTGTTCTTGCACGACAGGAACTTGCCGACACGGAGCCACTCCCCGTCTTAGGGCTGTCTGAGGTATACGACTACTTCATTGAAGGAGAAATTGCTGGATCTCCCGGCGTTAACGGGAGCCGGTGGAGAGAAATCGCCACTTGCCTGCGGGATGCGCACGGCCTCAGTGCACAGGAATGGACCTTGGCGAAGTCAATCGCCATTCTGAATCTGGTCGGAGCTTCGGGAACGATACGAGCTTCAAAGACTCTTCTGGGACAGGTTGCGAAGCGACCAACGACAACACTCCGGAAACTAGAACAGCGCGGTCTCATCACATACCGCTCTTTCGCTGACGAATACCGAATATGGCAAGGAAGCGATCTGGACGTCCGCACACTCGTTGAAGGTGCCTCAGCGACCCTGGCAAAGCTCCCCCTAATCGAGGTTCTTTCGCGCTTCGATTCTCCCACTCCGGTGATAGCAGCCCGCCACTCCGCTGAGCACGACACGCTTCGCGTCTTTGGCCGCCGCTACGCAACAACATCGGAGGTCGTTAAGCCACTCAGCCCATTCTCGGAGGTTGATGGCGAGTTGTTGCTTCTAGTCGATTCTGAATCCCGTTGTCCGGCCATCGCCGAAGCCGGATTGAGCAAGCCGATTGTCGCTGCGCTTCCCACATCCCTTACGGCTTTGGACACGTCAGCGCGGAATCTTGCTGCAATCCACCAGGCTCTCGAACTGCCCGAAGTGATCAATGACTGGGTAGTTCGCAGCGAGCTCGGGGAACAGCTCGCGCAAGCTGAAACGCTTTTTCACGAAGCCTTCATCTCAACTTTCGATCCGCAGAATTGTGCTTGGTTCCTTCTGACGGAAGACGGAGCAGAACCTCTGACTAGTGGTCGCGGGACCGCAGCGCTGTCGGCAGCCGCCGATAGGACGTACCAGTCAGCACCGCGGGTCGGAAATGAGATGATCAATCGCACTGCACTCACCTCACAAGGGGCAAAGGCGCGGGGCATGCTGCTGACCGGGATGATCGAACGCGCTAGTGAAGTCGATCTCGGATTTGAGGGCTATGGGCCAGAGGTCGCGATGTATCGGGCCGTTCTCGAGCGAACTGGCATACACCAGGTCGATTCGCAGAATGACGCTTCAGCTTTCAGCAGACCCAAGGATCCCTCACTGCTGCCGGCGTGGAAGACCATGGAGGATGAATTCAGGCGCTCTAGAAAACGGCGCGTAAATCTCAACGATCTGTACGCGGCGCTCATGTCCCCACCGATAGGGATGAAGGCAGCAGTGATTCCGGTGGTTGCAACCGCCGGCTTGCTTGCATTCGCGGACGATGTGGCCATCTACGAGCACGGAACGTTCAAGCCGCTGCTTAGTCCAGAGCTCTCAGAACGAATGGTGCGTAACCCCAGTCACTTCGAATTCAAGCATTTTGCAAACACAACAGGGGCGCGGCGGCAAGTCATTGACGAATTGGCAGCTCGGCTGGAAGTTCGCCCATCGTTCCGCCAACACCGAGTTGCCAACGTTCTTGCCATAGTCGGCCATCTCGTTTCCCAAGTTAACGGACTCGACAACTACACACTTCGGACTGGGAACCTCCCGGAAACCGCCACAAAGGCACGGGAAGCACTTGTCACCGCAGTTGAGCCGGATGAACTCCTGTTCACTGCTCTACCAAAAGCACTCGGATTCAGGCCGGTGCCTGCAAACACCAAGACATACACGAAGGCGCGAGACTACGCAGACAGTGTCGGCAAGGCTCTTGAGGATCTCACCGGTTGCTTTGGCAATCTCCTCGGTGACTTATACGACCTGCTTCTTGAGGAGTGTTGTGAGAGCTCCCGCACCGCAGTCGTCGGGCAAGCCGCTGCTCTAGAGAACGAAGTGCTCGATCCGAATGTTCGGGCGTTTGTCTTTGCTCTCGCCAACGAGAGCCTCCACAACGACATCGATTGGATAAAGGCAATTGCGATGGTGGTAACCGAAAAGGCTCCCGCCGAATGGACCGATGATGACTTGGCGCGATTCCAACGTGTAATGCCCGAGCACATTGCCGCCTTCCACCGGCTAGTGGCCCTTCACGCAGAACGCAGAGCTGACGGAGGTGGCCCATTCGATGCTCTACGTGTGACGGTCACCCAAGCTGACGGCTCAGAACTGGCTCGCCTTGTTGGAATCGACCAAAGCAGTCGTCAGATGCTTGAGCAGGTCCTCGATGACGCTCTTGACAAGCTCTCGGAAGTGACCGGTTCCCAGCGGCGTGCTGATCACGCACTTCTTGCACTGCTAGGTGAGCGGATGCTGTCGACAGGAAGGTCCGAGGAAGGTGCGGGCACAACTGAAGCTGAGCTTCAGCAAGTAGAGGAGGCACAAATTGCCTGAGGAAATCCGGCATATCTGCGGCATCTCGGGAGGCAAGGACTCCAGTGCATTGGCGGTGTACCTGAAGGACCGGGTGCCTGAGATGGAGTACTTCTTCTGCGACACCGGCGCCGAACTTCCCGAGACCTACGAGTTCCTAACCCGGCTAGAGGTGATATTGGCCAAGCCAATTGCCCGGCTGAATGCTGATCGGGGATTCGACCACTGGTTCGAGATCTTCAGGGGTGCCCTACCATCACCCCAGATGCGCTGGTGCACCAAGAACATGAAGATAAAGCCGCTGGAGCAGTGGATCGGCGACGATCCAGCAATCTCCTATGTCGCCATACGATCCGACGAGGCCAATCGCAAGGGTTACGTCTCTACCAAGCCGAATATCGAGAGCCGCTTCCCGTTCGTCGAAGACAGCATCGACCACGCCGGCGTGATGCGGATACTCGACGATGCTGGCATCGGCCTCCCGGCATACTACGAGTGGCGAACACGTTCGGGGTGCTACTTCTGCTTCTACCAGCGCAAAGCGGAATGGATCGGCCTCGCCGACCGCCACCCCGACCTATTTGAGCGAGCCGTCGCCATCGAGCAGAAAGTCCTCCAGGACGCCGGGGTAGACGGCGATGCGGACTTCGGCAAGCAGGCAATGAAAGGCCGCCAGTACACCTGGTCGGGCGGTGAGACACTCGTACAACTCCGCGCTAGGCGAGATGAAATCCTCGAACGCCACGAAGCAGCCATCGCCCGTACCGCCAGCACCCGGCCAAACCTCCCCTTGGTGGATTCCTTGGCCGATGTCTTGAACGAGGACGACGACACAACCCCCTGCACAGTGTGCGCGCTGTGACGTGGCGGCCTGGCAATCAGTGTCGCGGCTGAGATGCCTAGACGACCGGAAGCCAACCTGGCGACGGCCCGACGACGAGGTTGTCGAAGATGTGATCGTTCCTGCGCTACAGGTATCAGATCGATTCGAATGCATGGTCGGCTACTTCGGTGGTGCCGCGTTGCGAGAGTTGTCGCATGGGTTGGCGGCGTACATCCTGCGAAGCGATCAGCCACTGCGCCTCCTTGTCAGTCCCGTGCTATCCGAGGCCGACCAGGAAGCAATTCGCCTGGGGGTCAGGACACCCCCTGACGCCCTCACGGACGCGATCAAGATTGCATTCACCGACGAAACAGCGCTTGCCAGCGCGCTAGCGCAACATACGCAACAGTGCTTGGCGTACTTGCTCGCCACGCGTCGACTGCAAATGAAGATCGTGCTGGTGCGGGATGCGACATTCCACCTAAAGGAGTGGATATTTCGAGCCGGCAAAGACGTAGCTGTACTTTCGGGGTCGGCGAACTTCACCGGCCAAGCTCTCCTGGGAAATGTCGAGCGGCTCAATCTCCATCGCAGCTGGCGTGATGGGGATAGCGAAACCGCATGTCGTGATGCCGTTGACGAATTCGAGGCCTACTGGACGAACTCTAAGCCCCACGCAGTTGCTGTCGATCTTCCACTAGCGCTGCAAGAGGACTTAGTTGATTCTTATGACACAACTCGGCCTCCAACCGAGGCTGACTATCGCAAAGCCCTCGATCTTGAAGGAAGGGTGTACAGGAGCGATCTTGGAAGCTCGGTCGAGGCCAGCGTCAACCTTGAGCGATTCGCTCCCCCTTCTGATCTCGTTTGGGAGGCAGGGCCATTCTCTCATCAGGGAAAGGCAGTATTCAGGTGGGAAGGTGCCGGGCGACGCGGGATCCTGGCAATGGCCACTGGCTCGGGGAAGACCATCACCGCTCTCCTCTGCGCTTGGCGACTCTGGCGTGAAGTTCGACGCTTGGTTGTAGTCGTGGCCGCTCCAACACTCCCCCTCATCGCACAGTGGGCGGATGAATGTCAGAACTTCGCTCTCACGCCGTATGTCGCAGGCAGCCACAACAGAAGAAGGCGCCTCAGAGAGATCGACGAGAGACTCCAACGCATTGAGCGGGGTAATCGTGGGGTTGAGGTCCTAATTGTGACCAACAACTTCTTGAATGACGCTGAGTTTCGCGAGCTAATCGACCGTTTCCAGGGCCCACTAATGCTGATCGCTGACGAGGTGCACAATCTCGGGACCGACGCCTTTCTCAACACACCGCCCAATCAGATCGCATACCGCCTCGGTCTGTCAGCTACCCCGGAAAGGCAATACGAACCTGAAGTATCGGATCGGTTGGTGGAGTACTTCGGCAACGTCGTATTCGAGTTCAGCCTTGGCGATGCGATTGGCGTCTGTCTTGTGCCTTACGACTACCACCTGCACCTAGTCGAGCTCAGCCACCACGAACTTGAGGACTACAGGCATCTGAGTGATCGGATTCGACGCCTTAGGCTCGCTGCAGGACGAGATCCAAGCACAGAAGATGAGGAGCGACTCCAACTACTTCGGAACCAACGACGGTTGATCTTGGAGGCTGCGAAAGGGAAGCTAGATGTCCTCGAATCGCTGCTCCTGCAAGGCTCAGCAGGGCAAGTTCAGCACACGCTCGTCTACGCAACGGACAAGGACCCCGGGCAGCTTGACGCCGTGAACGACATCATCCGGTCGACTGGGTTGAGATTCCACCAGATCACCGCCCAGGAGACAGGAAACGCCAAACTAGTTGACGCTGTGCTAGATGCCTTTAGAAGTGGAGGGCTCAAAATACTCACAGCCAAGCGAGTTCTTGACGAAGGATTGAATGTCCCGGAAATCTCGACAGCGATCATCCTCGCGAGCACAACCGTCGAGCGACAGTGGGTACAGCGCCGCGGCCGGGTCTTGCGCATGTGTGCAGCGATAGGAAAGGAATACGCCACGATTCACGACTTTCTGGTCCTCCCACCACCGGGGGAACCCAGAGACGACGACATCAGAATCTTGATCGGCGGCGAACTCGCAAGGTGCGACGAATTCGCGAATCTCGCTCGGAACCGTGCCTCCAAGGACGGACCAAGGGATGTGCTCCAAGATGTCCGGCTGGAGTACATCGTATAATCGCCGCTGCCCAGGTGGAGGTAGACGAAGTGACTGTCAGCCAACAGAAACTCCTTTCAGTAATCCGCGACCGAGTAGACCAGATCGACGAGTCAGACAGGGTCCCTGGCTATCGAAGAGACCTACTCGAGACGCTCGCTCAGATCGTTGTCCTCGAGAAGGAGCATCTCGAAGCGAAGACGCAGATTCAGAAGAAGATCAATGACCAAGCGCAGGCATTGGGCACGATTCTGCACAAAGCTGGCTGGGAACCATCCTGATGATCAAGCTCGTCCAGGCGAAAGTCCAGAACTTCAGGCAGCTCCGCAACATCGAGCTCTCATTTGCTCGCGACCCAGACAGCCCTCTTACCGTGATCCGTGCCGAGAACGGTACAGGCAAGACCACACTGCTCTCGGCGCTGACTTGGGGACTCTTTGGCGATGACGCTCTACCCGGCAAGAGAACGGCGTACCGAATACACCCCCTCGATTGGGTTGTCGACAGGGATGGCAAGGTCTGTGCAATCGAGGTCTCCATCAAATTTGCCACTATCGATGACGAGACCGGCATGGAGCGCACATATGAACTAGTCCGCGTCACGAGGGAGCGACCAGCTAACTCCGGAACCTTCGAAGTAGACGGATCGGATTTGATGCTCTTTGAGCAGAAGCCAACTGGCGATCAACCTGTGCCAAATCCCAACGCCTTCATCGCCAATCGGGTTTTGCCCATAAGCCTCAAGGATGTGTTCTTCATAGATGGGGACCGCGCGTTGGCCTTCATCGAAGCGACCGACGAACGCTCGGCAAAGCGAGAGCGGGTGGAGCGGGCCGTGAGACAGCTACTTGGCCTGGACATCCTCGAAGAGGCAGAACGACATGTCGATGTTGCCCGTAAAGAGGCGGTCTCCGCGGTACGAAAGGACGCTGCTGGCACTGACGTCGAACAGCTTGCAGCACGAGAAGCTGAACTGAATGAACGGTTGCAGGAATTGGAGGACTCCAAGAGCCAGATCGATGAAGACAGGCAGGCGACAGACAGTCGCAAACGTAAGGCCAAAGACGCCCTACACTCAGCGCTTGCAGCTGGCGGTGCTGACCGCCGAAAACTTGAATCAGATCTTGCTGATCGAACGCAGCAACTGGAAAAAGAACGGAAACGCCACACGAATCTGGTTCAGAAGCAACGAGCGCTCATTAACGGATCTGACGTTCTTGCACGAGTCGGCAGAGAGCAAATTCGCCAGGCGGGAACCTTGCTCGCCCAACTCGAAACTGAAGGTGCGTGAACTCCATCGGTGGTCGCGACAGATCGGCCAGAATGGCCGGTCA
>VYEX01000031.1 GCA_009842675.1 Acidimicrobiia bacterium | reverse complement strand
CAATGGGGGTGGGCGGGGGCGTGATCATGATTCCGGCGCTGATCCTGCTGTTCGGTTTCGTTGACCCCACTGCCAAGGGAACCTCGTTGCTGGTAATCCTTCCCACCGCGATCGTCGGCACCCTCAGAAATCGCCGCTCTGGCAATATCGACCCCAAGTCGGCGCTGGTCGTCGGGGCATCGGGGGTTGCTTCGGCGTTCGTCGGCGCTCTGGGCGCCAGTGCTCTGAGCCCCCGATTGTCGGGCGTCCTCTTCGCAATCTTGCTCATCGTCAGTGCGGTACAGATGCTGCGCCACGCCAACGATCCTCCTCCGCCGAGTGAAGCGGTATGACAGTTCATGAAAGTCAGTATTCTCGGGAATGGCAGGCTGGCATCTAGATTGCCGAGATTTTGGGGTGCGAAGGCGTGTGAACGGGATAGAGTGTGGGTAGATGAGCGACACCCAGATTGTGTGGCTGAATACCGAGACTGCCGCAAAGCGGCTGGGAATCACCACGCGCACGCTGTACCGGTTCATCAATGAGGGGGGTCTGCCCGCCTATCGAATGGGTCGAGTTATCCGGGTCAAACAGGCTGACGTGGATGCGTTTATCGAGCGCAGCCGCATCGAGCCGGGGACGCTCGGTCATCTGTATCCCGACCCCGTCCCCGTCGGCAGTGCCGATGCGGAGGGCGATGACAGCGACGCAGATTCCGACTCCTGAATGACCACCGCAGCGCCGGTCACCATAGACATTGCGCGCAACGGGCTCATGGCAGCCCTGTTGGGCGAGCGCGATCAACACCTCCGCCAGATCGAGCAGTCGTTCCCTGATGCCGACATCTTTGTGCGGGGCAACCGGATCACGGTGTCGGGTCAAAGCGCCGACCGGGTCGCCGGCCTGTTCGACGAGATGATCCTGCTCGTTCAGGGTGGCCACCAACTCGATTCCCGTACGCTGGGCCGGGCGATCAAAATGGTAGAGGCAGATGAGAGCCCTTCGGGAGTAATGGACACCGATGTGTTGCGGTCGGCACGAGGCCGGGTGATCCGGCCGCAATCAGCGGGCCAGCGCAGCTATGTCGACGCCATGCGGAGCAACATCATTACCTTCAGCATCGGTCCGGCCGGTACTGGCAAGAGCTGGCTTGCGGTGGCCACCGCAGTGCGGGAATTGAAGGCCCATACCGTGGAGCGGATCATTTTGACCCGGCCCGCGGTGGAGGCGGGGGAGCGTCTGGGTTTTCTGCCCGGCGACATGATCGCCAAGGTGGACCCTTATCTGCGCCCGCTCTACGACGCCCTCTACGACATGCTCGACACCGAGGAAGTCCAGTCCCTGATCGACCGGGGGGTCATAGAGATCGCTCCGTTGGCCTATATGAGGGGCCGCACCCTGAATGACAGCTTCATCATTCTCGACGAGGCCCAGAACACCACCCCAGAGCAGATGAAGATGTTCTTGACCCGTATCGGGTTTGGCTCAAGAGCGGTGGTGACCGGCGACGTTACCCAGGTGGACGTCGAAGGCGGCCGCAGCGGGCTGGTGTCCTTGGAGAAGATCCTGGCTGGCATCGACGGCCTGTCGTTCGTCCACCTGAGCTCTCGCGACGTGGTCCGCCACCCCATCGTGGCTGACATCGTCAACGCCTACGAGCGGGCCCAGCAGTGATGGCCGAAGGCGACGGGGTTCCTAAACCCGGCGATTCTGACTTTGATGGCGCGGTGGTCGTGGTCTTCGACCGCCAGCAGGACCTGAGAGTTGACGAGGGCCGTTGGGCCGGGCTGATGCGCCGAGTTCTCGCCGAAGAGCAGGTGTCGGTTCCCTGGGAGGCAGGGCTCTCATTCGTGGACGCCGACGAGATGTCCGCCCTCAACGCCGTCCATAGAAAAATCGACCGGCCCACCGACGTGCTCGCCTTCGGTGCGGACGATGGCAGCGCCCCCCGGGGCCCCGATGAGCCCCGGCTGGTGGGCGACGTGGTGATCTGCCCTTCGGTGGCCGCGGCCAACGCGGAGGCCAGCGGCAAGTCTGTCCAAGACGAGTTGGCCTTGCTTGTGGTTCACGGTGCCCTGCACTTGTTGGGCTATGACCACGCGGAAGACCTCGACGCCGAGAAGATGGAGGGCCGGGAGCAGGAGATGCTCGCCCTGGATGCGGCCACAGATGCTGTCGTTGCTGCGAAATTGGGATCATCATGAACGTGTTGGGCCGTTTCGGGCTGCTTCGGCGGCTGGTGCAGGCCAGCTGGCGCCGGGAGGCACCCCAGGTGTCGGAGGAAGAACTCTTGGCCATGGCGGAGGCGGCCGAAGCGTCGGACGCTATCGAGCCCGAGGAGCGGGAGCTGATCGGCCAGATAATTGAGTTCGGCGACACGGTAGTGCGGGAGGTGATGGTGCCCCGCACCGACACAGTGGCGATGAGCGACCAGCACACGGTAAGCGAGGCCATCGGCATCGTTATCGAGCACGGCTATAGCCGGGTGCCGGTGTACGCCGAGGGCATCGATGACGTGGTGGGCGTAGTGCACGCAAAAGATCTGATGCGGGCCGAGCGGGACCAAGGGGAGGACTCCCCAGCAGTGGCGGTCGCCCGTACGCCTCGCTTCGTGCCCGAGACCAAGCGCATCGCTCTCTTGCTGCGGGAGATGCAGGCTGAGAAATTCCATATCGCCATCGTGGTGGACGAGTACGGGGGCACCGCCGGCGTTGTCACGTTGGAAGACCTCATCGAGGAACTGGTAGGCGAAATCGTCGACGAGTTCGACGTTGAGGAGCCCATGATCGAGCGGTTGGCCGCCGGCACAGTGCGAGTGAACGGCCGGGTTCCCATCGACGAGCTCAGCGAGGTGCTTGCGGCGCCGCTGCCCAACGGCGACTGGGACACGGTAGGGGGTCTGATCTTCAACACTCTCGGCCATGTACCCGAAGAGGGAGAGACGCTGGTCATGGATGGCTGGGAGTTGCTGGTAGAGCGGGTCACCGGTCGGCGCATCGCTCGGGTGATCGTCAAGCCGGCGACACAGTCGGCGCCCGACGGGTAGCGCAGTTCCCGTACTTGATCGAGTCTGGGGCGTTGGCGTGAGCAGAACTGGCCTGACTGAGGCCAGCCGTGCCTTGGCTCAAGCGTCAGCGGTTATGGCCGACCTTGTGGATCGGTTCGGGCCGGCCCGGTTCGGCCCCAAGCCCCCGGTGGGTGAGCGGTTTGAAGTGCTGAGCCGCGAAATCGCCTATCAGCAGTTGGCCGGCAAAGCAGCCAGCGCAATCTGGGGAAGAGTGAGAGAGCAGACGCCGGAGTGGGCCCCCGGTGCGGTGCTGGCGCTAGGGGAAGAGCCGCTGCGAGGCGCCGGACTCTCGGGGGCCAAGACCCGGGCGATGCTCGACTTGGCCGCCCACTGCGAGCAGGGCTCGCTCGACTTGGCCTGCTTGGGTCGGCTGTCCGACCAGGAGGTGATCGATCAGCTCAGCCAGGTCTGGGGCATTGGCACTTGGACCGCCCAGATGTTTTTGATCTTCTCGCTGCGCCGCCTCGACGTCTGGCCGGTGGGCGACTTTGGGGTCCGCAAAGGCTACGGCCTGGCCCACGGCTGGACTGGAGCGCCTTCTGCCGATGAGTTGGGACCGCTGGGCGACCAGTTCCGCCCCTTCCGCAGTGTCGCCGCTTGGTACTGCTGGCGTGCCACCGAGGTCTGAT
Source organism: Acidimicrobiia bacterium (assembly GCA_009842675.1). Classification (GTDB taxonomy): domain Bacteria; phylum Actinomycetota; class Acidimicrobiia; order Acidimicrobiales; family Bin134; genus Poriferisocius. Next base: position 41,256 of record VYEX01000031.1, on the reverse strand, counting down.
ATCCCAAGACCAGTTGGCCTAGAGATGCCGTTTCTTGGCTTACGATGCTTCAAGGTTCAATGGGGGTGCCCTCTTAATGATCGATGCTGGTCTGACCTGATAATCAGGTTGACTATGGCTAAACGTGGCAGATATGCAACGAGATATAGAACAATAGTACCAAATATAAACAATTGATATATTGGCTGTGTGCCTTTTGTCAGAGTTGCGATCAAGGATTGAGCGCAGGGGATGTCCGTCGCAATATCAGGCAAAACCAATTGTGATTGGTGTGTGATTGAGTCATGACGTTTACGGTTGATTCTGCCAACGATCAATTCATTTCAAAGGAGCGATCAGGCAATATTGAGATGGCAGTTGTCTACAGAAACTGATAGTTGCGTATATGATGCTGTATTCTGCTTAGATGAAGTGAGCTACTAGGTGGCTCATTTCATAGTGAACGGCCCAAAACAACAAGCAAGGTGCAGCAAGTGTCTGAACAATCCTCTCAATCTGGACAGGACGACCAGCCCATGACGTTGCAAGAAAGCGTGACGTGTCTCGATGGCGCAATTGCATTGGGGGTCAGGCGGGAGGTCAAGCGCCATAACCTCCATGCGAATGAATTCGCAGTCCTCCAGCTCTTCGCGAAGCGTGATGAGTGGAGCGCAACCCAGCTCTTGGACCACCTCGACATCGATCCATCGCGTATGAGCCGACTAGTGGCCAAGATGGTTGACAATCGCCTTCTGCGCCGACGGCGGGGCCGGACGGACCGCCGCGTGGTCTATTTGACCCTTACCGACCGAGGATCGCAGTTGGCTGAAGAGATCTCCAAGCAGATGAGCGCTCACGAGGCGATGCTCCTGCGGGGTGTGGGCACCAGAGAGCTAGCCGCATTTCATTCGACCACCGCAAAGATCAAGAAGAACCTTCAGAAGCTCGAATAATTCTCCGGTTAGTAGATTCTCCTCAGCCGGAGACTTGTGATTGATCGCGCGCCAAATCGGTGTAGTTTTGGATGACCTTGCGGCCGGTAGCGAAAAAGCCCCGTAGCTCCTCGTCGCTCACGTCCTTCAAGAGATCAGCTTGGTAGGAGATGATCCTGGTGTGCGCCTCGGCAATTATCTCGCTTCCGCTGTCGGTCAAGAGCAGATTGACGACGCGCCTGTCGGTCCTAGATCGTCGGCGGCGCAATAGGCACCGATTCACCAGTTGATCAACGACACGGCTCATGCTCGAGGGGTCAAGAGACAGTCTCTTGGTGAGTTGGGTGGCGGTCCAGTCGGGTTGCTGGCAGAACAATTGCATCACGGCGAACTCGAGTGGACGGAGGTCAACTCGCTCCATTTCGAATTCGACTGCTACAGTTACCACTTTCGCCAACGACGAAACGCAGTCGCCAAAAGCAGCCGATGGATCGCCCATCATAGGTAGCTCAACTGAGTTCGCATGCTGGCTCTTCGATTCAGAGACCATGGCGAATGTTATCTCAGCACAATGTTCTTATGGCAAGGAGATGGCCGCATACAAGCGGTGTGGCGTTCATGCGGGGATGCGATATTGCATGGGTAGTTGCTAGACGCGCTTCAAATTACGACTGGTACAGAGTGGTCTACTCGTGGGAGATGGTGTTGATCTCGGTGTGCTTCTGGAAGACCTTGTAGACGGTGGAGAAAAAACCATCTAGCTCCTTGCTGTCCACGTCTTCCAGGAGACTGTTTTGGTAGGCGAGGATCCTGGCACGCGCGTCTCCAATAATCTCGCTTCCGTATTCGGTTAGAGCAAGATGGACCACACGGCGGTCGGTTCTCGACCGCCGCCGGCGCAATAGACGCCGATCTACGAGGTGGGCTACTAGTCGGCTTATGTGTGAGGGGTCAAGTGAGAGCTTCTCGACAAGCTGAGTTGCGGTCCATTCAGTTTGCTGGCGGAAGAGCTCCAATACCGAGTACTCATTTGGATCGAGATCGCTCCGTTCCATCTCGATAGCTACCGCGAAAGAGGTTGCATCCGTCAGTAATGCAACGCAATCTTCAAAGGCGGCTGGAAGCTCACCCTCGCCAAATGTTTCAGATGGGACCGAATTGGGAACATTCGAATGAGACGTCATGACACATGGATTGTCGGGAACTTCATAGAATTGCTCACCCTAACAGATGCCGAGAAAGCAACACCACAACATCATATTGTCCCTGTTCCTAGTTCAAGTAACCCTATTGATATCTCTCGTCATTGGCGTCTTATTGGATCAAATAATAAGAGAATAAGATGAATATTTGATTTATCAATTGCAAGAAATAAATTCTTTTTGTTGGCTAAGTGAGGGGCACGAAGACTGGGAGAGCGACGTCGTCGTCAATTGGGTCGAAGTCGACGCGTACCTCGAGGCCCACGACGAGACCGTCACGGTCAATGTCGTTGACTCGGCTCAGGATGCGGACTGGCTCTCCAACGGTGCCGTCGAGTTCGACCACGGCCGCGTTGTAGACCCCCAGGTTTTCGAATATCTCGACGACAGGCCGGTGGGTCCACACGAAGGAGTAGACCCGTCCCGTCCCGGCCACCTCGTCCCAATCGATAACCAGAGACCCGCAGACATAGCAGGCTGGGGTGGGAGGGTGGCGGTGGATTCCGCAGTCTCCGCAGCGTTGGATCAAGAGCCGTCGTTGGCCAGCGGCACGCCAGTAGGGTGCGGAGGTCGGCGTGAGTCCGGGGGCCGGAAGGCCAGGCATCTGCGAGCTCACGGCGCTCCCTTGGTGAGGATTAACGCGCTGGTCGGGGTGGGGCCGGCCCCGCCGACAACCAGTGCGACCTCGGCTCCGGACACCTGGTTGACCGCGGTGCCACGGAGTTGGCGCACTGCCTCGGTCACCTGGGTCATGCCGTGGGCATATACCTCGGCCAGGTTGCCGCCAGCGGTGTTGAGGGGCAGGGCGTCAAGGCCGATTCCCCCATCGGCGACGAACGGCCCTCCTTCGCCTGCCTTGCAAAACCCAAAGTCCTCCAATCCCATCAGCACCAAGGGGCTGAAGTGGTCGTAGATCTGGGCCACATCCACGTCAGCGGGGCCCAGGCCGGCCTTCGTAAACAAGTCGGCGGCCACGGTCCGCTGGCCCGCGGAGGCGAAGTCGTCGTCGCGCATGTTGTAGCTGCCAAGCAGCCCCTGCCCGAAGCGCTGGGGCGCGCCGATGGAGGCTGCGGCGATGTGTACGGCGTCGCTGGCGAGGTCGGCGGCTCGCTCCGCGCCGGTAATGACCACGGCGACGGCCACATCGGACTCCATGCAGAGGTCGGGCCGGCGCATGGGCTCGTAGATGTAGGGCATGGAGAAGTACTCGTCGACGCTGAGGGGCTCGCGAAACCGGGCCTGCGGGTTCTTGGCGGCCATCTCCCGGGCGTTGGTGGCAATGCGGTAGAAGTGCTCCTCGGTGGTGCCGTATAGGTGCATGTGGCGCACCGCGGCCAGCGCGAACATCTGCCCTGGGGCCATTAGCCCGTAGGGAGCGGCCCAGCTGAATGCAGGCGGTAAGCGGGGGGCCTTGGCCATGGCTTGTCCGAAAGGCAACTTGCCCTGGCAGATCGACCGGTACACCACGCACACGTCCGCCTGGCCGGTGGCCACCGCCATCGCCGCGTGCAGGAACGCCCCGCCCATGGCCGCCCCGCCGCCGCCGTGGGTCATTGAAGCCAGGCGCACCGGCCGGGAGCCGAAAGCGTGGGCCAGGTCGCCGGGCTCGGTGCTGTCCATGCTGTAAGAGGACCATCCGTCGATGTCAGCTGGCGCAATGCCGGCGTCGGCACAGGCCGCCGCCACAGCCTCGGCAGCCAAGGACAATTCCCCTCGCTCGGTGAACTCGCCCCTTAGGCCGTAGGCAGTGGCGCCGATGCCCACGATGGCGGCCCGCCCCCGCAGCCAGTTCGTTTCAACCACTTACGATCCCCTCGGTATGCAGCCGGGCGATGTCGTCGGATCCGTAGCCCAGCTCGGCAAGAATCTGATCGGTGTGCTCGCCCAATAGACACCCCCGGCCCAGCACGGTCGGCGACCTCGACAGGTGGGCCAGCGAAGTGAGCCTGGGATGGACCCCGAGAGTGGGATGTTCGACCTCGGCGATCGATTCCGCTGCCTGTCCGTAGCTGTCCTCGCTCTCGTCGAGCAGCAGCGACTCAAAGGGCTCCAATGCCACCTCGACGCAACCGACGCCCTCTCCTGCGAGCATGGATTCCCAGTCGGTGGCGTCTCGGCCGACGAAGATCTCACCCAACTCGGCGGCTAGGACGTCGTCATGGACGGCGCGTGAGGTCGAATCGGCAAACCGGGGGTCGGACGCCAGCTTTTGGCTCACACCCGCTCTTTCCAGGGACCCCACGAAACGTCGCCAGTCCCGATCGCTTGGAGCGGCCAGAAACACCCAACCCTGGGCGGCCCGGTAGAGCCGGTAGCAGGCCGACAGCCCGTACAACTGCGAATCGGCTGTCGGCGTAGGCGGGCGATCCTCGTAATCCACGCAGTCTTCGCAGAGCACGTGGGCCATCGATGTCAGCATGGACGTCGCCAGCGTCGTGCCTGCCGCCGGTCCTTTTCCCTGAGGATCTCCGCAGATGCCTCGTCGGGCGCCGAGCAGGCCCGCCAGCATGGCGCTGCCCACCACCACGGCCGAGCACCCATCAGCGTTGCCGCCTACCTGGGTGGCCATGCCGAGGCGGAGCGAGGCCTCTTTGATGCCCTCGAGGTCGAGCTGGTCGGAAGCGGCTACCGAGGGACCCACGTTGCGCCATCCCGCCCCGGCACCTGCGCCGATGGTGGGGGCGAAGGCGGGTCGATGCCCGCATGGCCCGCCTTCGCCATAGCCGGGCGAGTTGACGTAGACCAGCCCGGGCTTAACGGCATGCAGGGTAGGGGCATCAACGCCGAGGCGGACGGCCACCCCGGCCCGGTAGCTCTGCATAACGATGTCGGAGCTGGCGGCGAGCCGGTGGACGATGGCCCGGCCCTCGTCGGAGGAGAGGTCTAAGGAGATGCTCTGCTTGCCCTGGAGAGATTTGGCTGCCCCCGACTCTGGGAAGCCCATGATTGTCCGCATCGGCTCGCCGTCGAGGGACTCGACCTTTATGACGCGGGCGCCGTAGTCGGCCAGGAGCGCTCCGGCGAAGGGAGCAGCGTAATAGGTCCCGAGCTCGAGCACGGTTACTCCGGCAAGCGGCGGAGTCCCACTTGGTGTAGCTCCCGCAGCCGCAGGGGTGTCTGCCAATTGCCGGGGCGCAGGGTTCCAAGAAGCGGACACCTCGTCACGCCCCAGGTCTGGCGCTGGCTGTCTGGGTTGACTGCCGGCCCCAACTCCGGTTACCAGCGGCCCGGGCTGGCGCACCGGGCCGAGCACCGGGTCGTCAATGCAGATGACCCTTTCGTCGTGAACGATCTGGGGGTGGTCAAGCAGTTCGTCGCCGCGGCGGAACACCTCGGCCCACACGTCGGGTTCCTGGTCGAAGATCTCCCTCCATTCGCCCAGTGTCTTGGACCGCGCCGCGGTCAGCATCTGCTCCCAGAGCTGGCGGCGGCGATCGCGGTCGTCGAATTCGGGGACGGTCGACCACTCGTCATCGTCGAGCATCCAGTCCAGCCCCAGCACTCGCATGAAAGCGGCAAACAGGTGCGGCGAGACCTGGGAGAATTGCAGCCAATGGCCGTCGGAGCTGAGCGCCACCAGCAGCCGGAAGGCAAAGCTGTGGTTGGGGATCCCGTCGTCGCCGATCGGGGCAGCGGCCTCGTAGGCCTCGGGGTACTGGCGGGCGATGAACGCCAAGAACCACCGCCATGGGTCCATGGCCGCCATGCCCTGGGCCAGCGATGACTCGACATGCTGTCCCAGCCCGGAGCGCTCGCGCTCGTAGAGGGCGGCCAGCGTGCCGTGCAGCGCGGTGTGGGCCGCGCTGAAAGCGGCGTAGGGAACCGAGCAGTAGGCCGGGCCACCCCGAGGGGTGAAGGCGCTGAACTGGACGGCGAATCCCAGCTTGGCCATGACCAGTGCTTCATAGCCGGGAATGCTGGCGAAGGGCCCCTTCGACCCGAATCCGCTCACCGACGTGTACACCAGTCCGGGGTTGCCGGCGGCAAGGTCGCCATAGCCGAGGCCCAGCCGCTCTGCGGTGCCCGGCCGCCAGGTCTGCACGACCACATCAGCGGCGAGGGCTAAGCCTCGGGCCTGCTCGACTCCCTCGGGCCGGGTCAGGTCGGCCACCACGCTGTGCTTGCCCCGGCCGAGGAAAGCCCAAGCGGCCGAGTGGCGCAGCGCGGACCCTCCGGGCGGCTCGAGGCACACAACCTCGGCGCCCTGGTCGGCGAAGAACAGGCCCATGTGGGCGCCGACCCAGGAACTCGACAAATCGACGACCCGAATCCCCGAGAGCAGTCCCGCCTCAGCTCCGGCCGTCACCGTCGACTACTTCTCTGACGAAGGCCCGAGCCGTGGGGCCTCACAAATCGAACCCGAAGACCCGGGCCGCGTTGCCTGCGACGATGGCGGCGAGCTCGTCGCCGGGCACGCCCTCGAACTGCTCGGCGCAGCGGTCCTGGCTGTTGGGCCACGTGCCTTCGGGGTGGGGATAGTCGTTGCCCCACATGAGCGTTTCGACCCCGGTGAATTCGCGGTTGGCGACCGCCACCGGATCGTGCATGAACGTGGCCGCGCACTGTCGGCGAATCAACTCCGACGGCTTCAGCGACAGCTTGGGCTTCGCCCACATCTGGTGGGCGTCATAGATGGCGTCGGCCTGCGTCATCACCCACGCCAGCCACGAGGCGCCGGTCTCCACGGTGACCACCCGAAGTTCGGGGAACCGGTCCAGCGCCCCTCCTGCGGCGAGGCTCAACATGACCCTGGGCCCGTCGAGCTGGGCAGCTAGCAGGTAGTTGATCACCGCGCCTCCCGGACCCCTCACCACCCGGGGCTCCACCCCGGTCCCCGAATGGAAGGTGAGCGGAAGCCCTAAGTCGCTGGCCGCGGCCCAGAAGCGGTCGTAGGCGTCGTCGTTGTATGGCCTCGTCGGCACCTGGGCCGGCAAGAACAGCGCTCGCAGTCCCAGATCGGCCACCCTTTGCGCCTCAGCGACGGCCGCATTGATGTCGAGCATCGGGATCAGGCCCACTGCCAAGGTCCGCCCAGCCCGCCCGCCGAACACCTCGGCCGCCCAGTCGTTGTACGCCCGGCACATCGACAGCTGGAAACCGGGGTCCTCGGGGACGAAGCAGGCCTGAAGAGCCCACGTGGGGAAGATCACTTCCGCGGCCACCCCGTCGCGCTCTTGATCTCGGATCCGCACATCGACGTCCCAACCACCCACGACCGCCTTTTCGAGTACCGCAGCCGCCATCAGGGATCTTGGCCGCAGACCCTCCATGTGGACGGTTCGCTCGCCCCCTTCACCCTCCTCGATCCGCGGGACCCGGTCGCGGTATTTCGCATCAACCCGCTCTCGGTACAGATCAATCGGCTCAGTGACGTGGGCGTCAGTCGAGATATACGTGACGCCGCCGTAGGTGTCGTTCACCTCAGTCCTCCCAATGGGAAGATCCTATAAGGGCCGGTCAGCCTTCATCCCAGATCCCAATCCGTGATCATCAACTCGATTCGCACGGCGACGACACTTCGTCCCATCGAGAGCTCACATCGTTGAGCTGAGAAAGAGTGGAGCTGGGGGGAATCGAACGTATTGAAAAAACCCTGGTCAGCTACATCTATGGTCTCCATTTGTCGGCTTTTCCCACACCCATTCCCTCACATGAAATGGGAAGAAATGGCAACTCGGAGGTTCACCGGCAGACGACCCTGCGGGAATCCCCGGGAGGCTCAGGATGGTTCGAAGATGAGTTCGGGCACGACGACTTCCCATGTGTCGCATTGGAATTGCTCTTGGTATTCGGGCTCTGAGTGTTGGCGGTTCCAGGTTGCGATGGCCAGGACGCTTGCGTGGGTGCAGACCACTCCTTCGGGGGGCTCGAAACTTCGGGCCAGCCTGCCTACTACTACGCCTGATTGGTCGAGCAGCTCCCACCGGTCGGATCGCTGTCGAACTTGTAGTGGGTCGTTTGGGGACAGGGCTGTGATGGCAGCATGCACACGATTGTGGGACGGCTGCCGACCGGCGAAGCTCAGATAGACGTCCTTTAGGTTGAGTTGTCGATATCGCCGACGTAGTTCTGGTGCGGCCGGTGGGAGCTCGAGAGGCTCTCGCCATAGGGTGGCGGGATTGCCCCGTAGTTCCTTCAGAATGGGGTTTGATTTCTGAAGTTGACCAAGTGCGAGGGTGTGGCGGGCGCGGGTCATGGAGACGTAGTACAGGCGGCGCGATGCGTCGGAATCCTCCTCTTGTCCTATGCGGTCCCAGCCGCCGTCGAGCACGATCACATGGTCGAACTCCAGGCCCTTGGCGCGGTGGGCGGTGGAGAGCAGTAGCCCCTGTTGGCGCTTGCGCGCCTCTTGGCCCCACTCGGCCAGCCATTCGATGAGCGAGTCCACCGGAATATCGGCCTCGCCCGCTTCTCCCTCATGCGCCTCTATTGCCTCTTGTAGGAGTTCCGTCCAGGGGGTTTGGGCTTGGCTGGTGTGCCACTGGCGCAAGTCGGCGTTTCGGATCAGGCGCGTGTCTCGGCTGCGGAGCCACTTGAGAAGGGATTGGGTTTCGCGTAGGTGCCAGATGCTGGGGAGGTCTTCGTTCGCCATTTGCACTGGTATGCCGGCGAGCTCGCAGATGCTGCGAACCGGCTCCAGGTACTTCCACTCTCTGGCGAGAACGGCACAGCTTGACCAGTCCCAGTCCGAGGCGAAATCTTGCATTCGCTGAAGCTCGGCCATTGCTGTTTGCGCCTGGGTGATCGCACTTCGTCCGACGGGCAAAACTTGGACCTTCCCGCGGCCAACAGGGTCCCGCCCAGCCCACGAGCCGCCCGCGGCGTCTTTGGCGCGCCGCCTGTTGATGCGGATTTCGTGGCCAACCTTCATCCGGTCTGTTGCTGGCTTGATGACCGCGTTTGAGGCCTCGATGATGTGGCGGGTTGACCGGTAGTTGTCGGTGAGGAATGCAGGTTGGGCCTGGTAGTCCTGTTCGAAGCTGCGTATGAACTTCACCGAGGATCCTTTGAAGGTGTAGATGTTCTGGTCATCGTCGCCTACCGCGAACAGGGTGAGTTTGGAGTCCTCGTCTGATTGGGTCCGCCCCGCCAGCGCGGAGATGAGGTCGTACTCTTCTTGGCCGACGTCTTGGTATTCGTCCACCAGGATCCATCGGAACCCCGCCAAGAGCCGGGTCCGGGTCTCCTCGGCTTCTTCTGGTTCCAGTCCGTCGCCGTGCAGCAATGCGGCCGCCTGTTTGAGGATGTCCTGGAATTGCTCGCTTTCTGGGCGGTCGGCGCGGTCTGCGAAACTGGCGCCGACGAGGCGCATCGCCATTGCGTGGCAGGTGAGCACCAGCACCCTTCGCGCGTCGTCGCCTACGAGTTGGGCCAGTCGGCGGCGGATTTCGATTGCGGCATGTCGGTTGTAGGCGAGGGCGAGGATGCCCCGGGGGTCTTCGCGCTTGACTCGTATCAGGTAGGCGATGCGGTGAACCAGCACTTTGGTCTTGCCCGAACCAGGCCCGGCCAGAACCAGCATGTTGGCGTTCTCGCGGTTGTCGGCCACGAGGTGGCGCTGGGAGGGGTTCTTGAGGCTCTCCACGATGTCACGCCAGGATTCCGGCGTGGTTTGCCGGCCAAGCTCCGTGCCGCGCTCGGGCAGCCAGCGTTCTAGGAACTCGGTTTCTTCCAGGGTGAAGTAGTCGATGGCCAGGTGCAGGGCCTCAGCCATGTTGGCGAGTCCTCGCTGCGCGTACTCGGCCATGATGTGGATTTGGCGGACGGTCTCGTCGTAGTGGATCTGCAAGGACTGGAAGTCCGATTGCTTGTAGCCGCGCCGTTCGGGCGAGAGGTGGATGGTCATTGCCGGGCGGAACACGGTGAGGCCCTTGTTGAGCCTGATGACCTCTTGTTCGTGCAGCCACACCAGTGAGCGGTCCACGAGCCTTCGGAAGTCCTTGACGTCTTGTGAGGCGAGGCTCATGTCGCCTTCCACGGCCTTAGTCAGCTCCCCCAATGTGGTCTCCGCCAGGACGTCAGTGCCGCGCTTGCCCTTCGGGACGCAAGACAACAGGTGATCGAGCAGGCGGGCAGCGCCGGCTCGTCGACGCTGGGCGATCCCCACGATTGAATGCCACTCGCGCTTCAGCATTACCCGGACACTGTCGGCGTCGTGTTTTCTCATTGTGATGCTGCCGCCGCCAATGCCCTCACCCCGGCCGTCTCCGGCGATCCCTTGCAGAAGGCGGACCATGTACTCGGGCCGGACATGGTCGTGGCCGGCGTCTTTGATGCGCTGGCTGGCTATGCGCAGGTTCAATGGCGCTTCGTCGCCGATTCCCATATCCGGGGCCATCTCCTGCATGAGGTTCAACAACTCCTCCTCCGCCCCCGCCGCCTCAGCGAGCCGCCGTTTCGAGCTGTTGGCCACGCCGACGTGGACAAAGGCAGTCAGCGCGGTGTCGTTGACGGCGATCCCGCATCTCTCCAAGTCGTGGAGCGCGCCCCTCACTTGGTCGGAGTTGAGGCCGGCGGTTTCCATGAGCATGTCGGTGGAGATGCCCTCGTCGGGGTCGGCATCGATCAGCAACCGCACAATGGCCAACAGCCGGTCGCGAACGGTGTCGTCGATCGCACTAGCCTCGAGCTTCTCCTTTGCCTCCTCAACCGAGCTCACCCGCAACGACGAAGGGAAGACCCGGATGCGATTCTCCTCGCGGCTGAGCAGCTCTGACTCCTCAAGCCAGGCCAGTGCCGTCCGCCCTCTGGTGTCGTCTGTGGCAGAGTCCCGTCTGAAGTCGTTGTCCTCGTCTTTGACCAGGATCTCCCCGACGGTGGCTTCGACTTCGTCGCTCTTGTTGCGCCTGCTCAACCGGCGCAGGGCCTTCAACACTCCATGAATCTCGCGCCGGGTGAGCCGGGACCGAGCCGACATGCCGAATTGCCGCTCCACGTCGTCTTTTGTGTAAAGCAGCACGCAGTGTGCTAGTTGCTGGTCCCTTCCGGCACGACCCGCCTCTTGCAGATAGTTCTCCAGCGACGACGGAATGTCAGCGTGTATTACCAGGCGCACATCGGGCTTGTCGATGCCCATTCCAAAAGCGTTGGTGGCCGCAATCGCCCTCAACTCACCGTCGATGAAGCCGCGCTGGATGGTCTTCTTCTCTTCCGGCTGCAAACCCGCGTGGAATCGATCGGCGGAAAATCCCTGTTCCCTGAGGAAGTTCGCCACCTCCTCGGTCCGCCGCCGAGTGGCGCAATACACGATCGCGCCGCCATCTAGCTCCGGGGGCAGGTGCTTGGCCAAGAACATGTGGATGTCGTGGTCCTTCATGGCGCTGGTTGTCTCGGCTACCACAAACTCAAGATTGGTGCGCCGGCTGCCGCCATCGAACACCTGCATCTCGACGCCGAGTCTTTCGGCGAAATACTCGACTATCTCCTCTTTGACCCCTGGCTTGGCCGTCGCCGTCAAACACAACACCGGGGGGACAACACCGCCTTCGGCCCGTTCGCGGATGTAGCGCCCCACGTAGCGATAGTCGGGGCGGAAGTCGTGGCCCCACTTCGAAAGACAATGCGCCTCGTCCAGCACCCACGCACCGATCTCGCGCTGATCCAAAGTGCGCCGAAACGAAACGCTGCGAAGCTGCTCGGGAGAGATCAACACAATGGCAGCGTCTCCGAGCCTCAGCCTCTCCAGCGCTTCGGTGCGCTCAGGCATCGACAACAAGCTGTTGATGGTGACACAGGAAGTGATACCGCTGGCCTCAAGCCCTGTGACCTGATCGGCCATCAGGGCCACCAGCGGCGAGATGACTACGGTCACCGCTCCGGTCTTCTCATATCGCGACAGAGCCGGTATCTGGTAGCACAGCGACTTGCCCGTGCCCGTCGGCAAGATCCCCAGAACATGGTCGCCCCCCATCGTCGCCTCGACGATGGCCTGCTGCAACGGACGCCCGTCTTCACCGGCCGGCTCCGGTCTGAAGTCGTCGAAACCGAACAAGCGCTTCAGCTCTCGGCGAGCATCATGGCGCTCTTTGCACCACGGGCAGCCCCCGTCGCCGCACCGGCGGTCGCGCAGGCGCCGCACCAGCTTTCCGGCATCGGGAAACTGGTGCCGCACCCAGGGCGGCATGACCGAATTGCCCCCCGACACCCATAGCCACGCCAATGCGTAGGCCAGCGACCAGCCATGCTCGCCAGCGGAATCGATGGTTTGGCGAGCATGAGTGCGACAGCACACACCGCTAACACGGGACAGGATCGCCTCGCGGGCCTCACCGTCAGATGGCCTCGGCGAACCGCGCACACTCCGGAAGACCAAATCAAAACCAGAGCCATGCTGAACCCCCGTCAGCCAGTGCCAGGCGACAAGCAAGTCTGGGGGCGCCGCCACCAGACTCTTCTGCTGGTCGGCGAAGACCTCTAAGGCGATCCGGGCGTCTTGTTCCGGGTCGTTCTTGCGCCCGGTGATCAGCTGGCCTTCCTGGTAGTGCTTGACGAGATGGTGATACGGGTTCCGGGGAAAGGCCAGAGGATTCAGCCACAGAGTGTCCACCACCGGCATCTGAAGCAAGCGCAAATCAGGATTGGCCGCCTGCAAATGGCGCATATCGAACTCAATGAAATTGTGGCCCACAACGAAATCCGCGCCATCGGCAAGAGCATCCAACTCAGCCAACGCCTGATGGAAGCGACGACCCCCCGACGAGTAGACGAATGACTCATCGGTGTCGGGGCGCACTCCAGCGAAGGAGTGAATGCGCTCATCCTTTTTCGACACTTCAAGGTCAACCGAAACGCAACGAGACAATCCCGCCAATAGACGCTGGGCTCCCATGTCTTCTTCTGGAGCTGCTTCCGGCACGGTGGGCATGCTAAATGCTCCGCCAGAAGAGAAGTTCGGGTCGGTAATCAAGAGACGGTCTTCCTCTGTTGACTGGGCCCTACTCAGGGTTTGGTGACATCGAAGACTCTGACAGAGATCTTGATAGCCTGGTCCGGGGTCAGATCGCCTTCCAGCAGTGCTCTCAATTCATCGGGAGTGGCCGGGTGATTGCCGTCTGGCCTTCGACTGATCTTGTCGCCGCCCGTCCACAAGACGAGGTAGTTGCCGTGCCCGGAGGTTGCTGGATCAGTGGTGTATTGCTCGATCAGCTGCTCTTGGAGGGCGCTCCAGAGGTTTCGGTGGTAGTCCTTCTTGATCTCGGTCGGCACGTTGTGCCCGCCGTAGCTCACTCGGATATCGGCACGCTTGTCCGATACGTAGTGCCCTTCGCGGGCCGCGTCGATCTCAGGAGAAAGGCGGGCTTGCAACATTGCAAGGAGCGCGTCTCGGCAGGCATCTTCGTGCTTCGCCGTGAGCTCCGGTTCCTCGTTCCAGAATTGGCGCCAGATGTTGCTGCTGCTACCCCGGATGTCATCGGCGATGCCGTCAAGGCGGTCATTCAGTAGCGCGGCCAAGTCGGACGCGTTTGCGGGCAGGCCATTGTCGAGCGTGCGCTGGACTTCTTCGATGGTGGGGTGGCTGTAGGCGGCGTCGCGAAGGGCAACGTTTTGGTGTTCCCAAGCCCTCGTGAGCTGGCCTCTCCATGTCACGAGCTCGGGATCATCTATTAGGTTTGATAGCGCCTGTTTGGCCAGGATGCTGTCTTGTGACCCAAGCAGCCCTATCCACCCGCCGATCCGGTCAGAGGTGCCAATCTCGAGTGTCACAAGCTCATCTTCTCTCAGAGGGGCGTATAGGCGTCCCAAGATCTTGATGAAGGCCTTGAGGGTGGACGGGTCCGGCGATGGACCCAAAAATGAGGTGTCAAAATAGCTTTCCGAAGTGCAATTCCGGAAGAACTCAGCCAGGTACTTTGTTCGTTTCTCGCTGTCGCCGATGAACTTGAGTAGCGGTTCGAGGAGCCGATTGGGAGCGGTGATCGCGCCGACTGCCAGCCACCTGGTTCGCTGGGCGACAGTCATGCTCTTCGGAGCCAGCCTTTGGGTGGCCAAGGTCTCAAGCGTCGCCACTTCTTGGCCTCGCAAAAGCTCGCCCAATAGGCGGTCCAGCACCTCATGTTGACCACTAGGGGCCCGCACCGGAAATGCTTCGAGCAGTCTGAGTCTTACGTCATGAACCAAGTCGAGGTGCAGGTCATTTCGGGCCATGTTGTCAAGGTCATTGAGGCCAGGGATGTAGGTTTCGCCGGCACGCAGCGCAGCAGCCGCGCACTGGAATAGGACGTCGAAAACCAGATCGGGGTCTTGCCGGAGCCATCGGTCATGAATTTGGGAAGCAGCACTATGCCCTAGCGGGCTTGGAATGCAGTAGTGAATGGCGAGGGCCTTGCGCTTGCTGGAATCCTCGCAGGTGTCGACGAGACCGGGGAGTTGGGCGCCTAGCAGTTCGAGGCTGGCTAGCACCGGAAAGGCCAAGAATGAGTGCTTTGACTCAAAGGACCATGTGATCGTCTCGTGGGTCTCGGGAAGGTCGTCCCGCCAGATGGCGTCTCGCAGTGATGCCATTACAGCGTCCACGAGGTCGAGGTCTCCTCCTACGAACTCGCTGATGCGGTGACGGGGGAGTGCATCGTGACTCACCTCAATGAATAGGGCGAAGTAGGCCTTGGCCAATACATTCAGAATGTGAGGCGGTAATCGGTTGTCTCGCAGTTCGTCTTCATGCGAACGCAGCAAGTCTGCCCAATCTGATTGTCGTTGACGCTTCTCCTGCTCGTATTCGGCTTTCCTATCCTGCATCTCGCGCTCAAATGTGCTCAGCTCGTCGTTTGGCGGAGGCGGGATGCACAGTTCGTCAAGTCGGTTGGCGAGCTTGTTGTGCCCGGCTACCCGCTCCTTCATAACTTCTAGAGTCAGACCCTGAGAGCCACTCTGCTGTTGCAACGACAGATATGCCTGGTTCAAGAGTGCCAGCGAAATAGGCGGCTCAGAGTGTTCAAGCTGTACTGCCATTTCAAGGCACCACAGCCCAAAATCAGTGGGAGGGGAGCTCTCGTTCAGTGCATTGCAACTCCAAAACGACTTGAGGCTTGATTCACCCTTCACGTGTTGATGCCTGAGCCAGGTCAAATAGACGTCCTCTTGGGTGTCTGGTCGGGCTTGAAGCCACGCCTGGATGTAATCCCGCGGTTCTCTAGACCGAGGGTTGTGCCTCAGCGAACGCGAGTTGGTGGACAGCCAGTTGTACAGACGGGCCGGCTCGATGTCGTCGCCCTGCATCTCTAGACCTTTAGCGAGAACTTGGATCGATAAGGCGCCTACTACGGAAACTGTCTGGTCGGCTAGTGGGGGAAGGCCGGTCTCGTGCAACGCGTCGAGCAATTCGCCCACCTGTTGATCGGAGCTCTTCTCAAGGAGGGTTTCCCTATGGAATTTCCAGAAGCGGCCCCCGATGAAGTCCCTTTCGTTCGGAGAAACCAGGAATTGCCAAATGCGGTTAGGTGCGAGATGTACAGGATAGAGGTGTGAAAGCAGGGCTCCTCGGAGTTCGTCCAGGGGGTCGTGGTGAATACCGTCATGAGTCTCTTCCAGGAGACGCAGGAGTATCTGTGTCTGGGCTTCGACGGGAGAGCTGAGGTGGAGGTAGGCGTCTAGGGCAGCGACCTTTAGGTCTGCTGGTCGTGAGGGGTCGACTAGGACGCCTACTATGTCGGCGGTCAATTCACCTAGCGACTCCGATTCTGATTCGTCGGCCTCGCCAAGCACTTCAAGGACGAACCCAACGATCCGGTGATCAGTGGCGTCGGCGACCGGTTGGGCCAGCAGGTCCTTGATGGCGGGAACCATGTCTTCCGAGGCGAGGGATCGGAATGCTTGAGCGGTGGATCCTATGTACGAACTACCGCGGTCGTCGGCTCTCTCGTGGCCGAAGAGTTGGCCCTGTTTGGCGAACTCGACCAGCGATTCCAGCAGGTGCACCCTTTCGTCGGGGAGAAGGCCTTCGATGTCGCCATAGAGGCCCACGCCGACCGGGTCCGCCTTCGTCAGCAGCGGGCGCGCCTCACGGCTGTGTACCGCCAGCCAGGCCGACAGCCCCCGGAGCACAGTGACGACTCGTTTATCGCTGGGGCTGGTCATCAGCGACATCGCTCTGCTCGCCGGAAGGCCACCTCTGATCAGCTTGGCCAGGTAGCGACCACCCAAGAACTCAGCGACGTGTCGGTGAACCGGTCTGACTCTCCGCTCGTCGGCAACGCTGAACAGCCGTGTGCCAAGGGCTCGCTTCAGACTGCTGAGGGACAGCTGGTCTGGCGGGTCTAGTAGCTCGTCGACGGAGGGGAACAAGGGGTCGTCGAGGAGGGGGGTCAAGGAGTACCCCTCGGTGCCTGCAAGCAACTGCAATGCACACAGGAAGCCGGCAGCATTCATGGCGACATCCGACGGCATGTGATCAATTCTCTCCAGGTGATCCTCGTTTTGCTCAGCTGCCATCTTGTGGCAGGCAAACTCGAAGGTCTCCTGTCTGCTCTTGGGCCACACTCCACCTGGGCCCACCGCTTGGGCGAGCAGTGACAGCGTCTGCGGGTTGCGCAGCACCGCGCCCAGACCTCGCTCTCTGGCCTTGTTGATGAATTCTTGGGCGTCTCGGGAGCCGTCAAGTGAATTCAACAGGTTGATGATCGCGTCATCATCGAGGGGGTTGAGCCGCAGCACCGTGATCTGCGAATCAGGTGAAACAGTGGATAGATTCTGGCGGTCGTTGGTGCCCAGCCAGTCGGCCTCTCGACAGGAAAGGCGGAAGCTGGGCCGTCCAAGGCTTTCAAGCTTTGTGATGATTTGGTCCATAGGGGTCAGAGAGTCGGTTGTTCCAGCCCGCATCTCGTCGAGACCGTCGATGAACAGGACCACGTTTCGCCAGTCGGGATGGGAGTCCACGTCGGACCGGGCGAATTGGCGGGCACTCAAGTAGACGGCAGCGTTGCCGAGCGCCTCCGATTCCTGTTGAAGCTCAGTGGTTTTTCCTGACCCGGCGTCGCCCAGAAGGACTAACCCCTGAGACTGTCTGAAAGCACTGAGCGGCTTGGGCTCGCAGAGAATGATGCTTGGGTCACGGTCCGTGGCCAGCTCGGTGCAGGTGCGGGCAACCGGGCTGCTCATGTCGCTTCGAACCAGTAGTCGGCGGGTTCGGACAGGAACTCGTGGAGTGGCACGCCGGAGTCTCCGACGATGACGGTTGCCCGTGGCTGGAACCGGCGCTCGAACTCCATGAGACCCTGGTGACTAGTCGGTGTCTGGCCGCTTTTGACCTCGATTCCCACCGTGTGCGGGCCCCTTTGGAGGACGAAATCCACTTCGTGGTTGCCGTCTCTCCAGTACTTGACGGTGATGCTCGGCGAAGCTGTGTTGACCAGGTGCGCCCCCACTGCGCTTTCGACCAGACGGCCCCAAAACATGCGGTAGGCTCGGGCCTGTTCGAGGGAGTAGCCGGAGGCGGCCGACATCAGCGCGGTGTTGAGCACATTCAGCTTCGGTATCGAGGCCCTGGCTGATACCGGACGCTCGGTGTGTTTAGAGAGGCCGGTGAGTAACCCGGCCTGGGAAAGCAAGTCCAGATACCTCGTCAAGGTGGTGGTGTTCCCCGCATCTTGCAGATGACCGAGCATCTTGTTAAACGACATGATTTGGCTGGAATAGAGCGCTCCGATCTCGAAGAGCCGCTTGAGCAGGGCAGGCTTGTCGACCCTCGTCATTGAGAGCACGTCACGCTCGATGTTGGGCTCAACCAGCGCGCCGCGGATGTAGGCGCTCCAACGCTCCTGATCGTGGGATAAGGGAGCAGCCCCCGGATATCCGCCGAAATACACGTACTCATCCAAGCTGAAGCCGAACGCGTCGGCCATCTCCGGGTATGACCAGTGAGTGACATTGATCGGCTCGAACCGACCAGCCAGACTCTCGTTCAATCCGGACTGCATCAGAAGCGGTGCCGAGCCGAGAACAACTACATGAAGGGGACAACCGCTAGCGCGGTCAGCATCCCAGAGGCCCTTGACCACTTCCGACCACTGTTCAATTTTCTGAATCTCGTCGAGGACCAAGACGAATCCCTGCCGAGAGGTCCACGCTTGGTGCCGGCACCGTTCCCAGAGTTCCGCCAGCCATCGGGCATCCCTCTGAACAGGCCCGAAGACTGCATAGTCGACATCCGAGGAGGCTGGCCATGGCTCAGCACTGGACTCAGCGGCATCTATTGCCTCGTAGCTGTGCCCTAGTTCGATGAGCGCGAGCGCCTGGCGCGCTGCGGTGGTCTTGCCGGTTTGGCGCGGGCCAAAGATCGCGATGAGCCGCTGTGGAGGCTCCGATAAGCGGCTGACAATCGTGTCGACGTGCGAACGCCGAAATTCGGTCATATCCGCAGTATACCAGCCCGATTACGATATTGAGTAAAATTACTCAATATCGTAATCCTGGGTGGAGCTGGGGGGAATCGAACCCCCGTCCGCTGGGCGAGATCAGACTGTGATACGACCATTCCCGGTGTGCAGCGTCGATGGCAGCTGCGTCGCTGGGTCGGGTGGCCCCCGCTAGGGGGCCCGCCACCGGGTCTGTTCCCCGGAGCCAGCGGTCTTTCCCGCCGTCAGTGGTCTGTCCCTACTGTCTCCACCGCTTCTGTTGCCGGGCTGCGATGGACTGGCCCCGCGTGCCGTTACCGGTCGCGGTGCTTCTCTAGGCCAGAATGATCAGGCTGCGAGAAGTTCACGGTCTTTGCCGCTTAGTTGGTTGCCCCGTTTTGCGAGTCTGAGCAACTCGGGTCGCACAGCGCAGCCCCCGGTCCCAACGTCGAAACCGATCAGCCCCGTGTGCACTGTTGTCAAGGTGCCCTGCCATGATACCGGCTCACTCTGACAGCGATCCCCTGGGTTTGGCTGCTCGGCCCATCTCGCGGCGGGCTTCGCGGCGGGCGTCTTGTTCGGCGATGGCTTGGCGCTTGTCAGCTCGACGGCGGCCTCGGGCTATGCCAATCAGGACCTTGGCCCGGCCCTGCTTGAAATAGAGCGATAGGGGCACCACGGTGAGGCGGTCCTGCTCGAGGCGGGCCTTGATGCGGTTGAGCTCGCCCCGGTGCAACAGCAGCTTCTTGGGTCGGTCGGGGTCGTGGCCCGCGTCTCCGCTGGCATGGGTGTAGGGGGCGATGTGCAGGGATTGGAGCCACAACTCACCGTCGGCCATACGGGCATACGACTCGGCCAGCGTCACCTTGGATTCCCGCAGCGACTTGACTTCGGAACCCACCAGCACCAGGCCGGCCTCGTACTCGTCGAGGATCTCGAAATCCCGCCGGGCGCGGCGGTTTGTGGCCACCATTTTGGTGCGCTCCTGCTCGCTATTGGGTCCCGGCTTGGTCCCGGCCATTTGCTCACGGTACCCGGGCGGCAGGGGCAGGACGCTGGCAATTGAGAGGTAGCCTGGTCGGCGTGGCCGAGCAGGTAGACACGCCGACAGACGAGGCAGTCGGCGACTTCGGAGGTCAAAATCCGTGGGAGGGCTTCCGGTCGGGATTCGTGACCCTGCTGGGGCGGCCCAATTCGGGCAAGTCCACTCTGTTGAACGCCATCGTGGGCACCAAGGTGGCCATCGTGTCCGACAAGGCCCAAACCACCCGTCACGCCGTGCGAGGGGTATTGCATCGAGAAGCCGTGCAGGTGGTGTTCGTCGACACCCCTGGCATCCACAAGCCCCGCACGGCACTGGGGGAGCGGCTCAACGCCACTGCGGCCGACGCCGCCGACGATGTGGACGTGGTGTGCTTGTGCATCGACGCCACCCGTCCGTTTGGCCGGGGCGACCGTTTCATCGCCGAGCGGCTCAGCCCTGACTCCATCGTGGTGGTGACCAAGACCGACGCCGCCCCCCGATCAAAGGTGGTGGCCCAGCTGGCCGCGGCCGGCGAGCTCGGGTTCGCTGAGTACTTTCCCACTTCGGCTCGCACCGGCAAGGGAGTGAACGCTTTGGTGGACCGGCTGTGCGAGCTGATGCCCCCCGGTCCGCCGCTGTATCCGCCCGAAATGGTGCGCGACATGCCCGAGGCCCGCTGGGTGGCCGAGTTGGTGCGGGAGCAGCTTCTCGCGGTGACCCACGAGGAGCTGCCCCACTCCATCACCGTGGCGGTGACCGAATGGGAGTGGCCCCGCATCAAAGTAGAGATCCTGGTGGAGCGGGAGTCGCAGAAGCCCATGGTGATTGGCAAGAAGGGCTCGGTGCTCAAGCAAGTGGGCACCGCGGCCCGAGCCCAGCTCCCCAAAGGCGTGTTCCTCGAATTGCACGTGGGGGTGGAGAAGAACTGGCAGCGCCGTCCCGAGATGCTCGACCGCTTCGGCTACGGACCGGGGTCCATGGCCAGTCCCGATCTCTAGGCCCCGACCTGTGGGTCAGACCCCGTCGCGGATCGACCGCAGCAGAGTCACGGCCCGGTCCCGCTCGGCGGTGCGGGGGAACTGAGGCAGGGCGCGCACCAGCTCCCAGCGGTACCCGGCGGTGGCCATCCGGGAATCCAGCACCGCCACCACACCCCGGTCGTCGCCCCGTCGGATCAGCCTCCCCGCTCCTTGAGCCAGTCGAGTGGCGGCCCGGGGCAGGTCGACGAGGCGGAAGGCATCGCTGCCGTAACGCTCCCGCCGGGCTTCCAACAGGGGATCGTCAGGCCGGGGGAACGGCAGCCGGTCGATTGTCACCAGCGACAGCGACTCGCCGGGCACATCTACCCCCTGCCAGAAGCTCATGGTGGCGAACAGGCAACTCTCCAGCTCGGCGGTGAAGCGCCTCAGCAGCTCGGGCTTGGGGAGGTCGCGCTGGGTGTAGATCTCGAATTCGAGCTGCTCACGGAGCACCTCGGCGGCCCGGTCCATGGCCCGGTAGCTGGTGAACAGCGCCAGGGTCCGGCCTCCGGCGGCCTCGATCAATGCGACCAGCTCTTCGTGCAGGGATGGCTCGTAGCCGGGATTGCGGGGGTCGGGCAGGTGCTTGGCGCAATAGAGCAGGGCGTTGGCCTCATAGTCGAACGGGCTGCCCACGTCGATGGCGTCGTGCTCTTCGGGGTCGAGTCCCAGCACCTCGCCCAGGTTCATGGGAATGGTGGCACTGGTCAGCACCGCGGTGGTGTGATCCCACAAATGCTCGGTCAACAGGTCGCCGAGCTGGACAGGGGCGATCCGCCACGCGGGCGCCGACTCGGTTCCCGATACCCAGGCCACCTCAGCGGGTGTGGCCTCCACCGCTCGGGCCAAGTCCTCAGCCAAGGCGCCAGCAGCCAGCATGGCTCGCAGCTTGCGGGGGGCGACATCACCGGGAGCATTGTCGGGCACCCCTCGCAATTCGACGAGGGCCTGTTCCACCCGGCCCCGAGTCACGACGGCCACGCGCTGGAGCTCGTCGGGCAGCGGGAAGGGCAGTGGCTTGTCCCTGAACGGGGACAGGGTCTCTCGCAAGAGCACGCCGGCGTCCTCGAGGTCGCCAGCGGCGGCCGATTCGGCCACCACGGCCCGGATGCTGCGGGCCAGTTCGTCGAACCGTCCCCCAGTCAAGGACAGTCCCGCGGTGTCGGACACAATGTCCTCCAGCCCGTGGGCTTCGTCGATTATCACGGTTTCGTGCTCGGGCAACAGCGGATTGTCGCTGAACAGGTGCAGGCAGTAGAGGTGGGTGTTCACCACCACTACGTCGGCCGCATCAGACTGATGGCGGGCCTTCTCTGCGAAGCAGACCGGACCTGACGGGCAGCGTTGCGCCCCTGGGCATTCGCGGCCCGACACACTGAGCGCGTCCCAAGCCGCGGAGGAGGGCTCGAAGTCCAGCTCGGCCCGGTCGCCGGTGTCAGTTCGTCCGGCCCAGACCGCCAGCCGGTTTATCTCCGCCTTGGGACCGTCGGCGATTCCCAGGCTCAGCTGGTCGTCTTCGAGGTGCTCCTCCAACCGCTGGAGGCACAGATAGTTGGACCGGCCTTTGAGAACGGCAAATCGCACCGGTCGCCCTAAAGCCTCGGCGAGCTGGGGGAGGTCCTTGTCGACCAACTGGTCTTGGAGGGTCTTGGTGGCGGTGGCCACTACCGAAGGGCCCTGGCTCAGGACTAAAGGCACCAGGTAGGCCATCGACTTGCCGGTTCCCGTGCCAGCGGCCACTACCAAATGCCGTCCTCTGTCCATGGCCTCGGCCACCGCATGGCACATGTCTCGCTGTCCGGGCCGCCGTTCGCCCCCGCCCTCCAGGGACGAGACAGCCGCTTCGAGGGCCTCGTCCACGGCGGCGATTTCCGGCATCGCCTCGACGTTAGTGGCCGATGGAAGAATTGGGGAGAAACCGAATTGAAGGCCCTCTCCCGCACACAAATTGGGCTAGCGGGGGAGTACCGTGCAGGTGTGGACTTGTCGGGTCATAGCCTGGATCTGAATCGGATTCCCCGCCATGTCGGATGCGTGATGGACGGCAATGGGCGCTGGGCCGAGCAGCGAGGCATGGCCCGCACCGAAGGCCACGAGCAAGGCGAGCATGCCCTGTTCGATGTGATCGAGGGAGCGCTGGAGCTGGGCATCGAGTGGCTCACGGTTTATGCCTTCTCGACGGAGAACTGGAACCGGCCCGATGACGAGGTGCGCTTTCTGCTGAACTTCAACCGCACGATCTTGCGGCGGCGCTGCGACGAGCTGAACGAGATGGGGGTGCGCATCCGTTTCATCGGCCGGCGCGACTGGCGGGTGCCAAAGGGCCTGATCAAAGAGATGGACGAGGCTATAGAACTCACCGAGCACAACACGCGGATGACGCTGGCGGTTGCCTTCAACTACGGCGGCCGAGCCGAGATCGTGGATGCGGTGAAGCGCATCGCCGCCCAGCGGATTCCGTCTCGCATGATCAACGAGCGGACCATCGCCCGGCACCTCTACGACCAGGAAATGCCCGAGCCCGACCTCATCATCCGCACCTCGGGGGAATACCGCATCTCCAATTTCCTGCTGTGGGAGCTGGCCTACTCGGAGTTGGTGTTCAGCGATGTGCTGTGGCCCGACTTCACCCGCCACGACCTCTTCGCCGCCATCGCCGAATACCAGCACCGCCACCGTCGCTTCGGTCGAGTCAGATAACGGGGGCACCATGAGCCTCTGCCCGGTTGAGGAGTGAGAGGCTTGTTGCGGTGAGCCTGTACCGGAACCAGGGAATTGTGGAGTTGCCCCGATGAGCCTCTATCGGGACCAGGGGATCGTGCTGCGCACCTACAAGCTGGGTGAGGCCGATCGCATCGTGGTGTTTTGCACCAGAGGGCACGGCAAGGTGCGTGCGGTGGCCAAGGGCGTTCGCAAGACCCGCAGCCGGTTCGGGGGGCGCCTTGAGCCCACCAGCCACGTGCAGTTGCAACTACATCGGGGTCGAAGCGAGCTCGATGTGGTGACCCAAACCGAGACGGTTGACCAGTTTCGCGCCGTGCGGGAGGACTTGGGTCGCCTCGGCAAGGCCATGGCCATGCTGGAGGCGGTCGACCGGGTGGGTGTCGACCGGGAGTCCGACGGCGCGTTGTACCGGATGCTGCTGGGCGGGCTGCGGGCGCTAGACGCGGGCGACTCGGCTCTGGTGGTTCCGGCCTTCTACCTCAAGCTCTTGGTCCACGATGGAGTCGGACCCGAGGTGGAGGCATGCGCATCGTGCGGGGCCACCGACGACTTGGCGGCCTTTGACTACGGAAGCGGCGGGGTGCTGTGTCGGAGCTGCCGCCGAGGGTCGCCATTGTCGCCCGACGCGCTGGAGCTGATGCGCATGGTGCTGGGCGGCAGTCTCAGCGCTGCCCTAGCGCTGTCCCCATCGCCGGCCACCGGCGAGGTCGACCACCTAGCCACCGCGGCCATGGAGCACCACCTCGAACGTCGCCTCCGCGCCGCAGGCGCCTACAGCTGAGAGACTCGGCCCGGCGGGCAGCCACCGGTTTTCGGTGTCAGCAATAGGGCTGGGGGCCGGTAGCCTGCGGCCCATGAGCAGCGGCGACGCCGAACGGGGCGCGGGCGACGATCTGATGGACAAGGTGGTGAATCTCTGCAAGCGGCGGGGGTTCGTATACCAGTCAGCCGAGATCTACGGCGGCTTCCGCAGCGCCTACGACTATGGCCCCTTGGGGGTGCTGCTGCTGCGCAACGTGAAGGACGCCTGGTGGCGGTCTATGGTGCAGCTCCGCACCGATGTGGTCGGCCTGGATGCGTCCATCCTGTCGCCTCCTGAGGTGTGGGAGGCGTCGGGGCACCTGACCAATTTCACCGACCCCCTGGTGGATTGCCGCAATTGCGGTGTGCGCTTTCGGGCAGATCAGTTGGAAGACCCCGACGTCTGCCCGAGCTGCGGGGCTCGGGGCCAGTTCACCGAGGCCCGGGAGTTCAATCTGATGTTCCGCACCCAGGCCGGCCCGGTGGCTGGGGCCGGGGCCGACGTTTATTTGCGGCCCGAAACGGCCCAAGGCATGTTCATCAACTTCGCCAATGTGCTGAACACCGCGCGCAACAAGCCGCCGTTCGGCATCGCCCAGATCGGCAAGTCGTTCCGCAATGAGATCACCCCGGGCAACTTCATCTTCCGCACCCGGGAGTTCGAGCAGATGGAGATGGAGTACTTCGTGCCCCCCAACGAGGCCGCCACATGGTTCGAGTACTGGTGCGGGGCTCGGATGGACTGGTACACCGAGTTGGGCATTCCCGCCGACAAGCTGCGGCTCCGGCCCCACGACGCCGACGAGCTCAGCCACTACTCAGCGGGGACAGCCGATGTGGAGTACCTGTTCCCGTGGGGATGGGGCGAGTTGGAGGGAATCGCCAACCGCACCGACTACGACCTCACCCAGCATTCCCAGCATTCTGGCGTCGACTTGGACTACTACGACCAGCAGGCTGACGAGCGCTACCGGCCCCATGTGATCGAACCGGCCGCCGGGGCCACTCGCACGATGATGGCGTTTCTGCTAGCCGCCTTCGATACCGAGGAGGTGCGGGGAGATTCCCGTACCGTGCTGCGGCTCCATCCCAGGTTGGCGCCGTACAAGGCGGCGGTGCTGCCTCTGTCCAAGAAGCCGGAGCTCCAGTCGGTGTCCGAAGAGGTCCTGGGCCTGCTCCAGCCCCGGTGGATGACCGATTACGACGTCACCCAGTCGATCGGACGCCGCTATCGACGCCAGGACGAGATCGGCACCCCTTACTGCGTGACCGTGGACTTCGACTCCCTGGAAGACCGGGCCGTCACCATTCGTGACCGGGACACCATGGACCAAGATCGGGTGCCCATCGACGCCTTGATCGAGCACCTGGACGCCAAGCTCGGACTGTGAGATAGACAAAGTGACCAGCCCGGTTGTCGCTGCGGTAAACGCCGTCGGGCGCGGTGAAATGGAGCAGGCCGAGGCGGTGATGGGGGTTTCCCCCATCGACATCGAGCACCTGCTCCACGCCAAGATGGCCGACGGCCCATCGGGGCCGGTGGCCGCCCACGGGGTGGCCGCCTCGCCGGGGGCGGCATCAGGACGGGTATGCCTATCGGTGGACGCGGTGCTCGACGCCGACGACGAAGGCGTTCCCGCCGTTTTCGTGCGCCCGTTCACCACGCCAGCCGATGAAGTGGCTATGTCGGTCGCCGCGGCCATCATCACCGCCAAGGGGGGCATGGCCAGCCACGCGGCGGTGATCGCCCGGGGCTGGGGCATCCCCGCGGTGGTGGGAGTGGAGACCTTGTCGGTGGACGTGGCGGCGGGGGCGGCCCGGCTGGGTGAGACGGAACTGCGCGACGGCGACCCCATCACCGTGGATGGCTCGGCGGGCACTGTCATGCTGGGTGCCGCCGAGGTGGGCGCAGTGGAAATTCCCGAGGAGCTGTTCACGCTGTTGGCATGGGCTGATGAGTTGAGAGGCGGGCGGCTGGCGGTGAGGGCCAACGCCGACGACGCGGCTGCTGCCCGGCTGGCCCGGGAGTTCGGAGCCACAGGTGTGGGGCTGTGTCGCACTGAGCACATGTTCTTGGGAGAGCGGCTCCCCCTCATCCAACGGGCCATTACCGATGGCGGCACCACAGCCTTGGATGCATTGGCCGAAGCCCAGGTGGACGACCTGGTCGAGCTGCTTGAGGCCATGGACGGTCTGCCGGTCACGGTTCGCCTGCTGGATCCGCCCCTGCACGAGTTTCTGCCCGACCACCCCGAGCTGGCCGAGGACAACCCCATGCTCGGGGTTCGCGGCGCTCGGTTAGGGGTGCTTCGTCCAGAGTTGTACCGGGCCCAGGCCAAAGCGGTGGTCGAGGCTGCGGCCCGCCGAACTGCGGCTGGAGGCGACCCGCAGGTGCAGATCATGGTGCCGCTGGTGGTAGGTGGCCCTGAGTTAGCCCATGTGCGGGCCACGGTGACCGACGAGGTGGCTGGGATCAAGAGCCGTCTGGGAGGCCGCGGCGTCCCGGTGGGAGCCATGATCGAGACACCCCGCTCGGCGCTGGCCGCCCTCGAGATCGCCCTTTGGGCCGACTTCTTGTCGGTGGGCACCAACGACCTGACCCAGATGACGTTTGGTTTCAGCCGGGATGACATTGAGGCCAAGATCATGCGCCCGTACATGCATCACGGACTCTTGGAGGCAAATCCGTTTGAGACCCTGGATGAGGTCGGTGTGGGCCGACTGGTATTCGACGCGGTGGCCGCTGTGCGGGCCACTCAACCGGAGACAGAGATCGGGGTGTGCGGAGAGCACGGCGGCGACCCGGCGTCGATAGCGTTCTTGGCCGCTGCTGGCGTGGACTATGTGTCCTGCTCCCCACACCGGATTCCCGTGGCACGGCTAGCGGCCGCCCAAGCTGTCGCTGGCTCCGCGTAGTCTCACACTGTGGGCATCCACGACGAAGACGTGGCCCGGGTGAGAGAGGCGACGGACATCGTCGCGGTCATCGGCGAATACGTACAGCTGAAGCGGGTGGGGCGCCGCTGGCAGGGTCTGTGCCCGTTCCATGCCGAAAAGACTCCGTCTTTCTCGGTCAACGCCGAGATGGGGGTGTACCACTGCTTCGGGTGCAAGGCCAGCGGCGACGCCATCACCTTCCTTCGGGAGGTGGAACACGCCGACTTCGTCGAGGCAGTGGAGCGACTGGCTGGCCGGGCAGGGATTGTCCTTCGCTACACCGCTCCTGGTGAAGGGGCCGACCGCCAGAAGAGGGGCAAGCTCACCGATGCACTTGAGCAGGCGGTGGAGTGGTATCACCAGCGGCTGTTGACCGCGGCCGATGCCGGCCCGGCCCGGGGCTATCTCCGCCACCGGGGCTACGACGGCGATGTGGTGCGCCAGTACAAGATGGGATGGGCCCCCGATGACTGGGATGCGCTGGCAGCCGACCTCGGGGTGGGCACCGACAAGGGAATGGCGGCGCAGGTTTTCTCCGACGCCGGCTTGGGATTCCGTAACAAGGGTGGGCGCATCCAAGACAGCTTCCGGGCTCGCTTGCTGTTTCCCATCTTCGATCCCAGCGGCAAGCCGGTGGGCTTCGGCGGACGGGTGCTTCCCGGCGGGGACGGTCCCAAATACAAGAACTCGGTGGACAACGCCGTGTATCGCAAGTCCCGGGTGCTGTACGGGCTCAATTGGGCCAAACAGGACATAGTGAACGCCGGTGAGGTGATCGTGTGCGAGGGCTACACCGACGTGATCGGTTTCGCCCAGGCCGGCATCGCCCGAGCGGTGGCCACATGCGGAACCGCCCTTACCGAGGACCACGTTCGG
This sequence comes from Acidimicrobiia bacterium, assembly GCA_009842675.1. Lineage (GTDB taxonomy): Bacteria > Actinomycetota > Acidimicrobiia > Acidimicrobiales > Bin134 > Poriferisocius. The sequence continues at coordinate 13,434 of VYEX01000031.1, read as the reverse complement.
GTGCTGCGCCGGTTCGCCCCCCGCATCGTGCTGGCCTTCGACGCTGACTCCGCCGGTCAGACCGCGGCCGAGCGATTCTCTCAGTGGGAGCACGCCTTCGAGCTGGAGGTGGCGGTGGCCGACCTGCCTCCGGGGGCTGATCCCGGCGATTTGGCCCAGAGCGATCCGGAGCGGTTGGCGGCCGCGGTCTCTGATGCGGTGGACTTCATGGACTTCCGCATCAACCGGGTATTGGGCGAGGCCGACCTATCGACGGTCAAGGGCCAGGTCCGGGCAGGGGAGCGGGCAGCACGCCTAGTGGCCGAGCACCCCAACCCGGAGATCAGGGACAAGTACCTGGTGGAGGTAGCCGACCGCTGCTCGGTGAACGCCGACCACCTGCGGAAAGTGGCAGCCGAAGCCCTCCGCCGAGGGCCACGCCGGGCGCCCCGTCCCGCGGCCGAAGGCGCCCCCCACCCGGCTGACACAGTGCATGAGTCCAGTGGCGACCGTGGCGGCTACTCGGAATTCGAGAGCGATGAGGTCAATGGCAGCCCTCCTCCCAACAACGTGGAGCGACAAGTGCTGTGGCTGGCGGCCAACGAGCCCGATGGGGTGTGGCCGGAGATCGGCCCCGAGCTGTTCCACCATCCTCTCTATCGGGGGGTGTTCGAAGCTCTGCTGGAATACCCCGATATGGACACGCTGCTGGCTGAGGCCGACCCAAGGGTGACAGAGCTCATGCGGGAGCTGGTGGTGGACGAGGACGAGGAACTGCGGACGAGTCGCCATCGTCAGGACGTTGTGATGGCCATCTTGTTGTATGAAGAGGCCCAGCGGGAGTTGGCCTACCTGGAACGCCAAGCCCGCACCGGTTCAGCCGACGAGGAGCTGCTGCGCCGGGTGGCCCGACTGAAGACGGCGATGGATCAGCTCCGAGAATCTGAATGGGAGCCTGAACAGGCCCGAGCTCTGCTGGAGCTGTTGCGGCCCAGCCCCTAGAAATCCACGTCGAGCCCCGAACTACTGGTTTCGCTAAATCCCCTGCTTAAAGCAGGGTTAAAGTGCTCCGCGTTCCAACCTTCCTTTAACCATCTCCTCGGCACACTGTGACCATCAGGTTCTGTGAGGAGCAGAACCGGTCACATCAAAGGAGATGGAAAATGACCATCGAAACCAGACCAGAAGATCAAGAGACCCAAGAAGGCAAGAACAAGATTCTCGGCTTCTTCGGCAAATCAAAGAAGCGGGTTGCCGCCGCGGCGGGCGCCGTCGTGCTGACCATTGCCCTCGTTGCCGGTGCGTGCGCCAGCGGCGAGTCCGGCGAGGGTGCCGGCCACGAAGGAGGCCGCGAAGGCGCCGGGGAACACTCAGGAAGCGGCGAAGGCGGCGGGATGGGTGAAGCGGCGGAAGCCGGTCACGGCGGCGAAGCTGGCCGCGGCGAAGCAGCCGAGGGCGGCAACGTCACCCTGCTGACACCCGACCAGACCTACGACGAGACCATCGGAGGCGCCCGTCTCCAGCTGGCCTTCGACCCGGCGGCCAACGCCTTCGTGGGCACGGCGGAGAACACCACCAACCAGACTCTGACCCGAGTCCGAGTGGAGGTCCACCTATCCAACGGGACTGAGCTTGGCCCTACCACGCCAACCGATCTGCCACCCGGCCAATCCCTCCGCCTGACACTGCCGTCGACGGCAGCTCCATTCGACACTTGGAGCGCCCACGTCGAAGTCGGATCGGGCGAAGCCGGTGAAGGCTCTGGCGGCGGCGAGGGCTCAGAGGGCTCACGCGGCGAGGGCTCAGAAGGCGCCGGCCATGAAGGCTCCGGCGGCGAAGGCCGCGGCGAGGGACCCGAAGGGACCGAAACCGGTCGCGAGGCGGCTGGGCCGGGCTCGGCTACCTATCTGACCAGCACTGGCGTGAGCCGGGGAGTCAAGTCGTCCCAGGTGCTCGACATTGGTGACTCCTACGCGGGGAATTTGAATGACCTGGAGCTGGCCATCACTTACGACGAGCAGAACGACCGCTTTTTGGCCCGGGTGAAAAACGAGGCCGCGGTTCCGATCTGCAATACGTCGGTCAAGGTGGTCGCCGACGGCCAAGCCGGCTCGCAAAGCGTGCTGATTCCCGCCTTGGACGTGGCGGGCCGGGCCGACTTCACCGTTGAGGCGCCCCAATCCCGGTTCAACACGTGGCAAGCCGAAACCGAGACCTTTACCTGTACCTCCGTTGCCAGCCACCCCGGCGAAGGCGCGGAAGGCGGCAGCGGTGAAACCGGAGGCGAGGGCCCCGGCCACGAGAGCGGCGGCGAGGGAGCGGGCCATGAAGGCGGTGGCAGCGAAGGCGGTGGCGAAGGCGGCGAGGAGACTAGCCCGTCCACACCCATCAGCCAGCCCGTGTCCGGCACGTTCAACAACCTGGACTACCGCGTTGCCTATGACCGAGCCACCAACTCCTTCATGGCGACGGTGACCAACAACACCAGCCAAACGGTGTGCGCCTCCCGATTGGAGATCCACATGGGCGCTCAGGGACAGGTCATCGAACTGGGGCCCACCATCGGCGTCGACCTGCGACCCGGCGAGTCCATCGATGTTGTGCTCTCGGCCGACCCGGTGGTTCCCGACACCTACAGCATCCACCCCGAATCCTCCCCATGCTCCTGATCTGAGAAAGGAACCGCAACCGGGCATGTGCGCCCCTGGGTCGACCCCCCTCCGGCCCAGGGGCGCAGCACGTCCGGCCAACTCCCATGCACCAACTACTCCTCCGAGCAGCGCAATGTCGACAAAGGCACGTGTTTCTGCGGACTGTTATGCCCCTCACTCGCAAGTGTGAGGGATGATGTAACCCAATGCGCGTTCTGCTGGTAGAAGACGAAGAACGGCTGGCCGAAACGATCCGCGACGGGCTCAGCGAGCACGGCGTGACCGCCGATATCGAACACGACGGCCGCGAAGGGCTGTTTCGCGCCAAGGTGGGAAGCTATGACGTCATCGTGTTGGACATCATGCTGCCCGGGCTCAACGGCTATCAGATCTGCCGCAAACTGCGCGAGGCCAAGATCTGGACCCCGATTCTGATGCTCACGGCCAAGGACGGGGAGTGGGACGAAGCCGAGGCCCTCGACACTGGCGCTGATGACTATCTGTCCAAGCCGTTCTCGTTCGTCGTGTTGTTGGCTCGGTTGCGAGCGCTGGCCCGGCGCCCATCAGTGGAGCGGCCCGTCGTGCTTCAGGTGGGCGACCTGGTATTTGATGTCGCCTCGTCGGCCGTGCGTCGAGGAGAGACGGTGATCGACTTGACCCGCACTGAGATGCAGGTATTGGAGGTGCTCATGCGCGGGGGCGACACACCGGTGTCCAAGCAGCAGATTTATGATCGGGTTTGGGGATTCGACGCCGATGTCGATCCCAAGATCGTCGAGGTCTACATGCGCTATTTGCGGCGCAAGATCGACGAGCCTTTCGACGTAAGCACCATCAAGAATCAGCGGGGTGTCGGCTACCGGATCGTGGCGGCATGAAGCTTGGCAGGCTGCGGTCGGTGCGGTGGAAGACCACGGTGGCGGCCACTCTGGTGACAGCGCTCGTGCTGGGATTGGCATCGTATTTCATCGTCCGGCTGGTGGAGCGCGATCTGGAAGGCAACGCCAGAAGCGCGCTGAGCAGCGCGTTGGAATCGGCCTCCCACTCAGTCAGCGGCGAGGGATCAACCGACGGCGGCGGAGAAGCCGACGGCGGCCAGCACGGCGGTGAGGGCTCGGGCGAATCAGGATCGCCTGGCGATGCTCAGCAGCGTGCCCTGGCCGATGCTTCCGTCCGGGAGGTGGAGGCGGGGGTTGACGCCGCGTCGAATGCGCTGTTGATCATCGTGCCCGTGGTAGTGGTGGCACTCGGTCTCACCATCTGGTGGACAGTTGGGCGGGCCCTGCGGCCGGTGCGTGACATCTCTGCCCAAGTCACCGAGATCTCAGGGTCTACCCTCGACGAGAGGGTCCCGGTGCCGGCTAGCGAGGACGAGATCGCTGAGCTTGCTTCTCTGATGAACGAGATGCTCGACCGGCTTCAGTCCTCATCGGAGCGACAGCGCGCCTTCGTAGCCGACGCTAGCCATGAACTTCGCTCCCCGCTCTCGACGATTGTGGCAGCGGCCGAGATTGCGTCGGTCAGCCCCGACCCGATCAAGCTCCATAAGCTGGCCGAGACGGTGTCGGGCGAGGCTCAGCGCATGCAGCTGCTGGTTGCCAATCTGCTGGATCTGGCCCGGCTCGAAGAGGATCGCTTGGAGCTCGACACCACCGAGGTTGACGTTGCCGCGGTGTGCCGGGACGCGGTTGATCGTTTCGAAGAAGAAGTGTCCGCCATCTCATTGAATTGCCCGGCAGTGGCGCGAGCCGATGGCGTGGCTTCGCAGATCGAGCAGGTGGTGGTCAATCTGGTGGACAACGCAGTTACTCATGCCGCGGGTCGGGTAGTGGTAACCGTGGCCGTCGACGACGCCGAAGTCTTCATTGCAGTTGAGGATGACGGACCGGGAATTAGCCCTGAGGACCGCGAGCGCATCTTTGAACGCTTCGTACGTCTCGACAGCAGCCGAGCCAGGAGCACCGGCGGTATTGGCATTGGCCTTGCCCTCGTCAAAGCCATCGTCGATCGCCACCGGGGTGCCATTCGGGTGGGCGACTCGACCGCGCTGGGCGGTGCCTGCTTCGAAGTCACCTTTCAAACCGCCACCTACAGCATCCACCCAGAATCCACGCCGTGCCCGTAGCCTGATAGAAGATCCCTCAACAGGGTAAGTGCGCCCCTGGGCCGTCCCCCTCCGGCCCAGGGGCGCAGCGCGTCCAGCCAACAGATGAAGCCAGCAACGGTCTGTCGCCGAAGGGCGCCCCGGAGGGGCGATGCCGGTTAGAAGTCCTCGTCGAAGGCGACGTCGCCCTCGACACCCACTTGGTAGGAGGCCACGGTTCGTTCGAAGAAGTTGGTCAGCTCCTGCACATCTTGGAGTTCCATGAACGAGAACGGGTTCTTGGCACCGAACTGTTTGGGAAGACCCAATTGGCTGAGGCGCTGGTCGGCCACGAACTCCAGGTAGCGGCGGGTGTCGGCCACCGACATGCCGAGCACGCCCTGGCCGAGCAGATCCTCGGCGAATTGGTACTCGCAGTCGACTGCCTCGCAGATCATGGTGGTGACCTGCTCGCTGAGTTCGGTGTCGAACAGTTCGGGCTCCTCGGCCCGAACTGTGTTCACCACCTCAAGGGCGAAGTTCATGTGACAGCTCTCATCGCGGAACACCCAGTTGGTGCCGGCGGCCAGCCCGTTCAACAACCCCTTGGACCGCAAGAAGTACACGTAGGCGAACGCCGCGAAGAAGAACAGCCCCTCGATGCAGGTGGCGAAGCAGATCAAATTCAACAGGAACTGACGGCGCTGCTGAGGGGTGTCGCACTGGTCGATGTCGTCCATCGAGTTCATCCACCGGAAGCAGAACTCGGCCTTTTTGCGAATGGAGGGAATGTTGTCGATGGCGGCGAACGCGGCCTCCCGCTCGTCGAGGTCGGGGATGTAGTTGTCGAGCAGGGTCAGGTAGAACTGGACGTGCAGCGCCTCCTCGTAGAGCTGCCGGGACAGATACATCCGAGCCTCGGGGGCGTTGACGTGTTTATAGAGGTTCAGCACCAGGTTGTTGGCCACGATGGAGTCGCCGGTGGCGAAGAACGCCACCAGCCGGTTGACCAGATGCTTCTCGGCCGGCAGCAGAGTTCGCTCCAGATCGACCAAGTCATCGGAGAAGTCGATTTCATCCACCGTCCAGGTGTTCTTGATGGCGTCGCGGTACATGTCGAAGAACTGGGGATAGCGCATGGGGCGAAGCGTCAGCTTGAAGCCGGGATCAAGGATCCGCCCTAGGGCTGGAGTCGTCGCAGGTGCCGGAGGCGTCGGATCTGATGTCGGGTTGAGGCCCAGGTCTTCTTCAATAAATGGGGTTTCTGCCAGAGCCATTATTCGCATGCCTCACAGGTCTCGGGGTTTTCCAGGGAGCAGGCCACCGCCTCGGCGTCGGTTACTGGGGCAGATGCAGGGACTGTGGGAGTGCCGCCGGTGGTGGTCTGGTTGATCCGGGTGGCCGGTCGGGATCTCAGGTAGTAGGTGGTTTTCAGCCCTGACTTCCAAGCGTGCGAGTACATAGAGCTGAGCTTGCCGATGGTGGGCGACTCCATGAACAAGTTGAGCGACTGGGACTGGTCGATGAATGCCCCCCGGTCGGCGGCCATGTCGATGAGCGAGCGCTGGGGGAGTTCCCACGCAGTGCGGTACACCGCCTTGAGGCCGTCGGGGATGCGCTCGATGTCGGCCACCGAGCCCTCGGACCGCTTTACATCGGCGATCATCTGGTCGTCCCACAGGCCCAACTCTTGGAGATCGCTGACCAGATAGCGGTTGATCTGCAAGAACTCGCCGGAGAGGGTCTCCCGCTTGAACAGATTGGACACCTGGGGCTCGATGCACTCGTAGCACCCGGCGATGGAGGCGATGGTGGCGGTGGGGGCGATGGCGATGAGCAGGGAGTTGCGGAGGCCGTGCTCGGCGATTCGGTCCCGCAGCGTTTGCCACCGGGCCGGATCGGAGGACTCCTTGCCCCACAGGTCGAATTGGAGCTGGCCGCTGGCCGCCCGGGTCTCGGGGAACGCCGAATGGGGTCCGTGCTTCTCGGCCAGCTCGGTAGAGGCCCACAAGGCGTTGAAATAGATCTCCTCGGAGATGCGGGCCGACAGTCGGCGGGCCTCGTCGCTGTCAAAGGGCATGGCCAGATGGAAGAACACGTCTTGGAGGCCCATCAGGCCCAGGCCCACTGGGCGCCATTTGGCGTTGGAGTTGGCCGCCTCGGAGGTGGGATAGAAGTTGATGTCGATTACCCGGTCCAAGAAGGGCACCACGCTTCGGACGACGCTGCCGAGCCGCTCGAAGTCCATCTCGCCGGTGTCGGTGTCGACGAAGGCCCCGAGGTTGACCGAACCTAGGTTGCATACTGCGGTCTCATCGGCGCTGGTTACCTCGATGATCTCGGTGCACAGGTTGGACAGGTGCACGGTTCGGCCCTCTTGGCCGGTTTGGTTGCATCGCAGGTTGGAGGCGTCTTTGAAGGTCATCCAGCCGTTGCCAGTCTGGGCCAGGCACCGCATCATGCGGCTGTAGAGCTGGCGGGCGGGGAGCTGGCGCTCATACAGCCCGGCAGCCTCGGCTTCTGCGTAAGCCTCCCGGAACTCATCCCCGTAGAGGTCGGTGAAGTGGGGGACCTTCTTGGGGTCGAACAACGACCACTGCCAGTCCTGTTCCACTCGTTCCATGAACAGGTCGGGAACCCAGTTGGCCAGATTGAGGTTGTGGGCCCGGCGGTTGTGGTCGCCAGTGTTCTCTTTGAGCTCCAAGAAGTCCTCGATGTCGGCGTGCCAGGTCTCCAGGTATACGCAAGCCGCGCCCTTGCGCTTGCCCCCCTGGTTGACGGCGGCCACCGAACTGTCCAAGGTCTTGAGCCACGGCACGATGCCGTTGGACAGGCCGTTGGTGCCCTTGATGAGCGATCCCTTGGAGCGGATGCGGTGCCAGGCCACGCCGATGCCGCCGGCGAACTTCGAGAGCCGGGCGATGTCGGTGTAGCGCTGGTAGATGCCCTCAAGGCTGTCCTCGGGAGAGTCGAGTAGGTAGCACGACGACATCTGCGGGTGGGCGGTACCGGAGTTGAACAGCGTGGGGCTCGACGGGAGGTAGGCCAGCGAGCTCATCAGGTCGTAGAAGGCGATGGCCTCGTCGGCGTCGGCCGATAGGCCACAGGCCACCCGCAAGAAGAAGTACTGAGGGGTTTCGATCACCTGGCGGGTGTCGGGATGGCGCAGCAGGTAGCGGTCGTACACCGTCCGCAGGCCGAAGAACTCGAAGTTCCGGTCGCGCAGCGAGCTGATGGAGGCGTTCAGGGCAGGGGCGTATTTCTCAGCGAAGTCGAGAGTCTCATCGCTGATCAGGTCCAAGCTGTGGCCGGTCTTGATCGACTCGGTGAACCAGGGGATGTTCTGGTTGCGGACTTCTTTGTCGATGCAGGTGGACAGGAGCCGGGCGGCCAGTTTGGAGTAGTTGGGTTCGGTGACGATCAGCCCGGCCGCGGTGCGGATGGACAGCTCGTCGAGCTCTCGGGTAGTGGCCCCGTCGGCCAGAGCGGAGATGGTTCGAGTGGCCACCCGCATCGGGTCGACGCCTACCAGTCCCTCGGCGCAGCGGGCGACCGCGTTGACGATCTTGTTGACGTCTACCGGTTCCAACTCGCCGTTGCGCTTGCGCACCCGCATTCCGGTCGGACTGGCACCATTTTGGGCGGGGTCGGCACCGTTGCTGCCTACAGCGGCCAGTGGCTCCTGTATGAGTGTCATCAGTCCCCCCTGCGGATGAGGCTTGCCAGAGCGAAGTTCTCAAAGTGTAATTACAAAGGGGAAACTTCATCAATGAACTTCTTGGGCGCGACGCTCTGACCAGGGATTTCGTTCCCAAGTAATTTCCCAAGGTGCCCCAGAAGGCTCTTTGTCGCGCGCGTCCGCGCGCGCGGATTAAGCCTCTCGGACGGTCAATTCGGTGGCTTTGAGGGCGGCCCAGCACCGCGTTCCGGCGCTCAGGCCCAACTCGTTGGCGGCCTGAGGAGTGACCCATACATGGCAGGGCGCAGGTGCGCCCAAAAGCACTCGTACGCGGTCGCTCTCCGGCTGTATTCGGGCCACTTCGGCTTGCCAAGTGTTGCGGGCACTGGTGTGGGGCTCGGCTGTTGACAGAGTTACGGCCGCGGGGGAGAAAGTGACCAGCACCGGCCCGGTCATGGGGGTGGCTGTGGTCAGGGCCAGCCCGCAGTCGAGGGCAACATGGGTGCCGATGGCCTGCCCGGTAAGCAGGTTGATGTCCAAAAGCCCGGCGGTCCACGGAGTTCGGGGGTCGGCGGTTACCTCCTCGGGGGTGCCGGTCTGCACGATCTCCCCCCTCTCCATCACCAAGAGTTGATCGGCCAGCACCCGGGCTTCCACCGGGTCGTGGGTGATCAGCACTCGGGTGGCGGGAATGTCGGCCAACAAGTGGCGCACGTCGGTGCGGGTCTCAGCGTCGAGGGAGGCCAGGGATTCGTCGAGCAGCAGCACGTCTGGCTGGCAGGCCGCGGCCCGAGCCAAACCCACCCGCTGGGCCTGACCGCCGGAGAGCTGCGCGGGACGTAGCTCGGCCATGTCGGCCAGCCCGACCTTGTGCAGCCACTCCTCAGCTCGTTGGCGGGCCAGACGGGTGGACAGGCCCGAGCACTGCGGACCGAACGCCACGTTGTCCACCACGCTGAGGTGGGGAAACAGCAGGTTGTGCTGGCTGTGCAGGGCGATGGGACGGCGGTTGGAGGGAACGTGAACTCCCTGAGTGGCGTCGTCGACCAGTTGGCCGGCCAACACGATCCTGCCCTTCTGAAGGGGGATCAATCCGGCCAGCGCATGGATCAATGTGGTCTTGCCCGCCCCGTTGGGACCGACAATGGCAGTGCAGCTTCCTTGGGGGGCGTCGAACTCGGCTTGGATGGCGAAGCCTCCGGTGGCGGCCTGGATCTCGGCTTGGATGCTCATGACGGGGACGACTTTGGGGAGTCATCGGGCTGGCTGGTGCGGGGGGCGATCCAGCGGTGGCGCAGGCCGATGAGGATGAGCAGGGACACTCCAATGAGCAGCACCGACATGGCGATGGCCGCCTCGGGCTGGCCGGCCTCGTTGGCCTGGGCGATGGCCAGCGGCAGCGTGCGGGTGCGGCCCGGATGGTTGCCGGCGAAGGTAATGGTGGCCCCGAACTCGCCCAGGGCTCGGGCCCACGACAGAGTGGCTCCGGCGGCCAGCGACGGGGCCAGCAGCGGCAGAGTGATCCGGCGCAGCACAGTCCAGCGCCCGGCCCCCAGGGTGGAGGCTGCCGACTCCAGCCGGGGGTCGAGCTGGCGCAAGCCGGCCTCGGCAGTGATCACAAAGAACGGCATCGACACGAAAGCGGCGGCGATCACCGCACCCGCGGTGGTGCCGATGAGGGTGTCGAGGCCGAACCAGTTGTGCAGCGCCCGGCCGACAAGCCCCCGGCGACCAAGGGCAAAGAACAGGGCGATGCCGCCCACCACCGGGGGCAGCACCATGGGCAGCAGCACCACGGCCCGCACCAGCGCCCGGCCTCGGAACGACAGACGGGCCAACACCCAGGCCAGCGGAAGCCCGAGTGCCACCGATAACGCCGCGGCCAGAAGCGACACCACCACCGACACCCGGAGGGCTTCCAAAGTGGCGGCTTCGCCGAGCGTGGTGCCCAGCGACGACCACGGCGTCCGCTGCAACAGGCCCACCAGGGGCAGCGCCAGGACGGTCACGGCGATGACGGCCATCATCAAGATCGCTATTGGCGGCCGGCGATTCGGCTCTTTGGAGGCGGGACGGTCGGTCATGGGGAATCGAATCCGTGGCTGAGGAGAATGCGCTGGCCGTCAGGCCCGAGGACAAAGTCCACGAAGTCAGCGGCTGCCGCCCGATCGCTGACTGCGGCCACTGGGTAGTCGTTGAACCTGATCTGGGGGCCAAGGGGCACTGAGGCCACTTTGTCACCACCGGCCGCCACGTCGGTGGTATACACCAGCCCGGCATCGGCCTCGCCCAGCGTCACCTTGGTGAGCACAGCCCGCACGCTTGTTTCCTCGGTGTCGGCGTCGGGGTTAACCCCGGCGTCCAACAGCACGGCCCGCGCGAGGGCACCGCAAGGCACCTCGGGAGCACACACTGCCAATACCAGGCCGTCATCGGACAGGTCTTCCAGCCCTGTCACGTTGCCGGGATTGTCGATCGGCACCACCAAAGCCAGTCGGTTGCGGGCGAACAAGACAGGCGGTGTGGCGGTGCGCCCCTCGGCCACAACGCGACTCATGGTGGCGGCGTTGGCCGACGCGAACACGTCGGCCCGGGCACCGGCGCTGATCTGAGCCGCCAGCCGGGCGCTGCCCGCGAAGTTGAGCTTCACGTCGACATCGGGGTTGGCGGACTCATACTCGGTGGCCAGGTCCTCGAACGCCTCCGACAGCGACGCTGCCGCGTACACCGTCACGGTGGTTTCTCCTCCACCCCCGCATCCTGTCACCAACCAGGCAAGAACCCCGGCCAGAACACCGAGGCCCAGTGTGCGCATGTCAGGCCGCAGACTCGGTTTCCAGCTCCGCGGTCACCGACAGCTCCGGGCCCACCGTGGTGAGCAGCTCCCGACACCGTCCGGCATCGGCCACGTCGTCGGCCACCTGCTCCAAGATGGCCAGCCGCTCGGCGGTATCGGTGACGGTGGCGGTGGTGACCGCGGTGGCCAGGCGCACTTTGGCGTCGCTCTTTATCCGGCGGATCTCCCGCAGGGCGTCGGCCGCTACTGTCGTGGCCTCGGGGTTCACATCGCCGGCCGCACCCCGCAGTTCGGCCCCGTCGGGCCAGGGGGAACGGTGGACCGAGCCCTCCTGCCACCACGACCACACCTCTTCGGTCACATAGGGCAGGAACGGGGCGAACAGCTTGAGGTAGGCGGTGAGGGCGGTCTCCAAGGTGTAGCGGGCCGACTCGCCCGCCGCACCGCCCCGGCCGCCGTAGGCCCGGTTCTTGACCAGCTCCAGGTAATCGTCGGTGAACGACCAGAAGGAGGTCTCAGAGCTCTCCAGGGCTCGCGCGTAGTCGCCCTTTTCGAATGCGGCCGTGGCGTCGTCGATCAGGTCGGCCAAGTGAGCAAGCAGGGCCCGGTCGAGGGTTTCGGTGGCTTGGGCATCGGCAGCTGGCTCCTGGCCGAGCACGAATCGGCTGGCGTTGAGGATCTTCACCGCCAAGCGCCGCCCCACCTTCATCTGCCCCTCCTCGAATGCGGTGTCGGTGCCGGGCCGTCCCGAGGAGGCCCAGTAGCGCAGCGCGTCGGCCCCGAAGGCCTCGAGAGTGTCCATGGGGGTGACTACGTTGCCCTTCGACTTGGACATCTTCTTGCGGTCGGGGTCGAGCACCCATCCGGAGATGGCCGCGGTGGACCACGGCAACCCGCCGTGCTCGAAGTGGGCCCGGGTCACAGTGGCGAACAGCCAAGTGCGGATGATTTCGTGGGCCTGGGGACGGAGATCCATGGGGAAGGTGCGCTCGAACAGGTCGGGGTCGTCCTCCCAGTAGCAGGCGATTTGGGGACTCAGTGAGGAGGTGGCCCAGGTGTCCATCACGTCGGGGTCGGCGGCAAACCCGCCGGGTAGGTCCCGCTGGTCTTCGGCGTAGCCCGGAGGTTTGTCGGAGGAGGGGTCGATGGGGAGGCTGGCCTCGTCGGCGGCGATGGGGTGGTCGAAGTCGGGCTGTCCGTCGGCATCCAGCGGATACCAGATGGGGAAGGGGACGCCGAAGAAGCGCTGGCGGCTGATGAGCCAGTCGCCGTTCAACCCGCCAACCCAGTTCTCATAGCGGACCCGCATGTGCTCGGGCACCCAGTTGAGCTCCCGGCCCCGCTGGATGAGGGCGTCGCGCAGGGCCTGGTCGCGCCCGCCGTTGCGGATGTACCACTGGCGGGAGGTGACTATCTCGAGGGGGCGCTGGCCCTTCTCGAAGAACTTCACCGGGTGGGTGATGGGCTGGGGCTCGCCGATCAGCTCGCCTGACTCGGTGAGGAGCTCGACCATGCGTTGCTGGGCCCCGTGGATGGTGCGCCCGGCTATCTCGGCATAGGGAGCGGGGTCGACGCCGTCGGGGGTATCGGCCACGATGCGGCCGCCTCGGTCGACGATGGCCCGCACCGGCAGGTCCAGCTCCCGCCACCAGGTCACGTCGGTGGTGTCGCCGAAAGTGCAGATCATGGCCGAGCCGGTGCCCTTTTCGGGGTCGGCCAACTCGTGGGCCACCATGGGCACCGACGCCTTGAACAGTGGGGTGGTGATGGTCTGGCCGAACAGGGGTTGGTAGCGCTGGTCGTCGGGGTGGGCCACCACGGCCACACAAGCGGCCAATAGTTCCGGGCGGGTGGTATCGATCAACAGGTCACTGCCGTCGGGGCGCTTGAAGGCCAGGCGGTGGTAGGCGCCGGGGCGCTCCCGGTCTTCCAGCTCGGCCTGGGCCACTGCGGTGCGGAAGGTCACGTCCCAGAGGCTGGGGGCCTCGCTTTGGTAGGCCTCGCCCCGGGCCAGGTTGCGGAGGAAGGCCCGCTGGGAGGCTCGGCGGCTGCGCTCGTCGATGGTGGCGTAAGTGAGGCTCCAGTCGATGGACAGGCCCAGGCGTCGCCAGAGTTCCTCGAAAGCCTGCTCGTCGGTGGCGGTGAGCTGTTCACACAGCTCGACGAAGTTCCGCCGGGAGATGGGGAGCTGGTCTTTGCCGGGTTCGTCGGGTGGCTGGAAGTCGGGGTCGTAGGGGAGGGAGGG
>VYEX01000022.1 GCA_009842675.1 Acidimicrobiia bacterium | reverse complement strand
CCCCTCCCCGGGCTCCCCCTCCTCTTCCCTAGGGCCGGGGTTGGCGTACGGGCCGAGGGTGCGCAGGGGATCGCCGGTACCGGGCTGTTCGATCTTGATGACCTCGGCGCCCTGCTCGCCGAGGATGCCGGCGCAGAACGGGGCGGCGATCCGGGTGCCCACGTCGAGCACCCGCAGACCGGCCAGCGGTTTACGCATCCCGGTGCTCGTTCATTGGGACTGCGGGCGACTTAGCCATCCCGGTGCTCGGCGAAGACTTCTTTCATCGACGACTTCTGCATGCGCCGGTCCAAGGCCCCCAGGGCGGTGTCGGTGTTGTGCATCCAGTGGTGGGCCATGAAGTGGTAGTCCCAGGAGTCCCTCTGGCCCATGAACTCCAGCGTCTTGTTGATAGACCGCTTCACCACCGCAGCGGTGGCCGGGGGGACTTGGGCGATGGCCTCGGCCATCTCGTGCACGACAGCGGTCAGCTCGTCGCGGGGCACCACCCGGTTGACCATGCCCAGGCTCTCGGCGTCGGACGCAGAGATGGTCTGGGCGGTGAGTAGGAACTCCTTGGCCTTGCGGGGGGGCATCTCCCACGGCTCGATGAGGATCTCCACCGCGGCGCCGGTCATGCGCAGCACCGGGTTCTGGAAGGAGGCGTCTTCGGAGGCCACGATCAGGTCGCACATGCAGGCCAGCATCACGCCGGCGGCGATGCACTTTCCGTGAACGGCGGCGATGGTGGGCTTGGGGAAGTCGCGGATGCGCAGGCAGCGATCGAAGTACATGGTCTTCTCGTGGTGGAACTTGCCCTCGGGCGTGGCCCGCATGAGCCGCCACTTGTCGGGCTCCACGTCGCCCACCAGCGCTTTGAGGTCGTGGCCGGCGGAGAAGTGGCGCCCGTTGGCGGCCATCACCACCACCCGCACCTCGTCGTCGGCTTCGGCCAGGTCGAAGGCGGCGTCGAGTTCGTCGATGAGCTGGGTGTCCTGGGCGTTGGCCACCTCAGGCCGATTCAAGGTGATGGTGGCCACTGCTTCATCAACGCTGTATTCGATGGTGTCGAATGCGGTGCTCATGGGTGCTCCTAAAGGGGCTAACGGGGTTCTCTGGGAAGTCCCAGGGTGCGCTCCCCGATGATGTTCCGCTGGATCTCGCTGGTTCCGGCGAAGATCGTCGCAGCTTGATAGTACAGCCACGATCGCTGCCAGCGGCCCTCGCCGGGGTTGTGGGGGTCGCCCCGCCACAGGGGGCCAGCCGCGCCCAGCACCTCCATGGCGGTGCGGTGGAGGCGCTGGCTCATCTCGCTCCAAAAGAGCTTGGCGGTGGCCGACTCGGGGCCGTGGTCTTGGCCGTTTGCCAACCTGGAGAGCACCCGCCAGTTCTGGAGCTGGAACAGGCGGACCTCGATGTAGGAGCGAGCCAGGGCCTGGCGGACCACGGGATTTTGATTGCGCCCGGTTTCGGCGGCCAGGCGGAACAGCTCTTCGAGGAGCTGGAGGTGGATGACGAGCTGGCGAGGGTTGGTGCCCCGCTCCACGCCGAGGGTTGACTGCGACACCCGCCAGCCGTTGCCCGGCTCGCCGATGACCTGGTCGTCGGCCACGAACACCTCGTTGAGGAAGACCTCGTTGAAGTCGGACTCGTCGGTGATCTGGCGCAGGGGATGGATGTCCACCCCATCGGCGTGCATGTCGACCATGAAGGCCGTGATGCCCCGGTGTTTGGGCTCGTCGGGATGGGATCGGGCCAGGCACAGGCCCCAGTCGGCGAACTGGGCGTAAGACGTCCACACCTTTTGGCCGCTGAGCCGCCATCCGCCGTCGGCGGGATCGGCTCGGGTGGACAGCGAGGCCAGGTCGCTGCCGGCATCGGGCTCGCTGAACAGCTGGCAGAAGAGCTGTTCGGCGGGGAGGATCGAGGGGAGCCAGCGCTGCTTCTGCTCGTCGGTGCCGTGGGCCAGGATGGTGGGGCCGATCAGGTTCACGCCCAGGCGCCCGACCAGCTCGGGGGCCCGGGCTCGGGCCAGCTCCTCCTGGACGATGTAATGATCGAGCGGGCCAGCGCCCCGGCCGCCGAATTCGGCCGGCCAGGAGACGCCGACAAGACGGGCTTCGGCCAGCGCAGCCTGCCACTTGCGAAGGAAGGCGACTTCTTCAGCCAGGTCGTCGAATAGCGGGGGCAGCCCTTGGCCGTACTCCCAGGGCAGATTCTCCCGAAGCCACTGCCGGCATTCGTGCCGGAACGCCTCTTGCTCCGGTGTGGGGGCTAGATCCACGTACCGTCAGGCGGCGGTGACGAGGATGCGCTCGCTGGCGAAGCCGCCGATGCCGACGTGGTTGCCGTCGATCTCCACGGTGGTGGTGCCGTCGGGCGAGGAGGCGGTGATGACCCCCTCGGCGCCGGGGATCACGGAAGAACCCTCCAGGAAGTCGAGTAGCCCCTCGGTGAACTCCAACTCCTCGGTGATGCGGGTGACCACGAAGCGCTGACCCACCTCGATCTTGGCCAGCGCCTTGGTCGGGGGGGCCTGGTAGTCGGAACCGGGAATGGGGTTGCCGTGAGGGCAGGTGGTGGGGTCGTCGAGCACTCGCATCATGGCCTGCTCCACCAGGGGCGAGATGACGTGCTCCCACTTTCCGGCCTCGGCGTGGGCGTCGGCCCAGGACAGGCCAAGCACCTGGGTGAGAAACACCTCGGCCAGGCGGTGGCGGCGCACCACCCGCTCGGCCAGATCCATCCCGTCGGGGGACAGCTCGATGGACCGGCCCTTCAGGGTGACCAGGCCCTCGGCCTCCAGCCGGTGGATCATCTCGGACACCGCCGGGCGGGACACCTCAAGGCGCTCGGCCACCCGGGCCTGGATGACGTCGACATCGTCTTCGGCCAGCTCGAAGATTGTCTCGCAGTATTCCTCGAAGGCCGGGTGCCACTCGGGGGTCTCGTAGTGAGCCACGACCGGAAGTCTACCCAGCGGAGTCTTCCAACATCCGAGACAGTTCGGACTTGTCGGGCTTGCCGGAGGCCATCGTGGGCATGTCGTCCACCGCGATGATGTGCTCGGGGGCCATGAAGCGGGCGGCGCCGGACTCGGCGAACCAGCGACGGCACTCCTCGAGGTCGAAGGCACCGTCGACCACCACGAAAGCGGCCACCCGTTCGCCGAGGCGGTCGTCGGGCTCCCCCAGCGCCACGGCCTGGCTCACCGCCGGGTGGGCCTCGAGAATGGCCTCCACTTCGATGGCATCGATGTTCTCGCCGCCCCGAGTGATCTTGTCGCCCAGTCGACCGACCACAGTGAGGTAGCCGTCGGCGTCGATGGCGCCCAGGTCGCCGGTGCGGAACCAGCCGTCTTCGGTGAAGGCGGCCGCGGTGTGGGCGGGATCGAGATAGCCGACAGTCACCTCGGGGCCGAACACCTGGATCTCGCCGTGCTCGTCGATCCTGATCTGAGTGGGCGAGAACGGGTGGCCGTCTGTGTTGGCCATGCGCTCAGGATCGTCGGCCGCGGTGCAGGTGGTGACGGTGGGGGCCTCGGTGGAGCCGTAGGCCCGCTTGACGACACACCCGAAGGCGTCTCGGGCCCGATTCACGAATGCCGGGGTTACGCTGGAGCCGCCGATGGATAGGAAACGGAATGAAGCGGTGCGGCTGGGGCTGAAGTCGGGATGGTCCATGAGGTCGTTGAAGAAAGTGGGAGGGCCGATCATGTATGTGATCTGCTCTTTTTCGATGAGCGCCAGCGCCTCGCCCGGGTCCCAGCGGGCCATGAGCACGGTCTTCATCGGGACCGCGCCGGGGACGAGCACCCCGTGAAGGAGCCCGGCGACGTGGGCCAGCGAGGCGGGGAATAGCACGGAGTCTTCGGAAGTGAGGCCCTGGAAGGAGATGGTCTGGCGGGTCTTGTAGGCCAGGGCGGCCTGGGTGTGGACCACGCCCTTGGGCACGCCGGAGGAGCCGGAGGTGAACATGATGAGAGCCCGGTCGTCGGGTCGGTCTTGGGCGGTGCGGCGGTGGGAGGCATCGCCGGTGGCGGGATTGTCGGATGGATCCAACAAACGGTCGATGCCGAGCGCGGCGAAGGCGTGGGATCGCTGGCGGCCCTCGTCGGCATACAGCAGAGGAACGGCCACCGCGCCGGCCTGCCAGCACGCCCGATAGGCCACCACGGCCTCGGGGCTGGTGGGGAGCTGGAAGGCGGTGGGCTGGCCCGGTTCGAGCGTGGACGCTGTTTGAGCGGCCCAGGCGAACACCTCGTCGGAGGACAGGCGGCGGTCTCCGGCCACGATGAGGTCGTCCCGCCGGGGCACGACCGTGAGCATCTCGTGGATCATGGGTCGTCTGCGAAGCGCTCGGCCAGCAGCGTCTTCACGCCCGTTAGGTTGATCTTGCCCGAATCGAGCCAGGGCAGGTGGTCGGGGGTGTTGTAGACCGCGATGTGGCGGGGGACCTTGTAGGAGGCGACCCGCTCGGCGACATATTTCCTGAGCTCTTCGGCGGTCAGCGTCTGTCCCGGCCGCAGCACCACCGCGGCGGCCACGTCTTCGAGGCGGTCGGGGTGGGGCACACCGCACACGAAGGCGTGGGTGACCTCGTCGGGCTCTTCCAGCACCAACTCGATCTCTCGGGGGGCGATGTTCATGCCCGACGACTTGATGAGGTCACCCATCCGGCCGGTGAAATAGAAGTAGCCGTCGGCGTCGAAGTAGCCGCTGTCGCCGGTGCGATACCAGCCATCGGGGGTGAAGGTGTCGGCTCGGTCCACCTTGTACAGCCGGGACATGAGGGCGTAGCCCCGCACCCACACCTCGCCCCTCTCCCCCGTCGGGCAGTCTTCCCCGGTTTCGGGATTCACAATCCGGTGCTCCATGCCGGGCACCGCCCAGCCGAACGAGCCCCGCTTCTCCTCGGGCAGCCGGGAGCCCATCACGCCCAGGGTGTGTGGGCCCAGCGTCTCGGTCATGCCCAGGGAGTTGACCCGCAGTTCGGGATCGTCGATCTGCATTTCGGGGGGAAGGAGGGCGTAGAGACTGCCGCTCCGCACCGAGGAGAGATCGCGTTTGGTGAAATCGGGATGGTTGACGAGCAATTGGGCCATGTGGGGCCAGCCGAAGACCGATGTCACCTTCTCTTTCTCGATGAGGGCCAATGTGGCGCCGGGCTCAAATCTCTCGTCGAAGACCAGGCAGGCTCCGGCGTAGATCGAACCCACCAGTGACATCACCATGCCTCCCACCCAGAACATGGGCATGGCGGAGTAGATGCGGTCGCCGGCTTCCAAATCCCGAAACTGCCAAAGATTGTGGGCGTGGCACACCACCGCGCCTTGGGTGTGGACGGCGCCTTTGGGCGACGAGGTGCTGCCCGAGGTGTACACCACGGTGAATTCGTCGGCCGGGCGAACCTGGGCTTCGGCGGCGGCGAGCGCTTCGTCGCTGACGGCTTCTCCGGCGGCCAGCAGATCGTCCATTGGCGCAGCCCACAGCGCATCGCACTGGCCCCAGACCCACACCGAGCGCAAGAGAGGGTGCGACGGGGAGGCGATGGCCGGGTCTTGCCCCGGGGACACGACTTCTTCAAGTCGGGCCAGATAGTCGTGGCCCAGGAATCGGGACACAGTCAACAGCACCTCCACATCGGCGTGGCGCAGCACCCAGTCGAGTTCCCGAGACTTGTAGTAGGTGTTGGCCAGCACGCCGATGGCCCCGATGCGGCCGATGGCCAGCCAGGCGGCGACCCAGTCGGGGCTGTTGGGGGCAAGGAGCCCCACCCGGGTGCCCTTGCCCACCCCAATGGCCAGGAGCCCCTTGGCGATGGCCGCTGAGGCAGCCTCGGCGTCAGCGAAGGTCATCCTGCGGTCGTCGAGCACTCCGAGTTCTCGGGGGCCATGGGCGGCGACCGCGGCCCGGAGCATCTGGGGAACGGTCGGTTCGAACGGCGGGAACTCGACCGGCTGCGTTCCGGGGCCGGGCTCGGCGGTGTTGGGCATCTATGGGCTCTGGGAAGGGGCGATGACCGTCTCGCCGTAACGGCGCATGGTGTCGAGGGTGGCCTCGATGTCGTCGCCGGGGAGATTGACCGTGATCCACGTGACTCCCAGCGCTTCCAGGTCGGCCAGCGCGGCGATGTGAGCGTCGGCATCGAAGTCGGGATCGGCCGGTCGGCCGCCGACGTGGTTCAGATAGCTGACGTCGATGTCGGCCGGATCGCGCCCGGCCTCGTCGACGTAGGTCCACAGCTCGTCGAGCATGGCGGACAGGTCGTCGAGGGTTTCCAGAGGAGGCGTCTTGGCCGTAGTGGCCAATACCCGGGGGGCGGGGAACGGCGTCCAGCCGTTGGCGACGGTGGCCACCCTACGGCGGGCCCGCTTGGAGTTGCCGCCGATCCAGATGGGGGGATGGGGCTTTTGCACCGGCTTGGGGTTGGCTGTCTGGCCCAGGGCAGTGAAATTGCTGCCCTCGTAGGCGAAATCGTCGGTGGTCCAGATGCCGATCATGGCCTCGAGCGCCTCGTCGAAGATCTGGTTGCGGTTGTTGAAGTCGACGCCGAGGGCCTTGAACTCGCCCTTGAGATAGCCGGAGCCGGTGGCGAAGATGAACCGCCCGCCGGAGAAGGCGTCGATGGTGGCGATGGCCTTGGCCATGATGAACGGGTTCCGGTAGGGCACCACGACAATGTTGGGGATCAGCTTGATGCGATCGGTGACTGCGGCGCAGAAGGCCAGGGCGGCAAAAGGGTCCACCGCGTCGTGGCCGCCGGCATTCAGCCAGCGGTCGGTGGGGGCGGGGTGGTCGGTGAAACCCAGTCCGTCGAAGCCGGACTCCTCGGCGGTGCGGGCGAAATCCACCACACCCTGCTTGGTTGTCAGCCTTTGGTCCCACGGATGGGCCACCATCGGAAACGTCACTGCGAACTTCATGGGTCTCCTTTTTCGTGCGCGCCCTACTGTGCAGCACCGCTCCGGGCGTCGCAAGCGGCCCGCCATTGCGGATAGCGGCGATCGCAGGCCTCGGCCCAGTGGGGACGGGGTTCGACCCGGCGACCGGTGCGGGCCCAGCGGCGGGCTTGGGCCAAGTCGTTGGATTCCAGACCGGCGCTGATGCGGGCCATCCAGGCTGCTCCTTTGGCCGCGCCCTCGGGCACGGCGGTGACGTCCACTGGCAGGTTGGTGGCGTCGGCCAGGGCCTGCATCCAGCGCTCCACATGGGTGCCTCCGCCCACGGCCACAATGCGCTCGGGGCTGGCGCTGGCCACGTCGAGATGGTGGCGGACCACAAACCCGGCGGCCTCGTAGCCGGCGGCCAGGACGTCGGCAGGACTGTGGCCCACATCAAGGCCCACCAGTGCGGCCCGCAGGTCGGGATCGTGGCGGGGGGTGCGCTCGCCCCGGATGTAGGGCACCCACAGAGGCACGCGGTCGGGATGGGACGGTTCGTCGGCCGGATCCCCGGTGAGAGCCCGCACCCGTTCCAGGAACAGGCCGCCGGCATTGCTCGGCCCGCCAATGGCGGCCAGGCCGGGCTGGAGATGGGGAATAGTCCACAGTCCCTCGGCTTCGGGCCATCCCTCGGCCACCGCCCAGGTGATGAGGGTTGTGCCGCAGATCACCAGCACATCGCCCGGCGAGTCGGCCCCGGCCACGAGCTGCTCGGCCAGTGCGTCCACCGTGCCCGCGGCCACTGGCGCATCGCCCCGATAGCCGACGGGGGCCGAGCCCATGGCCAGCTCGGGGAGGCGGGCGGGGTCGCACCATTGGTCGTCCCAGCCGTCGGTGCCGAACACCGGCAGGCAGGTCATGGCGGTGATGGCGTCGATGGCGGCGGCTCCGCACAGCGCCTGGCTGGCCACCGCCTGGGCAGGCCAATAGGCGTGGGCGTGGGGCACGGCCTGTTCCAGCGAGCGGAGAAACCCGACGAACTCGCCGTCGGAATGGTGGCCCCGGTGGTCGCCGTACAAGATGCCCGGCGAGACGGGCGTCCCATCGGAGTCGACCGCGGCCAGCGACGGGACCATGGCGGCCAAGCCGATGCCCGCCACTCGGTGCCCGGCGGAAACGGTGTCGCAGGCCTCGACGACGCTGGTGCCCCAAACCGCGGCGGCATCGTGTTCGAGCACCGCCGGGGTGGGGGCGTTGACGGCGTGGGGAATTCGGGCGCGAGCCCGGACGTCGCCGTCGTCGTCGACAGCCACCGCCTTGACCGAGGTGGTGCCGATGTCGATGCCCACCGTCACCTGGACTGCCTCATCCACAGCCATCAACCCTACGCTTGTGGCGTGAGCAAACCGAGGGCGCTGGTGACCGCTCCGCTGCGAGGGCCGGGCTTGGACCGGCTGCGAGATGTGGCCGACGTGGAGTTCGATCCGTGGATCGAGCACCAGCCGATCCGGCTCTTGGGGGCCGATGATCTGGCCGCCCGCCTAGCGGAGATGTCGGCCGACCTGCTGGTGTGCGAAGCCGACGAGTGCAAGGGACCGGTGTTCGAACAGCCGCTGCGGGCGGTGGCCTCCACCCGGGGCGACCCCACCAACGTGGATGTGGCCGGGGCCACCGCCGCAGGCATCCCGGTGCTGCACGCACCGGGGCGCAACGCCGACGGGGTGGCCGAAATGGCGGTGGCGCTGATGTTTGCCGTCAACCGCCGCGTGATCCTGGGTGACCGGGACATGCGGGCGGGCACGGTGTTTACTGACACCATCCCCTATCAGCGCTATCGGGCCTGGCAGATGGCCGGGGGCACCGTGGGTCTGGTG
>VYEX01000053.1:3583-9088 GCA_009842675.1 Acidimicrobiia bacterium | reverse complement strand
GATCACCATCACCAGAACCCATCAACCGCAACAAACCAAAACCCTCAGCCTGATTCAACGGCACATAGGCCGGAACACGACGCTTGTCCTCATACAGCAGGATATTGACCCTCCGGGTGCTGAATCCGAGGCTATTGGCGTTGTAGATGTCTTCGAATATCGATTTCGAGGGGATGAACGCCAGATCATTTTCGAGAAAAGGCAAGGCAGACGCCAACAACTGGTTCATATGTCCGACATTTGGGATGGGCGGCGTTCTACCATTGAAATGGTAGACATATACGCCCAAGGATCCGTCTGGAGCCAGGACATCAGAGTAATGGGTTACAGCTCCACGGAGGATTGATCGTGAGGAGATGTCATCTTCTCCGAGACGGCGTAACTCTTGAACCACTTGATGGTGAGACCAGGTACCATCTTTGCTGTGATCCATGAAATACACTGATGGACTGCTCGTGAGCGAATCCACAATAACGAACTTGATGAGAGCCTCTTCAAAAGTTCTGTGCCTCCATTGAGGGGCGTGCAGACTCGAAGTCGCTATAAACTTTTCGTGGGAATCGATGCCCACCCCGCCAACCGTGCCGCTGATCTTCAAAGCCGGGTTGAGCGGATTGTAGGCGCCCAGATCATCGAGTTCGGTGATGTCGTCAACGCAATCACCGTCAACATCGGCGGGTTGCGCCACCTGGTACTTCTCAACCCGATAGTTGTCCGCGGCCAACGGCGGCAGATTGTCGGAGAGCGTGGTGGTTCCATCTTCGCCACGCGTCACCGACACCGGCACTTCCATCGTTGTGTCCCCCGCTCCCGGAATCGTCGCGTACAGCACGAAGTAGTCGGCCGTTGTGGAAGCGACGACGATGGGAACGGCGTCAACCTCAACCGACACCGGAGTCGGCGCCACCCAACCCTCATCGCACGGACCCTGCGGCGCATCGTCGTCGTCCGCTTCCACCGGCGGCGCATCGTCGTCATAAACGGTGACCTCGTGGGTGCGGGGCGAGCCTCGCGAGTAGTCCGAGCTCGAGTTCGTCACGACGAGGGCCATGCTGATCGAGCCATCCGGTTCGTCCGTGCTGTCAGCCACGGTCGGGATCTCGATATCGTGGCTGGCGCCGCTGAACGTCGCGTATCCGAAGCCGGTCTGCAATTCGTCGAGGAACTGGCCGTGCTCGCTTTGCGTCAACAGGTACGCCACCCGCAGCGGCCCCTGCGCCGACGGGCTGGCATGGATCGTGAAGGTGGCAGTGTCGCCCTCGGTTACCGATGAATCGCCGCTGATGGTCAGTCTCGGCGCCACCGACGACGGAGAGACGCTGATGGCGACCGTATAGCTGCCGGTCTGCGGCGGGCTTGCGCTGTCGGTGGCGGTCACGGTGAACGACTTCTCGGCAAACTCGACCGAGGGCGTGCCGCTGATCGCCCCCGTCGCGGTGTTGAAGCCGACGCCATCGGGCAGTTCCGACGCGGCGGGCAAGATGCTGTAGCTGACAGTGCCGACGGCGTTGCTGAGGGTCGGCGAAATCGACAGCGGCGTGCCGGCGCCCACCGATTTGCTGGACGGCGCGCCCGACCAATTCAGCGTGCCCACCACCTCGATGCCAAAGCTGTAGCTGG
Organism: Acidimicrobiia bacterium; assembly: GCA_009842675.1. Taxonomy (GTDB): domain Bacteria; phylum Actinomycetota; class Acidimicrobiia; order Acidimicrobiales; family Bin134; genus Poriferisocius. Next base: position 7,468 of record VYEX01000053.1, on the reverse strand, counting down.
CCGAGTCGCCGTTCTCGTCGGTGCCGGTGATGGTGTAGACCTTCCTCGCCTGCGTGGCGCCGGCGTCGAGCGTGCCGCTGATCTCGCCGGTGCCGGTGTCAAAACTCAGCCCCGTCGGCAGCGCCGGCGTGCTCGATATGGCATAGGTGACCGCGCCCCACGGGTTCTGCGGCGCCAACGCCGGGATGCTGACGGTTTGGCCGGCCACCAGCACTTCGTCGGCCTTGTCGCCGAACAACAGCGCTTCCAACACTTCGATGCTGACGGTGAAGCTGGTGCGCTGTTGCGGTGCCCCGTCGGACAGCCACCCTTCGTACGCGGTGATCGTGTACGTGGTCTTGGGCGCCACTGCAACGCGATTGCCATGAATGCGCCCCGAGCTGTAGTGCACGATGAACCCGGCGGAGAAATCGGGGTCATAGGTGAAGAACACGTGCTCAACCGGGTCCAGCAATTCCGGCGGCTCGATCACCACCGTTTCGCCCACTCTGAACGTCTGATCAGGCAGGCTCGACTGGGCCCACCGCATGCCCTCGACAACGGAGAGGCCGACTGTGAAAGATGCCGTCTGTGATCCGCCCGACTTGGAATCGGTCGCGGTGATCGTGTGGGCCTGCTGCGCCCCCACAGTCGTCGGAGTGCCGCTGATCACGCCGGTCGAGGCGTCAAACGAAAGCCCTGCCGGCAGGGTGGCCGGGGCGATCGCATAAGTTACGTCCCCCTCCGCGTAGCGAAGCTCCGGCGGCTGGATCGGGCGGTTGTGATGGCCGTCGACGACGAGCGGCTGGTTCTTGATCAACTCCCGGTGCCCCAAGCCGGCCTCGGCGAACTTCATGCCCGGCGCGACCACTTCCACATCCATCGTGTATGAGGCCCTCCACCCCTGCGGAAGGCCGCACACGTACTCCAGCTTGTACCTCGTCGGCGCAGCCACAGACTCCGCCCGGCCCACGAGCCGCGGCACGCCGTCGACAACAGCCAGCCTGAAGCCGTTATGCGACGAGCTCACCACGCTGTTGCCGCTGAACAGAACCCCGACGCCCACGGTACAAGCCCCGTTGCCCGCCAGATTCAGCGCCGGCGGGGTGTAGCTGAGCTGGTCCTCGGCCTCTACCCGGACCAGGCTGACATGGGATGGGCTGAATGCAGGCGTCCCCGACTCCAGCGCTTGAAGTCCCCCGAGATGGACCGCCAAGTCAGCGGTCGACCTGCTGCCATGACCGGCTGCACCAGGTGCGAACAGGCCGGCCATAGCCACACACCCAACCAACAGCACAGCCAACAAGCGCCCTGCCGAAGCCCTCGCCAACCCGCGCCGCTTGCCGGAGAGACCCACCAGATTCGCCAACCCGCCGAAACCCATTCGCCTCTCCCAACTACAGTCCGCCAGTCTGGAGCAACGGGCCACAGGGCCATAACAGCCAGCAGCTCCTGCCCCTATTTTCCCTGGTGTGAGTATATCTGCCCTGCTTCTTCAACACCCCCAGCCGAATGCGAAGCTGTTCGACGAAACAGCACCACGAATGCATCACCGGATCTGCTCAGGGTCCGAGTGCAGTAACGGGGACGACGGTCGTGCCGTCTGGCCTGTCGTAGCCGTAGCTGGTCGCGGTGATGATCAGCAGCTTTGAGGGCTTGGCAGAGCGGGACACGTCGATCGCGTCGCGCAGCTTGAGCAGTGTCCGGGCCGCCTGGTCTATCGCGGGCTCTCCGCCGAGCTTGATTTCGATGGCGAGCCACGATCCGTCGCGGCGCTCGACGATCGCGTCAACCTCGAGGCCATTGCTGTCTCGGTAGTGCGCTAGTTCGCCGCCGAGAGGCTGCGCATAAACCCGCAGATCCCGGATCACCATGGACTCGAACAGCAGACCGAAGGTTGCGAGATCGCCGTAAAGCTGCTTCGGACTGGCCCCCAAGGCGGCCACGGCCAGCGAGGGGTCCGCCAAGTGCCGCTTGGGGGTCTGGCGCAGGCTGGCCCTTGATCGCAGCGCCGTTGACCACGCAGGAAGATCCTCGGTTGCGTATACACAGGCCAGCGCGTCGAGATATGCCGCCACGGTCCGCGGGTCAAGCGGCATTTCGCCCCCGACATCGGCTGCAAGCGTGCGCTGTGAAACCTCAGTGGCGACGTTGCGTGCCAGCGATCGCAGCAGGCGGCGCAGGCGAACCGTGCTGCGGGCCGTGCCGAGTTGGGGAATATCGGCGCGGCACACCTCATCGAGATACGACCCTGCGTACTCCTGTGCAGCCTCGACGCCCAAGCCGATGCTTGCGGGCCATCCGCCCCGGCACGCCGCCTCGACGAGATCCGACAAGCTGACCGGCGGCGGTTCGACATACCCGGCGAAGCCCTCGAAGAGGTCGCCGAGTCCGATCTCTCCCGACGACAGCCCCGTCTCGAAAAGCGACATCGGGCGCATGCGGACCCGCTTGACGCGACCGGCCCCGGTATGGCGGGTGATGTCGTCGGCCGGAGCCGCGGAGCCAGTCAGGATGAAGCGCCCGGGCCGCCGACTTTCATCGGCAGCGGCGCGCATGTGATTCCATATCTCGGGTGCGAGCTGCCACTCGTCAAGCAGGCGCGGCTCGGCGCCCGCAAGGAGTCCGGCCGGGTCCACACCGGCTGCGGTTCGAGCCCCGGCATTGCCGGCGAACAGGACCTCGCTGCGAGCGTGCTGGCGTCCCGTTGAGGTCTTGCCGCACGCACGCGGACCCTCAAGAACAACCGCTGGAAGCGCCCGCAGCGCTGAGGCAATCTCGGCATCCACGACACGGCGGACATATCCCTTCGGCGCCGACTCGCCGACGACTTCTCCCACGATCACCAATGTACCAAACGATGCAAATATAATCCATCATTCACAGGTATGCAGATGTATCAAAAACAGAATCACAAATGCATCAAATGAAGAGCTCACACCGTCGGTGATCATAGGGAGCAACAGGCAATGCACGCATCAGTCGGCTGCTTCGGGGTGATGATGGCGCGGTCGGGCTGGACGGCGACCTCGTCGACCTTTTGGGTGCAGGTCGCCGGGTCGGAGCAGGCGGCGGTTCAGTCGTTGTCGATGATTGTGCCGGTTGCGGTGCCGTCGGCGATGGCGGCGCCGTCGGCGCCGGTGAGCTCTATCTCGATGGCCTCGTCGCCCTCGCGCTGTTTGTCGTCGACCACCATGATGGCGATGACGCCGTGCGTGCGGCCCGCCCAGATCGTGGCCCGGCCGTAGCCGCCGTGGTGGTCCGACGGCGACGTTGTGCCCAAATGGACCCGGTAATGCACCGTGATGTTCTGATCGGAGGGCCTGGTGAGGGTGAGGCGGAACTCCAGCAGCGAGAATCCTCCGAGCTCGCCCTCGACCACCGACGCGTCGGACACCGACACCTCCGGCAGGTCCTGCACCGGCGGGTCGTCGTCATCAGACACCGCCACGCTGGCGGTGCCCTGCGAACTGGACACGGTGTAGCCCGAGCCATTGGCGACGGTCACGCTGACCGACCCGTCCGGCTCATCGGCGTCGTCATCGCTGGTGGACACGGTCACCGTGGCGGTGCCGCTCGTCGGCACCGCCACCGTCCGCGAGCCCGTCGAGGCCCCGAAATCGCCGTCCTGGGCGACGGTGACGTTGACGGTGAGCGGCGCGGCCGGCGCGGGGTCGGCGGTGATCGTGAAGCTCGCCGCCGCGCCCTCGGTGATCCCCGAGCCTGCGGTGACGCTGATCTCAGGCGTCGCAGGGGGCGGGTCGTCGTCATCGGCCACGGTGACGGTGGCTCTGCTATGCGTTGCGGAGACGGTGTAGCCCGAGCCATTGGCGACGGTCACGCTGACCGAGCCGTCCGGCTCATCGGCGTCGTCATCGCTGGTGGACACGGTCACCGTGGCGGTGC
>VYEX01000053.1:0-3573 GCA_009842675.1 Acidimicrobiia bacterium | reverse complement strand
CCGTCCGGCTCATCGGCGTCGTCATCGCTGGTGGACACGGTCACCGTGGCGGTGCCGCTCGTCGGCACCGCCACCGTCCGCGAGCCCGTCGAGGCCCCGAAATCGCCGTCCTGGGCGACGGTGACGTTGACGGTGAGCGGCGCGGCCGGCGCGGGGTCGGCGGTGATCGTGAAGCTCGCCGCCGCGCCCTCGGTGATCCCCGAGCCTGCGGTGACGCTGATCTCAGGCGTCGCAGGGGGCGGGTCGTCGTCATCAGACACGGCGACGCTCGCCGAGCCGTGGGCGGTGGACACGGTGTAGCCGTCTCCCGAGTCGACGGTGACGCTGACCGAACCGTCAGTCTCATCCGCATCATCATCAGAAGTGGACACCGTCACCGTCGCGGTTCCGCCGGTTCCGACGGTCACCGTTTGCGTACCCGTCGTCGCGCCGAAATCGCCGGACTGGGCGACGGTGATGTTGACGGTGAGCGGCTTGGACGGGGCGGGTACGGCGGCGATGGAGAACACGGCGTTCGCGCCCTCGGTGACTCCGCCGCCGCCGGCGGTGATGACCACCTGCGGGGTCGGGTCGTCGTCGTCGGCCACGGTGACAGTTGCTCTGCTGTGCGTTGCGGAGACGGTGTAGCCGTCGCCGGAGGCCACGTCGGCACTGACCGACCCGTGGGGCTCGTCGGCTTCGTCGTCGTCGGTGGCGACGGTCACGGTGGCGGTGCCACCGGTTCCGATGGTCACGGTTTGCGCGCCCACCGCGGTGGTGTAGTCGCCGACCTGCGAGACGGTGACGCTGACCGGCAGCGGCTGCGCGGGCGCGGGGCTGGCGGTGATCGTGAACCGCGCGGGGTCGCCCTCGGCGACCGGTTCGCCGGCGGCGATGCTGATCTCCGGCGACGCAGATCCGTCGTCGTCGTCGGCAACGCCCGCCGAGGCCCGGTGGTCGGGGCCGACCATGTAGTCGGTCTGGCCGGCCTCGAGGGCGGCGACGATGGCGCCGTCGTCCTCGTCGGCCGTGTCGTCGGCGGTGGCGACGGTGAAGCTCGCCGACCCGGTGGTGGGGATGGTGACGGTGCGCCGGCCGCGCTCGCCGACGGCCGCGTAGTCGCCGTTCTGGCTGACCCACACCGGCACCTCCAGCGGCGCCGCGGGCGCGGGGTCGGCGGTGATCGTGAAGCTGGCGGTGCCGCCTTCTGAGATGTCGGCGCCGGCGGCGATACTGAGCACTGGGTAGATCTTCTGCCCGCCGCCAGCCTCAAGGGTTTCCACCTCGGCGCTGCCGACACGGTTCCACCAGTCGTCGAGCACGGCCACGTTGTTGTCCGTGCCGGGCTTCAGACCGGCCAGCTCAATGGACGTGTCGGTGGTGAACGAGGTGTGAGTGGTGGTGCTGGTGCCCTCGATCCAGATCACTTCGTACGACGCCGCGCCAGGGGTGGGGTCCCATTCGATTTCGGCGGTTGTGTCGGTGACGCTCAGCACGCGCACCGCGTCGTGGCCGCCGGGGCCGTCGTCGCTCAAGACATCGGTCTCGGCAGCACCGCCGAAACCGCTCACCCGGTAGATCGGGCTGGACACCACGGCCACATACAGCGACCCGTTGTCCGCGGGGTCGTCGTTGTCGGCCGTGGGCACCTCGAACTGGGCGCGGCCGGTGGAGCCGACCATGAGGGTGCGCACCCCCAGGTGGGCCTCCAGGCCCAGAGGCGTCGACCCGCCGTGGCGGACGACGTTGAGGGTCACCGCCCGCGGCTTGTCGGGCGCCGGGGTCAAAGTGACCTCGAAGCGGGCCGCCTCCCCCTCCATCACCGCCTCGCTCAGCGCGGCCACGTCGGCGAACGGGACGAACGGGACCTCCTCGCCCTCGTTGCCGTGGTTTACCTGCTTGACGTACTCGAGGATCTCCTCGGGGGTGCGGGGATTGAACTCATCAGGCGACATCAGGCGCTGCTTGCGGGCCTCGAGCACCTCGGTTTCGGCGATGTCGATGTCGAAGCCGTCCCAGAAGTAGTAGCCGGAGCGGTCGCCGGTGCAGTTGTACTTCGACCAGCCCCGGCCGCAGCCCGGGCGGGTGAGCAGCCCGCTGTCCGAGTTCACGCTGAGGCGCCGGGTGACGCCGGTGGGCGCGTCGTCGCTCACGATGATCGTCACCTTCATCGGCTCGTCCCAGAACAAGCCACCTTTGTCCGCGGCGAAGTTGTCCTTGTAGTTGTAGTCGGCCTCCACCGAGGGATGGTCCCTCATCCCGGAGGTGTCTACGACGAAGAAGCCGCCCGAGTTCGGCAACGCCGCCACAGAAGACCCCAGCCTGGGGGTGATCGAAAGGCGCACATCCGCTATGCCCTTGTTGTTGTTGTAGCCCGGGATGCTCACCCACACCGGGATGCGGTCGGGCAGAAACGTCGACGGGTACAAATCCACCTGCTTCGTGACGCCGCCCACGGTCTCCGCCACATTCCGCTGCACGGTTCCGTCTTTGGGCAGCGTGGCCGGGTCCACCGCCAAGCGGATGTAGAACGTGTACTCCGACCCCGGCGCCAGAGCCGACGGCAGAGCATCACGCAGGCCGCGGTCGCTGGCCAGCACCCAGTTGCCGTCGGGGCCGCCACTGCCACCGTTCGCGTCAGGGTCGTGGCGGGCGTAGACCAGTTCCTGCTCCCACTCGTCGTCGTCGACGATGCGCACCGACACCGTCGAGTGCTCCGAAAAGCGGCCCGGCTCGTAGATGTAGGTATTGCGGGTCTGGCCGAAAATGACCCATTCCCCTGTCTTCACTCTCTCGGGCCAGAAACTGACCTCGTGGACCAGACTGAAGCTGTGGTCGAACGCGTCGTCGTCCTGGCCGGCCAGCATCTTCACCGTGTGCCACTCGTCCAAGCGCACCTCTCGGGCCGAGAGGTAGGGGACAACTGACGACGCCGGGGTATGCGGAGGCGAGTCGCGGAACTGGAACCGGTCGGAGTCCCACGGGCCGGGCCGGATGGTGTCCAGCCGCTGCGCCGTGCCCTGGCCCCGCTGGATCCGCAAATGCATGGCGCTGCTGTAGCGCTCTTCGTCGCTGGTGCTCTTGTACTGGTACCACCCCTCGGCACCGCCCTCATGCAGCGTGATCACCGGCCGGTCGGTCTCCACCCACTCGCCGTTGTGTCTCACCCTGAACAACAGGCCCAGCCTGCGCTGCCCATCGGAGATCTCGATGTCCGCGGTGCCCCTGGAGCTCATGTCCGTCGTCAAGCTCACCCGCAAAACCTCGCCCGACTCGCCCGACACGCCGTCGTCCACCGCCTCCAAGCCGAACCTCACCAGACCATTCGACACCGCCCCCTCCCACGACGACCCCGACAAAGGCGTCGACGCATCGTGCGGGTAGTAGATGCGGTAGTCGCCCGCCGACAAACCGCCCACCTTCGACACCGAGAAATCCACCGTCGCGCCCGGTGCCTGAAACACGATCTCCTTCCGCTCCCCCTCGAACACCTGCGAATAGCTCGGCTGCGCGTCCAGCCTCGTGATCGTGCCACTAGACACCCGGAACACCGGGGAGATGCCGAACATGGCACGTTGCTCGGTTCTGGCTCTG
>VYEX01000029.1 GCA_009842675.1 Acidimicrobiia bacterium | reverse complement strand
ACCCCCACCCTGCCTCCCGGAATGCCCCCCGACTTCAGTCTGGACTTTTAGCGGTGTGTCTTGGGTTTATGAACGCGTGTCCTGCTAGGCGGCAACGCCTAGCGGCACACACCCCTAGGGGAAGAAAGTTCGGGCCACCTCGTAGAGGGCAGGACTGACCGGCTTCAGCTCGGCCACCGCGTCGGCCAGCCGCACTCGGACCATCTCGCCGTTTTGGAAGGCCACCATCGACCCCCAGTCGCTGTCGTGGACGGCGTCGATGGCCGCGATGCCGTACCACGAGCACAGAACTCGATCGAAAGCAGAGGGGGTGCCACCCCGCTGGATATGGCCTAGCACTGTGACTCTGGTGTCGAATCCGGTTCGGGCCTCGATCTCCGCGGCCACTACCTGACCTATCCCCCCCAGCCGGACATGGCCGAATTTATCGATTTCCGGCTCAGGCAGCTCCAAAGTGCCCTCTTTGGGCCGAGCCCCTTCGGCTATCACCACGATGGACGCCCACCGGCCCCGCTGGTGGCGTCGAGTGATGGCTTCGGCCACCAAGTCGATGTCGAAGGGCTCTTCAGGAATCAAGGTGAGGGTGGCCCCTCCGGCGATGCCAGCCCAGGTGGCAATATGCCCCACATTGCGGCCCATGACCTCCACCACCATCACTCGGTCGTGCGATTCCGCAGTGGTGTGCAGTCGGTCGATGGCCCCAGTGGCGATCTCCACCGCGGTGTCGAAACCGAAGGTGAGCTCGGTGAGCCCAATGTCGTTGTCGATGGTCTTGGGCACGCCGACCACCTTGGCTGCGCCCGCCTCATACACCCCAACACCCGCTGACAGAGTCCCCTCTCCCCCAATGACAATCAACGCCTCGGTCCCGGTGGCCTCCATGGTGGCCCGCACCCGTTCGATCCCATCGTCGTACATTCGGGGAGACATCCGGGAGGTGCCCAACACCGTGCCGCCCCGGGGCAGGGTTCCCCGCATGTGCTCCACATCAACTTCGATGAATTCGCCCTCGAGCACCCCGCGCCAGCCGTCCAGAAAGCCGATCACGGAGTCGCCGTAGTGGCGCTCGGCCTTGCGCACGATGGCCCGGATCACGGCGTTCAAACCAGGGCAGTCTCCGCCCCCGGTCAAAAGGCCAACTCTCATGGGAAGCGTGCTCCTAATCCAGTTTGGCCAATGATTGGCGCAGTTGGCGGACAGCCTGCGCCGTGCGCTGCTCGTTCTCGATCAGCGCAAACCTCACGTGGCCCTCCCCGCCGGGGCCGAAACCCACCCCAGGAGACACCGCCACCCGGGCATCACGAACCAACCAGGACGCGAACTCCACCGACCCCATCTCCCGATACGGCTCGGGGATTTTGGCCCACACGAACATGGTCCCTTTGGGCGGCTCTACCTCCCACCCCATGCGGTTCAGCCCCGAGCACAGGGCGTCGCGGCGACTCTGGTAGATGTCGCACACCTCCTTGGGGTGGCCGGGTGCCTCATTCAGGGTCACAGTGGCTGCGATCTGGATGGGCTGGAAAGTGCCGTAGTCCAAATAGGACTTGAGCTTGGCCAAGGCTGCCACCACCTGGGGATTGCCCACCATGAACGCCACCCGCCAACCGGCCATGGAGAACGACTTGGTCATGGAATAGAGCTCGACCGCCACGTCTTTGGCCCCCTCCACCTGCATGATGGACGGCGGTAGATAGCCGTCGTAGCCCAGGTCGGCGTAGGCGAAATCGTGGACCAACAGCACATCGTGCTCTTTGGCGAAAGCCACCACACCGGCCATGAACTCCAAATCAACGCAGGCGGTGGTGGGGTTGTGGGGAAACGAGAGCACGATGATGCGGGGCTTGGGCCAGGAGTAGCGCCAGCGTTCCTGCATCGTCCCGAAGAAGTCGGTGCCGGTGCTCAACGGGATCTCGCGTACCTCAGCTCCGGCAAACAGCGGGGCATACAGGTGGATCGGATAGGAGGGCGACGGCACTAGGGCGGCGTCGCCGGGCTGGAGCAGGGTCCACATGAGATGGGAGAACCCCTCCTTGGCCCCGATGGTGTTGATCACCTCGGTGTCGGGATCGAGATACACCCCGAACCGCCGGGCGTAGTACCCGGCGATTGCCTCACGCAGCTTGGGGATACCCCTGCTGGCCGAGTAGCGGTGATTTCGAGGGTTGAGGGTGGCTTCAGCCAGCTTCTCCACCGCGATGTCCGGCGACGGAAGATCGGGGTTGCCGAATCCCAGGTCGATGATGTCGTGGCCTGCTCGACGGCCCTCAACCTTCAGGTCATTGATGATGGTGAAGACGTACGGGGGCAGGTTGTTGATCCGGCGGAACTCCACAGGTCCAATCTACTTTCTGAGGGGGCGAATTCAGAGGAGTTTCCCGGCGCCCGATTCGGCTCGGCTGCGCAGGTCCTCCAACGCGGTCTGCATGATCCGCGCCTCGGCCCTGCGCTTTACGAAACCGGGCAGCGGCATCACCATCTGGACGGCAAGGTGATAGGAGACTTCGGTGTGATCCGGCTCGCCGGGCACCGGATTGAAGCAGTATTCCCCGTCTAGGCGCCGGGTCAAGTCCCCTTGCACCAGCCGCCAGGAAACCCGCAAAGGGTTGGATCCGTAGTAGTACTCCAGCAAGTAGTTGGTGCTGCGGCCCATGGCCGCGGCCCTGAACGACACCAAGCCGCCCCGGCCGTCGTCGTCCCGTCGGACTATCTCGACCTGCTTCACCTCGGTGGCCCATTCGGGATAGGACTCGAAATCGCACACCACCTCGAAACAGCGCGCGGGCGACGCCTCAATGGTGATGCTCTTGGTGGCCTGGTCAAACATCGTCACCGTTCCTGCTGGGATCGCCGCGTTCTGAAGTTTCGCCGTCGGGGGCCCGAGGTGGGAATTTCCCGTGTCTGGCGCCCCATGCGCCGGACAAGCCCAGCGCATAGACAGGTACCAGGATACCGAATGCAGAGGCGGTAAACGGGCGCACCGCCGCTGCGGACAGCGCTACCGCCACCTCAAGGGCCAACGCGGCCATCATCGAGAACCGCACTGAGCGGGGTGCGCAGCCAGCCAGGAAATAGAGGCCCCCCACCCCGATCAACTCGTATCGGCTGCGTTGCAGGGCCCGCTGAAAGGCCCAGAGCATGGCCCAGCAGCCGATCGCCAGCAGCCCGAGCGACACCACCGCAATGGGAACCGCCATGGGATCGGGAAAGGCGGTTGTGACGGCGGCGATCGCTATGAACACCCACGTTCCTGCCCAGCACGCCCGGAGGAAGTGCGGGCCCTCGACTCCCGGGGGCACCAGGCGGTCGCGCCAAGACAACGGCATCGCTTGGCGATCGGGCCGCGGTGTCATCGGCTCTTTCTGCGATTGATGACCTCGGCGATCACGGTGCGGAGCCGCTCGGCCATGTGGTCATAGGAGAACTCGGCCACTGCTCTCAGCCGGCTCTCCAAGCCCATCCGCTGAAGACGAACCCGATCCGACAGCAGGGTGTCCAGGCATGCGATCACTGCGTCCAGATGACTGGGCTCTTGCACCACCAACCCGGTCCGGCCATGCTCCACCGCCTCGGCCGCACCTCCACTATCACCGGCCAATTGCGGCACGCCGGCGGCGGCAGCCTCCAAAAAGACGATGCCGAACCCCTCCTGCTCCAGCCCTCCCCAGCGCTGGCGGCACACCATGGCGAACACGTCGGCACAGCCATATAGGTCGGGCAGATCCGAATCGGCCACCCGGTCCAGCAGCCGGGCCGGTGCGCCCGTGCTCCCGATCATCCGGTCCAACCGGACCCGGTCCCGACCGGCCCCGGCCACCGCCAGGGTGAGCCCCGGATGACGGTCGGCCAGCCGGGCTGATGCCGCAATCAGCACATCCATGCCCTTGCGGGGCACCAGCCGGCTGATCGAGACCACCACCGGAGCGTCGACCGGAAGCCCGAACCGCAGTCGGGCCGCCCGCCGCTGGGCTGCATCTAGTGGCTTGAATCGATCGACGTCGACCCCCGGCGGCACGATCACCGCGGGCAGCGGTCCACCGGCGGCGCGTTCGGCCTCGGCCACCGAGTATCGGCCGGCGGTTATCACTACCTCGGCGCCCCGCAACACCCGGGCCAGCATCTGCTTGCTTCCCGGCAGTCGACCGGGAACGGTGACCTCTGCGCCGTGGAGGATCACGCCATAGGGATGGGTAAGCCGGGGGGCCAGCAAGCCCAGGGGTACCGCGGGATCATAGAGAACCAGCTCGGCGCCTATTTCGGTGGCCAATTCGGTTATCTCCACCGCCATTTCCCTAGTAGGCAGGAGGAACTGGCGGGGCGAGCGGATCACCTGGTGGTTCTGCTGCGCATCCCACTCCGCGTCACCGGGATGTGACCGGGTCAGCACGCAGACCTCTTTGGGGGGCAGTCGGCGCCACAGCTCCCACAGGTAGTTCTGTATGCCCCCCAGCTTGGGGGGATAGTCGTTGGTCACCAGCAGATGCCGAGCCATGCTCAAACCGGCTCCACTGTGCTTGCTCCGAGGCGGGCAGCCGCCCAATCGGCGTGGCGTACCAGCATGGGATCGGAAGCCGACTGATAGCGGTGCACGGTGCCGACCACCTCGGGGTCGGCCCCCCGTCCGGAATTACCCAGCGCTACCAGTGCATTGCGCCGCACATAGCGGGGTTCGCGCTTGGGGACGTACCAACGCCCGTAACGGGACATCAGCTCGTCGTCTTCCATTTGCAGCAGCTCCACCAGGTCTACCCATGCGATGTCATCTTCTGGATCGCCGGCCTCTATTCCGGCACTGGTGTCGTCCGACTCAGCCGACCGGTTGGGCGGGCACACCTCCTGGCAGTCGTCGCAGCCATAGATCCGGTCGCCCAGCGCCTCTCGGAATTCAAGGGGGAAGTCACCGTCGGCCTGCACCAGCCACGCCAGGCACCTCCGGGCGTCTACGACCCCGGGGGCCACGATCGCCCCTGTCGGGCAGCCGTCCAAACAGCGGCGGCACGGTCCGCACTGGTCGGGCACCGGGGTTGACGGATCCAGCGCCGCGGTGGTTATCACCGACCCCAGCACGAACCAGCTCCCTTTCCCCGGAAGCAAGATGTTGCTGTTCTTTCCGTACCAACCCAGCCCGGCCCTCTGGGCCGCCTCCCGATCCACCAGAGCGTTGTCATCGGCGACAACCGCGGCCTTGTATCCGGCGCTGTGCAGCAATTCGGCGACTTGGCTGAGGGCGTCTCGCAGTTCCCCGTAGTGGTCGCGGCGGGCGTAGGAGGCCACCCGACCCATGGCTCGGTCGGGCCGCTCGGGGGTGGCGCGGCGATAGCCGAGCGCCCCAACCACCAGGGATCGAGCTCCGTCCACCGTTCGGCCGGGGTCGGTGGAGCGGTCGGGGTTCCGATACGTGAACGCCATCCCACCGTGCAGGCCCTGCTCCCGCCGCTCCACCAGGGTGGACCGGGTGGTCTCGAATGGCTCGGCCGGGGCTATCCCAACGGCGTCGAGCCCAGCCGCCAATCCAGCGGCGATCACCTCTTCGGCGCCGATGGCGCTCACCGGCCCGCAAAATCGACTGTGCCCGGCTTCATGCCTTCTCCTCATCGGCCGCGGCCGCATTCGAGGCGGCAACAAAGGCGTCAAGCGCTTCGCCAGCCCGGCCGCTGTCTATTGACGCAGCGGCCGCCCCCAGCCCGTCTGCCAGCGAGTCGGACACCTCGGCAACCACCAACGCGGCAGCAGCGTTGAGAATCACGATGTCTCGATGGGCACCCGGCTGACTGTCGAGCACCCGCCGCAAGAAGTCGGCATTCACGGCAGCATCCCCACCCACAAGGTCCTCTGCCGACGCGGGCGCCAGACTCAGATCAGAGGGGTCCACCGTGAGGCGACGCAGGTCACCGTCCCGCAGCTCCCATACGTCGGTCGGCCCGGTGGTCGACAGCTCGTCCAATCCGTCGTGGCCGTGCACGATCATGGCCCGTTCCGACCCGGTGGCGGCCAGCACCTCCAACATGGTCTCGGCCATCGCCCGGTCGCTCACGCCCACCAGCTGACGCTTGACCCCGGCCGGATTGGCCAACGGACCGAGAAAGTTGAACACCGTGGCCACGGCCAGTTCTCGGCGGGCCGGCCCCGCGTGGCGCATCGCCGGGTGGAATCGAGGAGCCATGCAGAAACCGAATCCGGCCTCGGTCACACACCGGGCCACCCCCTCGGGGCCGAGGTCGATGACCGCGCCCAGCGCTTCCAGCACGTCGGCGGAGCCGCACTGGGAAGAGGCCGACCGATTGCCGTGCTTGCACACTCTGGCCCCTGCTCCAACCGCCACCAACGCCGCCGCGGTGGACACGTTGATGCTCCCGCTGTTGTCGCCGCCAGTGCCGCAAGTGTCGATGAGTCCGAGGCCTGCGGCGTCCAGGGGGACCGACTCCGCAGCCGCCCGCATGGCCGACAGGAGTCCTACTAGCTCCTCTGCGGTCTCCCCCTTGGTCCGCAGGGCCATCACGAAGCCCCCGATCTGGGCAGGAGTGGCCTCGCCGTTCAAGATCTCGGTCATGGCCGCATTGGCAACACCGGCCGTCAAGCTGCCGCCCCCGGTCAATTGCCGGAATATCCCAGCCCATCCCCCGTGCTGGCCCAGGCTCATCGTCATAGTGTGGACCATCGTCGTCAGCCTGCCACAATCTCTTTCATGAACATCTGCGTCATTGACGTGGGCACCAGCAGCATCCGCTCGGCAGTGACCGACGGACACCGGGTGATCTGCTTCCGCCAGGAGCGCACCCCGCCCGATATGCCCGAGCCCGGGCTGGTTGAGTTCGACGCCAAAGAGATGGCCGCGGTCATCCTCAAGTCGGCCACCGAGGTGATCGACGAGGTGGGGGGTGTGGATGCCGTGGCCGTAACCAACCAACGGGGAACCGCGATGGTGTGGGACCGCAAGACCGGCGAGCCGGTGGGTCCGGCGCTGGGCTGGCAGGACCTACGCACGGTGGGCGAGTGCCTGGCGTGGAAGGCCGAGGGCTTGGACATGGTGCCCAACGAGTCGGCCACCAAGCTCGTCTACCTGCTCGATCACCACGACCACGATCGAAGTCGCGACCTGTGCTTCGGCACCGTGGACACCTGGACCGTGTGGTGCCTCTCGCAAGGTGCCCACCATGTTGTGGACCCCTCTAACGCGGCCATGAGCGGGATGCTGAGCGACGACGGGACTCGCTGGTCAGACGAGATCGTCGACCGGCTCGGCGTGCCCCCGGCCTGCCTGCCCGAGATAGTGGACTCCACCGGAGTGGTGGGCGCCGCCACCGCCCTGCCGGGGTCGCCGCCGATCGCTGGGATCATCGGCGACCAGCAGTCATCACTGATCGGACAGCGCTGCGTGCTCGAGGGGCTAGCCAAGCTCACCTTCGGAACCGGCGCCTTCTTGGACGTGTGTACCGGCCCAGGGAGGCCGATTGCCGACAAGCGCAGCGACCGGGGGACGTTCCCCATCGTGGCCTGGCAGGAGGATGGGGCCATCGTGTGGGGCGTGGAGGCCTTTATGATTGCCGCCGGGTCGAACATGAGTTGGCTGATCGACGACGTTGGCCTGCTGGCCGATGCCTCCGAGTCGACCGAGATGGCCGGCAGCGTGGATGACACCGGCGGCGTGGTTTATGTGCCGGCCTTGTATGGGCTGGGCACCCCCTATTGGGACTTCGGGGCCCGGGCCGCACTGTTCGGCATCACCGGGGGTACCACCGCAGCCCACATCGTGCGGGCGGTGCTCGAGGGTGTGGCCCACCGGGCCGCTGATCTGCTGGAAGCGGCCGAGGCCGACAGCGGCTATCGATTCGAGCGGATCCGAGTGGACGGCGGGATGTCGCAGAATCCGGTCTTCAACCAGATCCTGGCCGATTCCCTGGGCCGGACGGTGGAACTGTGCCCGGTGCCCGAGGGTACGGCGCTAGGTGCGGCGGTACTGGCCGGACGGGCGCTGGGCCAGTGGTCGAGCTGGCAGGAGGTGGCCGACTCCTGGGCGCCACGGGCGGTGGTGGAGCCGCAGGGCACCGTAGACCGCGATCGCTGGCAAGAAGCGGTACAGCGGGCTACCCGCTGGTACCCCGAGCTCTCCGACATTGGCCTTTAGGCATCGGCCTCGAAATTCCTCTCGCCTTGCAATGAGAGGGGCTGGCAGACTGGAGAAGACGGTGAGTCGGCCGGGTGGCCGCGGCACCGAGGTCTCGGCCTTGGTGTCGAGGAAGGTCGGGACTCCACAGGGCAACGGTGCTGGCTAACGGCCAGTCGGGGCGACTCGAAGGAAAGTGCCACAGAGAACAGACCGCCGATGGCCCGGATTTCCGGGCACAGGCAAGGGTGAAACGGTGCGGTAAGAGCGCACCAGGGGCCGGGGTGACCCGGCTCGCTCGGCAAACCCCACCGGGAGCAAGGCCAAGCAGGGGACACGGTGGCCCACCGCCCCATGAGGGGCAGTCCCCGGGTAGGCCGCTTAGATGGATGGCCATCCACGGTCCGCCAGGACCCGGACAGAATCCCGCCTACAGGCCGACTCACCGTCCAGCTTCTAGGAGGATCGCGGAGCTCAACGTCGCCGATGACGCCTGGGGCGGTCGGCGCCCATTTGGGCTCTATCCAGCCGACCCTGGGTGGCGAAAAGGCGTAGGCGCTCTCGATCAGCCAAGCCGTAGCGGCGAAATGCCCAGGCCCCCACCACCAACCCGATCACCTCCAGGGTGATCAGAGTGGCCAACGGCTTGAATTCGGGGAGGTCGGAGCTGGCCACATCCACCCCGAACGCCGGCCACCAGAACAGGTCGGTGCGCAGCCATGCTCCATCCAGCACCAGAAACAGGAACAGCCCGATGGGCAGCCCCAGCCAGCGGCGGCGGGCCAGCCGGCGGCCCCGGGTAACCAGCATCACGGCCACTAGCACCACCAAGGGCGCCAAGAGAGTGTGCAGCGCCCACGGGCCATCGGCCAGTAGCTCGACCATGGGCAGCACCGAGCCGAGCATCACCATGCGGTAGTCCAGCGCCGGGCTATCGAACACCAAAGCCACCAGCACGAAGCTGAGGGCCAAAAACCAGAAGAACACCGGTTGACCGTATGGTCAGGTCCGCACCAGGATGCGGCCGCACTCCTCGCAGTGGCACAGCTCATCGGCGGGTGCTTGGCGAATGCGGTCGAGTTCCATGGCCGACAGCGCCAGATGGCAGCCCTCACAGGTGCCGTTACGGAGTCGGGCCACTGCCACGCCGCCCATGCGAGACCGCAGGGCCTCGTAACTGGCCAAGGCCGCTTCGGGAATATCAGCGGCCTCAGTTGAGCGGGCGGCGGTCTCCTGGTCGATCTCGGCCTTCACGGTGGCTTCGGCCTCAGCCAACTGCTGTTGAGCCGAAACCACCTCGGCGTCGAAATCCTCCAGGCTGGTCCCCAGGTTCCCAACGTCGGACTCGATTCCCTCGATCGCCTCCATCAACTCCAAGGCGTCGCTTTCCATGTCGGAGCAGCGGACCCGCAATCCGTCCACCTCTTCCTGGAGGGTCAGCAGCTCCCGGGTTCCGGTGACCTCTCCGGAGTACAGCCGGTCGTACTCCTTCTTCCTCCGGTCTTCCAAGGCAGCCAACTCGTCCTCGTTCCGCTTGAGGTTCCGCTGAAGCTCCAGCTGCCTCATCTGCAAGGTTTCCCGTTGGTTCACGATCCTCTTGCTGTCCTGTTGTCGGGCGACCAGCGCGGCCCTCTCGGGCAGGATGTCGAGGCGGTGGCGGAGCTGGTCGATCCGGGTGTCGTGGTCCTGCACCGACAGCAGGCGCTGGAAATGATCGTCGCTCACGACTCGATACTAGGTTCAGCCGGGCTCTCAGCCTCAGGGTCGACGGCAGAATCGGGCTCAACGCCGTCGTCGGCCGGAAGATCTTCACCGGTCCCCTCCCCCACACAGGTGTCGGCGACGCCGTCGTCGTCGGAATCCAGGGGGAATTGGCCCTCGAGACACTGCACCTCAATGGGCGAGGGGGTTCCGCAGTAGAGCGGGATTGGGTCTCCGCCCTCCACCGCGAACTCGCTGAAGCCGCAGGGCTCGACGCCTTCTGTTATCAACAAATCCACGCACGCGTCGTGAGTACCGTCGCCGTCGGTGTCCACCGGCACGATGATCGGCACCACCACCGATGGGTCCTCGGGCAACAGCGGCGTCGCACACGGGACGCCCACGGTGAACACGTCTTCCAGCTCGATCAACTCGCTAATTCGAGGCTCTCGGGGGCAACTCGGAAAGTCCACCACTTCTAGGCCCTCGTGATAGCTGGTCATGAACCGGCCCCAGGCCACCGCTGGATACGAGCTGCCGGTTACCTTGCGCATGGGAATGCGCTCGTTGGGGTTCCCCAGCCACACCGCAGTGGCCAGATGGGGGGTGAAACCGACGAACCAGGCGTCGGCCGACTCCTCGGTGGTGCCGGTTTTGCCCGCCGCGACTTGCTGGGGCAGTTGGGCCCGGCGCCCGGTACCATTGACCATGTTGTTCTCCAACACGTCGGAAGCCCAGCATGCCGAGCGCTCCGACACCACTCGCTGGCCTGACAGCTCATGGCGGTAGAGCACGTTGCCCTCGCGGTCGACAATCCGCTCAATGAAGTACGGCTCGTAGCGGATGCCCCCCGTACCGATAACTCCGTAGGCCGACGCCATGTCGATGGGGTGGACCTCCTCTGAACCCAGCGGCAGCGACGCCACCGGCTCCAGTTCGGTGGTGATGCCCATCTTGGATGCGGTTTCGACAACCGGTTGAATCCCCGCCACCCGGCCCAGCCGCAGGAAGGCGCAGTTGGAGGACACTCGGATCTGGTCGGTGATGGTGTCCACCTGCCCGGGCGAGCTGGCGAAATTGTTGGCCACATAGGGATCGGGTACACCACCGGGGTTGGGGATCTGGCAGGGGCCCCGACCGCTGATCCGGTCGCTGGGCTGGTACCCCTGCTCGAACAAGGTCATCATCACGAAGGTCTTGAACGCCGACCCTGGCTGGCGGGAACCCTGGGTGGCCAGGTTGAATTCCTCCTCGTCTTGGGCGAATCCCGGTCCGCCCACCACCGCCCGCACCGCTCCGGTGTCGGGCTCGAGGGCGGCCAGGGCCATGGTGGCCTCAACCCCGCCGTGCTCGCCCTGGTTGTATTCGGCCAAGGTGGCGGCCACCGCGGCCTCAGCCTGCTGCTGCGCTACGGGATCGAAGGTGGTGTAGATGCTGAGTCCACCGTTGAAGATCAGGTTGAATCGATCTTCGGGGCTGCCGCCCAGATACCGGGGATCGTCCAATAGCTGCTGTTTGACCTCTTCCACGAAGTAGCTCTTGGGGGGTAGCTCGATCTCGTTGACCTCCTTGGGCAACGGCTGGAGATGGTACGCGTCGGCCTGCTCTTCGGTGAGGTAGCCCAGCTCGGCCAGGCGGTTCAGCACGATGCGCCGCTGGCGCAGGGCCCGCACGGGATTGTTGATGGGCTCGTTGCTGCTGGGATTGCTTATGAGCGCGGCGAGAAGGGCCGCCTCCCCCCATCCCAGATCGGCGGCGTCGAGCCCCCAGTACACCTCGGCCGCGGCCTGGACCCCGTAGGCGCCCTGGCCGAAATACACCGTGTTCAGATACAGGTTGAGGATGTCGTCCTTCTCCATCTCCTGTTCCAGGCGCTTGGCCATCGCCATCTCCTGGAGCTTCCGCTCGGCCTCTACCTTGTTGCCCACCACCAGGTTCTTGATCAGCTGCTGGGTGATGGTGGAGCCGCCCTGGGTGATGCCCCCGGCCCCCACGTTCTCGAGACCGGCCCGGAACACCGCGCTGAGGTCGACCCCGGTGTGCAGGTAGAAGTTCTCATCCTCGATGGCGATCACCGAGTGCTTGACCTCCTCGGATATGTCGTCGAGGTCGACCAACACTCGGTTCTCCACATAGCTGAAGACGTCGATGATCTGGCGGTTGGCATCGTAGACGTACGACCGGATGGCAAGTTCGTCCAGGCTCACGTCCTCGGTGAGGTTCACCTCAACCGGGGTGGACTCCCACGACCTCAGCACGTCGGCGGTGGGGGGCCAGACCACGAACAGGGTGGCGGCCAGGGCCAATGCCAGCATGGGCATGAGCACGGCCAACCGGAACAGGTGGGACAGCCACCTCAAAAAGTCCTTCACCAGACCCCTAGGTTTACCGGTCTCGCTACAAACATTGGACTCACGCGGTCCGCATATGTACCCAGACCCCCAACGCTATCGGCCGGTTACGCGACAGTGGGCGCGCACGAGGGGCGATTGGAGTTGGGGACCGAGCGGCCTCAGTAGGTGCCGCCCAGCTTGGTGTGGTCCCAGCTGATGACCTTCTCGGCTTTGACCACCACCGCGGTGCGCTTCAAGGCCATGCTCTCGGCCGCTTTGGACAGCATCTCCCGGTCGATTTCGGGGTTGTTGCGGTCCATCACCTCCAGGGCATAACGGTGGACCACCTCGGGATCGGTGTGCAGCTCGGCATGGCCGTTGATCGCCACCCCGCGGAGCTTGTCGTACTCCAGGCCGTCCTCCAGCAAAAGGGCGATGCGGCTGTCCCGCTCCAGGTTCTTGATCTTCTGTGACTTTGTATAGGTCTCGAACACGATGTCGCCGTCGACCACCGCAAACCACAGGGTGCTCAGGTGAGGAGTCCCATCCTGGTTGAGGGTGGCCACTTGGAGGCTCTTCTGCTCCTCGATGAAGACGTCGAGCTCTTCGGGGGTCAGGCGGATCTTGTCGCGTCGCTTAGCCATGCGCTCAGCTTCTCACACCACCTGGCGAGGCGGTCATTCGTCCAATAGCGCTCGGGCCCGGCGGGCGAGCGGCTCATCGATCATCTGGCCCTCGAAGGCCACCGACGCCTCGCCCCGGGCCTGGGCGGCATCCCAGACGGCCAACAACGCTCGGGCCCGCTCCTTCTCCTCCAGTGACGGGGAGAAGCTCCGGTTGGCCAGGGGCACTTGGGCCGGGTGGATGCAGAGCTTGCCGCTGTAGCCGATTGAGCGTCCCACGGCGGCGTCGGCCAAGAAGCGCTCGTCGTCGCCGAACGCCGTCACCACCTGGTCGAGCACGGGAACTCCAGCCAGGCGGGCGGCCAGTGCAACCTGAGAGCGGGCGAAGAGCACCTCGACGCCGTCGTCGGTGCGCACACCCCCCATGTCGGTGATGAAGTCCTCGGCACCGAAATAGGCAATGTGAACGCTGGGGTGCTCCAAGACATCGCCAACGTGGGCCACCCCAGCTGCGGTTTCGATCCCGGCCAGCAGCAGGAGATTCTCCCAGCCCGCTTTGGTCAAGGCCTGTTGCACCGCATCGACTTGGGCCGCGCTCTCAAGCTTGGGCACCACTACCCCGGTCAACCCCTCGCCCAGTCCGTCAGCAACATCGCCGGCGAACCACTCGGTGCTCGGCGGATTCACCCTCACGAATATGGCCAGGTCGGAGTGCAATTGCCTCAGTTCGGCCGCCGCGGCGCAGGCTTGGGACCGGGCCTCGGCTTTGGCTGAGGATGCCACCGCGTCTTCCAGGTCGAGCACTACCCCGTCGGGGCCGCTGCGGGGCAGCTTGGCGCACATGTCAGGACGGCTGGCCGGGGCGAACAACAGGCTCCGAAGCCGGGGCAGCGGATCTTGGGGATGGGGTGTGTCAGCCATGCTGGCTCCGGTCGGATGCGGAAATTGTCCAATGCGGCCGATTGACCATGGTCAGAAGATATTGGGCTCCGTGAGCCACCACCACCATCCCGCGACAGCGACGGCGCCCGCGACCAGGGCGACAAAGAAGGCTCGCTTGGCCAGTTTGTACAGAAACACCAGCGTGGCCAGCACGGCAACCACCACTGCCACGACAGCGATTTGAGGATTGGCGGTGGCGAAGTCGATCAGCTCGGGGGGAATGTCGTCGCGCACGTTGGGCGGCAAGCAGTCAAGGGCGCTTTCGGGAAGCTTGTCGATTACTCCGTTGCGAAGATCTTCCAATAGATCGGGGTCGACGCAGTCCAGCCCATCGGGCAGCACCTCGGTCTGACCCAGCAATTGCATCCTGACATTCTCGCCCGTCAGTGGGCTGATTCCGCGCACCCCTCCAACACCGGGCAAAGTATGGAGATGCACGTCCAGCTGATGATCTCCGCCGACTGCCACGCCAGCGCACTGCCCGACACCTACCGGCAGTACCTGGATCCCGGCTACGACGATGCCTACGACCAGTGGCTGGGCGACACCGAGATGAAGAACAAGCGCAAGGCCGAGCACACCGGCGCCGCCATCTACAGCGACCAGGCTCTCGAGGAGTTCGGCGAAATCGAGGAAGTGGCCGCCGGCGGGGTCGACGGGGGCTGGGACTCGGTCAGGCGGCTGCGGGAACTCGAGGCCGACGGCACCGTGGCCGAGGTGTTGTATCCCGGCGCGGGCGGCCCGACCGTCACTCCCTTCGACGTGGGGCTGATGACCTACCAGTACGAACAGGACCCTGCCCTGTGGCTAGCCGGTTGCCGGGCTTACAACCGCTGGCTGGGCGACTTCTGCAATGACGCTCTCGGGCGCCGTGCCGGGGTGGGCCTGATCACTGTCGACGACATAGACACGACCGTGGGCGAGATCCAGCAGATGCGCGATTTAGGACTGTTCGGTGGCGTTCTGCTGTGCAGCGGCACGGGTGACAACCCCCTGTACAACCATCCCCGGTACGACCCGGTGTGGGCAGCCTGCGCCGATGAGGGCCTGCCGGTTCACACCCATTCGGGCTGGACCCCCAACTACGGCGACTTCACCGGCTCGCTGGGCATCTTTCTCACCGAGATTTCTTGGTATGCGCACCGCCCGTTCTGGCTGCTCATGTGGTCCGGCGCCTTCGAGCGCCATCCCGGCCTGCGCATGGTGATGAACGAGCAGGGTTCCACCTGGGCTCCGGCGACGCTCGACGAACTGGACCACTTCTACGAGCTGCGGATGTTCGACCAGCTTCGCCGAGACCTCCCGCTCAAGCCCAGCGAGTACTTCCGCCGCCAGGTGTACCTGGGTGCGGGGTTCACCGACGCCGACGAGGTCGACGTGGTGGACCGACTCGGCGCCGACCATCTCATGTGGGGCTCCGACTACCCCCATATCGAGGGCACCTGGCCAAACTCGCAGGAGATGCTGGGCCAGCAGCTTGCCGGAAGGTCCGACCACGAGGTCGCCCGGTTGATAGGGGGCAATGCTGTCGACCTCTACGGCTTCGACGCGGATGCCCTTTCGGCTCTCAGCTCGGAGTTGCGCTGATTGGGCCGTGTTGTGGCGGGGAGCTGACCCCTGCTGCTATTGCAGATCGGCGAGCTTGACCAGTTTGGGCTCGATGCGCTCCACCGATCCGGTGGGCAGGAAGAACCGCCAGAAGATGCTGCCGGAGGGGCGGCCCTCGGTGTCCAGCCAGTTGTACACGCCGGGATCCTCGTGGGCGATGACCATCTTGAAAGTGCCGTCGGCCTCCAGGGTGGTGTTGGCCCGGTTGCGGCTGGTGGTGCGGTTGCCGTAGTCGTAGGTCTGGCCGGCTGCGGTCCACAGGCACACGTTGCCGAACTTGCACTCCGGCCACCGCCCGGTCATCACCAAGGCCTCGTCGGGGGCGAGCACGTAGCGGCCCATGGTGTAGTAGGCGTCGAAGGCGGCAAAGCCCATGGTGCCGGGCGGCTGAGGGTCGGGCAATACGTTGGGCTCGCGGCTGACCCACGAGGGCAGGGGGTACGTGCCGGGAATCGGCTGCTGAAGGGTCTTGCCCAGCACATGGTTGGACACCCGGCCGATGGCCGCGGCCACCGTCTCGTCGTTCCACAACGTGGCCGGCCCCACCGGCGACAGGCACTCGATGGCCAGGGGAATGTGTAGCGACTCATCGGCCGCCGAGGGCTTGGGCACCTCGAAGTAGTGGCGGGTGGTGATCCGGCCCGCATCGGGGGGCAGGTCCAGCCAGTTCCGGTCTCGGGGCTCGCCGCCTAGGAACACCTCGTAGTTGCCGTCGGCGTCGACGTCGATGTCGTCGTCGTTGAGCACCCCGCCGGTGCCGGTGGCATAGCGGCCCTCCGATGTGCCCAGCTCCACCGTGAACGACGTGTAGACCGCTCCGACCAAGTTGCCGGTGACCCGATAGGCCAAATCGCCTCTCACCGGGGCCTCGAAGTACACCGCATCGGCGTTGTCGCCGGTGAATTTGCGGGTGGGCGACACGATGCGGCGCCAAACCGGCCGTTCGGGGTCGAACTCGGCGTGGGCGAAAAGCGCCGACTGGAGGATGTGCAGCACCAGGCGGTGGCTATCGGCGATGTCCTGCTCGCCGGACACTCCCCATTCCTCGCCGCAGAAGCGTTCACTCACCTGCCCCAGGGCGTCCACCATGTCGGCCCACGCGGCTTGGGTCTTGGTCTGATCTGCCATAACGATCTCCCCCTTGGCTTTCGCCGGGACGATATCGCGGCAGCCTCAACCCGCCACCATCCACCAAACCGTCACCCCCCGTGGATATGGTCGCACCGTGAGTTCAGCCCTCGTGGACACGGCAGTCGGCACTGCTATTGACGCCGATTCGGCCTCAGCCTCCCTGGCGCCGCCCCAGCTCCCCATCCGCGTGATCCGCAGCCCGAAGCGCCGCAAGACGGCTGCGGCCAAAGTCCAGCCCGACTGCATCGAGGTTCGGGTACCCGCGGGGATGACTCCCGACGCCGAGGCCGAGATGGTGGCCAGCCTGGTAGCCCGCCTCGAGCGCAAGAGGGCGGCCGAGGCGGGCGGGGTCAACTTGGCCGAGCGGGCCATGAAGCTGGCCCGCCGCTACGGACTGCCCCATCCGGAGTCGGTCACCTGGGCCGAGCAGAACGACCGCTGGGCGTCGTGCACCTCTTCCCGAGGCACCATCCGTATCTCCACCCGGCTGGCCCGAGTGCCCTCCTGGGTGCTCGACGCCGTCATCGTCCACGAGCTGGCCCACCTCTCTGTGCCCAACCACAGCCCCGCCTTCTGGGAGTTGGCCAACCGCTATCCCCGCCAAGAACGAGCCTCCGGCTTCCTCGAAGCCATGTCGGCCGGCCACTCCGACCCCTGCCACACCGTCTGAGCCCTACGTAACGCTCGATAGTCGCTGGCTTTGGCCTGACTCTGGCCTGACTCTGATCGCGAATCGTCTGCGAGGGTGGGGCAGACTGAGGGCCGATGGGCGAGCGGATCTTCTATGCGGCCAGCGTGCACGATGAGGCCGAAATCGAAGCCGTGGTGGAAGTGCTGCGGGGCGGAGCGGGGGCGCTATGGCCGGGGCGCAATGTCACCGCCTTCGAGTGGGTGGTGGCCGAGCGGTTCGGCAAACAGCGGGGGCTCATGTGCAACTCCGGTTCCTCGGCGTTGTATCTGGCGGTTGAGTTGGCCGACCTGCCCCCGGGCAGCGAGGTGATCACCGCGGCGGTGACCTTCTCCACCGATGTGGCCCCGCTGGTGCGAGCCGGGCTGGTCCCGGTGTTTGCCGACGTGGACCCCGACACCTATCAGATCGACGTCGAGTCCATCGAGAGCCTCATCGGCCCCGAAACCCGAGCCATCTTGGCCCCCAACCTCATCGGCAACGCCCCCGACTGGGACGCCATCCGAGCCATTGCCGACCGTCACGGGCTGTTCGTCATCGAAGACAGCTGCGACGCCTTGGGCCCGGTGCTTCGGGGAACCCCCACCGGCACCCGCAGCGACCTGACCGTCACAAGCTTCGCCTCCTCCCACATCATCACCTGTGCGGGCAACGGCGGCATGGTGCTGCTTGACGACGAAGACTTGCGGGACCGAGGTCTGCTACTGCGCCGCTGGGGGCGTCGCTCCGAGCTGCACTTTTACGGCTCCAAGCGCCAGGACCGGAATTTCTGGGAGGACCTCGACGGGATCCACTACGACAACCAGTTCATCTTCGACGAGCTGGCCTGGAATTTTGAGCCCTCCGAGATCGGGGCCGCCTTCGGTCGCCAACAGCTCGACAAGGTTCCGGCCAACTTCGCCCGGCGCACCCGCAGCTTCGACCTCTACACCGAGTTCTTCTCCGCCCACGCCGACCGCTTCCGCCTCCCCTGCCAGACCGAGGGGCTGGACACCGCCTGGCTGTGCTACCCGCTCACCATCGCTCCTGACTCTGGATTCGTGCGGGCCGATCTGCAAGCCCATCTGGACGGCAACGGGGTGGACACCCGCACGGTGTGGACCGGCAACGCTGCCCGCCAGCCGTTTATGGCCGGGGTGGACTTTCGCCAGCCCGAGGGCGGTTTGCCCCACGCCGACGCAATCATGGAGCGAGGTGTGGTGCTGCCCATGAACCACTCCCTCGACGACGAAGACATCGGCTACGTGATCAGCCTGATAGAAACATTCCTGACCACTACCTGAACCCCACCATCAAGGAGAACCCCATGCGCGGCGCCGTTTTGCACACCAGTCCCGGCGAACTTGTCGTTGAGAGCCTCATTGTCGACAAGCCCAATCCCAACGAGGTGCTCATCAGCACCTCCCATGCCGGTCTGTGCCACTCCGACCTGCACTTCATGGACGGTCATTGGCCGGTGGCGGAGTCGATGGTGATGGGCCACGAGTCGGCCGGCGTGGTGGCCGCGGTGGGCGAAGATGTGACCTACGTGAAGCCCGGCGACCACGTCATCACCTGCGTGTCGATGTGGTGCGGGGTGTGCCGTACCTGCCTTCAGGGCAAGCCCTACCTGTGCCTCGACGCCGACTCCATGCGCTCGGGCCGTC
This sequence comes from Acidimicrobiia bacterium, assembly GCA_009842675.1. Classification (GTDB taxonomy): domain Bacteria; phylum Actinomycetota; class Acidimicrobiia; order Acidimicrobiales; family Bin134; genus Poriferisocius. The sequence goes on along the minus strand of VYEX01000029.1, from coordinate 31,352 downwards.
CCACCCCGTCTCTGCGGTTCGACGACGGCCAGGGCTGCATCGCCTTTGCCGGTTTGGGCTCGTTCGCCGAAGAGCTGCTGGTACACGAGCGGGCCGTGGTCAAGATCCGCGATGAAATGCCCCTGGACCGGGCTGCGCTGATCGGTTGCGGAGTCACCACCGGGCTGGGCGCGGTCATGCGCACAGCGGCGGTGCCCGCCGGATCGAGCGTGGTGGTGATTGGCTGTGGCGGCATCGGGCTGTCGGCCGTGCAGGGGGCCCGCATCGTGGGGGCCACCCCGATCATCGCGGTGGATCTGGTGGCCTCCAAGCTGGAGATGGCCCGCACCCTGGGAGCCACCCACACCGTGAACGCATCGGAGACCGATCCGGTGGCCGCGGTCCACGAGATCACCGGGGGCGGCGCCGACTACTCCTTCGAGGCCATCGGCCTGTCGGCCACCGCCGAGCAAGCCTGGGCCATGATCGGCATCGGCGGCACGGCCACGGTTATCGGGATGCTGCCCATGACCAGCCAGGTGACCATCCCCGGCGGAGAGATCATCCTGAGCGAGAAGAAGCTCCAGGGTTCGCTGATGGGCGGCAACCGCTTCCGCTTGGACATGCCCAAGTTCATCGACTTGTACCTCGACGGGCGGCTCAAGCTGGATGAGATGGTGTCGGCCACCATCGGCATCGACGAGGTGAACGACGGATACGCGGCCATGAAGGCTGGCGAGACCCTGCGCTCGGTCATCGCCTTCTAACCCCGTTCATTCAACACCCAAAAGGAGCATGACCATGGGACAACTCGACGACCGAGTAGCGGTAGTCACCGGCGGAGCCGACGGAATCGGCTACGGCATCTGCCGGAGGTTTGCCGCCGAAGGAGCCAAGCTGCTGGTCACCGACATCGACGGGGAGGCCGCCGAGCGGGTAGCCGGCGAACTGGCCAACGAGTTCGGCGCTGATGCCCGGGATATGCGGGTGGACGTGGCCGAAAAGGACGAGGTGACCGCCATGGTGGACGCCGCGGTCGACCACTGGGGACGTCTGGATGTGCTCATCAACAACGCCTGGGGCGGCGGAGAGCTAAGCCGGGTGGAGATCAAAACCGACCAGCTCATGAACGACGCCATGCACGTGGGCCTGTACGGACCGCTGTGGGCCATGCAGGCCGCGTTCCGGCCCATGCGGGATCAGCGGTACGGCCGGATCGTGAACCTGTGCTCGCTCAACGGAGTGAACGCCCACATGGGGACGCTGGAGTACAACTGCGCCAAGGAGGCGCTGCGGACGCTCAGCCGCACCGCGGCCCGGGAGTGGGCGCCCTATGGCATCGTGGTGAACGTGATCTGCCCGGGGGCCAAGACGGCATCGGCCCGCCGGGTGGAGCAGATGATGCCCGATCTGATCCGCAACGCCGAGGCTGCCAATCCGATGGGCCGGATGGGCGACCCCGAAGGCGACATCGCCCCGGTGGCCCTGTTCTTGTCGATTGAGGATGCCCAGTACCTCACCGGCAACACGCTGTATGTGGACGGCGGCAGCCACATCAACGGTGCCAGCTGGGTCCCCGATTTACCGGAAACTGAATGAACCTGAACCGCTCGATGGCAGGCAAAGTTGCCATCATCACCGGCGCAGGGCCGGGGGTGGGGCGGTCGTGCGCAATGGCATTGGCCGCCGACGGCGCCGATCTGGCCCTGGCCGCTCGCCGGGTAGAGCCATTGGAAGCGCTGGCCGCTGAGGTAGCCGAGACCACCGGACAAAGGGTGCTGGCGGTGCCCACCGACATCGCGCACCACGACTCGGCCGCGGCTCTGGCCGACACCGCGGAGGCGGAGTTGGGCCGGGTGGACGCGGTGGTCAACGTGGCCACCGCGGGTGGAGCCCGCGCTGCGGTGGCCGACATCGACTGGGGCGACTATCGCTATTCGTTCGAGCTGAATGTGATCGGCACCCTGGAGGTGAGCCGCCGGGCCGCCGAGCACATGAAGGCGGTCGGCGGGGGCTCGATCGTGCAGATCGGCACGCTCAGCACCCACTCGGTGCCTGAGAAGATGGCCATCTACACCTCCACCAAATCCGCCCTCCAGACCGCGTCAATGGTCATGGCCCGAGAGTTAGGCCCTCACAACATACGAGTGAACATCGTCACGCCCGGCTACATCACCGGCGGCAACCTCGACCGGCTGTGGGGCAACATCGCCGAGCAGACCGGCAAGACCGCCCAGCAGGTGTCAGATCGGGCGGCCTCGGCCGCAGCTCTGAACCGCCACGTCGACCCCGAGGACATCGCCGAGACCGTGCTGTTTCTGGCTTCGGAGCGGAGCAGGGGGCTGACCGGCCAGGAGATCAGGGTCGATGCCGGCCAGGTGATCGGCTGAGCGCTTCGCCCTAGCCAGGACCGTTGGACAACACGTCGGCCATGGTGTCGAACAGGATGCCGATCTCGTGGTCGGTAATGACCAGGGGTGGGCAGATGGCCAGGCCCGTGCCGACCGGCCGCAGCACTACCCCGGCCTCCAGCAGCCGCATTCGGGCGGCCGCGGCGTCATAGCCCAGCTCCGCGGCGTACACCGCTCCGGTACCTCGATAGCTCTGGATGATCCCGTCGGCCTGAAGGGCGGCGAGGCCCTCAGTGAGCTTTTCGGCCAGGTGCGGCACCCGCTGCACAAGCTGCTCTTTTTCCATCAGGGCCAAGTTGGCCACTCCAGCGGCCATGCAAGTGGGGTGCCCGGCGTAGGTGTAGCCGGTGCGCAGGGTGTAGCCGGGCTCCTCCAACACATCGCACACCGCTCGGCTGCATATCACCCCTCCAACGGGCTGGTAGCCGGAGGTCACTCCTTTGGCGAATGTCATCAGATCGGGCATCACGCCGTAGTGCTGAGCCCCGAACCACGAACCGGTGCGGCCGAACCCGCAGATGACCTCGTCGATTATCAACAGTGCACCGTGCTGGTCGCAAAGCCGACGCAGTCCCTCCAAGTAGCCGTCCGAAGGCGGATACACGCCCCCTGCTCCCTGCACCGGCTCGGTGATGATGGCGGCCACTCTGCCTTCGTTGGCGGCCAAGGTGGTGCTCACCGCCTCGATGTCATCGCGGGGAACCTCGATGAAGTGGGGCACCAGATCTCCCCACCCTTCCCGGTTACCGGCGATGCCCTGGGCGGAGGTGCCCCCGAAGTTGGTGCCGTGGTAGGCGTCGGTGCGCCGGATGATGATCTGGCGGTCGGGCTCGCCTTGGAGCTGGTGTACCGCCCGGGCAATCTTGAGCGCAGAATCCACCGCTTCCGATCCCGACCCGCCGAAGAACACCCGTCCGTCGGGATGGGGCGATCGCTCTACTACCAGCGAGGCCAATTCCTCGGCGGGCTGGTTCGTGAACGGGGCGAATGTCTGGTAGGCGTCCAGCAGCCGCATCTGGTCGGCTACCGCGTCGATGATCTCGGCCCGACCGTGGCCCACTTGGCAGTACCACAAGCTGGCCAAGGCATCCAGGTATCGCTTCCCCTGGTCATCCCAGAGCGTGCAGCCCTCAGCCCGCACGATGGTGATGAAGTCGTCGGCCGCGGGTGGGGCGAACCCATGCAAGAACTTCGTAGGCACCGTCGAATTCTACTCACCGCCAATTCACCCACCAGCCACCGAGAGTGGGATGGACATGCCCCCCATAGCAAGATTGCCAGCGCTAACCAGACAAGGATTGAAGATCAAGAAGCAGACCTCGCCATTCGCCAGTACCTCATGGGATAGTCAGGGCCTATGAAGCTGGGAATCGGGGTGGATATTTGGAACCAGGCCAGGCTGGATACTGCGCTGGCCCAAGAGCAGTTGGCCAGAGTGCAGCTGGCCGAGCGCCTGGGGTACGACTCGGTGTGGTCGGCGGAGATCTACGGCATCGACGCCATCACCCCGCTGGCCTGGATCGCGGCCCACACCCGCCACATCCGGCTGGGCACCGCGGTGTGCCAGGTGGCGGCCCGACCGGCGGTGACAGCCGCCATGCAGTTCGGCACGCTGGAGGCCCTGGCCGGTCCGGGGCGGGCCATCTGCGGTCTGGGCCTGTCGGGCCCTCAGATCGTGGAGGGGTGGTACGGCCAGCCGTGGGGCAAGCCCAATGCTCTGCTGCGCGACTACGTGTCCATCATCAAGAAGGTGTTCGCCCGCCAAGGGCCGGTGACCCACGATGGATCGCAGATCAGCCTGCCCTATGTCGGCGACGGCTCGCTGGGCGTCGGCAAGCCGCTGAAGTCGATCTTGCACATGAACCCCGACATCCCCGTATTTCTGGCCACCGGCGGGCCGGCCAACACCGCGCTGATGGCCGAGTTGGCCGACGGTTGGCTGCCGCTGGGCTACACCCCGGGCAGCGCCCACCTCTACACCGAGGCCATCCAGAAAGGGCTTGACCGGGCCGGGCGCACCTGGGATGACATCGAGATCCAGGCCGGGGCCCGGGTGTCGATCACCGATGACGTGCAAGGGGCCATCGACGAGGCCAAGCCCCAGTTCGCCTTCCTGGTGGGGGGCTATGGCACCCGGGAGTACAACTTCCACCGCGACGCCATGGTGCGGCGAGGGTTCGGCGAGGCCGCCGAGCGCATCCAGGAGCTGTTCATGGCCGGGCGCCGAGACGAGGCGGTGGCCGCGGTGCCCGATGAGTACATCGACGACGGGGCGCTGATCGGCTCCCGCCAGCGCATCAAGGAGCGATTTGCCCGCTGGTGCGACACCAAGGCCACCGGCCTGACCATCCGGGCCGATACCGACGAGGAACTGGCCTACATCGCCGAGCTGGCCGAGGCCGAACCTCGAGCCGATTAGGACTATTTCGCCTTGAGCTTGGCCGTAATGGGAAGGTGCGACATGCCGCCGGGCAGCGGCGGATAAGTCGCCCCATCAACTACTGACATTTCCGCCACCCGGTCGCACAGCACGTTGACCGCGCACGATGCCTCGATGCGGGCCAGGGTGGCTCCAGGGCAGATGTGGGGACCGCCGCCGAACCCAAGGTGGTCGCGGGGGTCGTCCCGGTCCAATCGGAACACGTCGGGGTCGTCGTACACCGTCTCGTCCCGGTTGGCCGAGCCGATGCCCACCTCAATCCAATCGCCAGCCTGCATCTCCACCCCGTCGAGCTCGACCCTGTGGGTACAGCGGCGGGTGGTGGCTTGCACCGGGGCATCGTGGCGCAGCGACTCCTCCACCAACGGACCCACCAGATCCCGATTGGCGGACACCCGCCCGAACAGCTCCCGGTCTCTCAGCAACCGGTGGGCCAAATGCACCAGCAACGCCCGGGTGGTGTGGACCCCGGCCATCACCATGAACTGGAGTTGGGTGACGATCTCTGTGTCGCTCAATGGGACCCCATCGACCTCTGCGTTCATCAGCCCGATAATCACGTCGTGGGGCTGGTCTTCCCCCGCGGCTGCCGATATCCGGCGCTCGGCCAGCGCCTCTCGGAAGTAGTCGAGGATCGGCGGACCGGTCGGCTTGATCCCCGGCGTGCCGGGGCGCTGCATCAGCGTGCCGTCGAACGACCAGCCCATGAACTTCTCCCCGGCTACGGGGGGCAGTCCCATCAAATCGGCCAGGGTGGCACTGGGGATGGGCATGGCATAGCCCGCATGCAGGTCGCCCTCACCGGCGGCCAGCATCGGGTCGAGCAGGCGGTGGCAGGTTCGGGTGACGAACTCCTCGGTATTGCGCAACCGGTGGGGGGCAAAGTTGGAGTTGTACAGCCGGCGGATACGGCCGTGGCGGGGCTCGGGGATCTCACTCAAGAAGAGCTCCTCGGGCGGAACCACTTCGGTGCCGGGCAGTCCCGCCATCGGGGCCAAATCGGCCACAAAGGTCTCCACCTCCTTGAGGGCGGTATCGATGTGGCGTCGGGTCGAGAGATACCAGCCGCCCTTGGGCGACGGGCAGATGGGCTGCTCGTCGCGGATGCGGGCCAGCGTGTGAAAGGGGACCCCATCTATCTCATGGGCAGGGTCGCGAGCGTCGAACTCCATGAGGGCACGGTAGTGCAACCGGCATAATCTCGGGCCATGTCTCATCCCCCCTACCTGTGCACAGGGACGCTGGGGCGAGTGCCATGGGATGAGAAGGCTCGGGCCGCCTCGGCCGCCGGGTTTGCCCGCCTGTCGATCTACGGGTGGGAGCACCGCAAGTTGCATGAGCGGGGATGGGACGACGCAGCCATCGTGAGTCTGTTGCACGAATTGAACCTTCGGGTCGCCGAGTACGACGGGGTGGTGATGACCATGCGGAGCCCCGAAGGCGCTGAGGACGCGGTGGCTGCGGCCGCTGCTCTGGGCGCCCGGTCGATCACCGTGTTGGAACATTCCGACTGGCAGCCGGGCGAACACCTGGACCAGGCCGCGGCGACATTGGCCGAGATTGCCGACCAAGCCGCCGAGCACGGCATTTTGGCCCTGATCGAGCCGTTTTCCTGGTCGCCGTTGGACGACCACCGGGTGGCGGCGGAGATTGTCGAGCGGGCCGACCGGCCCAACGCCGGCCTGCTGCTGGATACGTGGCACCTATGGCGGGGACCAGAGCAGGGCCGTCTCAACACCGTCGTAGACCCAGCCATGATCAACGCCATCCAGGTCGGCGACACCGGTCCGGACCCCGTGGGCCAGCAAGCCCCCGAAGAGATCGCCTATGAGTGCATCCACCATCGGCTCATGCCCGGCGACGGCCACGGAAACATCGCCGACCTGTTGGCTGATTTGGTCGGCCGCGGCGTCGACGCCCCCCTTGCCATCGAGGTTTTTTCCGATGAGTTGAACGCCCTTGATCCCGAAGCGGTTGCCCACAAGTCGATGGCCTGCTTCAAGAAATTGAACGCTAGATTGGCCCCGTGAGTACTGACGCCATTCCCCAAGAAGTCGACGACGCCATCGACGCCCTTTTGGCCGAGCACGATCCGACCACTATGTCGGTGGAAGAGTTCCGCGGCTACCAGTACGACGCCGGGCTGGCCTGGGTCCATTTCCCGGTGGGATTCGGCGGCCTTGAACTCGCGCCCCGCTACCAACGCCACATCGAGGCGCGGCTGCGTGACGCCGGGGCGGGACCGGCCGATCCTGGCGCCTTTTTCTTCACCTTGGCCGGTCCCACCGTCGTGACCCACGGCACTGATGAGCAAAAGCGCCGGTTCTTGCGCCCGATGTTCACCGGCGAAGAGCGCTGGTGCCAACTGTTCTCCGAGCCGGGCGCGGGCAGCGACTTCGCCGGTCTGGCCACCCGTGCGGTGCGCGACGGCGACATCTGGACCGTGGACGGCCAGAAGGTGTGGAACACCCTCGCCCACCTGGCCGACCGGGGCATGCTGGTGACTCGCAGCGATCCCGACGCCCCAAAGCACAAGGGCATGACCTATTTCGCATTGGACATGCATGCTGAAGGAGTGGAGGTTCGCCCGCTGCGGCAGATCACCGGTGAGGCCGAGTTCAACGAGGTCTATATGACCGGCGTTCGGGTGCCCGACGCCGACCGCATCGGCGAAGCAGGCGAGGGCTGGCGGGTGTCGCTCACCACGCTGATGAACGAGCGCACGGTGATCGGGGGCGGCAGTTCGCCCAAACGCGGCTCGGGCAACATCGCAGAGCTAGTGCAGGTGTGGTCGGAGCTTCCCGATGAGCAGCGCACTTCAGCACGATTGGACCGGGTGATGAAGTTGTGGAGCCAAGCGGAGACCCTGCGGCTCACCAACATGCGGGCCTCTCAGAACCGCCGAGCTGGCAACCCCGGCCCCGAGGGCTCTGTGGCCAAGGCCATCCACGCCGAGCTGAACAAGGACATCTTCGAGGAATGCGTGAATCTCCAGGGGCCGGCCGGCTCAGTGGGCCTCGACTACACCTTCCGACGGCCCGATTTCGTCTCCGAGACCGGGGTCGAGAGCGGGATCGGCCACGCGTTCTTGCGATCCCGGGCCAACTCCATCGAGGGCGGCACCACCGAGATCATGCGCAACATCCTGGGTGAGCAGATCCTCGGCCTGCCCGGCGAGCCCCGAGTGGACAAGGCCATCCCCTGGAACGAGGTCCCTCGCAACTAGCTGAGCGCCCGAATTAGGGTAGCCTTACATTTTCATGGCCCTTGACCCCCCGGTTCCGCTGCTGTCGGTGCGGGACGTGTCCAAGTCCTTCGAGGGAACCACCGTCATCGAAGATTGCAGCCTCGAAGTGGGGTGGGGCGAGATGGTGTCCTTGCTGGGGCCAAGCGGTTGCGGAAAGACCACCTTGCTTCGGATCATCGCCGGCCTGGAACGAGCCGACCAGGGGACGATCCACATTGCCGGTACCCAGGTGGCCGGCAACGGAATCTGGGATCGGCCTGAGGACCGAAATGTCGGCATGGTGTTCCAAGACTGGGCGCTCTTTCCCCATCTGGATGTGTTCAGGAATGTCGGCTACGGAGTTCCCCGCGGTAAGCGAGCAGCGGAAGTGGCCAAGACGCTGGAGCTGGTGAATCTTCCGGGAATGCAGGATCGCATGCCCGAGACACTCTCCGGCGGACAACAGCAGCGGGTGGCGCTAGCCCGGGCACTCGCTCCCCAGCCCACCGCTTTGCTGTTGGACGAACCGTTTTCCAACTTGGACAGCGCGCTGCGACGGGAGGTTCGCACCGAGGTCCGCCAACTTCTTCAGTCCACGGGCATGACGGCGGTGTTCGTGACCCACGACCGGGAGGAGGCGTTGGTGCTCGGCGATCGGGTGGCGGTCATGGATGCCGGGCGAATCGTGCAGATCGGATCACCGGCGGAGATCTACCAACAGCCGGCCAACCCATGGGTGGCATCCTTCATCGGCGACGTCTCCGTGTACCCTGCCGACGCCGACGGATCCATCGCCCATGCCGACTTCGGATCCATCCCCCTGCTCGAAGCCCGCCATGGCCCGGTCGAAGTCGCAGTGCGGCCCGAGGATATGGAATTGCGCTCTGACGACAGCGGCACCGCAACCCACACCGTGGAGGATTTCGAATTTCAAGGGGCCGACTCCATGGTCACCGTTGCCAATCCCGCCGGCACCCGCCTTCTCGCCCGAGTAAGCGGGACACAGAGCCTCTCCCCCGGTGACCGGGTCTGCCCTGCCTATACCGGATCACCGGCGGCGGCCTTCCCCCGATCCGACCTCGACTGAGCTGCTTTTCGTGCAGCCGCCCGCCATCCGATCCTCAGCGGTGCTGAAAGTGGTCGCCATCTTGGTGACCATTGGCTTCGCTTTCCCCGCGGGCTATCTGGTGTGGCGCAACTTCACCTTCCACAGCGACCCGCTCGGCGTGCTGTTCTCCCAGCGCACCCAGGGACCGCTGCTGCGCACGCTGCGGCTGGCTGTGCTGGTGTCGGCTTCCACCGCGGCGTTCGGCACCGCTCTGGCCTGGCTGACCACCCGTTGCGACATCCCCTTCAGGCGAGTGTGGCAGGCACTGCTGCCGCTGCCGCTGGTGTTCCCCACCTTCATCGGCGCCGCCGCGTTGATCCGCACCCTCAACCCAGGGGGTTTGCTGTCCGACTGGCTGGACAACCTGGGGCTGGTGTGGGACGTGGAGGTGCGGGGTCTGTTCGGCGCTTGGCTGGCACTCACACTGTTCACATATCCGTACGTGTACTTGCCGGTGGCCGCCCGGCTGCGGCGCCTGCCCGGTTCAGCCGAGGAAACCGCTCGGCTGCTGGGCGACAGCCCGCTGAGCATCATCCGGCGAGTGGTGCTGCCCCAAACGGCCACCGCCATCAGCGCGGGCACCCTATTGGTTTTCCTGTATGCCATCAGCGACTTCGGCGCGGTGCAGCTCATGCGCTACGACACGCTCAGCCGGGCCATCTACACAACCCGGCTCAACAACCAGCCGGTGTCGATGGCCCTCAGCGTGATCCTGCTGGTCCTGGCCGCCGTGGTGGTGCTGGTGGAGCGAGGGGCCACCCGCCGCTATGAGCACGCCGCTCCCGTGCGGTCACGCAGCCCGGTGATCTACCGCCTGGGCCGGGCCAAACCAATTGCGGTGGCGTTCCTGGCCGGGTCGGTGGCGCTGGCCCTGTTGGGGCCGCTGGCCTCGTTGGCCGATTGGAGTATCGACGGGATCAGGCTAGAGGCCTCCGGGGGACGCGACCTCCTGGTGGGATGGGACGACGTGTGGGCACCCACATGGCACACCGCCTACGGCAGCATTCTGGCTGCGGTGGTGTCGGTGGCAGTCGTGCTGCCGGCTGCCTACCTGGTAGTGCGCCACCGGTCGCGAATCGGCACTGTGGCCAATGCGGTGATCGTGTCGGCGTTCGCCCTGCCGGGGATTCTCATTGGGCTCGCACTGCTGTTCTGGACGCTGAAGACCGATATCGGCAGCCACCTCCGCAACACCCTGGTGTTGCTGGTGTTCGCTTACATTGTGCGGTTCGGAGGCCAGACAATGCGCACCTCCCAGGTTGCGGTGGCCGCAGTGTCATCCCGGCTGACCGACGCGGCTCGGACCCTGGGGGCCAGCTGGGCCCGCCGCTTCAGGTCGCTGGAGCTGCCGCTCATGGCCCCCGGGCTGTTGGCAGGGGGCGGGCTGGTGATGCTGTCGGTGATGAAGGAGCTGCCCATCACCCTGCTCATCGCCCCATTCGACTTCCCCACCCTCACCACCAAGGCGTTCAACAGCATCGAAGAAGCCTTCGTGGCCGAGGCCGGCATCTGGTCCGGGGTGCTCGTCGTTTTGTCGGGCGTGCTCACCTGGTTCTTCATCGTCCGTCGGGCGGATCATTTCGACTAGCAGTGCCGACGCGGGTCTGTGACACGCTGCGGGAATGAGCATCGAGCCGTTTGAGATCGACATCCCCCAAGCCGACCTAGACGACCTGCACCAGCGTTTGGCCATGACCCGGTGGCCCGACACCGTTCGGCCTGGATGGGCCGACGGCGCCTCGGTGGCCTACATGCGGGAGCTTTGCCAATACTGGGCCGAAGGGTACGACTGGCGGGCTCGGGAGGACTATCTCAACGCCTTCCCCCAGTTCACCGCCACCGCGGCCGGCGAGCGGGTCCACTTCTACCATGTGCGCTCGCCGGAGCCAGATGCGCTGCCCATGGTGATGATCCACGGTTACATGGGCTCAGTGGTGGAGTTCCGGGAGATGATGGGCCCGCTGTCCGATCCGGTGGCCCACGGCGGCGATCCGGCCGACGCCTTCCACATCGTGGTTCCGTCGCTGCCCGGCTACGGATTCTCGGGTCCCACTGCCAACCCCGACGTGGACATGCACCGCTGCGCCGAGGCCATCGCCGGGGTTATGGAACAGCTGGGCTATGACCGCTACATCGTGCAGGGGGGCGACTGGGGAGCGCTGGTCACCCGGCGCATGGCCGAGGCTTTTGGCGACCGGCTCATCGCGGCGCACTTCAACATGCTCTTCGCCCAGCCCACCGCCGAGGAGGCCGCCGACCTCGAGCAAATGATGGACGGGGTGACCGAGGCCGAGCAGGAGGCCATGGCCCGGTCGCTGGAGGTAATTACCGGGGGCACCGGCTACATGGCCATGCTCAGCACCAAACCCCAGACCTTGGCCGTGGCCCACAACGACTCCCCCGCCGGGCTGGCCGCCTGGTTCATCGAGAAGTACCAGCACTGGTGCGACTTGGAAGACGGCGACCTGGAAAGCGTGTTCACCAAAGACCAGCTACTGGACAACGTGATGCTGTATTGGACAACCGCTACCGCGGCGTCATCGGGGCGTCTCTACTTGGAGTCGGCCCGAGCGGGAACCTCGGCGGTGGACTCGTGGGCCGGTCAGGTGGAGGTGCCCACCGGCCACGCCGTGTACCCTCGAGAGCTGCTGCAAACCCCGCGGGCGTGGGCTGAGCGCCGCTACAACATCGTCCACTGGGCCGTGCAGCCCAAAGGCGGCCACTTCGCCCCCTTCGAGCAGCCCGAGCTGTTCACCGAAGACCTGCGGGCCTTCGGACGCCTGTTCCGCTAGGGGCTAGGCGAATCGGGCGGAGCGCATGGCCAGGATGTCGTCCTCACTCTGGCCATTGCCCTCCATTGCCTCGAGTGCTTCCTCGGGGCCCTTCATGCGCAGCGGGCAGGAGACCGACACGTCCATCACCTGATTGATGCGGCCAAAGGCAATCCAGCAGCCGATGGACAGGGTCATGTCCACCATCAGCTCGTCGCCGTAGTGATCGACCATGCGGTCCATGAACGCCTGGTCGATGGCCAAGTGGTCGGTGGCGTACTTCTCGCAGTACTCCAGCGCATCCCGCTCGGCCTGGCTGTAGCCGTCGTAGTTGTCTCGATCACCGACGTGGAGGTAGTCGTCTTCGCTCAGATCATGTTGCGCCAACGACGCAACCCGGGTGTCCAGTCAAACCACGCAGTGGTTGATCTGGGCGATCCTCATCCTCAGAAGCTCCCGCAGCCGCACCGAGAGCTTGCTCTTGTTGTACACCGCCGCGCTGAACGCCGACGCCGGAGCGGTGAGCTCCGGGCACATCATCCACAACCGATGGAGCTCCTCCGCGGGGCCATCGGGGATCTTGATTCGGGCCATGCCTCCTCCTTGGCTGGGGTGCCAACACAGTACCGTCCCAGTCGCTCCCAGCCCGTACAGTCGTTCCATGGCCAGCGATTGGGGCGTGTCACGGCGACTGGCGGCTGTTCTTCTGGCCGTTGCGTTGGTTCTTGGGGCCTGCTCCTCGGCGAAGGACTCGGGGGAAACAGCGCCGCCCACGTCAGCACCCTCAGAATCTGTTGAGACCACGCCCGCACCGACTGCGGCCGAGGCCACGATCGAGGCTGTGCCTGCTTCTGAGCCCACCGCCGAGATCACCCCGTCTGCCAGCCCGCCCGAGGTCATCGAGCACGCCGACGACTGGCCGCTGCCCAACCGGGATGCGGCCGCCACTCGGGCCGTGTTCAACAGCCCGATTGACTCCACCACCGTCGACCGCCTGGAAGTGGCCTGGACAGCGGAGATCCCCGGCGGAAGCACCTGGGGCAATCTGGCCACCACCCCGCTGATCTTGGGCGACCGGGTTTACGTTGCCGGTCTCGACGGCGGGGTCCACGCAATCGACCGCCGCACAGGAGAGAACCTGTGGGCCACCGGACGCCGAGGCGGCCTGTATGGCCCATCGGGAGTGGCGGTGGGCTGGGGCAAGGTCTTTGCCATCAAGATCGGCGACCGTGGACGGGGACAGCTGATAGCGGCCTACGACTCCGAGACCGGCGAGGAGGTCTGGGCAACCGAGATCGCGGCGGGAGGCAGCGAGCTCAACGTACAGCCCTTCGTGTACGACGGGATGGTGCTTGCCTCCACCAGCGGCTTCCCCGCCGGGGTGCGGGGCACCATCTACGCCTTGGACCAGGCCACCGGCGAGGTGGTGTGGACGTTTGCCACCGTGGAAGACGAGACCCTGTGGGGCAATCCCGACGTCAACAGCGGGGGCGGGGCGTGGTACCCGCCAGCCCTGGACACCGACAGCGGCACGTTGTTCTACGGCGTGGGCAACCCGTATCCGTTCCCCGGGGCTCCGGGCTGGCCCGCGGGGTCGAGCCGTCCGGGCGAAAACCGCTGGACCAGCGGCACCGTGGCGCTGGACGTGAACACTGGCGAGCTGCGCTGGGGCTTCCAGGCCTTCCCCCACGACATCTTCGACCGGGATCACGTGCTGGTGTCGCTGGCCAAGGCCGAGGACCACGGCCTCGACCACGACGTGCTGGTGTCGGCGGGCAAGGGCGGGGTGGCGTTCGGCCACGATCCGGCCACCGGCGAGGTGCTCTGGCGTACCTCGGTGGGCTTGCACCGCAACGACAATCTCGAGGCCTTCAATTCCCCCGTCGAGGTGTTGCCGGGCGCCCAGGGCGGCATGGTCACCCCGGTGGCCGTGGCCAAAGGCGTGTTTTACGCCGCGGTGGTGAACGCCCCCTCCTACTACGAGTCCGACCAGGTGAGCAGCGGCGGCGAGGGCACCCAGCTGTTCACCCGCCCCAGCAACGTGGTGGCCATCGACATCGCCACCGGCGACATCGTCTGGGACGTGGAGATCATCTCCAAGTACCCGGAGGTGCCCTCCGCCGACGTGCTTGGCGGCATGACCGTGGTGAACGATCTGCTGTTCACCTCCGCCTTCTTTGGCGAGTTGCTGGCCCTCGACCGCCACACCGGCAAGGTGGTGTGGCGCCATCAAGCTCAGGGTGCCATCAACGGCTGGCCCGCAGTGGCCGGCGACACAATCATCTACCCCATCGGCTTGGTGGAAGAACCCAAGGTCCCCCACCTGCTGGCCCTGCGGTTGAAGCAATAGCGACCAAGAGCCGGCTGGCCAGCTCTACTCGGGAAAGCGTGTGCGGGCGCCGGCTTCGGCCCAGTCCATGTGGTCGCGCACATACTGGTTGGCGGCGTCCTGGGCTGGGGAGTAGTCCCATGAGATGCGGCTGCCGTTGCCCGCGGCGTGCAGCAGCCGCCGGGATCGCTGGGAGGCCAGCACCTGATCTCTGATGGCATCGCTGTCCCAGCGCTGGGCCACCTCATCGGCGAAGTCTGCGGCCAGCTCAGCATGGGCCGGGTCATCTGCCAGGTTGGTCTGCTCTTGGGGGTCGGTGTCGATGTCATAGAGCAGGGCGGGGTCGGTGTCGCAATGGATGTACTTGTAGCGGCCCCGCCGGATCATGAACATGGGATGGGAGGTCATCTCCGCGGTGTACTCGGCGATGGCCTCGTCAATGGGATCGCTCCCCCCAGTGGCCGCATCCCACAAGCTGCGCCCGGCCAGCGGGGTTGCCGGTTCGACTCGGGTGCCGCCGTCGGCGGCAATGTCCAGCAGGGTGGGCGCCAGGTCGAGCAAGGAGCAGGCATTGGGGACCGCTGTGTTGGCGATGCCCGGTCCGGCCATGATGAACGGCACCCGCAGCGACCGCTCGAAGAAGTTCATCTTGAACCAAAGGCCGCGCTCGCCGAGCATGTCGCCGTGATCGCTGGTGGCGATCACCACCGTGTTGTCGAGTTCGCCGGTCTCCTCCAGCACACGGACCATCCTGCCCAGCCACCCGTCGATGTAGCTGGTGTTGGCGTAGTAGCCGTGACGGGCGTTGCGGCACTGCTCCTCGGTGTATCCCACGGTGTCAGACTGGATGCCCTGGCGGATGCGCCGGCTATGGGGATCCAGCGAGTCGAGGTCTACCGGTTGGGGCAGGTCGATGGCGTCGTGGTCGTAGAGGTCCCACCACTCGGGGCGGGCCACGTAGGGATCGTGGGGGTGGATAAACGCCGCGGTCAGAAAAAACGGCCGGTCGTCGTCGCCGTTGCGGACGAAGTCGTAGAGCTTGCGGATGGCGGCGAAGCCCACTTCCTCGTCGTAGTCCAGCTGGTAGGTGGCCAGAGCCTGACCGGCCTCCGACAGGCTGTCCATGTTGTGGTACCACTTGTCGATCCGCTCGCCGGCGTTGCCCCAATCGGGGGTCCAGGCGAAGTCGGAGGGGTAGATCTCGGTATTGAGCCGCTCGGCGAACCCGTGATGCTGGTCGGGTCCGATGAAGTGCATCTTCCCGGCCAACACCGTGCGGTAGCCGGCCAGGTTGAGGTAGTGAGCCAGCGTGGGGATCGACGCCGGAAACTCGGCCGCGTTGTCCCACGCTCCGATGGCCGACGGCAGTTGGCCCGACATCATCGAGAACCGCGACGGCGCGCACAGAGGAAAATTGCAGTAGGCCGAATCGAACCGCGCTCCCCGCTCAGCCAGGGCATCGAGCGCCGGGGTCTTCACCAGCGGATGGCCGTAAGCACCGGTGAAGTGCGGCGCCAGCTGATCAGCCATCACCATCAAGATGTTGGGCTTGGCCATAACCCGCGACGCTACTTCCCACATCCCCTCTGGGGATAGAGCCTCTAATGGGCTGCGGCGGCTCGGGGGCGGGTGGTGGCGATGGTGCCGTAGAACACGCCGACCAGCACGATGACCGCGCCGACAGCGGCGACAGGGCGGGGGAACTCGCTGAAGAACGCCGCGGCCCATATTGTGCCGGCCACGGTCTCGATGGGGGCGAACAGGGCCACGTCGGCCACCGGAGCGAAGCGGGGGGCGTTGGACAGCCCCAATCGGCCGAAGGGGTTGAACACCAGCCCCATTGCGGCGATCGACAGGTAGGCCCGTAGGTCCAGCGAGAGCGGCGATGCCGAATACACCAGGGCGACCACGGTCATCACCCCGCCGATGGACAGCCCCACCAGCCGGCTCATGTCGGGATATCGGCGCCACATGGTCAGGCTCACCGAGAATCCCACAATGGCCAACACCCCCAGAAGATCGCCCGAGAGGGTGGGCTCTCCTACCGAGCTGGACACGATCGCCCCTATACCCCCCATCGTGATAGCGATGGCGATGGCCATCTTCCGGGAGATGCGCTCCTTCAGCCATATCCAGGCGCTCACCGCGGCCAACAGCGGCACCGCGGCCACGATGGCCACAACATTCGCTATTCGGGTTTGGGTGACGGCGATGACGAAGCAGAGTTGGCTGCCCCCGGTGAGCACCCCGATGACCATTTGCTGCCAAGGGTGGCGGCGGAACGCCTCCAGCGGCCAGCAGCCGTCCACCCGGCGGCTCAGTGCGGTGTAGAGGGGCACCGAGCAGCACGCCACCCAGAAGGAGACGTCGATGGCATCGGCCTCCGACAGCCGGATCCACAGCGAATCGGTGGACACCGACAACATGCCAAACCCGGCGAGCAACCAGCCCAGCCGCCGTCGATCACTGGACTGGGCGACAACCATTCGGTGGCAGCGTACCGAACAGCGTCCTTGCTGCCATGCTGCATTCAACGCAAGCGATCTGACATCATCAGATGTCACCGGAGGTGGTCGTGACTGACATCTTGATCCGAGGCGTCTCTGTTGAGGTGCTCGCCGCGATAGACGCTAAAGCGAAGCGCGTTGGGCTCTCACGCAACGAATACCTATGCCGAACACTGGAGAGCGAACGAGTGGCTGCCACCGGCCCGGTCAGTGTCAAGGACTTCGATCGGTTCGCCGTCCTCGCCCAAGACCTCAGAGATCCTGACGTGATGTCCGGCGCATGGTCGTGAGGAATTGGCTGATCGACTCGCGGGGCTTACCGTGCTCCACTTCGACAAAGACTTCGAGCTCATTTCACAAGTCACCGGCCAACCGATTGAGCGCCTCGCTGCGGCATGACTGCCCTGCCAGCACCACGCAGGGCGACCGGGATGGTGGGCCGTAAGGGACTCGAACCCCTGACCCCCTGCGCGTCATGCAGGTGCTCTAGCCAACTGAGCTAACGGCCCGGAATGCGTCAGGCTAGCAGGATCACCGCAACGCACAGCGACGCAATTGTGGTACAACCGGGGATCGCGCGGCCCGCTCAGGGACTGGCCACCTCGATCCACAGCCGGCAGTGGTCACTGCTCCCCCACTCCTTAGGTTCGTTCATAGCCCGCACGGTGACTTCTTTATGGAAGCCGCGGGAGGCGAAGGCATAGTCGAGTTGGTTCTCGGCAGTTTCCGGTGACCTACTAGTCGTGTAATAGGTGGGGACGTTTTTGGTGTCCTCCGGCAATCCTTGGGGTGTCGGGCTGGCCTGTCTGTCATCGGGAGATTGGGGACCTATGAATTCCAAGCCGAGCGCGGCCATTCGTTCGAAGACGGTGCGGTCGCGCGCCGGAAGCGACAGCCGGTTGTTGTCGGTGGCTCCGTAGAACATATTCAGATCCCCTGCGGCCACAATGCGATGCGTGCTGGGGTTGGTACTGCCGATGAACGCCGACAGGTCTGAAATGATCCGGTGGGCCGAACCGTCGGAATAGCCCATCCAGTTGCTATTGGTAGACGGATGGGGCTTGATCCAACGCGCGTACATCGACACGACGATGAACGGCAGTCCGTCTTGCGGATCGACCCGTGCGGCCGCGATCGTGCCGATGCCGCTAACGGCGATCTCGTCTTCTGCTACCTCACTAATTTGGCCTACCTGCTTGAACCACTCGACTTCAACCCGATCCGACAGCTTCACAACCTTCGACCAACGGTCGGACAGTTGATTCCATCGGTCTGCGTACCAGTCCGAGTTCCAAGCGTCTGCGTCCCAATGCTTTCTGTCGCCAGTGTCGACCTTGTCTGCTACGTCTGGCGGCACTTGACCCGCCTCTTGCAGCAAAGCCACATCGGCATCCATGGCGACCAGCTCCCGCCACGGGTCGTGGCGCTTGGCGATATTCCAACAAACAATTCTCGTAGCCAACTTTTCCTCCAAGACAGAGAGTCAATGGAGGCTAGTTCTAGCGCGTTGGCGACCAGCGGCGCTTGCGGAGCCGCTCGGCGAGGCGGGATTTTCGCTGCCACCGGGCGCGGTAGGACTCGCTTGGAGTGTGGAGGGTTATGGAGTCGGAGTACTGGTAGAGCACCGCGCCGACGAGGGTGAGGATGATGACGTAGGTGGCGGCGAGCGCGCCGAGGTCGCTCTCGCGGGCAATGCCGAGCTCGGCGATGACGATCGAGAACTCTCCGTGGGCGATGAGGGCGGCGCCGGCCCGGGCTCGGCCGGGTTTGCCGATGGCGACTCTTCCCGCTGCGATCCAGCCGGTGGCGAACTTGGTGGCGACGGTCACCGCGGCGATGACGACCGCGGCCACGGCGACATCGGGAACGAGGTCGAGGTCGACTTGCAGGCCGAAGAACACGAAGAAGACAGCCGCGAAGAGGTTCCGCAGCGGCAACAGCAGCCCGCGGGCATGCGAGACGATGTCGCCCGACAGTGCGATGCCCACGATGAAGGCTCCTACCGCAGTTGACAGGTTGAGGCGTCCGGCGATGCCCGCGAAGAGCAGCGTGCCGCCGAGCAGGGTCAACAACAGCGCTTCGCTGGATTGGCTCAACGCGATGGCGCCGAGCCGATCGCCGAACAGGTAGGCGGCACCGAGCACCGCTATAACCACGAGCAATGCGACGGCAATGGTGATGGTGGTGCTTAGGGCCGAGCCGCCGAACAGCACGCCGGAAACGATGGGCAGATAGAGCACCATGGCCAGGTCTTCGATGACGAGCACGCTTAGGACCACCGATGTCTCGTGGTTGCCGATGCGGTCGAGGTCGGCGACGAGTTTCGCCACGATGCCCGACGACGAGATATAGGTCACGCCGCCCAGCAACACGGCAACGATCGGGTCGAACCCGAGCAGCAAACCGGCAATGAAACCGGGCGGGAAATTGAGGGCGATGTCAACGATTCCGGCCAAAGTCGACCGCCGAACGTTGTCGATCAGTTCTTGGGCTGAGAACTCAAGCCCCAGCATGAGCAGCATCAAGATGACGCCGATCTCGGCTCCCACTTCGATGAACTCCGTCGACGCCGGCAACTCGACGAGACCGCCATCGCCGAGGGCCAGCCCCACCAGCAGATACATCGGAAGCGCAGGCAGGCCGATCCTTCGAGCCAGCCGGGCGACGATGGCCAAAACCAGCACCACCGCCCCGAGCTCGATCACAAACAGATCGCCGCCCGTGTGCATGGGCTAGCCCGATTCGTTCAGCAGCTTGGTGGCCGCCTTCACCGCGGCCGGGACGCCGACGACAACTGCCGTACCGCCAGCTTCAAGACGGTCAGCTCCGCCTGGGATGGGGATGGAGCCCGAATCGGTGACCAGCGCAACGACGCCCGCCCCGGTTCGCGCCCTCAGCTCGGCTTCGGCGAGGGTGAGCCCGGCGAGAGATGACTTCGGGTCGACCGTTACCCACGAGATCACGAGATCCTCAAGCCGGTGCACGACGTCGTCCAGATGCTCCAGAACCGGGTTGCCCCCCAACAGCTCGCCGAGGGTGTGACCCTCGTCCTCGGTCAACACCACGCTCTCGCAGGCGCGGTCAACGTCGCGTTCGTCGTAGACCACCAGATCGCGCCGACCGGTCTGGTGGACGACCACACCGACGCAACGGCCGGCGCTCGTCTCCAGGTCGAAGCGAACCCCCACACCGGGCAAATCAGTCTCAGTTGCCTTTCCCACTGGTCTCTCCTCCCAGTCGTCGTCGAGCGGTTACGGCCATATTGGCAGAACATCACCGCCAAAGGAGCCTGTAGTTGGCAGTACATTGCGTATATGTCCACTAGGCACTTGCGCCCTCGCACAAGGCGCCTGCGCCGAAGCTGGACGGTGGCAAGAAGAGAGGGTCTCGTATGAGCACCAGGCGGGTTGTCATCGTGGGCGGAGGCTTCGCCGGACTCAGCGCCGCCTATGAGCTAAAAAAGCGAGGCATCACTCCCCTGCTGCTCGAGGTCAAGGAGCGGGCGGGCGGACGCGGCATCGGCGAGCGGGTGGACGGGTTCTCGGTGGACAACGGCGCCTTCGTCTTCACCACCACCTACGACACCGCATTCCGCATCTGCCAGGAGCTGGGACTGCCGCTGGTGGAGTCGACGATGATCTTCGGCCACTACCGCGGCGGACGGTGGGTTAAGACAACGCCGGAGCAATCGGTCGGGAATTTTCTACGGCAGCTGCCCGCGGCCAAGGCCATGGGCTTCCTCTCGCCATCGGGCCTGCGGGCCGGTTCCAAGGTGATGCGGCACATGTACCGCCAGGAGGAACTCCTGAGTTTCGCCAGCGACAGCCGCCTCGCCGAGATCGACGACGACGAGTCATACGGCGATTACCTCGATCGCCACAAGGTGCCCGAGAAGCTGCGGGTGTCGCTGAGCGGCCCCCTGAAGATGGTCTTGGGAGATGCCGGGCCCGCCGGCCAAGCGCTCATGCGGGCCTACATCGGCGAGACGATGTTGAGCGGCGGCAAGGTGTACATGCCCGAGCGGGGCATCGGCTCGTTGAGCGAAGCGCTGGCTGCTGCCTGTGCCGACGTGATCCAGGTTTCAACCCCCGCCAGGAGAGTCGTCGTGGAAAACGGGGCCGCGGCGAGCGTCGTGGTCGACGGTGAGACGATCGAGGCGGACGCCGTAATCAGCGCCGTGCCCGGCACGCACGTATCTGGCCTCGTCCCCGAACTGCCGGCCGAGACGCATGCCGCGCTCAGCACCGTGAGCTACTCAACCGGCTGCCGGGTGGTAATCGGCCTCGACCACCGCCCGCTTCCTCCCGGCTGGCATGGAGCGCTCTATCCGGAGCACGACGACACCCCGCTTCTGATGGATAGGACCACCTTCCTGCCCGCCTGCGCGCCACCGGGCAAGAGCATCCTCGACCTGCTCATCGGCCTCGACCGAGCCAAGGAGCTGATCCCCCAAGACGACGAAGAGATAAAGCGTCAGATGCTGGACGCCGCTCGCCGCAACGCCCCTCCCGGCTCGGCCCTTCCCGGGGATGACGACGGCCTGTTCTACCGGGTGTATCGCTGGGAGGAGGCCCTGTGCATGGGCAAGCCCGGAATGCTCGCCGAGATGGCGAAGATCCCCGGCCAGCTCGCCGGACGCATCGACAACCTGTTCTTGGCCGGCGACTACATGGGTATCCCCTCAGTCAACGGCGCCCTCTCCAGCGGCCACCGCGCCGCCACCCAAGCCGCCGACCTGCTGACCTCCCGCCCCACCTAGGCGGAGCGGCTGACGCTGTCCCACAGGAGTCAACCGATGCGGTTCGCCAACATCTCGGCGCCTTCCCCGCCCAAATCGCCAAGTGCCGCAGGCCGGTTGGTGACCGCCAACAAGATCGCCTCCGCCGTGCCTGACACCAGCGCCCCGTCACCAGCGGACCAATTCATGTCAGTTGCCTCGAATCGAAGGCCCTTGGTTCGCTTACCGGGCACAAAGCCGAAAGCGCGGCCACCGCAGCAGTAGTCGAGTGCGGCGTGCAGGCCTTCAGGGTGCAGCGTTGCTGGAATACCGAGCGGCCGCTCGATGTCACGGGTGTGGATCACGACATCGGTCAAAGGCGCGATTGGACCGACAATCGGCGGAGCAATCCGCTTTTCGGCCAGCTGGAGGTATGTCGCCAGCAGCTGACCGGGGTCTTGTGAGCCATATTCGCAAGCCACGACGGCGGCGTAATCGTCGTAGCTCCGGGCCCGAAACGACCGCCACAAGAAACGGCCAGCGGGGATGTCCAAAATGGTGACCAGGTGACCCACCACATCGCGCACCCGCCACTTCTCGCACAACGACTCCGCGTTCCACTGCTTGTCTGTCAAGCCGTCGAGAACGCCGATCAATCGCTGACGCTGCGACACAGCAGCATCGAACAAAGCCGCCTTCTCCATCGCCGAACCATACAAGCACCCACCACATTGCTAACGGACAAATGATCGATTATCGTCGATTATCGATGAATAAACCAGCTGATACCCTCTCCCGACCGACGCTCGCCGCTGCGGATGCTGACGAGTTCGCCAGCTGGTTCCGATGCCTGGCCGATGCAACACGGCTGCTCGTGCTCAATGCCGTGGCCACCGCGCCGGCGGCCATGACCGTCGGAGAGATCGTCGATCGGGTCGGTGTCGGCCAATCGACCGTGTCACACCACCTTCGCGTGCTGGCCGAGGAGCGGTTCATCCATATGCAGACCGCCGGGACCCGCACGCTCATCACGGTCAACCACAACTGTTTGCAGGAATTCCCCCAGGCGGCCGCCCTGATCATGGGCCTGGAGTCGCCATGACCTCGCTGCCGGGGGCGGCGCTGCTGACTGCGGAGATGATCGCACTGCTGCTGGCTGTCACCTTCGGCATCACATTGCTCCAGCGCCGCCTCGGCGACGCTGCCATCCGACGGTGGATGGGCGGGCCTCCTCGTCGGGCCGCGCTCAAGGGCATCGCCGTGGGCTTTGTCACTCCGTTCTGCACCTATTCGGCCATTCCGGTTCTCATCGGCATGCGCCAGGCCGGTGTGCGACCCGCGGGATACGCCGCATTCATCTTCGCCGCTCCCGTGGTCGACCCGGTGATGATCGGAGTTTTGGCCATGGTCATCGGTCCCACAGGGGCGGCCGTCTACGTCGTAACCGCATTCACGGCAGCCTTCCTATTGGCTCTGGTCGTGGACGCGGTAGATATCACCCCGCACCTCAAGCCCATTCCGGCGCTGGTGGCGCAGCCAGCCCCGGCTCTACCGGTACCCACATCCGCACCCGTAGGGCCGCGAAGCCCGTCGCCGCTGCCGAGCTGCCCGTCGCCGAACGAAGTCCCCTGGGCCGGATGGGCGGCCGAGTGTCGGACCGCGTGGCACCGTGCTGTGGCGCTGTTGAAGGGCATGGCCTGGCTGATCGGGGCGGGAGTGGGTGTAGGACTTGCGATCGGCCTGCTGGTTCCCACCGACGCCCTCGCCGGACTAGCAGGTTCCCAGAACCCGTTAGCCGTGCCCACCGCGGCCCTCGCCGGCATTCCGCTCTACTTCGGTACTGAGCTCTTCATTCCGATCGGCGATGCACTCCACGCCAAAGGAGCAGGCACTGGGGCCATCGTTGCGCTGGTCATCGCAGGAGCGGGAGCCAACATCCCCGAGTTCGCGCTGCTCACCAAGATCGCCCGGGTCCGTGTGGTTGGAGCCTTCTTTGCTTACGTATTCGTCGTGGCGTTGGCCGCTGGCCTGCTCACTGACCTGATCCTGTAAACGATCGCCGCTGCCAAGCGCCTTGGCCACCCAGCCACGACTCCAAAGTCGGGGCTGCCCACCAGGGGTTTCATGCGGTCGCGGTTCGCCGTCGGGCGGTTAGCAGCGGCCGCTATCGCCCGGCTGTCACACCCTCGCAGTAAATTTCCCCTCCAATATCGGCCTGTAGCGGCCCCACCCAACCCAGTGTCAACTTTTGTTGACAACAACCCGATGGACCGTTACCTTGAGAAGGCCGTCATCGCGCCAAGTGCCCGCAAGCACGGCATCCAAGACAAAGAAATGCATCACGCTCTAAGGCACCACTGGGATGTGACCTCTTCGCAGGATCCAGAAGTCCTGATGTATGTGGGGCCATCGACAACTGGAGAACTCTTGGAAATCGGGGTTGTGATCGATCCTGATTATCCGATGGTCATCCATGCCATGACCGCGCGACCAAAGTATTTGAGAGGAAAATGGAACTAAAGAAGAGTCAAGAAGAAAAGTGGGCCGAGAAGCTTGCTGCCTTTGAGAAGTGGGCCGATGAGGTCGACCCGGCGGATCTGAAGTGGCTGGATTCCTCCAGCCTCAAAGCAGTGGGAAGGCTGGCCGAGCAACGCGACAGTCTTGAGACTGAGTTGGCTCAAGCAGTTGCCGCCGCCCGACAGGACGACTGGTCATGGGCGATGATCGGGATAATGCTCGGCGTCACCCGCCAAGCAGCCCAGCAGAGGTATGGCGCAGCCGCCGCCGAACTGGCACAGTCGCAATAGGCCGCCAACGTCAAGGCCAAGTGACTGAGGATATTGAAGCGCTGGACCAAGACCGGATTATCTTCCTGTCGCTCAAGCGTGGTGATTCCCGGGTTCCGCGTCGGCGTGGAAGTAGCTTCACGCTAAGCCGCTGCTGCTGCCACCAAGAACGCAGCAACGACGGCGACGCCCAGCAGGACAACCGCCTCTGTCGCAACAGCTATACGCAGGCGTCTGTGAATGGTGGCTTGCCCGTTTTCCTTGATCGCGGGGACGAGCACCCAGCGGTTATGACCGCCGATGGCCGCGGCCACCGCAACAAGGGCAATCTTGGCCAGCAGAAATCGGCCCCACGGAGTTGACCAGAGATCGGCAAAGCGGTCGAGAACGATAATCGCCATGGCTGTGCCCGTTGCGCCGGCCAGAACGAGCGAAGTAGCCGCCATCCGTGAGAATCGCATCAATGGCCGGTACACGTCTACGCCTCGGCGGCGTCGACGCCAGAGGAGGTCGACCAGCAGTACGAGGCCGCCGGTCCAAACCGCTGCGGCGCTCACATGGCTCACGCTGGCAACGGCGTGAAGCCACCTGGGTCCTTCGGTAACTGTGTGTCCGTCGAAAGCAAACGAAGCGATGACTAGCGCTCCGCCCGCCAGGGCGGTCACTACAGTCCACTGCCTCGGTGGGCTTGCCGCGGCGCGGAGCAGGGTGACAGCCAATGCGAGTCCGCCTGCGAGACGCAGTCCTGCCGCTACACCGAATTGAGTCGAAACAGCATCGGCGATTGCGTCAGGCGACCAGAACGCCGACCATTCGCGTTCGATCACGACCGCTCGATTCAGAGATGCCAAAACCGCGCTTGCGGTTAGCACTATTCCGCTGACGCCCACCCATTTTCGAGCGCGGTCTGAGTCAAGGGGCTCGTCGCGAACGACAAAGGCAATGAATGCCAACCCGCCCACGATGCCCATGGTGGCCAGAAAGATTAAGATTCGGGTCGCTTCAGCGATGCGCTGAGATCCCGTGACCGCCGAGTTGTGACGCTGTGCGGAGGAAAGCAACGAGGGAGGGGTGCGCCCTTCCACAGCGGTCTCGGCGGGAGCCGCAGTAGGTGACGGCGCTGGGCGCGTTTCGTCGCTGCCTGAGGTGACACTTGGTGTCGAGGCGGCTGGTGGTGTCGTTGGCTGGGTGGAGGGACTCTCCATTTCGGGAGTCGAGTACGTCGATGTCGGCGTAACGCTCCCTGTAGCAGATACACCTGTCTCAGTGGGATTGACGAGGGGTTCTGTCGTCTTCCCGTCCTGTGTTTCTTGGAGGCTTGGCGACGGCGAGACAGCTGACCCGGGTTCTTGGACAGCGACAGTAAACGCGAACGCCCCTTCGATGAGATGCCCGTCGGCGGACGTTACTCGCCAATAAACCTCATACCTGCCGTCAGGCAGCGGCGTTTCGTAGCTCATTGTCCACGTCTTCCCGTCGACCGAGTCAACAGCAACGGGTTGATGTTCGACGCCACGTTCATCGAAGATGATCATCCCGTCGGAGACCGGCTCAACCGGTCGGGAAAAGGTGAGCGAAATCTGCGAGATCGATTGGCTGACGAGGTCCCCGTCAGAGGGCTGGGAAGATTCCAACTCGGTGTGAGCCGCCAGTGACTCGGGCCAGGAGATGGCCAGGGCTATGGCGCCCATCAGCACTAGTAACGATGCAACCAAAACCCGTTGAGAAAAACGGGACGTTCCCCTAATGGGCTTCGAAGCTAGCAAAGGGCAACGTCTCTTCTGCCCTAGGAGCGCACCTTGCCACCAGCTTGCTGGTGGACGGCTGCTGACGCACCGCCGAATGAGAGTTGACGGGTTGACGGTTGACGGGTTGACGATTAGGGTTGCTGTATGGCCGCCTCCCCCAAGACCGGGTTCGCCCCCACATCAGACATGCAGGCACTGGAATCGTCTGACCACGGCCCATTCGTCATCGACATCTTGGTGAAATTCATAAGCTCCCGTCCCCAAGACGAAGGATGGGCTGTCTACCGAGGCGGCCAATTGCAATCCAACGAAGGATCTGTCAACGAGCGCGTTGCCCTGCTCGTCGACGCGTTTCTGGAGCGTCTGTCACCCGATCGACGTGAAATCGACGAGATAGACGCTGATGAAGCCCGGGAGCTCGGCACAAGGGCAGCCGAGGAGGCCATCGCCAGCGCCAGGTGGTCGCGGTTAGTCGGCGACCGCATTGACACTTCTGAAGCTGCGGAGCTTCTCGGTGTCACCCGCCAGGCTCTGTCGAAACGACAAACCTCCGGATCTCTGCTGGGCCTACCTGGACGTGGCACCACTTGGTATCCCACTTGGCAGCTCGATATCGACAAGAAGGAGATCCGAACCGAAGTCCGCCACATCATCGGGGCGTTCCGAGACTCCCTTGGCGAAGGAGCCGACCCGTTCCTTATCGCCTCATGGGCCTCAACAGCCCAGCACGATGACCTCGAAGGCCTGTCCCCCGCTGAGTGGCTTGCCCACGGCAACGACATGGAAGACCTCCGCCAAGCAGCCCAACGAACGGCAGAACGCATGGCTCAATGACCGTTGATGGTCCACCTGCCTCGTGGTAGATTTCTTGTACCACCCCTATCGCTTCGCCGGTAGGGTCGAGACCGCCGTCTGACGGCGGTCTCTGTCTTTTCTGGGGAGCGGCGATTGAAGACCAACCTCTACATCGACGGCTTCAATCTCTACTACCGCGCTTTGAAGGACACCCCATTCCGATGGCTTGACCTGCAAAAACTGGGCAAAATCCTCTTCCCCCAAGATGAAATCCACCGAGTGTGCTACTTCACCGCGCGGCTCGACGCCCGCCACAGCAATCCCAATCAACCCCGTCGTCAACTCACCTACCTGAGAGCCTTGGCAACGCTTCCCGGTCTTCACACCTACTACGGCGTGTTTCGATCCGGTGTCAAGCGGCGTCTCCTAGCCCAGCCGGTGGCGGGGCTGCCAACTCACGTATTGATCAGGCAATCTGAAGAGAAGGGATCAGACGTAAACCTTGCCACAAGCCTTCTGGTGGACGGCTTCAACGGGGACTATGAGCAAGCAGTCATCGTGTCCAACGACGCAGACTTCGCTGGGGCGATGCGCTATGTGCGAGACGGCCTAGGGCTTCGCGTAGTGCTGGTCAACCCAGACCGCCGCAACGCCAGTCCGAGAGACCTCGCCAATGCAGCTACCTACGTCAAGAGGTTGTGGAAGAGCCACTTACGGCAAAGCCAGTTGCCTGACACAGTGAGGGACGAGACTGGGATCATCACCAAACCCGCAAGCTGGTGATCCTGACGACGTGGTAAAGAAGTAGTTGTCCCAGGCACATTACGAAGATGGAGATGAAACGGAATGACCGATGAGATTGAAGCGCTCGATCAGAGCCGGATGATCGTCCTGTCGCTCAAGCCGAGATTCGCCGAGGCCATCCTTGCTGGGACAAAGACAGTCGAGCTGCGCCGCACGAGACCGAAAATCGAAGTCCCGACGCATGCGCTGTTGTATGCGTCGACACCGGTGCGGGCGTTGCTTGGCACATGCATCATCACAGACGTCCGAACGGCCAACCTCACAGCCCTATGGCGCGAGTACGGCTCAAGATCCGAGGTGTCCCACAAGGAGTTCAAGCGTTACTTCGAGGGACTGGACATCGGCACCGCGCTGGCCCTGTCGCATCAGCAGCCCCTAGACAGGATCGTGCCCCTCCAAGACCTCCGGGCAAAACCAAGAGGTTTCCGACCTCCACAGAGCTTCGCCTACGTTGACACCAAGACCGGCCATCGACTTCTAAGAATGGCCGCATAGCTGTACTGCCCACACACTGATCGCGGGTGATTTGGGCTTGTCGTCTACCAGTAGATTCTCCTCTTGAGTGCCCAGTCTGCGGAGCGAAAGAAAATCAGCCACGTAGCCATGATTCCGATGGCGGCCACTGCAAGTTGAAGCAGTATTCCAAATATATTGAAAATCAGCACAACAGGAATATGGACAACCAACAAATCTACGGCCTCGTTGAATGAGAAGCGAGATGTGGGCGACCTCGCTGCTTTGCTCAAGATGAGGGCAATTGCAAGAGCGATTGTTGTCAGAAATCCGAATAGGACGGTGAAGAGGACGGGTCGGACTCCGGGCTGTATTCTCAGATAGGACAGGCAACGTAGTGCAAATGATGGACTAATCTTGTAGACAGAAATCCCTAGCAATGCAAGAAACACGCCGAATATGCTAGGAAATCTAAGCAGAGACGCCCATCCAGCAGAGTTCTCTATCACTACCCAGTTATTGACGATGACGTAGTCAGATTCGGACACCCCCTCTGTGGCATTCCTCCCAGCAAACGCGACAACAGTGCACATCATGCATAATGTTCCCAATACTACGAACCACCATCTGCGCCAACTTTGCCGCCAGTATTCCCAGACCAACCAAATGAGCGCCGCCACAGTCGCCAGCCAGAGCACGGGGCCGGTCGGATGAGGCAACTCATTGAGCCATGATGGCGCTCTCCAGATGAAGTGCAACTGGGAAGAGTCCTCCGAGTCGCGGGTTTGGTCGCCGTACAGATGCCAGATTGCAGCTGGCAAGATGACAACAAGCAGCGTTGCCGGAATCAGATGCCGGTATTTCGGCCTCCTCCGACTTGCCGGAATCGGCGGCGGCTGAACCCACGGCGCTAGAGGAAGCCCCTTGCCGCCTTCCGATTTAAAAGTGCTCACATCCGGCGCCCATACGCACAACTAGACGACCCCAACCTGCCGATACGCTATCAGATAGGTGGATTTGGCCATTCTGTAGGCGCGTCGGCTTCGGCCCCGGCTTGAGGAGAAGCTCCCCGGGGATCACACCAACAGCGGTGGTCTCACATCTCTTGGGTAGGCTGCCAAGTCCCCTTGGTATGACATGACGAAGCGGAAAATCAAAGAGGCAATGACGGAGCAGGACGTTCAGGATTGGCTAGATGAGTACGGCCGTGCCTGGATCAATGGCGATCCGGACCATGTGGTGACGCTGCTCTCCGACTCCGCCACTTATCGAGAGATGCCCTTCGATGACCCGATGAGAGGTCAAGACGAAATACGAGAGTATTGGCAGAATGGCGCAGCAGATGAGCAGGAAGACGTTGAGTTTGCCTCGCAGGTTTGGGCGGTCAAGAACGACACCGCGTTTGCCGGTTGGCAAGCGCGCTTTACTCGAAAGGCCTCCAGGGCGCGGGTCGAGCTCGACGGAGTATTTCGACTTGTGTTTTCAAGAGAGCAGGGCACCCTTCGGTGCACAGTCCTCGAAGAGTGGTGGCACAGCAAGGAATCCTGAGGCGAACCGCGCTCCCAGGTTCAAGGCCGGGGCGGTGGTATCGGGGGCCGGGGGTAGTGTCGAGCGCGTGGGAGGCACCCCGGCCGTCAAGATCCGTCAGGCACTGGGAGCCGACGAGGGTGCTGTGCGCGCCTGTGTCGACGCGGCCTATGCCCCCTATGTCGAGCGAATGGGCAAACCACCGGCACCAATGCTCGATGACTACACGAACCTGATCAACAGCGGGGTTGTCTACGTTGCCACCCTCGATGACCGGCTGGTGGGGATCATCGTGTTGTGGCCGAAAGAAGACCACCTTTACATCGACAACGTTGCCGTCCTCCCCGAAGCGCAGGGCGCCGGAGTCGGGGCTGCCCTTCTTGGCTTTGCCGATGCACAGGCCCAGCAAGCTGGGCTGAACGAGATCCGTCTCTACACAAACGAGAAGATGACCGAGAACATCCAGTACTACCCGAAGAATGGATACCACGAGACACATCGCGCCACCGATGCCGGCTACGAGCGCGTCTACTACTCACGCTTCCTCGATTCTCAACCGTCATCGCCTGCTTAGGGACACGGACTCCGATTCGCCAGACCAACCCAAAGGCAACTAAGGCGAAGACTGAGGGCCAACAAACCACCTCAATGCTGTGCTCGACAGGAACCGAAACGTAAGGGGCTGCACAAACTGAGTGGGAGAGGAGGTGGCCTTGGCGTGTGCTCTGCCAGTTTCGGCTGATGTTTCTTCAGTCCCTCCTCACCTAGGGCCTATGGGAACCAGGCATTGCCCCCAAACCGCCTCCTATGAGGAGTTCTCAGGTGTTTTGCCAGATTCGTGTATGGCATCCAGCATCTCCCGGTGGCGCAACTCATCAACTTCGGATTTGAGTTGCAAACGGCGGAACAACCGGAACGGAATCAGAAGCACCCCCCAGACCAGATACCAGAAAAACACCCCGCCCCAAACCACTGAGATCACTAGCGCGACCACCACGGGGGCCACAGGAATAGCCCAAGGCCGCCTGGGCATCTTCCCGTAAACGGCTGGGATGATTCGCTTGGCCGACCCCGTGAAGCTCAGCGGGGATTCCATGATGACCTGTTCGGATGGAAGGCGCTCCTGGCTGCCCATGCCTTTAGATTAGATTAGAGAATCAAAGGCCAATGCAACATCCCGTAGAGCGCCGGACGGGATTTGAACCCGTGAATCATGGCTTTGCAGGCCACTCCCTTAGTCCGCTCGGGCACCGGCGCAGGTGTGGCCGCCGGAGCGGCCAGCGCTGACAGTGTATGGGATCGGGCTGACCATTCCACATGGGGTTTAGGGTGTCGGCCATGAGTGATGGCGGCGTCCGCTCTCCGTTGGAGTTGCTCGACGTGATGGGCATCGTGGAGGCGGAGGCGAGCCCGGGGCTGCGGCACTTTGAGGTGTACTGCCCCGATGGGCTTTTGACGCTGCTGTGGCATGGGCCCCGGGAGGCGACTGATGTGGTGATCACTTTGGGCGGGGCTATCGGAGGGCTGTTGGGGCCGGCACGGGCGCTGTATCTGCGGTTGGGCGAGAACTTGGCCGATGAGGGCATCGCGGTGATGCGGGTGCACTACCGGCGGCCGGGGATCATCGAGCGCTGTTTGCTGGATGCGGCTGCGGCGGCCGACTTGGCCGCTCGAGAGGAGGGGCGGCGGTTCATCTTCATGGGGCATTCCTTCGGGGGTGCGGTGGCGGTGCAGGCGGGAGTCGCCTTGGG
>VYEX01000071.1 GCA_009842675.1 Acidimicrobiia bacterium | reverse complement strand
TTCCCGAACCCCCAACCGACCTTGGGTTCGAGGCCGTCCACGAGGCCAAAACCCGTGTTGATTGGGGGAAATCGGGGATTGTGCCACTACGCTGGCGGGGTGGCTCGCAGCCCCCTCGATTTAATTCCCACCATGGCGCGCGACCTCGACCGGCTGGAATTGCGCCTGGAGGACTCGGTGAAGACCCAGGACCCGTTCCTCACCGAGGTGGCCAGCCACCTCATCCGGGCTGGGGGCAAGCGGGTGAGGCCGGGATTTGTGATCGCCTCAGCGGCCATTTCCCAGAATCAATCGGCTCCGGCGGCTGACGATGTACTCACCGGGGGTGTGGCGGTGGAGTTGGTCCACCTGGGATCCCTTTACCACGACGACGTGATGGACGAGGCCCAGGTTCGGCGCAACGTGGCCAGCGTGAACGCCAAATGGGGCAACCTCCGGGCCATCCTGGCCGGCGACTTCCTGCTGGCCCGGGCGTCAGAGCTGGCCGCTTCCCTCGGAACTGAAGTAGCGGGACTGCTGGCCGCCACTATCGGACGGCTCTGCGAGGGCCAAGTGCGGGAGTTGCAGGACACCGGCAACCCCGATCGAACCGAGTCCTCCTACACCGATTCCATCGATGGCAAAACCGCCTCTCTACTGGCCACCTCCTGTCGCATCGGAGGACTGGTGGCCGGATTGGACCGCCCCACGATCGACACCCTCACCGAGTTCGGGCGCCACTACGGGCTGGCCTTTCAGGTGGTGGACGACATCTTGGACATCGTGGCCACCGACGAGCATCTCGGGAAGCCGTCGGGCAACGACCTGCACGAGGGCATCTACACCCTGCCGGTTATCCGGGCCTTGCACACCGACTGCGGCCCCCAGTTGCTGGAACTGTTGGGCGGAACGGTTTCGGACGCCACCGTCCGATCGGCCTTGCAGCTGGTTCGGGCCAGCGGTGGAGTGGAAGAAGCACTGGACGTTGCCCGCTACTACGTGAAGCAGGCCTCATCCAGCCTGGAGTCGCTGCCCCCCACCACCGCTACCGCCGCCCTCCAGGTGGCCACCGACCATCTGATCGACCGGGCCCGCATCCCCCTCGGCGACGCCTAGCTCAGTCGCCTAGCTCTCGGGCGGCGCGGGGCGCTCCGGGGGTTCGGGGCGCAGAGTGGGGAACAAGATCACGTCGCGGATGCTGGGCACGTCGGCCAACAGCATGGCCAGTCGGTCCATGCCCACGCCCAGCCCGCCGGTGGGGGGCAAGCCAAACTCCAGGGCCCGCAGGTAGTCCCAGTCCACCGCCATGGCCTCGGCGTCGCCCGCTTCCCGGTCGGCGGCCTGTTCTTCGAAGCGGGCTCGCTGCTCGTCGGGGTCGGTCAGCTCGCTGAAGGCGTTGGCCAGCTCCCGGCCGGCCACGATGGCCTCAAACCGCTCCACCCAGCCGGGGTGGTCGCGGTGCTCTCGGGCCAGCGGCGACACCTCCTTGGGGTAATCGCACACGAACACCGGACCCCACAGCTCGGCCTCGGTGGTCTTCTCATACAGCTCTAAGAGCAGCTTGCCCGGCCCCCAGCGGTCCTCTACCGGGATCTCCCGGTCGGCGCAGTGCGACCGCAACTCCTCCAATGGGGTGTCGAGGTCCACGTCCAGGCCGCTGTGGGCGGCCAGCAGGTCGATGAACCGGGAGCGGGGCCATGGCGGGGTCAGGTCCAGTTCCCTTCCGCCGTAGCTGACAACAGTGGTGCCTTTGAGCTCCAAAGCCAGATGGGCCACGAGCTGTTCGACCAGCTCCATGATGTCGCCATAGTCGGCGTAGGCCCAGTAAAGCTCCAACATGGTGAATTCGGGATTGTGGCGGGTGGAGATGCCCTCGTTGCGGAACACCCGGGCTATCTCGTAAACCCGCTCCAAACCGCCCACCACCAGCCGCTTCAGATACAGCTCGGGGGCGATCCTCAAGAACAGCTCCATGTCCAGCGCGTTGTGGTGGGTGCTGAACGGCCGGGCCAGCGCGCCGCCGGGCACGGGGTGGAACACCGGCGTCTCCACCTCGACGAACGCCTGATCCTCTAGCCAGCGGCGGGTGAGCGACATCATCTCCGAGCGCAGCCGGAAGGTTTGTCGGGCCTCCTCGGTCACCCACAGGTCGACGTAGCGCTGGCGGAAACGGATGTCGGGGTCCGACAGCCCGTGCCACTTGTCGGGAAAGCTCCGCCGAGCCTCGGCCAGCTGCTCCCACTGCTCCACCTTCACCGACAGCTCCCCAGCGCGGGTCTTCATCACCTCGCCGGTCGCCCCGATCCAGTCGCCCAGCGACAAAGCGCAGAATTCGTCGTAGTTGGGGGTGACCTTGGCGGGAGCGAACATCTGGATGCGCCCGGTGGCGTCTTGAAGGGTGGCGAACGCCAGTTTGCCCTGCACTCGCCGGAGCATGACCCGACCCGCCACCGACACCGTCTGGCCGGTCTCGGTACCAGCCTCGATGTCGCCGTGGCGCTGGTGGCACTCGGCGGCGGTGGCGGTGGCCTCGTACCGGTAGGGCGTGCTCACCGGCCGGCCTATTGGTTGCGGCCGTGGACCAGCCACAGGCCGTGGAGGGTCAGGTAGGGCTCGACATACTGGATGGTGTCCGACAACGGAGCGATGAGATGGGCCAGCCCGCCGGTGGCGATTACGACCGCCTCACCGGCCAGCTCTTTGGCGAAGCGGGTCACCATGCCGTCGATCTGGGCGACGAACCCGTAGATGACCCCCGATTGGATCGACTCCATAGTGGTCTTGCCGATCACGTTGCGGGGCTCGGTGAGCGCCACCGGCCCCAGGGCGGCGGCCCGGCCCACCATGGCCTCCAGGCTGACCTCGATGCCCGGTCCGATGGCCCCGCCCATGAACTCGCCGGCCTCGGAGATCACGTCGAAGTTGTTGGTGGTCCCGAAATCGACCACCACCGCGGGCCCACCGTAGAGATGGTGGGCGGCCACCGCGTTGGCGATTCGGTCGGCGCCCACCTCGCGGGGATTGTCGTACAGGATTGGGATGCCGCTGCGGGTACCGGGTTCGATCACCACCGGATCGAAATCAAAGTAGCGGTGCACCATCATCCGCACGCTCTCGCGGATTTGGGGCACCCCGGAGCACACCGCCACCCCGGTGAGGTCGTCCTCCATGGCGACGTCGATGCTGTCGAGCAGGCTCCGCAGCAGCACGGCCACCTCATCGGGGGTGCGTTCGTGCACGGTGGACAGCCGCCAATGCTCGATCAGGCCGTCGGCAGCCCGGCATTCCTCGGCCCGGTCGGCCTCATACAGGCCGACCACGGTCTGGGTGTTGCCGATGTCGAGGGCCAGCAGCATAGGAACCCTTGTTTACTCCTCTTGCGGACTATTCGGAACATTGACGACATCAAGGGCGTGCGGCATAGAACTCCTGTTCACCTATCTTCGGCTTCGGCAGGGTCGTTCGCGACATCAAGGGCGATGTCCAACGCCGGGGCCGAGTTGGTGAGCCGGCCCACCGAGATGAAGTCCACCCCGGTAGCGGCATATTCGGCCACCGAATCCAGGGTGATGCCGCCGCTCACCTCCAGCAAGCAGCCGTGGCCACCAGCCCGCTCCACGCATGCCCGCACCTCTTCGGGAGCCATGTTGTCCAACAGCAGGGCATCGGCGCCGGCGGCCAAGGCCTCTTCCACCTGATCGATCCGGTCGCACTCCACGTAGACGTCACGGTCGGGCCAGCGTTGACGGGCGCCCACCACCCCCTCGGCAATGGTGATGGCGGCCAGGTGGTTGTCCTTGAGCATGACCCACTCCGACAGGCCAGCCCGGTGGTTGTCGCCCCCGCCAGCCCGCACCGCCGCCTTCTCCAGCGCCCGCAGCCCGGGAGTGGTCTTTCGGGTATCGCGGACGCGGGCGCGTCCGACAGCGGCCGCGGCTGCGACGTACCGGGCTACTTCAGTGGCGATGCCTGACAGGTGGCTCAAGAAGTTCAGCGCCGTGCGCTCCGCGGTGAGCACCGAGGCCCGGGGGCCCATGACCACAGCCAGCCTCTGGCCGGGGCTCACCGGGTCGCCATCGACGGCCTCCCACTGCACCGTCACCGCCGGATCGACCTGGCGGAACACCTCCACCGCGCAGGCCCGTCCGGCAAAGCGGCCCGCGGCTCGGGCCACGATCGCCGCGGTCACCTCTGCGGGGGGGAGAAGCGACGAGGTGAGATCGCCGTCTGGACCCACGTCCTCGGCCAAGGCCCGCTCCACCGCATCCCGCACTTCGCGGGCCGGGGGGTCAAAGCCGGTCACAGTCAACTCCGATGTTGTCGATGAGCCGGGCACGGCCGAGGCGGGCGGCTATCAGCAACCGCAGCTCGCCGACCAGCACATCGGGACGCTCCAGCGTGGCGGCGTCTACCACCGCGGCATAGTCGGGCGACACCTTGGGCTCAGCGGCCAGCACCGCGTCCATCACCGCTTCAACCTCGCCGGGATCGCGGCTGCCGTCGACCACCGCATCCCGCCCGGCTTGCAGCGACCGCCACAGAACGGTGGCCGCCGGTCGCTCCTCGGCGGTGAGGTACACGTTTCGACTGGACATGGCCAGGCCATCGGGCTCCCGGAACGTCGGACAGCCCACCACCTCCACCGGGAGCGACAGGTCGGCAGCCATTCGGTGGATGATGGCCAGCTGCTGATAGTCCTTCTCTCCGAAATAGGCCCGGCCCGGCCCCAGCATGGCGAACAGCTTGGCCACCACGGTGGTGACACCGTCGAAGTGGGTGGGCCGGAATTGGCCCTCCAGCACTGCATTCAGTCCCTTGACCGAGACCGCGGTGACCGGTGTCTGCGGGTACACCTCCTCGACGGGGGGAGCGAAGATCAAACCGGCTCCGGCGGCCGCGCACATCTCCCGGTCCCGCTCCATGTCCCGCGGATAGGTCCCGTAGTCCTCACCCTCGGCAAACTGAAGCGGGTTCACGAAGATGCTAACTGCGGTCAGGTCGTTCTCAGCCGCCGATCGAGCGACCAATGACTGGTGGCCCTCGTGGAGATATCCCATGGTGGGCACCAGGCCGACCGAGCCGCCATCGCGGCGGGCGACATCCAATGCGGCTCGCAGCTCAGACACCCGCTCAACAGTGAGGATCTGGCTGACAGCGCTCACAAAGTGCCCTCGCTCGTTCGCGGGACAAGCTCATCCCAGTCGCCCAGGCGGCGACAGCCGCCGGTGCCGGGATCAACCCATCCTTCGGCCAGGTCGGGAGCCAGCTCCGTCAACGGCACCATCACGAACGCCCGCTCGAACATACGGGGATGGGGCACCACCAGATCGGGCTCGTCCACCGCCTCTCCGTCCACCCACAGCACATCCACATCCAGCGTACGGGGGCCCCAGCGGACCTCCCGCACTCGATCAGCCGACGCCTCCAACCGCTGGCACCGCTCCAGGAGGCTCCGGGCCGACTGGTCTGTGTCCAGCTCAGCCACCACATTGAGGAATCGGCCCTGGTCAGGGCCGCCCACCGGGTCGGTTTCATACACCCCGGAGACGGCGACGCAATCGCTCATGGCGGCCACCGCCGCCTGGAGATATCCCATGCGGTCGCCCAAATTGGACCCTAAGCCGAGAAAAGCTCTGGTCATTGGGCTACTCCCCTGATTCCATCGGCCGGCTGACTCCCAAGCTCCGAAAAGCCCTGGTCATTGATGATGGCGAGTGATGCGGACACCGCTGGTGGACAGATGCTGGGGCACTGGCGGGCGCAGCTTGCGGACCTCCACGGTCACCTGCTGCACCCGGGGATCGGCGCCCAGACATACCTCGGCGATCCGATGGGCCATGGCCTCCATCAGAGTGAACTGCTCGCCCTCCGCTGCGGCGGCAACCGCGGCGCACACCGCCCCGTAGTCGACGGTGTCGCCCAAGTCATCGGAAAGCCCCGCTGGGGCCAGATCTACGCCGAGGTCCACGTCCAGCTCGAAGGGCTGGGCCCGAGTTCTCTCCTCGGGCAGCGCCCCGCACAGGGCCATGACCCGAAGGCCGCGCAGCAGCAGGCGGTCCTCAGTCATCCCCGGTCCTCCACCTCGGCTGGTCGACCCTTGTCAGCCATCTTCGGAAGTCTCTTCTGATTCCTCACCTTGCTGGTCGAAGTCCTCGACCAGCGTGAGCTCAACCTCGGGCTTGGGGAGTGCGGCGGCGGCGTTCACGATGCGGCGGCCCACCGAGCCGATGGGCCGCTCGGTCATCTTCTCCACCACCACCACGGCCTGCGACTCGCTGGGAACCATGCCGGTCCACACCAGATAGCCGGCGATGAAGCCGCACACATGGTCTCCCAGCCCTCGGCGGTGTACCAGCAGCTTCTCTCCCTTGGCCAACAGCAACTGCAATTCGTTGAACAGCGGGCCGAGCCGGGTGGCAAAGTCCTCGTTGTCGGCAATTGGCCAGTGGCTCCAGGAGATGTTCTGCTCGCTGTAGTTGTGGAGATTGTGGGTGGACGGGATCAGCGACACCACCCGGGTGAATCCCTGCTGCCGGATCCAGTTGATCTCCTCGGTGCGCCGAACCCGGCGGTGGCTCTCCCCCCGCCCACCGGGACGCTCACAGATAGCCAGCCGGTCTTTCATGATCCAAAAGAAGTTGCGGGGGCAGATACCCGCGGCCCACTTGCCCTTCATGCCGCCACTACCTTCATGGCCTTCACGGTGGCAGCCACGTCGTGGGCCCGGACCACCGCCGCTCCTTGGGCAAAAGCCCAAGCGCCAGCCGCCAGCGATCCCTCAAGACGGTCGTCGGTGGACACCTCCTGGTTGGCGCAGCCGTCGCTGCGGGCGTGAAGCTCGCCGATGAAGCGCTTGCGGCTAGCCCCCACCACCAACGGCGCCCCAATAGCGGTGAGCTGCCGGAGGTTGGCCAGCAGATCCAGGTTGTGGTCGGTGGTCTTGCCGAAACCGATCCCCGGATCGACCCACACCTCGGGCACTCCGGCGGCCCGCGCCTGCTCGGCGGCCTGGGCCAGATAGTCGCCCACCTCGGCCACCACGTCGCCGTATTGGGGGGCGATCTGCATGGTGGCGGGGGTGCCCTGGCGGTGGACGGCGATCCAGGTCACATTCAACTCGGCGGCTACCTCGTGCATCGACGCCGACACATCATTGAGTATGTCGGCCCCCGCGGCCACCGCGGCCCGGGCCACTTCAGGCTTGGTGGTGTCGATGGAGACCCGCCCATAGGGGGCCAGTTCGGCCACTACATCCACCACCCGGGCCAATTCATCTTTCACCGGCACCGGATCGGCTCCCGGGCGGGTGGACTCTCCACCGACGTCCACAACGGAAGCACCCTCGTCGAACAGCTGGCGACCTCGGGCCGCCGCCGCCGCGGGCGAAGAGAACCGGGCCCCGTCGGAAAACGAGTCAGGAGTGACATTGACGATGCCCATGACCATCGGCCCCGTTTGCAGCGTCTCCACAGCCTCAGAGTACCGCCGCTTTTTGGGGCGGCCCTATGCGGATGGCGCCCTATGGAGATGTCGGAGCGGTTTTCAGCGGTCGATGAACCGCATGGCCTCGGCTCGGGTGGCGATATCGGTGCGGAAAAGGCCCCGCACTGCCGAGGTGACCGTGTTGGCCCCCGGCTTGCGGATACCCCGCATCGACATGCACAGGTGCTCGGCCTCCACCACCACCAGAACGCCCCGGGGATCGAGGGCCGTTTCGATGGCGTCGGCAATCTGGGTGGTCAGCCGTTCCTGCACTTGGGGCATCCGGGCGTAACCCTCCACTACTCGGGCCAGCTTGGACAGGCCGGTGATGCATCCGTCCTTGTTGGGGATGTAGCCCACGTGGGCCTTGCCCAGAAACGGAATGAGATGGTGCTCGCACAGCGAGTACAGGGGAATGTCGCGCACCAGGATCATCTCGTCGTGGTCGGCCTCGAACTGGCGAGTCAGGTGGGAGGCAGGGTCTTCGTGAAGCCCCTCGCAGATCTTGGCGTACATGCGGGCCACCCGTCCCGGGGTGTCCAGCAGGCCGTCTCGGTTGGGGTCTTCGCCGATGGCAGCCAGGATCTCCCGCACTGCGGCCTCGATTCGAGGCTGATCCACCGTGGCCTGCTTGTCGTCGCCCATCGGCCACGACGGTAGTCCGATAGTGGCGCATTCTCATCGTTGGGCAGCCGGAGCATGGGGCCGGGCACCGTCCCGCACCAAGGGGGTAGTGTTCCAAACTCATGGTTGGGCGGCCTGGCCTGGACGGGGTTCGAGTAGTCGATCTGGGCTGGGGCATCGCCGGCGGCTACGCCACCAAGCTGTTGGCCGACGCGGGGGCCGAGGTGGTGAAGGTGGAGCTGCCCGAGGGCGACCCGCTGCGGGGCTATTCGGCCTCCTTCGCCCCCATTGAAGACCACGGCCCGCTGTTCGGGTTCTTGAACACCTCCAAGCAGGGGGTCGTGCTGGACTACCGGTCACCAGAGGGCCGAGATCGGCTGCTAGATCTGTACGACACGGCCGATCTGGTGATCGAGCGATCGGAGCCGGGCGAGCTGGAGACCCTCGGGGTTGGCTGGGAAGCGTTAGCCAAGCGGCGGCCCGACGCCACCATGGTGTCGGTGTCCAACTTCGGCCGGGGCGGCCCGTGGAGCCAACGCCCGGCCAACGAGTTCACCCTCATGGCCATCGCCGGGTCGACCGCCACTCGAGGCCAGCCGGGACGGATCCCGTTCAACGCCGGGGGGCGTATCGGCGAGTGGATGGGCGGAGTGACCGCGGCGGTGGCAGCCACCGCTGCGCTGCGCCGAGCTCGGCGCACCGGGGTGGGCGACCACGTAGACCTCTCCCTGCTGGAGACCATCACCCCCACCTGCACCAACGTGCAGACCCTGTGGGGCTCGTTCACCGGCGAATACGACACCCGGATTGCGCTGGAAGTGCCGTCGGTAGAGCCCACCCGCGACGGCTACGTGGGGTTCTGCGTGTTCACCGGCCAGCAGTGGAAGGACTTCACCGTCTTGGTGGGCCACCCGGAGTGGGCCGACGATCCCCAGCTCGGCACTATGGGCGGGCGCATCGCCGCCGGAGAGTCCATCGCCGGGGCCATCCGGGAGTGGACTTCGGCCCGCACCACCGAAGAGGTGGTGCGCGAGGCCATCCTGCTGCGCATTCCGGTCGCCCCCATCGGCAACGGCGCCAACTTGCCCGAGTTCGAGCAATTCGCCCAGCGGGGGGTGTACGTGCCCCACCCCGGCGGTGAGTTCATCCAACCCCGGGTGCCCTACCGCAACAGCTCCCATCCGTCGGTCGCCTTTCGCCCCGCCCCTCGCCTGGGCCAACATACAAACGAAGTGCTGGGCCAGCTGGCGGCGGGCTCCAACTCAAATGCCTCGGCCCGTCGTGAGGGCACCGACCTGACGGCTTCGCCCGATGCCCTGCCCCTGGACGGGGTCCGGGTGGTGGACATGACCGCCTTCTGGGCCGGCCCCTATGGAGCCCTGGTTCTGGCGACGCTGGGGGCCGATGTCATCCACATCGAGTCGGTACAGCGGCCCGATGGGATGAGGTTCGGCTCGGCCCGAACTCCCGCCGATGACCAGTGGTGGGAGTACGGGCCTACCTTTCACCACGCCAACGTGGGCAAGCGATCGGTCACTCTGGACTTGACCCGGCCCGAGGGCATGGATCTGCTGCACCGGCTCATTGGCGTGTCCGATGCCCTGGTGGAGAACTTCTCCCCCCGGGTGATGGACCAGTTCGGATTGGGTTGGGACACCGTCCACCAACTGAATCCTCGGCTGGTCATGGTGCGAATGCCGGCCTTTGGGCTCGACGGACCGTGGCGTGATCGGGTGGGATTCGCCCAGACCATGGAGCAGATCAGCGGCATGTGCTGGCTGAGCGGCTATCCCGACACCGCCCCCCAGCTGGCCCGAGGCCCGTCCGACCCCCTGGCCGGACTACACGCCGCCTATGCCGTGATCTGCGGCCTGCACGCTCGTGAGCGAACCGGCCTCGGCAGCTTCGTGGAGGCCACCATGGTGGAGACCGCGCTCAATGCGGCGGCCGAGCAGGTGGTGGAGTTCTCGACCACCGGCCATCTCATGGAGCGAGAAGTCAATCACCACCCCTATGCCTGCCCCCAAGGGGTGTACCCCTGCTCCGATGGCCAACATGTCGCGCTCTCGGTGGAGACAAACCAGCACTGGGAGGGATTGCTGGAAGCGGTGCCCGAACTGGAGTTGGACCGGGTGCCGGCCTCGGCGGCTCTGGCCGACCGGTTTGCCGCTCGCC
Source organism: Acidimicrobiia bacterium (assembly GCA_009842675.1). Taxonomy (GTDB): domain Bacteria; phylum Actinomycetota; class Acidimicrobiia; order Acidimicrobiales; family Bin134; genus Poriferisocius. The sequence goes on along the minus strand of VYEX01000071.1, from coordinate 40,307 downwards.
ACGAATTCGACGAGCGGCTTAGCCGATGGTGCGCCCAACAGCAGGCTGCCGACATCGTCGAACGGCTCATCTCCTCTGGCGTGCCCGCGGCAGAATTGGTGATAAGCCGAGAGGGGGACCGCAACCCCCAGGTGAATGCCCGCGGCTTCTACGAGCCCGTAGAGCACTCCCTGGCCGGCACCCATCGCTTCCCCGCCATGCCGGTACGCTTCGGCCGACAGCCCGACCGCTGGTTCACCCGCCCCACCCCTACCCTCGGCGAGCACAACGCCGAGGTGCTGGGCGGCTTGCTGGGCGTGGACGACGACGAACTGGCCCGCCTCGAAGCCGCCCAGATCATCGGCAACCGCCCCGCCTTCGCGCCAACCAGTCCTGCGGTGTGATGTTCAACTTCCTGTTCAAATTGCGCAACCCCATTGCGAAAACTTGCCCCTAGACTGACCTCCACATGACCGCCACCGAGTCGAATCGCGGCTACCGGCTCTCCGATCGCTTCACCAACGATTACGGAACGGTCTTCCTCACGGGGATTCAGGCCATGGCTCGGCTCCCGCTGGAGCAGTTGCGAGCCGACCGGGCTGCGGGGCTCAACACCGCGGCGTTCGCCGCTGGCTACCCCGGTTCTCCACTGGGCGGGCTCGACTCCGCCCTGGAGCGGGCCGTAAGGGAATCGGGGGAAACCGATATGGTGCTGCGTCCGTCGGTGAACGAGGAGCACGCAGCCACCGCGGTGATGGGCAGCCAGCTCGCCGGTTCGAGGCCCGATGCCCGCTACGACGGGATCATCGGCATCTGGTACGGCAAGGCCCCTGGCGTCGACCGGGCCTCCGACGCCATCCGCCACGCCATGTTCGCCGGCACCGACCCCACCGGCGGCGTGGTGCTGCTGGCCGGCGACGACCCCAACGCCAAGTCGTCCACCCTGCCGTCCTCCTCGGCCGGGGTGCTGGCCGACCTGCACATCCCCGTGCTCTATCCCGGCGATCCCGCCGACGTGCTGGAGCTGGGTCGCCACGCCATCGCTATGAGCCGGGCTACCGGTCTGTGGGTGGGGATGAAGATCGTGGCCAACGTGGCCGACGGCTCGGCCAACGTGAGCCTCGATCCCAACCGGGTCAACCCCCAGATCCCGCTCCACGAGGGCGCGCCCTACCAGCATCGCCCCGACCACCGGCTGCTCACCCCCTACACCCTGGACATCGAGCGGGAGATCGTGGAGGTCCGCACCAATCTGGCCCTGGCCTATGCCGAGCTGAACCATCTCAACCGGGTGGCGTTGGACTCCCCCGACGCCTGGATCGGCATCATCTCCTCGGGCATTACCTACTGGGAGGTGCGCGAGGCCCTGGCGGTGATCGGCTTGGACAGCGACGAAGCAATCTCCAGCGCCGGCATCCGGATGCTGCGCATGGGCCTTCCCATTCCGTTCAACGCCTCCACTATCAGGGACTTCGCCGCCGGGCTGGAGGAGGTCTTCGTCATTGAGGAGAAGACCCCCAACGTGGAGTCCCGGGTCAAAGACGCCCTGTACAACTCCTCGCACCGGCCCCGAATCGTGGGCGAGTACGACGAGCACGACCGCCGCCTCATCAAGAGCCACGGCGCCCTGCATGCCGACGACTTGGTGGGCCCGCTGCGCAGCCGACTGGCCCGACTGGGCGACCGGTTGACCCCGGAGCCCCCTGTGCGAGAGCGCATCCCCCTGGCGGTGAATCGCACCCCGTATTTCTGCTCGGGATGCCCCCACAACCGCAGCACGGTCACCGACCCCGGCACCGCGGTGGGCGCGGGCATCGGCTGCCACACCATGATCCTGCTGGGAGGCGAGGAGCGCTACGGCGACATCGCCGGGCTCACTTGCATGGGCAGCGAGGGCACCCAGTGGATCGGCATGGCCCCGTTCGTGGAAACCCCCCATCTGATCCAGAACATGGGCGACGGCACCTTCTTCCACTCCGGTCAGCTGGCCATGACCGCGGCCATCGCCGCCGGGGTGAACGTCACCTACAAGCTGCTGTGGAACGGGGCGGTGGCCATGACCGGAGGGCAGAATCCCACCGGCGGCATCCCCCTTGACCGGGTGTGCCGGTCGCTGCTGGCCCAGGGCGTGGTCCGCATCATCATTACCTCCGACGACCCGGGTCGCACCCGCCGCCTCGGGCTGCCCTCCGAGGTGGACGTGAGAAACCGCACCGAGCTGGCCGATGTGCAGCAGGAGTTGGCCAAGATGGACGGGGTCACCGTGCTCATCCACGACCAGCGATGCGCCGCCGAACTGCGCCGCGACCGCAAACGGGGCAAGATCAGCCCGCCCCAGACCCGGGTGGCCATCAACCACCGGGTGTGCGAGGGGTGCGGCCACTGCGCCGAGGTCTCCAACTGCCTGTCAGTCCAGCCCTTCGACACTCCATTCGGCCGCAAGACCACCATCGACCAGGACAGCTGCAACGTGGACCTGTCGTGCCTGGAGGGCGACTGCCCCGCGTTCATCACCATCACCCGGCCCAAACGCGCTCGGCGTCGGCGGACCTCCCAACACAGCACGCTGGCGGTACCGCCCACGCCCATTCCCGCCCCGCCGGAATCGGCCAACATCGACGTGAACATCCACATCACCGGCATCGGCGGCACCGGGGTGGTGACCACCGGCCAGCTCATCGGCACCGCGGCCATGCTCGATGGTTCCAACGTGCAGGGGCTGGATCAGATCGGCTTGTCACAGAAGGCTGGCCCGGTGGTCAGCGACCTGCGCATCACCCGAAGCGGCCGCTCGGGCAGCAACCGCCTGGGCGACCGCCAAGCCGACCTGCTGCTGGCCTTCGACCTGTTGGTAGCCGCGTCAGCCACCGGCCTGGATGCGGCCGACTCGGCTCGCACTGCGGTGGTGGGATCGCGAGACGTGGTGCCTCCCGGCGCCAAAACCGCCCACCCGGAAATCGACATGCCCACCGTCGAAGAACTGCTGGAGAGGGTGCGGTCCGAGACTCGGGGCGACGCTCAATTCTGGGCAGGGGCATCCGACCTGGCTCAAGCGCTAGTGGGCGATGCAGTGGGGGCCAACGTGTTCGTGGTGGGCATGGCCGTGCAGACCGGCCTGCTGCCGGTGACGCCGGAGGCTGTGGAGACTGCCATCGAGCTCAACGGAGTGGCCGTGGAGCTGAACACCGCTGCGTTCCGCTGGGGCCGATGGTGGGTAGCCGACCAGGCGATGGTGGAAACCACCGCGGCGGGTCGCGCCGCGCCTCTGCCCGACGACGCCCGGACGCTGGAACACGACCATGCCGGCGTGCTGGGGCGGAAGCTGAGCGGCCGCATCGAGGAGCTGGCTGGCGGCGACACCGTGTTGGCCGCCGCCCTGGAGCTGTTCTCCGCCGAGTTGGTGCGCTTCCAAAACCGGGCTCTGGCAGCCGGCTATCTGGACGCGGTGGCCGAGTTCGCCGAAGTGGAGCGGCGGGTGAACCCCGGCTCCGCTGCGCTGACCGCGGCGGTGGCCGCCGGTCTGTTCAAGCTCACCGCCTACAAGGACGAATACGAGGTTGCTCGGCTCATGCTGGATCCCGACGGCCACGCCCCCGCGGTGGCCGCCGCGCAACCCGGCGACCGTTTGGCCTGGCTGCTGCATCCGCCCACCTTGCGGGCTATGGGCCGCAAGAGCAAGATCGCCCTGTCGACAGCACGCTGGCGTCCGCTCATCGCTCTGTTGGCCAAGGGCAAGCGCCTGCGGGGAACCCCCTTCGATCCCTTCGGCCGGGCCAAGGTCCGCCGCGAGGAGCGTCGCCTGCCCGCCGAATATCTGGTGGCGTTGCGCCAAGCCGTCGAGGGCGCCAACACCCCCGAAGACCTGCAATCAGCCCAGGCCATCGCCGAGGCCGCCGACCTCGTCCGCGGTTACGAAGACATCAAGCTGGCCAACATCGAGCGCTTCCGGACTGCGATCAGCCGATAGCTGACAAACCAACTCAGAGCTGGGCTTCGCGTGGGTCCCAGCGCTCGCGGGCCTTGTCGCCCACCCGGTTGAGGGCGAAAACGGTCATGAACATCACGATGCCGGGCACGAACACCAAGTGGGGATGGTCCTGGTAGCTCTCCTGGCCCGCCTCGATCATGTTGCCCCAGGTGGGCTCGGGAGGCTGGATGCCCACCCCCAGGAAGCTGAGCGATGCCTCGGCCACAATTAGCACCGCGGTCACCAGGAAGGCATACGACACCATGGGCAAGGCCACGTTGGGCATCAGCTCCCGGAAAATAACGCGCCGGTCCCCCGATCCCATGGCCTTGGCCGCCAAGACGAACTCGCGCTGGGCGAAGGTCAGGGTGTTGGCCCGGGCCAATCGGATGTAGGTGGGGATGCCCAGAAGCGACAGCTCCAGCGCCATGGTCCATTGATTCTGGGTGAACACCGTGGCCATGGCCACCAGCAGAATCAGCGGGGGGAACGCCAGCATGGAGTCAGCCAGAATCCCCACCCCGCTGTCCAGCGGACCCCGGAAATAGCCCGCGGTGATCCCGATGACCCCGCCAATCAACAGACCGATGGCCACCGCCCCCAAGCTGATGATCAGCGAAGTGCGTGCCCCCCACATGACTCCTCCGAGCATGTCGAGGGCCTGGATGTTCGTCCCCAGCGGATGTTCCGAGAACAAGTCCGGGCGAAGCCTCGGGGTCTCGGTTAGTGCGTTCTTCACCAACCTCGACTCCGGAAGCGGCAGCCAGGCCACGGTGATGGCCGAAAGCCCGACCAACGTCAGCCAGAAACCCGACAGCCACGCCGAAGTGTCGAAGCCTGATCCCCAGCGCCTCTGGCACAGAGCATCCAAGCCGAAATATCCGCCCACGATGCCAGCCAACACCAACGTGACCCTGATCTCGGCGGTCACATCGTTGAGCACCATGGTGCCCACAAAGATCGCCGCAATCCCGATGGGTAGCAGCGGCCATAACCATATAGACCGAGGCTCGGCGCTGCGCGCTCGAACTTCTGGCTCGCCTTGGGCGATCGTGCCCACTGCCGGGTCAGACACGGCCCCGCCTGATTCTCGGGTCGAGGTACTGATAGGAGATGTCGATGATGGCGTTTAGGAGCACATAGCCCACCGCCAACACCAGCACGCCGCCTTGCACGATGGTGTAGTTCTTGGGGATCACCCCGGTGCCCACGATCAGCTTGCCCAACCCCTCCAAACCGAAGATGGTCTCGATGATGACCGTGCCGCCGATAAGCCGCCCCAGCGTGATGCCGGCCACGGTGATGAGGGAGAACGACGACGGCCTCAGCGCGTCGCGAAACAAGATCCGCCAGACGGGCATGCCTTTGGCTCGCGACGACAACACGAACTGCTCCTGAAGGGTTGACAGCATGTCGGCCCGCAACAGGCGGGTGAACACGGCGATCTCACTCAGGGCCAGGGCCAGCGCGGGCAGGAACAGGGAGCGAATCTGCTCGCGCCAGTTGTCGTCGTAGCGATGGGAGGCCGTCCGGGGGAAGTCAGGCCACTGGACAAAGACCCAGAACAGCAAGCCGGCCACCACAAAGGTGGCGATGGCATAGCCGAGCCACCCCGACACGTCGGCGCTGTCTTCGGCCAGTCGGCTGATGGCCAGATAGGCCAACCGCAAAACGATGAGCCCAACCCCGATCAACCACAGCCAACGGGGTATGGACTCCCGGAACACGAAGAAGAAGATGAAGAGCAAGCCAGCCAGAAATGTCGGCACCGAGATGAAGCCGAACATCGTGCCGCTCACCAGTCGATCCACCCGAGTGCCGGCCGCCTGAGCCGACCAAACCCCCAAGAAGATGGCGATGACAAAAGCCATGCCCAGCGCCATGGCCGACAATCGCAGGGTGGGTCCAACGCTGCGCTGCAACAAGTCGGACACCGGCTCGTTGGGGAGCCTTAACGAATGGCCCAAGTCGCCGACAACAGCATTGCTCAACCAGTCGACGTAGCGGTCGGTAATCGGCTTGTCCAAGCCCAAGAGTTTGTTGACTGCCTCGTATTCCTCCCGGGTGGCATCGGCACCCAGCATGTTCACAGCCGGGTCGCCGGGAATCAGGTCGATGAGGAAGAACGTGGCCAGGGAAACGAGGAAGAGCACCGGCACGAGCCGGACCAGCTTCAAGCCGATCACCCGTAGCACGGTGCTCTTCCTCCCCTAGAGCCCTATTGACTCCAAGTAGTCGTTGTTCGAGTTAGTTCTCGATGTACGCGTTTCCGAACAGGAAGATGGTGGCGCCTGCTCGCTGGACGCCCTTGACGTTCGGGGCGAGCGCCAAGCCCTCTTCGGTCACCGAATAGACCATGGCCGGCAAGTGGTCCTTCCAGACGCACTGCACTCCGGCCAACGCGGCCCGCTGGTCGTCCACGTTCGCCGCTCCGTACAGCTCTCCCAGGGCGGCGTCCATGTCCGGGTGGCCGAAGGCCATACGGTTCGACCCGCTCGTTGAGAGGAGGTTGTCGTTGAGAGAGGCAACCCACGTGGCACCATCGGCATTGAAGCCCCATCCAGCCATCTCATAGTCGGCCTGGATGATGACTCGGGGAATCAGCACGGTGGTGACCGGACCGAGGTCGACTTCCACCTCGAAGCCGGCAGCCTCCAGCATTCCCTCAACCGCCTGGGCGATTTCGGGGCCGGGATCGGTGTCGGCATGCACCAAGAGCAGGGAGCCATCCCAGCCTTCAGCCTTCACTTCTTCTACCAGTGCCTCGGCGGCATCCGGGTCATATGCCGGCTCCTGATCGGCGCATTCCTGCAACTCGGGCGACCACAGAAGGGTCCCCTCGGCAGCGATGGCATTGGTGGTCTTGAGCTTGCCCTCAAAAGCCCGCTCATTGATGATGTCCCGATTGATGGCGTGGTGGATGGCCCGGCGGATCCTGATGTCCTTGCCGATCACATCGGCGCCACGGACGCCCTGGTTGAACAGGAACAGCCCGCCGATGTTCTGATCTTCAGAGCTCAGCACTGCACCCGCCTCACGGGCATCGGCGAACACCCGGGGATCACGCAGGAAAGCGGCATTGAAGTCGCCGGCCTGGAATGCCTCCCAGTTGGCCGTGGAGCTGCCCGGGAAGGTGAACTCGATCTCTTCGATGCACACTGGGCCGCCCCAGTAGTTGTCTCGGGCTCGTAGCACCGTTCGCACGTTCGGCTCCACCTCGGCCACCTCGTAGGGACCGAAGCTGGCGGCGTTGACCAGTTCGGGGGTAACCGCCATCCGGTTGCGGACCAGTCGGGCTGCGCTGGTTTCCTCGGTGGCGTTGGCCTCCTCCTCCTCCAACAGCTGGGCGATGATCCGCGGGTTCACGATCATGCCGGGCTCGTCGCCCAACAGCGTGTGGAAGGTGCTCCAACCCCGATGGAGCCGGAATATGACGGTGCTGTCATCGGGGACTTCGGTGTTGTCAAAGTCGATGAGGCCTACCGAGCCAGCGGCACGATTGTTCATGCCGTCGCCGCGGGAGTCGAAGAACCGGAGCATCGAGTCAACCACGTCTTGGGCAACAAACGCATCGCCGTTGCCGTAGGTGATGCCCGAGCGGATCTTCAACGTCCACTCGGTGAAGTCGTCGTTGGGAGTCAACGACTCTGCCGCCTGACCGTTGGACACACCCGACGCGGGGTCGAACGTCATCAACACGTCCCACACGTTCACGATCTGGGTGCCGCCTACCAGAGCGCCACTGCTGCCGGTTGGGTCCATGTTGGCGTTGGGCGAGAACACCGCGTAGTCGATCTTGGTGCCCGGCACGGTGGCCTCGCAGGCGCCCATCATCTCCTCGGGTGCCTCGTCGCCGTCGTCAGCGGGGGCCGGAGCCGGCTCATCGTCGCCGTCGTCAGCGGGGGCCGGAGCCGGCTCATCGTCGCCGTCGTCAGCGGGAGCGGGAGCCGGCTCGTCGTCATCCGGCTGGGCGGGTGCTGGCTCATCTGGGCCAGTGGTCACCCCATCGTCGTCGTCATTGCCGCAGGCCGCGGCCACCAGGCCGAACACCATAAGCAGCGCCAAAAGCCTGAAAAGCCAGGAACGCATGTCACTTCCCCCTCGTGGATTGTGGTGCCGACACTCTAGGAAAACTCGGCAATGGGGGCAACCGACCTCAACGACGGCAAGGGAGGTCGAGAGTCAGAGATTCGCTTGGCGGGGGTCCCAAAGCTCGCGCGCCTTTTCCCCTACTCGGTTCAGCGCGAACACGGTAAGGAACATGGCTATGCCCGGGGCGAACACCAGATGGGGGTGGCGGTCGAAGTCGTCCTGGCCCGCGGCGATCATGTTGCCCCAGGTGGGGTCGGGTCGTTGAATTCCCAGGCCGAGGAAGCTCAATGAGGCCTCGGCCACGATCAGCACCGCGATGATGATGAACGCGTAGCTGAAAATGGGCAGAGCAACGTTGGGAACCAGTTCTTTGAAGATGATCCGGCGGCGGCTAGAACCCATGGCTCGGGAGGCCAACACGAACTCCCGTTCGGCAAAGACCATGGTGTTCACCCGGGCCAGGCGGATGTAGGTGGGAATGCCCAGAATGGCTAGGGCGATTGCCATGTTGCGGGGGCTGCGATCCATAACACTGGCCAATGCCAACAACAGGATCAGCGGAGGAAACGCCAGCATAGAGTCGGTGAGAACTCCGACACCGGTATCCAGCCGGCCTCTGAAGAAACCGGCAATCACACCGATGGTGCCGCCCACCAGGATGCCGATGGCCACCGCCAGCACACTGACCTGCAACGACACCCGGGCCCCATAAATGATGCCTCCCAACACGTCCAGAGCCTGGCGGTCGGTGCCCAGCGGATGGGCCGACAGCAAGTCCGGTCGCTTCAAGGTAGGTGTGCCGTCGAAAATGGTGGCGGAGGCGTCTTTGGCCTCGGAGATGGGCAGGAAGTCGGCGAACGCGGCAGAAAGCCCGACAATGGCCACCCAGACAACCGACAACCATAGACCGGTTTCAAACAGCGGCCCCCTGATGAGCTTTCCTGCACTGTCAATGGCCAAGAACAGCAGCACTAAGCCGCCGACAGTAAGCAACACCCGGTAGCCAGCATTTACGTCGGTTAGCACCATCAAGCCGACGATGATGGCGGCCACGCCGCCGATGAGCCCGATGGTCACCCGCATCAGGCGATTGGCGTGGCTCAGGGGGTCGACGACCTCCCCGGCCACGTAGCCGGTGTCAGGCGCGAGCGAGGTGTCAGCGGCCACGGCGCAACCTCGGATCCAGATAGCTATAGGAGATGTCGATGGCACCGTTCAGCACCACATAGAAGGTGGCCAGGATCAGTACACCGCCCTGCACAACGGGAAAGTCACCCACATTCACTCCGTCGTTCACAATGAGGCTGCCCATGCCCGGCAACCGGAAGATCGTCTCCACGATCACCGTGCCCCCGATCAGACGACCGAAGGCCACGCCAGCCAAGGTGATCAGCGAAAACGACGAGGGTCGCAGGGCATCCCGGGCCAATATGCGCACTGGCGGCATACCCTTGGCACGCGCCGACAAGATGAAGTCCTCTTGAAGAGTGGACTGCATGTCGCCCCGCAACAGACGCATGAACACCGCAATCTCAGTGAGACCAACGGTGATGGCGGGCAACAGCGAACTGCGGAGATTTTCCAACCTCCCGTCTTCGGAGGTCCAGCGAACGAAACCCTGGCGGGGGAACGACGGCCATTTGTTGGCCAACCACACCGTCAGCCCGGCAACCACTATGGCCGCTGCCAACCTGAGCAGCACTCCCCCTGCCCCCTCGCGCTGGGCGCGCGCCGCGCTCCACAACAGCCATATCGACCAGGCCAAGCCCAAGATAAACACCGCGTAACGGGGAATGGTGGAGTGGAAGACGAACAGGAAGATAAGCAGCAGGCCAGCCAAGAAGCTGGGAATGGAAATGATGCCGAACGCCGCTCCGCTGCTGTAACGGTCGAAACGCGTTCCGGCCCGATAGGCGGCCCACGACCCCATGGGCACTGAGATGAGCAAGGCCATGGCCATCCCCATGAGGGAGATTTGGATGGTCACCGGGAAGGTCTGTTTCAGCCGGTCCGCCACCTTCACCCCCGGCCGGGTGATCTGCTCACCAAAATCACCGGTGAATATGTTCCCCAGCCAATCGATGTAGCGGGAGGCCACATTTCGGTTCAGGCCAAGCTCTTCCTCAATGCGTTCGTAGTCCTCAATGTCGCCTTCTGTCCCGATGATGACCAGGATCGGGTCGCCGGGGACCAGCTCAATGAGCAGGGAGGTGGCCGCGCTGACGATGAACAACACGGGCACCAGCCGGACCAGTTTGAGTCCGATGGTCCGCAGCACGCCGGATCAGCCCCCTTGTCTGATGCCTGAGAGAGAGTCGTTGGCCCGCAGGGGGTCACCCGGCGGGCCAACGAATCAATCAGCCTTCGTCGATGTAGGCGTCGTGGAAGAGCAGTGCGCTCACCTGGGTGGCCATAACACCCTTGACTTCGGGCTTCAAGATGATCAGCTCTTGGACGGATTCAGTGATGGCGCTGGGCCAGCTCTGCTGCCAAACCCTCCAGATCTCGGCTAGCGCGGCCTGGATCTCTTCGGTGTTTGTGGCCACCTGAAGCTGGTCAATAGCCGCATCCATATTGGGATCGGCATAGCCGATGCGATTGTTCCTGGCGTCAGACCGGAACTGAATCATCGGGAAGAACGGCGTCTCGTCGGAGATGTTGAAGCCCCAGCACGCCAGGTCGAAATCGGCGTTTCGCAGCACAATGGTAATGAGGTCCAAGATGGTGCCGTCGTTGTCCAAATCGACCTCGAATCCCGCGGCCTCGAGCAGAGCGACAACAGCAATGGCCCAGTCAATGCGGCTAGGAGCGTTGTGGCAGGCCAAGCGGATTGAACCGTCCCAGCCGGTCTCGTCCTTCACCTCCTGGACCAGCTCCCGGGCCCGGTCCAGGTTTTGCTCGACCTCGGGGAACAGAGCTGCGTCGTAGTAGACCGAGTCGGGGTGCATCAACGCGGTGTTCGCCTTGCCCAGTCCCTCATTGGACCGCTGGTTCAACACGTCCACATCCACGGCGAGGGCAATCGCCTCCCGCAGGCGCAGATCGGTGGTCGGCGGCGTCGATCCCCGCACGCCGTTGTTCATGAAGATCGAACTGCCGCCATTTTGGAGGGAAGAGAAGCTGCTCGCGTCGTCGCCATTTTCCACCGCGTCGGCGATCGTCCTCGCCTCCCGGAGGAAGGCAACGTTGATCTCATCATTCTGATATGCCTCATAGGTGGCGGGCGCGCCGGGGATCCGGATGAAGCGGATGGTCTCGACACAAACCGGACCTCCCCAGTAGTCATCCTTGGCGGTCACCACGATCTCCTCGCCGGGGGCATACCGCTCGATGTTGTACGGACCGACACCGCCGTCAACCGGGTTCAGGTTGAACTCTTCTTGGCCCATGGCCTCAACCACGGTGGGATTGACCACCATGCCCGGCTCGTCGGCCAGGGCATAGGGGAAGGTGCCCCACGGCCGATCAAGATGCAGCACCATGGTGAGGTCGTCAACGATCTCAAACTCCTCGACCCATGCGATGAAGGCGCTGCTTCCATTGAGAGCATCTTCGGTCACAAATCGCTGGAGGCTGTAGTGCACAGCAGCAGTGTCCAGCGGCGTGCCGTCGGGGAATGTGATCCCCGGACGCAGCGTGAGGGTCCACTCGGTGAGGTCGTCGTTTGAAGACAATGACTCCGCCAAGTGAGGCCTGTAGTCGCCCAGATTGTGGTCGTACACGATGAGCTGGTCGTAAAGCGTTGACAGCTCGGTCATCCCGGTCACACCGCTGCCTGACGTGATGATCGGATCGAGCCCACGGGTTTCAGAGAAAACCCCCATGTTGATCTCGGTGCCCGGCACGGTGGCCTCGCAGGCATCCATCATCGGCTCTTCCTCGGGATCCGCTTCACCATCGCCATCGTCGGCGGGAGCCGGCGCGGGCTCGTCGTCGCCATCGTCGGCGGGAGCCGGCGCGGGCTCGTCGTCCCCATCGTCGGCGGGAGCCGGCGCGGGCTCGTCGTCCCCATCGTCGGCGGGCTCGGCGGGCGCCGGGTCATCGGGAGCCGTCGTGACACCGTCATCATCGTCGTTGCCGCAGGCCGCGGCCACTAGGCCGAAGACCATCAACAACGCCAACAGCTTCAATAGCCAAGAACGCATGTGTTTTCCCCCTCGTGGAATGTGGTTCCGACACTCTAGGAAACCCAACCAAATTGAGCAACAGAAGCCAGCCGGGCGGGCATCACCATGGCTGGACCGTCCTATCTGCTCGCCTAGTCGAGAACTCCTTCAATGAAATCGCGCATGATGGCGGCGCATTCTTCGGGGTGTTCCAACTGGAGGAAGTGAGTGGATTCAGGCAGGAAGTCGTAATCGACGTTGGAGATGTCGCTGAGGTTCAGCGACGGCAGATACGACGAGGGCACCGTAGGATCGGCCCCGAGCACCTTGACCGGGCAGCGGATCTTCGAGAAGTCGATGAACACTCCGTAGACGCTGGCGTAGGCGATTATCTGGGCCTCGTATTCGCGGGGGCATCGCAGCTCAAGCCCCTCACCATCGGCGGATTCTCGGAGCGTTGTGTCGGCCAGTAGATCGACTACCCCCGGCACCGCCGACTTGAATGTCGGAAACACGCGATACAGATCAGTGAACGAGCTTTTCGACTTGAATTGGAATGTGCGACGGCTCGCTGATTTCGACATGCGAACGGCCGCCTCTTCGAAATCGTAATAATTCCTCCCTGGCTTGCATATGGGAGGGTCAAACAGGACGAGGCCCGAATAGCCACTGCCCTTGGATTCAGAAATAAGAGGGGTGAGCGATGACAGCGAGTGGAATACACCAACCTGTGGTTTCTGGCCGAATTGATCGCTGATCTCCTCAAGTATGCGGTCATGATCCCCGACCAGCGTCGGTACGCTGTGATTTTCCAGATCGCCGACCGTGTTCCAACCATGATTTCTCAAGTCGTAGACGATGAGATCGAAGTCTTGGGTCAGGAGCGACCAAAACGGATAGTAGAAGTCGATGGCCAGACCATTGCCATGGCTGAGGATCAGTCGAGTCCCATCGGGGTTGCCATGACGGCGAAGCAGAATCGACGACTTAGAGTCCACTTCGACTTCGTGAATCGACCGCGGTTCGGGAACGCTCCAGACGGCTTCCTGCTCCGTCACGATGATGGGCTTAGTTCATGAGCGACGGCGGCAGCAAAATCCTTGGTTCCGATATCTTCCAGACACCAGGACGTCTCGGGGATTTGAGCAAACTGGCCAACGCACCTGGTGGCCCCGTGGCGCATCTCTTCAGGGATCTCCAATTCGGCGACGTTCATCGACAGACCCTTGCCGTGGGCTTTCACCAGCGCCTCCTTGATCGTCCAGTATCGGAAAAACGCATGCAGCTGCTCACAACCCTCAAGCGCCTCCAGCTCAGCCTTCTCTCGTGGGCTGAACACGCCTTCGATGAGATTGTCGAGATTTCGGCGCGGGGCCCGCTCTTCAACGTCCACTCCTAGGCGACCCCTGGGCGCCACGGCAATCAACCCGTGGTTGCCGCTGTGGCTCACGTTGAAGCTGATGGTGGCGGGCTGGCCGTCAACCAGGGCAAAGGGCTTGCCGTGTTTGGCGGCCTCGAAGGCCAACGACTCGTTTGGGAAGCCGATTTCGCGGCACAGCACGGCGCGGAGCGCGGCGCGGCACAGCACATAGCGCCGCTGGGCAACTGGGGACTGAAAGCGCTGCCAACGTGAGCGCTCTTCCCCGTCAAGCCATGCAAGGGCCTCGGCCTCGCGCCCCTGATCGGGGATCAGGTCGACGTGGATTACGGCGATATCACCGATGCTTTTGAACGGGTACCACCAGCAGTCTGTGTCGCTGATCAACCAGCCGATTCGAGATGATTGATGAGGTCTTGAGGGGTCAGGAGCTCGGCGAACTCCTCGGCCGAGATATCGGTGCCGAACTCTTGGTTGACCATCTGCCAGAAGGCCACGATGTCGGAAGACGAGACACCCGTCTCGGCAACATTGCGAGTCAGGTCCAAAGGCTGACCGGCCTCTCGTCCCTCGATCTCAACCGTCTGGTCGACAATGGCCCTGATCCGCTCTTCGGTCGATGACATTGACTTGCTCCTTTGCAGCAAATTGATAGCGGGGAAAGTGTACCAATGGGTTAGATCATGTCAATCGTTCCCGACCCGGCACGGTCTACCGCGACTCGTCCACCCAATAGCGTTTCCGCTGGAAGGGATAGTCGGGCAGTGAGATCCGTCGACGGGCCTCGCCCCGATACAGATCTTCGAACGGTACGTTGCGTCCTTCCGCGTACTGCGAGGCAATGGCATCCACCAAGCCATCGCCATCTTGCGGGACCGCCGTCTCGCTGGGCTCATCAGGATCTCGTCCTTCTCCAGCCTTAACCACGGTCCGGAGCTGTTGGCGGAGCGACTCGGCATCGCCAAATACCACCGCGGCCCGACACGAGAAGTGGCTTCGCCCTGTGCTGGCCGTCCACGCCATATCCGAAAGCAGCGAGTCGGTGGCCGCGCCAGCGCCGGCAAGCTCATCGCCGTGCTCGTCGAGCCACGAGAGATACCGCTGGGCCAGCTCCTTCAATGCCTCCGGCGTCTTGGCCGACAACGGCAGCAGCCTCTTGCTCGATGAGTTCGGCGGGCCTTCAGCCTCTGGACCATTGGCCCCCACCAACTGCGGTGATCCCACCGGCCGCCATGGCTGGCCCTGTCCGTCTGCATCGTCGCCGGCCGCGCCATACCCCTCGACCACGATGTGGGCATTGGTGCCGGAGATGCCATAGGCGTTCACCGCGGCCAAAGACTGGCGACCTTCCTCCTGCGGCCAGTCAACCTCTTCAGTGGCAATCTTCAGCGGCGTTCTCTCCCAATCGATCTCGGGACTCGGGTCTGTGTAGTGCAGATGCCTCGGAACCGTTCCATGCCTCATCCCCAGCACCACCTTGATCAGGCTGGCCATGGCCGACGCGCCTTCCAGGTGGCCGATGTTGGTCTTCACCGAACCAATCCACACCGGTCGGTCCTCCCGGCGACCGGGGCCATAGACGGCGGCCAGGGCGCTCGCCTCTATCGCATCGCCCACGGCCGTACCAGACCCGTGCGCCTCCACATAGTCAATCTCTTGTGGATCGACGCCGGCGCGGGCCAACGCCTCAGCCATGACCCGCTCTTGAGCCCGCCCACTGGGGACGGTGACCGCCAAGCCCGACCCGGTCTGATTCACCGCTGAACCCCTGACAACGGCCCAAATGCGGTCGCCGTCCTCGGTGGCATCGCCTAGCCGCTTCAGCACCACAACACCGCACCCCTCGCCGCGCACGTAGCCGTCGGCCGAGGCGTCGAACGACTTGCACTGTCCCTGCGACGACAGCATGCCCGACTCCACGAGGGCTCCGGTGACCCCGGTCGAGAGCGTGATGTTGGCCCCTCCGACTAAGGCCACGTCTATTTCTCCGCGCCGGAGGCTCTCCACCGCTTGATGAATGGCGACCAGCGACGATGCACAGGCCAAATCCAACGGCACCGCCGGTCCTTCCAAGCCCAGCGAGAAGGCAACCCGGCCAACGGTGACGCTTCCCGCAGTGTTGAGGTGGGCCCCGACCCGGCCGCTCCTCTCGATGACGCTGCGATACTCGCTGACCCCGAGCCCCGCGTACACACCGCCTCGGGTTCCCTTCAGACGGTCGGGGTCGATGGCGGCATCCTCAACGGCTTGCCAGCTGGTCTCCAGCAGCAGCCGTTGCAGTGGGTCGATGGTCCAGGCCTCCTTGGGCGACACCCGGAAGAACTGGGCATCGAAGGAGTCGATGCCGTCTATGAACGAACCTGTTCGGTAGGCGGCATCGTCGGCGGCCGGGTCGCCGGGGACTCCGTCCCAAGAGCCGCCGTCTTGTCGGCCGTCGGTGACCGTGTTCTCCCCGGACTCCAGCAGGCGCCAATAGGCCGCCAGATCCTCCGCGCCGGGGAACCGGCAGGCCATGCCGACAATGGCAATCTCCTCCTCATCCGACTGGACAAGCCGGGGCAGAGAGATTTCGACTGCTTCGGCGGGCTCGGCGACTTCACCCACCTGCCCGAACTCACTGGACAGGTGGCGGGCTAGGCCAGTGATGTTCGGATAGTTGAATATTGCCGTGTTTGACACGGTGCACTCGCCGGCGAATGCTCGGTTCAGTCGGTTTCGCAGCTCCACCACCATGAGCGAGTCCATGCCCAGATCGGCGAACACCGCCGACGTTGCCGGCAGCTCCGGCAACCGCATCACCGCCTGAAGCTCCCGCTGCAAGAACGAGACCAGAGTTTCCTCCCGTTCCGCAGGCTTCGCCCCACGGAGCTGGTCCAGTACATCGGCCGCGGAATCCTGGGACCCGGCCGTAGCGCCGCCGCTGGCCGAAAGCACTTCTTCCAACAATGGCGAACGGGATTCGGGGCCCTCGGCCACCACCTGCCAGTCGACCGCCGCCACCATGCCCATGGTCACGTCCTGGCGCACTAGATGGTCGAACGCCCTTACCCCCTGTTCGGGGGAGATCCACCCCGTGCCCGCAGCCTCAAGCTGGGCCGCGATCCGCTCGCGCTGCTCTTCGGCCTCTCCCAGTCCCGACCATGCTCCCCAGGCAATCGCCTGCCCGGGAAGGCCCAGCGAACGGCGGTGAGCGGCCAGTTGGTCTAAGAAGGCATTGGCCGCCGCGTGGTTCGACTGCCCCGGGTTGCCCAAGACGCCGGCGACACTGGAGAACAACACGAACATGTCCAGATCAAGTTCTTCGGTGGCCCGATGCAGATGCCACGCTCCCAGCATCTTCGGCCACAACACCTCCTCGAACTTGTCCCAGGTCTGGTTGGTGAGCGCACCGTCCGACAGCACACCCACGCTGTGGATCACACCCCCGAGCGGCGGACGGTCGGCGTCGATCCGGCCCAGCATCTGGTCGATGGCCTCCGGATCGGTCACATCGGCCTGCTCCACACTCACCGCCACCCCTTGCTTGCGAAGCTCTTCGATCGCTTCTTCCGCTTCGGGGTCGGGAGCCCGGCGCCCGTTCAACACGATGGCCCCGGCACCTCGGTCGGCCAGCCATCGGGCAACCGCAATGCCGATTCCACCCAAACCGCCGGTCACCAGATAGGTCCGGTCGTCTCGCAACCGTCCGGTCTCAAGCGGCGAATTAGCCAAGACCATCTTTCCGATGTGCCGGGCGGCCTGCATGTACTTCATCGCCGAACTGGCCTCGACCAGCGACCACCGGGTGTGTACCAGTGGCTTCAATTCACCGGCCGCCACCTGGTCCATAACGCGCCTCAGGGAATCCCCGGCTTGGGCCTGATCGCTCTCTTTGAGAACGTCCAACTCCAAGATCCAGTAGGCAACATCAGGGCGCGCCGCCGCCATCTCTTCGTGGCTGAGAATTTCCACCCGAGCCATTTCCACGAACCGCCCGCCCTGGGCCAGACACGACAGGCTGGCGTCTATGAAGCCGGGACCGGTCAGGCTGTTCAGCACCATGTGAACACCCTCGCCCCCCGTGGCCTGGAGGATTTCCTCACCGAACTTGGTCTGGCGGCTGTCGAACACGTACTTGACGCCCAACGACTTCAGACAGGCCTGCTTCGGAGCACTGGTGGTGGCGAAAACCTCTGCACCAATGGCTTGAGCCAGCTGCACGGCGGCCATCCCCACGCCTCCGGTCCCGGCGTGAATCAGCACCCGCTCACCAGCCTTCAGGTCGGCCATGGTGAAGGAGAGCTCGGCCGACACGAAGGCGGTGGGGATCGTGGCCAGTGACGCGGCCGGGATGCCTCCGGGCACCGAAGCCACCATCTCCTCTCGGGTGACCGCTTCGGAGCCGAACGTCCCGAACGCCAAGCCGACCACTCGCTCACCGACGACGACCGACACGACATCAGCGCCGACTTCGACCACCCGGCCGCAGAACTCCCCGCCCAGCAGTCCCTCTTCGATGACGCCCAGCGAGCGGAACATGTCCCAGAAGTTGAGACCGGCTGCTTCCACTTCCACCCGCACCTCTCTGGGCTCCAGCGGCGCGGTCGGATGGAGTGCCGGTTGGATCCCGTCGAGGTCGCCGTCGGCGTCGGGGGCCAGCAGCCATTTCGTCTCCCCTGCCGGGTCGGGCAGGCGGGGTCGCCCCGATCCCTCTCCGGCCCGGGTCAGCCGAGCTGCTTGCCGCAGTCCCGTGCGATAGGCGATGTGGTTCTCCGCATCAGGATGAAGCAGCTCATTGGCCAATTCCGACAGCGGTGCCGACCGGCTGGGATCCAGATCAATCATCTTTGGATTCAGATGGGGCGCCTCGCGGGCCACCACCTTTCCGAACCCCCAGAGCAGCGCACTGGCTATGCCCTCGGCGCGTTCGTGTTCCAACACCTGCGCGCCCCGGGTGACCAGCCAAACCCCGTTTGCCGGAGTGGCATCGGCGTCACCAATTCCCTGGAAAAGTGCCAACGCGCTCAGTCCTGCCTGAGTCGCATCCTCGGCCAGTTGTGCGGTGGTTACCTGCGATCCCCCGCTGTCCAGTGAGGCCAAGTGAACAACGCCACGGAGGACCGCATCAGGGGGAAGACCCTCAAAGAGCAACTGCCACGACGCGCGCTCATTCATGGGCAGGGATGCCCTGACCACTCCCGGTTCGTCCGGCAACGGTCCCAGGTCAGTTGAAGCACCATCGCTGACCAGCATCACCGTCTGGTTCTTGGCGGCCAGCTCCAGCCCGAGGTATTCACCAGTGCCGTAGGAGTCCGCGGCCAGAACCCATAGGCCGCCCAACTCGCTCACCTTGGCCGGCCCTTGAGCCACGATCACCCCGCGGTCGGGCTCTTGCGTCGTGTCGGACTGGTCTACGCCGACCACATCGGGCTCGGTGAAGCCGGCATCGCTCAGAGCCTGCTGCCACACGGTCGGGCTAGCCAGGGCATGGTGCGGGCGATAATCGTCGGCAAACCGCCACCAGCCGTCGAGCTGGCCGAAGGTCAGGTCCAGCCAGCCTTGGCCCCGCAGGTTTTCCAATGCCACCAGATGGCCCGACGGCGCCAGCAGCCGCCGACAGTGGTCCAGCGTTTCGTTCAGGTAACGGGTGGCGTGCAGGACGTTGGACGCGATGACCAGGTCGTAGCCGTGGTTGTCGAAACCCTGCTCTATGGGGTCGATCTCAATGTCCAGCACTCGATAGTCGATGGAGGCCTCGGCGCCGCCAAAGCGGGACTCTGCCTCCGAGAAGAAGCCGGCAGAGATATCGGTGTAGATGTAGTCGTAGCGCTCGGGGGGCAACTCGGGCAGCACCGACGCCGTGGCCGACCCAGTACCCGCCCCCACCTCCAGCACTCGCAGCCGCCTGCTTTCCGGCAAATCTGCCAATAGGGCGGCCACCGCGTCGCCG
The DNA here is from genome assembly GCA_009842675.1 of Acidimicrobiia bacterium. Lineage (GTDB taxonomy): Bacteria > Actinomycetota > Acidimicrobiia > Acidimicrobiales > Bin134 > Poriferisocius. The sequence continues at coordinate 20,856 of VYEX01000071.1, read as the reverse complement.
AGCATCCGATTGGCGGCCTGGGCTACCGGCGCCTTCAGATAGAGGTCGGCCGCGCTCGGCTCACCGCTGCTGAACAGCAGCGTCAGCGGATCGGCGTCGCCCACCAGCACATCGGGCAAAGCCCCGGCGCTTCGCCGGAACAACCCGATCTCGGTTGCCCCGTGGGGGTACTGGCCCTCCATCTCGTCGGCCAGCCCTGGGGGATCGTTTGACAGCACATCGGGCAAGGGATCGTTCGAACCGACAACTACGGAAAACTCGTGACCGATCTCTTCAACCACACCGGCCTTGGCCATCATCTCGAGCATTCGCCGGAACAGGCGACCGTGCTCGGGGGCAACCCCCAACTGCTCACGCAGGCTTTCGGGATCCACTGTTTCGCCAGCGGTGCGTATCCACCCCAGCCGGTCCAGTGCCAAGCGGGCGTACGACCACGCCAGCCGCTCGAGGTCGGACAACAATGCGGCCCGGCTTTTGGCCCCCACTCCCTCAGTGGCCATGTACTGGGAGAATGGGTCCGACCCGTCAGCGATGGCGGTCGGGCGGGGCAGGAAATCGGCGGGCAGGATTCCGGGAGCGAGGGGTTGGTCTCGCCAGACCACCTCGTAGAGAAGATCGTCCAAACCCCCCGCGGCCGACATCAGCGCGGCCCGGGTGGCCCGCTTCACCGTGTAGCCGCTCAATCCCCCGAGTACGGCGCCGCGCCGGTCGCAGAACACCAGATCGCCGGTCAGAACCTCCGGGATTCCGACTACTTCTTCGTCCGCCTCTCGCAGGCGAGCATGGCAGACCAACTGGTCGGGCAATGGACCGTTGAGCCACAAACTCTCCCAACCGAAGGGCAGATAGGCCACCCCGTCTTCAGAGGTCGCCACGCTGCGAGCCTCAGCCATGACCTGAAAGCAGCCGTCAAGAAGCAGCGGGTGAACTTCGACGCCGTCTAGGTCAACGGCCTCCGGCAATGACAATTCACCCATCGCTTCGCCGCCATCGGCCCACAGCGCCCGCAAGGTGCGGAATGGCGCACCGAGCTCGACGCCGGTGCTCGTTCGGGAGCGATAGAACTCCGAGACGTCCTTGGACTCCAATCTGGACTTCAGCTCGTCCAGATCAACGCGGTCGGCCGCTTCAGGCGGCGCGGCTTCTGCGTTGGCGAGGCCCTCGGCGTGAAGCGTCCATCCGTCGTCACCCGGGCCTCGGCTGTAGATCTCGAATCGAGCGGATGCGTTGGGGTCAGCCTTGTCCAAGACGAGCTGCACTTGGCGACCTTCGGACTCTTCTCCGTCGTCCGAACCCGGCTCACCGAAGACCATCGGACTGTGCAGTTGGAGGTCTTCGACCGTGAGGGTCCCCGAGCTACGAGCCACGGGCGTCGACGACCGTCCGTTCCCGTTGGCGACTACGGCTGCGACTGCCATGGTGCCGTACAGCGCGCCCGGGGTGATTACCTGGCCATAGACCCGATGATCGTTCAGCCACGCCGGTTCGGATGGGTCCATCTCCGTCTCGAATTGGACTTCGCCGCGGGGAGACTCGTGGCGGACGCCGAGCAATGGATGCCCGGCAGTTGACCGACGGCGCTTCGGGGTTTCCACCCAGTGGCGCTGACGCTGGAACGGGTAGCCGGGGATCGAGATGCGGCGCCGGGTCTCGCCTCCGTACAGGCCTTCGAAGCAGATGTGGAGGCCGGCCCGGTACGCCCCAACCAACGCATCGAGGAACCCGCATCCGTCTTCTGGGGCCGGAGTTCGGTCGGAGGGCCGCTTCATGCTCGACACCACAATCGGTTCGGCACTGTTGGCCTCCTCTGGCCAAGACAAAACCGTCATGGGTCCGAGCACTGCCCCGGGGCCCACTTCGATGACCGCTTCCACTCCCAAGTCGGCCAGCGCCTCGACACTTCGCCGATATTCGACCGGCTGGCGGATCTGGCGACCCCAATACTCCCCATCCATTGCTTGGCCCTCTTCGAGCAATTGACCGGTCATGCTGCTCACCAGCGTGATCGATGGCGCGGCAATAGCAATTCCGGGAACGAGCGCCTCGACATCGTCCGATATCGGATCCATCATGGCGCTGTGGTATCCGGCGCTTCCTTCCAATCGCCGAACCCGCACATCGTCGGCCTCAAATCTCGACAGCAGGGCTTCGACGTCCGCCGTCGGACCACTCACCATCAGGTGAGCTCCGTTGTCGGCGGCAATGGCCAGCCGCGGGTCGCCCGACGCGGCGCACTGCTCCTCCACCGCGGCCGCCACTTCGGATGCTGGAGCAAACACCGCGGCCATCGCGCCGGGCTCTGACAACTCCGACATGAGCTTGCCGCGCCCAGCAACGAATCGAAGTCCGTCTTCCAAACTGAGCACGCCCGCGGTGTGGGCGGCCGCGAACTCCCCCAGGCTGTGCCCGACCACCACGTCAGGCCGAACCCCCAGGCCCGACCACAGCGCGGTGAGGGCGCACTCCAAGGCATAGATGGCGGGCTGCGTCCACGCCGGATCGTCCAGATCTCCCTCAGCGTCGGGCTGCCCAAACATCACCGCCAGCAGCGACGTGCCGCGCTCTTGCCGGTAGACCTCCTCGCACCGATCCAATACCGCCCTTACCACCGGCTCGCTCTCATAGAGCGTCTCCCCCATCCCGACCCACTGGCTGCCCTGGCCGGTGTAGGCAAAGGCCACCTTTGGCGCGCCCAGCGAACCGGTTGCCTCGTCATCGGCCGACACCAGTGTCTCAAGCTTGCTGCGCAGCGATTCGGCATCGGTGAACACCACGCCGGTTCGATGGGAATAGTGGCTGCGTCCGATACCGGCCGTCCAGGCCATGTCGGCCAGCATCTCCCCCGACGAATGGTCCAGTTCGTCGTCCAGCCACTGGAGATAGCCCTGGGCCAGCTCTCTTAGGGCATTGCCCGACTTCGCCGACAGGGGCAGCAGCCTCGCCGGGCGCTCGGCGGCTGTGTCATCCTCCGCCGACGGCTCCATCTCGTTAGCGGCGGAGACGGCGATGGGCAATGGAGGACCAACCGGCCAACGCTGTTCGCCCGGCTGGGCGGGTTCCCGGTCGCCATTCCCGTAGGCCTCCACAATTACGTGGGCGTTGGTCCCCGACCAGCCGAATCCGCTCACTCCGGCAATGGGCAAGCGGTCGGAATGGTGGGGCCAGGGGGTGGGTTCCGACGTCACCCGCAGCGGCACCTGGTCCCAATCGATCTCCGGACTCGGATTCTCAAAGTGCAGGTGCTTGGGAATCACCCCCTGCTTCATCGACAGCATCACCTTGACCAAGCCAGCCACCCCAGCGGCCGGCTCCAGGTGGCCGACGTTTGTTTTCACCGACCCGATTAACAACGGTTGATCGGAGTCGCGCTCGGTGCAATAGGCCGCAGCGGCCGCGCCCAATTCGATGGGATCGCCCACCGGCGTTCCCGTCCCGTGGGCCTCCACATAGTCCACCTGCGATGGCTGAACTCCCGCTCGAGCCAACGCATCCTGAATCACCCGCTCTTGGGCCTCGCCGTTGGGCACGGTCAATCCTGTGCTGGCGCCGTCCTGGTTCAGCGCCGATCCCCGAATGACACCCCAGATCCGGTCGCCGTCGGCCTCGGCCTCCCCCAGCCGCTTCAACACCAGGATTCCGCAGCCCTCGCCGCGTACGTATCCATTGGCCGAGGCATCGAATGTCTTGCACCGCCCGTCCGGGGCCAGCATCCCGGCGTTGCCCCGCATTTCGAACAGCCGGCTGGACAAGATGGCGTGTACTCCACCGGCCAGAGCCAGATCGGCCTCCCCTCGCTGAAGCCCGGACACCGCTTGGTGTACTGCGGTCAGCGACGACGAGCAGGCGGTGTCCACCGAGATGGCCGGGCCTTGCAGCCCCATGGCAAAGGCCACCCGCCCGATGGCGGTGTTGTACGACGTGCCGCTCACCGAATACAGGCTCTCTGCGGCCTCAGCGGTGGCGCTGTCGGTCAAGATCAGCCCGCGGTAGTCGTTGTTGCTGATCCCGGCATAGACCCCGGTGCGGCTGCCGCGGAGTTGATCAGGGTCGATTCCCGCGTCCTCAAGGGCTTGCCAGCTCATCTCCAGCATCAACCGCTGCTGAGGATCCAACAACTGAGCCTCAACCGGAGAAATTCGGAAGAACGAAGCATCGAACTGGTCGATGTCATCGATGAACCCGGCAAATCGACAGGCGCTGTTTTGCACGTCAGCGTGTTGGAACAGCTCGCCGATCCGCCCCACGCCGGAGCCGGGGACCCCCTCGGTTACCGCGTTCTCGCCCGCCTCCAGCAGGCGCCAAAATGCCGACAGGTCGTCGGCCCCGGGAAATCGGCAGGCCATGCCGACAACCGCGATCGATTCCCCTGAACGAGAGGTCATGCATTCTCCTTTGACAGGACTAGGCAGAGCCTCTGACCTGCACGGTAACGATATCTAAACCGTGGTACTTCTGATGATGGACGGATGAGGCGTAGTGCCGCAGGAGGCGAAGCGAAACCTCGCCTTCCTCCATGCCCTCGGCCTCTTCGCTCAGATACGCCAGCCGGTCTTCGAGGTTCTCGTCATCGAAGACCGCCAGGAACTCCAGTACCACCGCGTCCTCAGCAAGGAGAGCCTGCACAATCAACTGGGGTGGGTCGTCGGCGCTTGCGAGTTCTTCGGACTGGAGAAGGCTCATCAGCGTCTCCTCCCCGGCCGAGCGCAACCGCTGGGCAGACTCTCCACTCCAGTCCATCTGTGAGGCCAGGCCTCCCAGGAATCGGTCGAGTTCGGGCAGTCTGGAGAGGTCCAATTCGGTCTCAAGGCGCTCTCGCTGCTGTGGGCTGGTCAAGTCCAAGAAAACGGTCAGCAATACCGCAACCACCGCCCCTATTAGGACCCCATTGTCAAGCAGAACTCCCCAAGTGCCGCCCAAAAGATCGGCAAAGATGGTCTGGGTATCCAATCCCACCCCCAGCGCAAACGAAATCCCCACCACCATTGTCTTTTGGGTGTCGAGGCCGTCTTGCACAACGGTTCGAATGCCTTCGACGAATAGCAGCGCCACTGCGGTCAAGATGTAGGCCCCCATAACCGGGCTGGGAATGGTGGTGAGAACAGCCGTCAACTTGGGCAGAAAGGCTAAACCCACGTAGATGGCGCCGAAGGCGTACCCCACATAGCGAGAGGCAACCCCGGTGAGGCCGATTAGCTGTACCGTTCGCGAGGTATGGACCGTTGCCGGGGGCGTCCCGGCAATCCCCGACAGAAAGACGCCCAGCCCATTGGTGTTGAGCGAGCCCTGAACCAAGCGGAAGTCGGTCGCCCGCGGCTGGCGCCAACCGACTTGTTGAATGGCCACGCTGCCGCCGATGTTCTTGATGCCGCCCACCACCGTCACCACCACGAACGCGGGAAGCAGCGCCCAGAAATCAGCCCCCGGAGTCAGGTCGAATCCCTTGAAGCCGCTGCTGCCCGGTACACCAACCCAGGCCGCATCGGTTACCGAGCCGAACTCATAGCCCCCGAACAGCGCCACCGCAACACAACCAGCGGCGAGCCCGATGAGAGGGGTCCAAAGCCGCCAGAAGCCGGCAACCCGAAGGGCCATGCCTGCCGAAACGACCACAGTGATCAGGGCGGCTACCGGACCAGTGGCGTCGGGGGCACTAGCGGGAACTTCATCGACCCGATTGAGGGCGACCGGCAAGACCGTGACCGCGATCAACATAAGCACCGTTCCGGAGACCGCGGGAGTGATCACCCGGCGCATAAACGGCAACCGCCAAGCCAATACGAGATAGGCCAGCGAGGCGACGACGATGAGGCTGGCCAGCAATTCTGGTCCGCCCTGGTTCAGCGCCAACACCGATATGGCGATGAATGTCGGGGTCACGGCCATGATGAACAGGTGCCCGGAGCCGAACCGCCGAATCTTGCTGGCCTGCAACGCAGTAAGAATCCCGACGATTACCAGCGAGGCAAACACCGCCCACGACAGAAAGCCCTCATCCTGGCCGCCAGCCCGGACCGTGATGGTCACGTACAACACGACCGATGTGATGGTTACGGCCACCCCTTGGAAGCCGACTGTGAGGGCTATCAGCGGCGGACAGCGGTCGTCGGTTTCGTACCGGATGTCGTCAGCCGAGCTCACTGTTCCCCTAACGCGTGCCCTTCACCTGCACAGTGACGATGTCCAGGCCGTGGTACTTCTGATGATGAACGGATGAGGCGTAGTGCCGCAGAAGGCGAAGCGACAGCTGACCCTCCTGAGTGCCCTCGGATTCCTCGGTCAAAGACGCCAGGCGATCCTCCAGGTTCTCTTCGTCAATCACCGCGAGGAACTCCATCTCCACCATGCCGGCTTCGGGGCGGGCTTGGATGATGAGGCGAGGATGACTTTCTGAAGGCTGGTCCGACTGAACCAGGCCCACGATCAGTTCCTCCCCGGTCTCATCGGTCTGCACCAAGCTCAGCAGCGCCTCTTCCCCAGCAGAGCGCAGCCGCTGGGTGGAAGCCTCATTCCAGCCGTTCCGAACAGCTAGGTCTCGTAGGAACCGATCGATCGCCGGCAGGGACGACACGCTGAGCTCGACCTCTAGGCGGCTTCGCCGCTGGGTGCTGGTCAGGTCCAAGAACACGGTCATCAACACTGCCGCCAGCGCTCCGACGAGCATGCCGTTGTCGAGCAGCAGGCCCCACTTGTGGCCCAGCAGGTCGTCGAAGATGGTCTGGTTGTCGATTCCTATGCCCAGCGAGAACGACAGTCCCACCACCAGGGCCTTTTGGGCATCAAGTCCGTCCTGCACGACGGTGCGGACACCGCTCACGAAGAGGAGCGCGATGGCCGTCAGGATGTAGGCGACCATGACCGGACTGGGAAGGGTGAGCAAGAACGCGGTCAGTTTGGGCAGAAAGGCCAGCGCCAACAGGGTGCCGCCGATGACATAGCCGATGCGGCGAGCGGCCACGCCGGTAAAGCCGATGAGCGACACGCTGGTTCCCGAATACACCGAGTTGGGCGGCGTCCCGAAAATGCCAGCGGCCAGGATGCCGAGCCCGTTGGTGTTGAGCGAGCCCTGAACCAGCCGGAAGTCGGGAACCCGAGGTCGACGCCACGAGACCTGTTGAATGGCAACGCTGTCGCTGACGTTCTTGACCCCGCCGGCCAGCACCACCACCACGAACGCGGGCAGCAGCGACCAGAAGCTCGCTCCCGGGTTCAGGTCGAACCCGGGGAATCCGCTTCCTTCGGGAATCCCCACCCAGGCCGCGTCGGCCACCGAGCTGATCTCATAGGCACCGAATGGCGCGGCGACCACGCTGCCGATGACGATCCCGATGAGGGGCGACCACAACCGCCACACTCCTGAAGCTCGCAAGAAGAGCAAGGTGGAAACCACCAGCGTCACCAGGGCTATCGTCGGCCCGGCGGCTTCGGGGGCGTCGGAGGGGATGTCGTCCAATCGATCCAGCGCCACCGGCAAGATGGTGGCCGCGATCAGCATCAGCACAGTGCCGGTGACCACCGGGGTGACAACGCGGCGCAAGAATGGCAGCCAGAAGGCCAGCACTAGATAAAACACCGAAGCCACCACGGTGAGGCTGGCCAGCAACTCCGGACCGCCTTCGGCCAGCGCCAGCACCGAGATGGCGATGTAGTTCGGGGTCGGGCCCATGATAAGGATATGACCAGCGCCGAACCGCCGGAACCGGGTGGCCTGCAACGCGGTCAACGCCCCGGCAATGATCAGCGCCGCGAACAGCGCCCATGAGAAATAACCCGCGTCTTGGCCTCCCGCTCGGGCGGTGACGATCACAATCGACACGATGGGCGCCAGCGCCAGCACCACCCCTTGCAGGCCGGCTATGGCTGCGATACCAGGAGGGCAGTGCTCATCAGGCTCGTATCGAATGGCGTCGCTCATGGCCCGTGCTTGAAGTAGGCCTCGCGGACTCTCATCAGTAGAGAAAATAACGCAGAAAGCCGAGTTGGATTACAGCTTGGCTTCGCGGGGGTCCCAAAGGGCTCGGAGGGATTCTCCGATGCGGTTCAGCGACAACACGGTGAGGAACATCATCACTCCGGGTACGAACACTATGTGGGGAGCCTTTTCCAGCAGATTCGGATCGCGGCCTTCCTGGATCATGTTGCCCCACGTGGGCGTGCTAATGGGATCGATGCCCACCCCCAGGAAGGCCAACGAGGTTTCGGCCACGATCACCACAGCCACGACGATGAAGGCGTAGGAGGCCAACGGCAGAGCCACGTTGGGCATGATCTCCCGGAACAGAATGCGGCTGTTGGACGCTCCCATGGCCTTGGCGGCGGTAACGAACTCCCGAGCCGCGAACGTCAGTGTGTTGGCGCGCGACAGTCGTCCCATGGTGGGGATGCTCAATACCGATAGCGCGAGCGTGATCACCAGCACGCTGCCCCCGAAGATAGCCACAATGGAAAACAGCAGAATCAAGGCAGGGAAGGCCAAAACGGCGTCGGTAATGATGTTGAAGGTTCCTTCGGTTACCCCCCGAAAGAAGCCGGCAGACATACCGATAACCGACCCCACCGCCAAGCCGATACCCACGGCGCCCAGGCCCACAATCAGGGAGATTCTTGCCCCTCGGATGCTCTGGTTCATCACGCTCTTGCCCAAACGATCGGTGCCCATCGGTTCGTCGGTGGTGAACGATGGGGGCCGTTCCCGGTCTGAGAAGTCGGCCTCCAAGCTGTCGAATAGCCCACCCAGTTGCAAGAAAACAAAGAGCACCAGCACACCCAGCCAGACCATGGAGATCCATACGGTCGCGTCCACCCGGGATCCGAATGCAGCTCGGATCAGCTGTCCTACCCCGGTAAGGATGCCGTATATCCCCCCCAAAGCGAGGATCACCTGAAGCCAGGCGACGCTGTCGTAGGTCACCAAGAGCTGCACCAGCAGCAGGGCCAGTCCGACGATCAGCCGGAAACTGCCTTCCCTGCCGAGGCGAACGCGGCGCTCTCGTTCTGGGTCAGCCACAAGTGGTGCCTCAGGCTCGGTGACAATCCCAGCTACGTCAGCCACGTCTGATCCTTGGATCTAGCAGGGCGTAGGTGATCTCCACCAGCATGTTCAACAGGATGTAGGCCACCGCCACCACCAATACCAGCCCCTGCAAGACCACCAAGTCATTGCCGGTGATGGAGTCGACCATCTTGAGCCCCATCCCCGGAAGCTGGAACAACACCTCGATGATCACCGTGCCGCCGATGAGCCGGCCCGTGCTCACCCCGGCCAGGGTGATGAGCGAGAAGGACGAAGGCCGCAGGGCGTGACGGAAGAGGATGTGAGCAGGAGACATACCCTTGGCCTTGGCGGTCAGCACAAAGTCGTTTTGGAGGGTGGCCATCATGTCGGCCCGCAACAGCCGCTGGAACACGGCAACCTCGGTCAGGGCCAAGGCAACCACCGGCATGATCAAGCGGCGAGAGTGGTCCCACCAATCCCACTCAGTGAGCCGAGTCCACCCTTGGGGCGGCAACAGGTCGAGTTGGTTGAACAAAATGAAAATAAGAAGGATTCCAACCAGGAACTGAGGCAGGGAGATCGCGGCAAACGATGCCGCGTTCAATGCTCGATCGACTCTTCGGCCCGCTCTATAGGCGGCATACACCCCCAGTGGGATGGCCAAGATCAAAGCCAATGCCTGGGCCACCAGGGTTAGCTCCAATGTGATGGGCAGCCGCTGTCGGATGGTGTCAGACACCTTCAGGCCAAGGGTTCTTACCGACTCACCCAAATCGCCGGTAACCGCATCCCCCAGCCACTTTCCGTAGCGGACAATTACGTTTTCGTCGAGGCGAAGCTCCCGGTTGACCAACTCCCGAGCGCCAGGCTCCTGGGCTCGCTCTTGGCCCAGCAATCGGATAGCGGGATCACCGGGCAACAGCTCCACATAGAAGGAGGAGAAGAAGCTCACAAGTATGAGCACCGGAATAATCCTGATAATGGTGCGCCCGATGGTCTTCAACTTGCTGTCACCTCCCCCTACACCTCCGCGAGGCCCAAAGATATCGCCCGATAGAACAGGGGGTGGGCACGGTACGTGCCCACCCCCTCGTTCTCAGATGGTTTTCTCAGTTATCCCTTGGCCGTGAATTCCAAGAGGATGATGCCGGCGTCAGTCTGGAATACGCCGGACACTTCATCGGTCCAGTAGTAGCCGACCTCGCCCTTGCTAGTGACGATCACCGGCACCTGATAGACAAACTCGCGCTGGAAGCGGCTGTAGCCCTCGTAGCGCTCCTCGAAGGTGACGCCTTCTCGACCCTGCTTGAGCGAGGCGTCGAACTCCGGATAGCACGCCTTGGCCCAGTTGCGGGACGAGACGTTGGGACCGCACACGCCGTCTTCGGTGGAATCGCCGAAGTACACGTCATACATGTAGTCGGGATCGCCCACGGGGATGGCCCACGGGTTGGCTACCGATTCGCCGCCGAATACGGCACCGACCATCTCGCCGACCTCCACGCAATTGGCGCTGGCCGAGATGCCTACTGCCTCCCACATGGCAATCAGAGTCTCGGTTAGGAGCACGTTCTCCGGTGAGGTTGTGCAGTAGGTCTCGAATTCCAGCGGACCGCCCAGCTCGGCCTCGCACTCTTCGAGCGCCGCTTCGGATGCAGCCACGTCATAACCAGGCAGCACGGCCTCGGGATCGGTCCACGGAGAACCAGGCCTCATCAAACTGCGGATCATGTTGTTGAGTCCCTCGTACACGATCTCGTTGATGGTGTCGTAGTCGATGGCGTGAGCCGCGGCCACCCGGCAAGCCCGGACGTTGAACGGCTCTTTCACGTTGTTGAGCATCCAGTAGCCGCCGTGGTTGTCAACCCGAGAGGTGGTGTTGACGCCCTTGGCGATGGCGTCCTGCAAATTCTGGGGGTGACGGTCGTAGCCGATGTCCAGGTCGCCGGCGTTGAAGGCGTTGTAACGCTGTGGCGGGTCGATAATGGGCTTGAAGATCACGCTGTCCAGATAGGGGCAACCCTCTCGGAAGTAATCCGGGTTGCGCACCACAACGGCTTGGTCGTCTTGGACCCACGAGTCAAGGATGAACGGACCGGCACCAACGCCGACCGGGTTGATGTTGACGTCTGCATTGAGACCGGTTTCCGCGTCCTGGCCAGCCTGATAGGTGGTGGGCGACATGACCCACGCCATGCGGGAGGCGAAGATCTGCGCGAACACCGCGTTCTTGCTAGTGGCGGTGAGCTCGATGGTGTAGTCGTCGATCTTCTCCCACGAAGCGATCAGGTCAGCCTGAGCCCGGGACTGCGACCCGATATCGGGATTCTGATGGTGCTCGATATTCCAGATCAGCGCGTCGACATCCAGCGGCGTGCCGTCGGTGAAGTTGACGCCCTCGCGCAACTTCAGGGTGAACACCTCATTGTCCTCAGTGGAGATGCTCTCGGCCAGGCCGGGAATCAACTGGCCGGTGGCGAAGTCCTCGTAGAACAACGCGCCGTAGATGGAGGTCATCTGCGTTCCGCCCAGCGAGGCCCCGCCCTGAATGAGGGTGGGGTCCCAGCCGGTGATCTCTCCGAACATCCCGATGGTGACAGTGCCGCCGGTGGGCCGCCCGTCGGAGCAGTCTGTGACGAGGATTTCACCAGAGATATACCCGGTGTTGCCAGTGGGCACTCCCCCCGTTTCTTCTGCTGTCACCTCTTCAGATTCCTCGATGGTCACCACTGGCTCTTCTTCGGGCTCTTCGGCAGGGGCCTCCGCTGCGGGAGCCTCCTCAGCGGGAGCCTCCTCAGCCGGGGCCTCCTCGGCGGGAGCTTCCTCGGCGGGAGCTTCCTCGGCGGGAGCCGGAGTTCCAGCGGTTACACCGGCACCGTCGTCGTCATCGTTGCCGCAGGAGACAGCGAATACTGTCAGCGCCAACAGGACGGCAAGAAGCCTTAACCAACGCGATTTCATGAGCATGACCCCCTCGGGTTTGGCTATGAGCAGCCGGGCCTCAACCGACTGCAAGTTTTCAGACTTTAGGGATTTATCGAGAGATCGCGCAAAGTCTCAGCACCTCTAGGCCCGCAATCGGGTGGCGGCGGGGGCGAGCTCCCGTTCCAAACGGTCGGCAATGACTCGAAAGTAAGCCAAAGACTCGCCAATCGGGTCGGGGATCTCGTCGGCGGCCCGGCCAATGAACCGGGCGTTGGATTGCGTGTCGCGCTGAGTGTGCAGCCGACCCACCCATGCTCGGGCATTCGCGCTTTTGCGGTTGCCCACCTGATCGGCCAGGCGGCTCAGCTCGGCAGGCAGAAATGTCGCCGCCGCTTTGGCCTCGCTGCGAGCCTCCACCGCCCAGCCCTGGTTGCGGGTCATAACCACGATCAGGTCGGATTCGTCCACCAGGTACTCCGAAAGGCGGCGGCTGCGATGGGCCGACAAGTCCAGCCCCCGCTCGGCCATCGCCGCGACGGCGTATTCGTGAGCCGGCTGCCCGCTCCAGTCCATGGTCCCGGCTGAGCCCACCTCCACTTCGGGGGCCAAGTGCGCGAACAGCACCTCGGCCATCGGCGAGCGGCAGATGTTCCCGGTGCAGACAAATAGAACCTTGATGGCGTTGGAGTGTAAGAGCCGCACCACTGGCTTTCTATGCTCAACCCATGGCAGGTCCGATGGATGGCGTGAAGGTGGTCGAGCTGGGGGTGTGGGTGGCCGGCCCCGCGGCAGGCGGGATTTTGAGCGACTGGGGGGCCGACGTGGTCAAGATCGAGCCCCCCGCCGGCGATCCGTCCCGCACGTTCCAGCGGATGCTGGGCGGGGACATGCCCACCAACCCGGTGTTCGAGCTGGACAACCGGTCGAAGCGCTCGGTGGTGGTAGATCTGACCAGTGAAGAAGGCCGGGCCATCGCCGCGGAGATCATCGATGAAGCCGATGTGTTCCTCACCAACTTGCGGTTGAGCGCGCTGGATCGGCTGGGGCTGGACTATGAGTCGCTGGCCGCCCGCAACCCAGCGCTGGTGTACTGCGCCATCACCGGCTACGGACTCGAGGGGCCCGACGCCGACCGTCCGGCCTACGACATCGCCGCCTTCTGGGCCCGCTCGGGCATCGCCGCCCAGCTCACCCCGCCCGGCGGCGCCCTGCCCTTCCAGCGAGGCGGTATGGGCGACCACAACGTGGGCCTGGCCGGAGCGGCCGCCATCAGCGCGGCGCTTTACCACCGCGAGCGCACCGGCCAGGGCCAGATGGTGTCCTCATCGCTGTTCCGAGAGGGCATGTACACCATCGGCTTCGACCTCAACATTCTTCTGATGTGGGGCCTGAACATGGCGGTTGGCACCCGAGAGGCCATGGGCAATCCGGCTATCAACAACTACACCGCGGGCGACGGCCGCCGCTTCTGGGTGGTGGGCCTGGAAGGCGACCGCCACTGGCCCCCGCTGGCCCGGGCCGTGGGCCATCCCGAATGGATAGACGACGAGCGGTTCGCCACCGCACGAGACCGGGCCGTCAACGCCGTGGAGCTGATCGCCGCGCTGGACGAGGCGTTCGCCGAGCGCCCGCTGGAGGAGTGGGCCGAGATCTTCGCCACCGAGCCCGACATGTTCTGGGCCCCGGTCAATACCCTCGACGACGTTCTGGCCGATCCCCAGACCGGCCCGTCGGGTGCATTGGTGGAGGTGCCCGACGGGGCCACCGGCACCACCATGCTGGCCACCCCGGTGGACTTCCACGGCACACCGTGGGCACCCCGCGCCCTGGCCCCCGAACTGGGTGAGCACACCGACGAAGTGCTGGCCGAGATGGGCCGCAACCCCGAGCAGATCGCCGAGCTGCGGGCCAGCGGCATTGTGGCCTAAGCCCTGCTGCCGGTGCGCCCATAGGATGTCGCCGTGCCTTTGACCAGACTCGACGAGACGCTCCGCCATCAGATCCCCACTACGTTCGACCACGTGGGGACCAGCGACCCCCGGTTCTTCGACCGCTACTGGTTCTCGTGCTACGACCCCGCCGGGTCGCTGACCATGATCATGGGCGTGGGGCTGTACATGAACATGAATGTGTTCGACGGATTCGTGGCCTGCCAGGTGCCCCGCGACGGGGGCGGCTCCAGCCAGCGGAACTTCCGCTTCAGCCGGGCGCTGCGCCCGGAAATCGACCGGGTAGGGGTTGGCCCGCTCGACATCGAGGTCATCGAGCCGTTTGAGAAAGTCCGCCTTACCACCACCGGCGACGACCATCCCATCGACATCGACCTGACTTGGACCAGTTTTCTGCCTCCCAAAGAGGAGGACCATCACTTCAGCCGGGTTCGGGGCCGGGTCACTCAGGATTACCGCCGCTACACCCAGGTGGGCCGGATGGACGGTGCCGTCACCCTTGACGGCACCGATTACACCGTGGAGGGCTGGTGGGGTGGCCGGGACCACTCCTGGGGTGTGCGACCCCAGACCGCCGGCCCCGAGCCGGTCACCGGGGAGGACGGCATCGACCAGCGGGCCCAGCACGGTTCGGTGTTCTACTGGCTGCCGTTCTCCTGCCCCGACTACGGCGGCCACGTGCAAGTCCACTGCACTGGCGACGGCCGCCAGCACTATCTGGATGGCGTGATCGCCCGGCCTGACGGCAAGGAGACCGAGGTGGTGGCGGCCGAGTTCGAGGTGGACTTCTGGGAGGGCACCCGTCGCTGGCGCCAAGTGCGCTCCCAATTTACCGACACCGCCGGAGAGGTCTACGAGATCGAGACCAACCAGATCCATCGGGACTGGGCCATGATCGGCACCGGATACGACTGGGGCTGGGAGGACGGCGGCGGCCTCGGCGTGTACCGGGGGCAGTCCTACACGGAGACCGACACCTACGACCTGTCCCACCCCGAGAACGTGGTGCTCCCCTCCGGCGAGGTTCGCGTTCCCGGCCACCGAGAGGCTCCTGCGGTGGGCACCGTCAACGGCCAGCCGCTGGCCGGCCACCAGATTGTGATCTGCTCGGGACGGGTGCCGTTCTTGGGCTTGGACGACGATGTGAGGCCGTGGTGAGCCAAAAGCAGTCCTTCGCCGACCAGGTGGTAATCGTGACCGGGGCCAGCCGGGGAGTGGGTCGGGGACTGGCCATCCGTCTCGGCGAGTTGGGCGCGGGGGTGGCCTGCGTGGCCCGAGCCACCGACTCGGCCCGGTTCAAGCTGCCCGGCACGGTGGATGAGACCGCCCGGGCAGTAGAGGAAGCCGGCGGTGACGGCTTGGCCGTGCCCTGCGACCTGTCCCGTCCCGACCAGATCGAGGCCATGGTGGAAACTGTGGTGAACCATTTCGGCCGCATCGACGCCCTGGTTAACAACGCCGCAGTGACCTTCGTGGGCGACCTAGACGTAGAGCTCAAGCGCTATGAGCTGACCATGGCCATCAATACCACCGCGCCGCTGCTTGCCACCCGGCTGTGCCGACCCTATTTGGCCGAACGCAACGGGCGGATCGTCAACGTCTCATCGGCGGCCGGTCTCTCCTACTACCCATCGCTTATGGCCTACGGCATGTCCAAGTCCGCACTGGAACACCTGACCGTATCCAGCGCGGCCATCCTGGCCGACGACGGCATCGCCGTGAACTGCTTCCGCATCGACACCGCGGTAGCCAGCGAGGGCTTCGTGATGAACGCTCCCGACGCTGATCACTCGACTTGGGCCGACACCTCGGTTTCCGCCGAGGGCATCGTGTGGATGCTCCAACAGCCCACCTCCTATACCGGAAGGCTGGAGAGCATGGTGGGCATGGCCCAGCGAGAGGGCATCATGGCGGAAATCGCCGACAAGACCAGCTCCAACGCTCCCTCGGCGAGCCAATGGAGCATCGACCGCGCCCGGGGCATTGTCTAAGGCTCAGGAGGTTCACTCCTTCTGCCGCATCTGCACCGCCATGTGCGGCATCACCGTCACCGTCGAGGGCGACCGGGTACTGAAAGTGAGAGGCGACGACGCCCACCCCATCTCCAAGGGCTACACCTGCCCGAAAGGCCGAGCGCTGCCCGAATGGCACCACCATCCCCATCGGTTGGACCAGCCCAGCGTCAACGGGGAGGCGGTGGGGTGGAACCACTGCCTCGACCACATGGGGAGCCGCCTCGCCGCCATAATCGACGAAAGCGGGCCCGACGCGGTGGCCATGTACCTGGCCAGCGGCTCGGCCTACGACGCCAATGGCCGTCGGGCCGCGGAGCGGTTCCTAGCCGCCATCGGCTCCCGGCAGAAATACACCGCCACCACCATCGACACGCCCATGCGCCCACTGGTGGCCGAGCTCATGGGGGGCTGGTCGGGGATCACCCCCATGTGGGACCAGGAGGCCGCCCGGATGCTCCTTTTGGTGGGAACGAACCCGGTGGTGTCCCACGGCCACGGCAACGGCCTGGCCGATCCCATCCGCCGACTGCGTACCCAACAGGAGCGGGGCCCGGTATGGGTGATCGACCCCCGCCGCACTGAGACTGCCAACCTCGCCGACCGCCATCTGGCCCCCCGACCCAGCACTGACTACTTGATACTGGGCTGGCTGGTTCGAGAGCTCTTGGCTGAAGGGGCCGACTGGGACTACCTAAACAGCCACGCAACCGGAGTCGACGATCTGGCTGCCGCGGTGGCGCCCTTCACTTTGGACCGCGCCGCAAATGGCACCGGGATAAACCCCGCCGACCTGCTCGATCTCTTGGAGGCCGTGCGAACGGCGGGTCGGCTATCGGTGCTGTCGGGCACCGGCGTCTCCATGGGCCGCCACGCCAACGTGACCGAATGGCTGTTGTGGGCGCTGGCCGTGGTCACTGGCTCCTACGACCAGCCCGGCGGAATGTGGTTCAACCCCGGCTACCTGCTCCAACTCGACACCCGCGACTGGCAGCCCTCCGACGGCCACCCCGAGCCCGGACCGGCCAGCCGCCCGGAATTACCCCGCCGGTTCGGGGAGTACCCGTGTGCCGCCCTGGTAGACGAGATAGAGGCAGGCAACGTGCGGGCATTGGTGGTGGTGGGAGGCAACCCGCTGATCGCCTTCCCCGACCGAGACCGGACCCATGCAGCATTCGCTTCCCTAGAGGTCCTGGCGGTGGCCGATGTGGTGGAAACCGACACCACCGCGCTGGCCACCCACCTGCTGCCTGTCGCCGGCCAGCTGGAGCGGGCCGACCTGCCCTGGATGCTGGACGCCTACCAGCCGGCTATTGCCACCCACTACACCCCGGCAGTGGTGCCGCCCGGGGCCGACCGCCGGCTCATGTGGCAGGTCTTCGCCGATCTGGGCCGTCGGCTGGGAGTGGGCGTGCTGCCCCGGGGGATCGACCCCGACACCGCCACCGATGAGGACCTGTTGGCCCTGATCGCCGAGAGGGGCCGCAGTGATGCAGAAACAGTTCTGGCCGCCCGGCGGGGCTTGGTCGGCGAATCGAGACCGGTTCACGGCTGGGTGCTAAACCGGGTGCTGCCCGAGGGCCGCTGGCGATTGGCCCCTGAGCCGCTGGTGGAGCAATTGGCCGATCTCGACCAACCGGCACCGGTGGTGCTGCTGCCCCGCCGCCAGATGCGGACCATGAACGGGCAGCTCCGCGACCTGGGCGACGTGGGTCCCGAAGTGCTGATCCACCCCGACCACGGCATCGCCGACGGCCAGCCAGTAAAGGTGCAAAGCGCCCACGGCGAGCTGGTGGGAACCGCCCGAACCAGCGATGAGATCGCCCCCGGGGCAGTGTCCATCCCCCACGGTTGGGCCGACCCCAACGTCTGCACCCTCACCACCGCCGAGGTCGATGTCGACCCGCTCACCGGCATGGTCTGGCAATCGGGGTTGCCGGTGGAACTCAGCCCGGCAGAATCGGCTTGAGGACAGCATGAGCACCGACGGTCCGAGTCTTCTGACCCTGAAGCTCCCCAAGGAACTGGGCGGGCTCGAAGCCGACTTGCGGACCCAGTTCTTGACCACCGAGGCCGTCAGCCGGAGCGACGGATCAGCCGGCTGGAACGAGACATTCACCACCACCTCCGCGGCCATCGCCGCCGCCCGTTTGCCGGAGGAGGGCTTCGCCGAGGTGGCGGCCAGCGCCACCGGCGGGGCCGCCTGGCCGCCGTTCACCGGCACGTTTCCACTGTCGGGACGGGCTGCGCCTGCCCCTGATGGTGTGGTGTTGACCGGTCGATGGGGATTCGCCTCCGGCATCGTCGATGCCGCTTGGGTGGTGGCCGGCTGCACCACCGAATCGGGACCACGGTGGGCGGTGATCCCGATAGAGCAGGTGACCGTGCACGACACCTGGCAGGTCAGCGGACTGGAGGAAACCCTGAGCCACGACTACAGCGTGGACAACGTCTTCGTG
The DNA here is from genome assembly GCA_009842675.1 of Acidimicrobiia bacterium. Taxonomy (GTDB): domain Bacteria; phylum Actinomycetota; class Acidimicrobiia; order Acidimicrobiales; family Bin134; genus Poriferisocius. The sequence continues at coordinate 2,519 of VYEX01000071.1, read as the reverse complement.
CCCCACAGCCGGCTGTTCGACTTGTCCCAGCCACCGCCTCGAGGCGGCATCCTCCATCGACTCCCCATGTATGCGCTTATCAGCCCCGATCATTGCGGCGTGAGCCTGGGCATCGCCCGGCGGGCGCTGGATGAGATTGCAATCGCCGCGGTGGGCAAGAACCGGCTGACCAGCGCGGCCCCCCTCGACGAGCGACCAGCCTTCCAGCGCGACCTCGGCCAAGCCGACACCCAGCTGCGGGCGGCCCGGGCATTGGTGCTGGAAGTGCTGGATGAGATCTGGGAGGCGGGAGCCGGTGGTGGTCCTGTCAGTGACGAGCTAGTCCAGCGAGCCCGAGCCGCGGCCACCCACGCGGCCGACACTGCTGTCGAGGTGGCGTCAATGGCCTACCGCCGGGGAGGCGGGACGGTGCTCTACCAAGATCATCCCCTCAACCGGTGCTTCCGAGACGCCCACGCCGCTACTCAACACGTCCACGTCACCGATGAGATGTACGAGTTGGTGGGCGCCAACCTGCTCGGGGGTCAGCCCAGCTAAGAACTGGCCGGCGTTTGCTCGCGGCGGCTGCGGCCACCTGGCCCCATGAGCTCCTCGCCAAGCGCGATGGCTCCGGCCAAGGCCACCACCATGACGATCGACGCTCCGGTGAATAGCGCCTCAGCACCCCAGTTTTCATAGATCGCCCCGGTGGCAACTGCGGCAATCCCAGCGATGATCAACCCCAATGCCCCAAAGAGGCCCTGAGCGGCGGCCGCTTGCTCCGTCGGGGCCGATATAGCTATCGCCAGTTGCCCGGCGGGCATGGTGAATGCATCAAAAATGGCGTGAGCAGCCGAAACCGCGATGAGCACCCACACGAATTCCACATAGCCGTAAACCAGCATGCAGACCACTGCCCCCATGATCGAGTACGGCATCACCCGCATGGGTCCCTTCTGCTGGGCCACTTTGCCCCCATATGGGGCGAGCGGAATCATCGGCAAGGCGAACAAGGAGATGGATAGGGCTATCAGCAGCGTGCTGGCACCGAGGTCGTCAAGCAATACCGCCCATGAGGTTTCGAACACCCCGATGGTGGTGAAGAACGCAGCCCCGGCGAGCATTCCGGAGTTGAGGGGCCGGATGCGAAACAGCCGTCTGACCGGGATCTTGGTGGTTGCCGTAACTCCCGCCGACAGGTCCAACCGAAAAATCCACATGTAGATCATCAAGTAGAGCCCGGCCATGAACAAGAACGGAGCTCGCAAGTTGATGAATTCGGCCAGAAGCCCGGCCACAACCGGTCCCAACACGAACCCGCTGATGTCGAAGGCGCCCATGGTGCCCAGGTTCTTGCCCATGTTTGGAGGATCCCGGGTGATGAGAATTCGGCGAATGGCGGGGCCAGTGGCACCGGTGCCAGCGCCAAGGAAGAACCGTGCTGCGGTGAACTGCCAAACCTCATCGGTCATTGCCATGCTGAGCATGGAGAGGAGGGCAATCAGCACCCCACCATGGACCAGAATCCAGACGTATCCCCGATCGGCGAATCGAGCCAGCCCAACCTGGGCGATGAACCCGGCCAAGAACCCAACGGCAATGATGAAGCCCAACTCGGTCTCGCTGAAGCCCAGCTTGTCCCGGAATTCGGCTAGCAGGGTGAACAACGAGCCATAGCCCATGGAAAGTGAGCCGGTGACCACGAAGTAAGGCCAGAATGTGCGCGCCGTGCTCGACGAGGTGCTCACAGCCATCGGGGAACCCTACTCCCCGCCAGTGACGATTGACTCAGCGCTCTTCCCGGCGATAGGGCAGGCCCAGCGCAGCTGGCGCCGGTGAGGGACGGTGGCGATAGCGCCAGCTGATGATCACCAGCACCACCACGGTCAGCACGAAGGGCAGGATGCCCAGCAACGCGGGCGAGATGCGGTTGACCTCCACTCCCAGCAGCTCGATGTCGAAGGACTGCAACCGGGGTTGCAGAGCCAGCGTGAACCCAAACAGCAGGGCCCCCAGAGCCAAGCGCCCCGGCCGCCATGCCCCAAAGATCACCAGCGCCACCGCGATCCAGCCCCGGCCAGCCACCATGCCCTCGGTCCAGCCCGGGGCCATATACAGCGAAAGGAACGACCCGGCCGCCCCCGCGAACGCGCCGCCGACCATGACCGCTCCCGACCGCAGCGCCATCACTGAGTGGCCCACCGCATCGGTTGTGGGCGCCGACTCTCCCACCGCCCGCAGGGCAAGCCCGAGTCGGGTGCGGGCCAGCACGAACCACACCGCCAACCCCAGCAACACAGCCAGATACACCACGGGAGGCTGGTTGAAGAAAATGTCGCCAAACCAGCGGATATCGGCCAGCCCGGCAATGCCCAGATCGGTAAACAGCGTCTCGGGACGCTCCCCCACCACGTTGCGACCCACGTAGGCGGCCAACCCCAGCCCCCCAATGGTCAAGGCCAAGCGCTTATACAAATATCCGAGCCCACGAGACAGGGAGAAATGTAGGATGGCGGCTTGTGGGTGGAAAAAAAATTGGG
>VYEX01000016.1:4931-50599 GCA_009842675.1 Acidimicrobiia bacterium | reverse complement strand
GGGCGGGATGGGCCAAGAGGACATTCCCGCCGAACAGCAGATCGCCTGGGAACGGGAACTGGCCGGCGGCGGCTGGCTGGGCATTGACTTTCCCGCTCACTTGGGCGGTCGGGAGTGCAGCCTGTCGGAGCAGGTGCTGTTCCACCAGACCTACGTGGAGGCTCGGGCGCCGGGGCGGCTGCCCAACATGGGGGTCACGCTGCTGGGTCCGACCCTGGTGGCCTACGGCACCCCTGAGCAGCAGGAACGGTTTGTGCCTCCGATCCTGTCGGGCGATGAGTTCTGGTGCCAGGGCTATTCCGAGCCCAACGCCGGCTCGGACTTGGCCAATGTGGGCACCAAAGCGGTGCTCGACGGTGATCGGTGGGTGGTCAACGGCCAGAAGATCTGGACCTCACTGGCCCAATACTCCGACTGGTGCTTCGTGGTTTGCCGAACCGACCCCGACTCAGCCCGCCATGCCGGGCTCTCCTATCTTCTGGTGCCCATGGACCAGCCCGGCATCGAGATCCGCCCCATCGTGCAGATCACCGGCGGAATTGAGTTCAACGAGGTCTTCTTCGACGACGCGGTGACTGATGCCGATCTGGTGGTGGGCCAGCCCGGCCGGGGCTGGGAGGTGGCCATGGGCACGCTGGCCTTCGAGCGGGGGGCCTCCACGCTGGGCCAGCAGACCTACTTCCGCCAGGAGCTGGACGCACTGTTGGCCCAGGCGCAGGCCAACGGCACAGCGCACGATCTGGTGGTCCGCCAGGAGCTGTCCCAGGCCTACGCCACATTGGAGATCATGCGGTACAACAACCTGCGGATGCTCACGGTGGTGGACGCTGGCGGTGTGCCGGGGCCGGAGATGTCCATCGGCAAGCTGCTTTGGTCCAACTGGCACCGCTCGTTGGGCGAGCTGATGGTGGGAGTGCGGGGGGCGGACGCCATGGCAGTGTCGGCCGACGAGGGTGAGGCGTATTCGCTGGACTCCTGGCAGCGCACCTTCTTGTACAGCAGGGCCCACACCATCTATGCCGGGTCGAACGAGATTCAGCGGAACATCATCGGCGAGAGAGTTCTCGGCCTGCCGAGGGAGCCCCGGTAATCGGCACCGAATTGTTGGGATTGCCCCGCGAGCCGCGATGATTTCAATCACAAGAACGAGGAGCAGCCATGGCTGAGGCATACATCATCGACGCAGTACGCACGCCGGTGGGACGACGGGGCGGCAGCCTCTCGCAGGTCCACCCGGCTGATTTGGGGGCCCACCCCATCACCGGATTGCTCGAGCGGACCGGTGTCGACCCGGCTGCGGTCGACGACGTGATGTACGGCTGCGTTGACGCCCTCGGTCCCCAGGCCGGCGATATCGCCCGCACCGCCTGGCTGGCCGCGGGACTGCCCGAGCACGTTCCCGGAACCACCATCGACCGCCAGTGCGGATCGGCCCAGCAGGCCGTCCACTTCGCCGCTCAGGCGGTGATGGCCGGCGTGAACGACATGGTGGTGGCCGGCGGCGTGCAGAACATGAGCATGATCCCCATCGGCTCGGCCATGGAGGTGGCCCAGCACGTGGGGGTGGAAGACCCCGACCCCTTCACCGGCTCAAACGGCTGGGTCGATCGCTACGGCACCCAGGAGGTGTCGCAGTTCCGGGGCGCTGAGCTGATCGCCGAGCACTGGGACATCAGTCGTGAGCAGATGGAGGAGTTTGCGCTGGCCAGCCACGAGCGGGCGGCCACCGCAACCGACGAGGGCCGGTTCGACAACGAGATACTTCCCCTGGCCGGCCTGGAGTTCGACGAGGGCATCCGGAGGGGCACCACCTTGGAGAAGATGGCCAGCCTGTCACCGCTGGCCGAGGGAGGGCGGCTGACCGCCGCGGTGTCCAGCCAGATCTCCGATGCGGGCTGCGCCATGCTGATCGCCGGAGAGCAGGCGGTTTCCGACCACGGATTGAAGCCCCGGGCCCGCTTCCACCACATGTCGGTGCGGGGCGCCGATCCCATCTTCATGCTTACCGGCCCCATTCCGGCCACCGAATATGCGCTGGCCCGAACCGGCATGACCATCGACGAAATCGACTTGTTCGAGTGCAACGAGGCTTTCGCCCCGGTGGTGCTGGCCTGGATGGGCGAGCACGACGTGCCCCACGAGAAGGTCAACGTGAACGGCGGGGCCATTGCGCTGGGCCACCCCCTAGGGGCCACCGGGGCCCGGCTGATGACCACCCTGTTGAACGAACTGGAGCGCACCGGCGGCCGCTACGGCTTGCAGACCATGTGCGAAGGCGGCGGCCAGGCCAACGTCACCATCATCGAGCGTTTGTAGTCGGGGCGTGGCCGAATTCGCCGACAAGGTGGTGATCGTCACCGGAGCGGCCCGGGGTATAGGACGGGCCACGGCGGTCGAGTTCGCCGAAGCCGGGGCGACGGTGGTGGGGGCGGATCGAGACGTCGAGGCCTTGGAGGCGGTGGAGGAACTGTCGCTGCGGCTGGGCGGAGATGTGGGGGACACCGACGATGCCCACGCCATAATCGACGACACCCTGGCTGCCTACGGCCGCCTCGACGTGTTGGTGAATAACGCCGGGGTTTGGGTGCTCAAACCCACCGCCGAGATCACCCCGGAGGAGTGGGACGACCAGCTCTCCACCAACCTGCGCTCGTTCTTCCTGCTCATCCGCCGGGCCTATCCCGCGCTGGCCGAAGCCGGCGGCAACGTTGTGAACGTGGCCTCCATTGCCGCGATGCGGTTCACCACCCCGCATGTGGCCTACGCCTCGGCCAAGGCCGGAGTTATCGCCATGACCAGGGACTTGGCCGCCGAGTACGGCCCCGATGTAAGGGTCAACGCGGTGGCCCCTGGCCCCATCGACACCATGCACCTCACCGCCTCGATGACCCCTGAGGAGAAGGCTGACTTCGGCCGCCGCTACCCACTGGGCCGCATGGGCGAGCCCGAAGACGTGGCCCACGCCATCGTCTTTCTGGCCTCCCCCAAAGCCGCCTACATCACCGGCACCACCCTCCCCGTCACCGGCGGAACCGAGTTGGGAGTCCCCAGCCTCTTCTAGTCACAACGACCCCATCAGCCATTGACCTGGGGAATGACGAGGTTGTGGAGCAAGTCGAGCTGTTCGGGGTTGTCGCTGGTGGGGCCAAGCACGATGTATTCGCACCCGCCGTCTTTGAGGTCGCGTAAGCGGTTGACGATCTCGTCGATGGATCCGAAGAAGTAGCTCTTCTCGAGGTGGTCGCGGGTGCGGTGGGTGCCCATGGCCTGCTCGAAGTAGATGTGCTGCTCTTCACGGGCTCTGACGGGATCATTGGTGTCCACGATGTAGATGAAGTTGCAGTGGCCGAACCGGGGCGGCTTGGAGCCCCGAGAGGCGGCGGCATCTTTGATGGTCTGCCAGTCGTTGTGGACCCACTCCTGTTGGCCAGAGCAGCGCGAGAGCCACCAATCGGCGCCGAGAATGCGGTTGAGTACGGTTTTGGCCAGTATTGGCCGGTCGTTGTCGTAGGCGCCGTCGGGGATGCGGGACCCGCCGGCGACCCACACGTTTGGCATCTTGGGGGGTCGGGGATCGATAGTGACTCTGTCGAAGGAGTAGAACTCGCCTTCGTAGCTGGCGTCGGGGGTTGTGAGGAGCAGGCGGACGGCTTCAAGTATCTCGTCGGTGCGTTTGCCCCGCTCACTGATATGCGTGCCGGTTGCGTCGAATTCGGGACCGTACCAGCCGGGGCCGATGCCGAATTGGTATCGGCCGCCTGTGAGGTAGTCCATGGTGGCGACCTCTTTGGCCAATACGACGGGGTGACGGAGGGGCACCACAAGGATTCCAGTTCCGACCATCTGCACGTCGGGGGCGACGGCGGCGGCGTGAGTCAGCACTGTCATCGGTTCCAGCCAGGGCATCCCGTACAGGCCGGGGGCGTGGAGGAGGTGGTCGATGACCCACAGGTCGATGTCGTATTCGTTGGCCTTCTTTGCGAAGGTGTCGGTGCCCTGACGGGCCCGCTCGTAGTCGAGCCCCGGGTAGGCATAGGAAGGGATCCAGGCTCCGAAGCGCATGGCTTGTTGCTCCTTTTTTGGTGTTATCGCAGCGGAGCAGCGCGGCGCGCTTAGTTGCCGTCCTCGTCTAGGAGGCCGGGGGTGATGGTGGCGGTGGCGTATTCACGGTGGATGCTCATCGCCTCGATCACCTTGTTCGGATCTCTCGTCCGGCACGCTTCGATGAGGTCGAGGTGCTGGGCGAGGGAAACCTCCTGGACGTCGCGGTGTTTGTGGAGGTAGAGGACTCGGTAGTGGTCGGTGTGCTCCCACAGCCGCTCTATCTCCTTGACAAGCCGGGGCTTGCCGGAAGCCCGATAAGGGACGAAGTGCATCTCACGATGGGCGACGTTGGTGGTCCAGAGGTCGCCCTCGGCGAGGGCGTTCTCCATGTCGGTCCGGAAGTCGTCCATTTGCTGGATGTCTTTGTCGGTGAGCTTGGGCGCTCCCAGCGCCATCGCCTCGCGCTCAAGGAGGGAGGTAATGTCTTGGAGTTCGGTGAACTCGGCCTTGGAATGCGTCGTCACCCAGTAGCCCCGGCGCGGCTCGTTGACCACTACTCCCTCGTTCTGAAGCTGTTTGAGGGCTTCTCGTACCGGCACGGGACTGACACCGCAACTCTTCGCGACGGTTTCAAGAGGGACCTTGTCGCCAGGCGCGAGCTCGCCAGTGACGAGCAGTCTGCGGAGGTAGTGCAGCACCATCTCGGGGACGGTGGGCTGGATCACAGGTGGGGCTGAGGCAAATGCTGCTTGTTCAGCCACTTCCAGGATTCCCCCGTGTCGTTCAAGTGAGCAGTGATCGGTCGGCACGCTTTGCCTGTCGCTGCAAGGGTGCCTCGGTGACACCCTAGCCGAATTCTTACCACTTCCGATCAACTATATCCAATATTTGATTTCATATTTGATCTATGGTTGACTGCTTGTCGGCGGGCTTGGGCCTCGGCCCCTCCCCCTCTGGGACCGGCCCACAGCCTGCCGAGACGATCAGCAGGCCGGGGGGCATGGAAATGCGGACAAGATGAAGCCGCCGAAATTCAGGTATCACGCGCCGTCCTCGCTGGATGAGGCGTTAGACCTGCTCGCCACCTACGGCGACGACGCGGTGGTTTTGTCGGGTGGGCAAAGCCTGATCCCCATGCTGAACCTAAGGCTGGCCCGGCCAGCCGAGGTGGTAGACATCGCCCGCATCGATGGGCTCGGCTATGTAGAGGCCGGAGAGTGCTCGGTGTCGGTCGGAGCACTTGTCACTCACCGGAAGATGGAGACCGACCCCGAAGTAGCCCGGCTTCTGCCGATGGCCCGCGAGGCTGCGGGGCTCATCGGCTTTCGGGCAATTCGCAACCGAGGCACCGTCGGCGGCAGCGTCGCGCACGCCGACCCTTCCGCTGAATGGCCAGCGGTACTGTTGGCCCTCGACGGCTCTGTCGAGATGCGGTCGAGCTCCGGGGTCCGGCAGGTCGACGCCAGTGATTTTTTCAAGTCTGTGTTCACAACAGCCCGCCGGCCCGACGAGATTGTCTCGTCTGTCCGGTTTGGCTCTCGATTCGCCGGAAACTGGGGATTCTCAGAGTTTCAGCGCCGCACCGGCGACTTCGCGGTTGTGGTGGCCGCAGTCGCCTGCGCGGACAGCTCCGACCGGTCCGGCGAGACGAGGGTCGCGTTGGCCGGGGTGGCCGATCGGCCGGTGCGATGCGCCGAAGCCGAAGCCGCACTGGCTGACGCCAGCGACCCGAGAGCGGCCGCGGAGGCGGCCCGCGACGCGTTCGATCCGGCTGGTGACGCCCATGGGTCCACCGCCTACCGCAAACAATTGGTGTACGCCCAGGTGCTTCGAGCCGCCACCCAGGCTCTGACCCGCCGCGCCGGAAGGCGACCAGATGGTTGAGATATCTATGGAGGTAAACGGGCGGGCCGTCACGACCGAGGTCGACGGGCGGATGCTGCTGTCGGATTTCCTGCGGGGCGTAATCGGGTTGACCGGGACGCACGTCGGATGCGAGCACGGCTACTGCGGGTCTTGCACAGTGCTCATCGACGGCGCATCCGCCCGGTCGTGTCTCATGCTCGCAGCCCAGGCCAACGGGTCGATGGTGAGCACAGTGGAGGGGCTGGCCGACGGGGAGCAGCTGAGCATCGTCCAGCAGGCGTTCAAAAGCTGCCACGGCCTCCAATGCGGGTTCTGCACCCCCGGGCTGTTGATGGCTGTCTCCGAAATGGCTGCTGAAACGGCCTCCTCGCCTTCTCGCGACCTGATAAGGGAGCAGCTTGCTGGAAACCTCTGCCGCTGCACCGGCTACCACCAGATCGTTGACGCCGTTGAGCAAGCGCTCGGAAGCACCTCTAGGGGCCCAAGATGAGCGAGCAGACCTTCGGCACTGCCGCGGGAGGCGAGCTATGAGCGCCCCGGAGCCACGGCTATTTGGCGCGCGGGTTCCAAGGGTGGAGGACGACCGGCTGCTCAAAGGACAGGGCCGGTTCGTAGCCGACCTCGATTTCGCTGGCTCTCTGTACGCCAAATTCGTTCGCTCCGACGAATCGTCGTCCGACATCTTCGACTTCGACGTCGGAAAGGCCCTCGCATGCGAAAAGGTGCGGGCGGTGTTCACCGGCGACGACTTCGCCGGCGCAGAGATCCGTTGCGTATCCGCCTACGAGGGGTTCCAAACGTCCTCGCAGCCCATTCTGGCCACCGACCGAACCCGGTTCGCCGGTGAGGCGGTTGCCATGGTTGTCGCCGAAGATGAATACGCAGCCGAGGACGCGGCCGAGGACGTCTTTTTCTCGGTACTCCCATTGGAGCCAGTCGCCGGGCTCGACGACGCGCTTGGAGACGGCCGAGAACCAGTCCACGCCGGGTGGACCGGCCACGCATTCGTGCGGCGGTCGATGGCAACCGGCGGATTCGAAAGGGTGGCCGGGTCCGCCGCTCACCGCGTGACCATCGAGCTTCGCAATGCCCGCCACGGGGCCATCCCGATGGAGGGACGAGCGTGCGTCGCCCGCTACGACCGGGGCTCCGGATTGTTCGAGCTTTGGACTACCACCCAGATTCCGCATCTGATACGAGCTGGCCTTGCCGACGCTCTCGGGGTGGCAGAAAGCCGCATAAGGGTTATCTCCCCCGATGTGGGTGGGGGGTTCGGGGTCAAGGCCCAGCTGTACCCCGAAGAGGTCGCCTGCTGTTTGGCTGCCCGCGAGCTAGACCGGCCGGTGAAATGGGTAGAAGATCGCCGCGAGCACTTCTTCGCCTCCCACCACTCACGAGAGCACCGCCACCAGGTGACCGGTTACTTCGACGACGATGGCGTATTGACTGCATTAGAGGCCGATATCGCCGTCGACATGGGTGCCTACTCGGTGTTCCCGTGGACGTCGACCATGGATTGCGGTATGGCAATGGGCATCCTCCCCGGGCCCTACCGAGTGCAGGAGTACTCGGTGACCGGCACGGCTTATTGCACCAACAAGGCCCCATACGGTGCGTACCGAGGCGTGGCTCGCCCGGCAGCGTGCTTCTCCATAGAGCGGCTCATCGACAGGATCGCCAAACACCGGGGCATCGACCGGGCCGAAGTTCGCCGTCGCAACCTCATTGGCCCGGGCGACTATCCATGGCACTCCCCGTCCGGGCTGGTCTACGACTCCGGGTCGCTGCCCGAATCGCTGGACAAGGTTCTCGAAGCTAGCGGTTACGACCGGCTGCTTGCCGACCAGGCCTTAGCCCGGGCCGAAGGCCGCCTGTTCGGGATCGGGCTGGCCGTGTTCACCGAGCAAACCGCGCATACCACGCGAGAGTTTCAGCAGCGGGGCGTGCCGATAGTGTTCGGCTACGAGACGGCCAAGGTTCGCCTCGACGCTACCGGTACCGCAGTTGTGTCCGCGTCGATCCACGATCACGGCCAAGGGCTGGAGACCACCCTCGCCCAGATTGCAGCCGACCGGCTCGGCCTGCGCCTTGAGGACATAAGGGTGGAGTATGGCGACACCGATCAGGTGGCCTACGGGGCTGGCACGTTCGCGAGCCGCTCCGCGGTGCTTGCCGGTGGGGCGGTCGTCAAAGCCGCTGACGCTGTCGGTGACACACTCCGCCAGGTCGCCGCCCATCGCCTCGAGGCTTCGCCCGCCGACATTGTGATCGGCCAGAACCGCCTTTCGGTGTCGGGGTCGCCCGGCGCGTTCATCGAGACCGCCGAGCTCTGCCGGCTCGTATACCAGCGCCCCGAGTCCCTCCCTCGCGGGGTCGAGCCGATCCTGGAGGCGTCGCGTACATATGACGCTGACCCCGGCACCGGGGTGTACACCAACGCTGCCCATCTTGCCTCAGTAGAAGTCGACCCTCTCACTGGCAAGACCATCGTCCTGTCGTACGCGATCGTCGAGGACTGCGGACCGATGATCAACCCGACCATCGTCGAGGGCCAGATATTCGGAGGGGTCGCCCAGGGAATCGGCACCGCCCTATTTGAAGAGTTTGTCTACGACGACGAGGCCCGTCTGCTGACTTCGACGTTCTCGGACTACCTCATCCCCACTATGACCGACATCCCCGACTTCGCAGTCGACCACCTTGAAACTCCTTCTCCGCACACTATCGGCGGACTCAAAGGCATGGGAGAGGGTGGCGCCATCGCCCCCGGAGCGGCCATTGCCTCAGCCATCGAAGACGCCTTGTCTCCCGTCGGAGACGCCGTGGTCGCCGAACTGCCTCTCACGCCCGAGCGGGTCCTCGCCCTCCTCAATAGGGCACAACAACAGGGAGATCAGAGATGACCACCGTCTCGCTCATCCAGTTGCCGGCCACGGCACCCGATCTGATCGGAACTGCCGAACAGCAAATCCGAGAGGCCGCTGATTCTGACCTGATCATCCTCCCGGAGGCGTGGTATCCCGGGTATTTCTCATTTGACGGCTACCAGACGGCTTCGGAAATGACCCCGAAGCTGCTCGACCGCCTGGCAGCGCTCGCCGTCGAGACCGGTAGCTGCCTTCACGCCGGATCGTTGATCGAGGGCGACGGCGGGACGCTCTATAACACTTCCTATCTGTTCGGTCCTGACGGTGAGCAGCTGGGCCGGTACCGGAAGATGCACCTGTTTGGCTACGGCAGCAAAGAGCAGGAATACCTCACCCCGGGCACAGAAGCCATTGTCGCCGACACGCCGCTAGGCCGGTTCGGCCTAGCCGTCTGCTACGACCTGAGGTTCCCCGAGCTGTTCCGCCGCATGACCGAGATGGGCGCCATCGGCTTCTTGGTGGCGTCGGCCTGGCCGTATCCGAGAGTTGAGGCATGGTTGACATTGCTTCGTGCCCGCGCCATCGAGAACCAGGCGTTCATGATCGCCAGCAATGGGGCTGGGCAGACCGGCTACCAGACAGCGTTGTGCGGCCGCTCCGCGGTCATCGACCCGTGGGGCACCACCGTCGCTTCCCTAAACGGCGAACCCGGCACCATCGCCGCCCGAATCGATCCCGTTGCCGCAAAGGCCGCCCGCAGTAAGTTTCCCGCCCTCGCCGACCGCCGCCTCCTCGGAGAGCCCGGCAACGACCTGGTGCTCCGTACTGACGACGGAACCCCGGTCCGGTTCACCGCCAGACGGCTCATCCTCGCCGGCTACACCGCCAGAGACTCGGACGCCGTCGCCGCCTACATCGCCAAACTCGAGGAGGAGGGTATCGCCCCGCCCGACGAGGTGCCGTCCTACTTCGTGCTGGGCGCCGACCGACTCACCACCGACACTGCCATCGAGGTGGCAACAGCATCGTCGTGCGGCGAAGTCGAATATGCCCTTCTTGTCGGCGACGGCGAGGTGTGGGTCGCTGCCGCGTCCGACCACACCGACCGGGCCCTGGAAACAGTCGACATGGCCGCCTCCAAGCAGACCTGCCAAAAGGTGCTGTCGGCAGACGTGTGGCGGCTCAGCGAACTCGAGGACCACTGGGACGACCTCAGTTTCAGGGCGACCACCCCCTCTGACGCCAACACCCCTTACCAGGCCGGTCCCGTCGCCGCCCTTAAGCCGCCATCGGAGTTGCTCAGGTTGGTGGAGGACAGGTTCGGAGGGCCGATGACCGGCACGGTGATCCTGTCCGGAACTATCCCCGCGCTCGGCGAATTTGAATACCACCCCAGCTTCAAAGCCGAGCTGCGCGATCCCGTGACTGCTCGGTCCCTGACCGCCGCGTATTCCGTCATCAACGTATTGGAGGACAACTGACATGGGAAAACAAGAGATTGAGTTCTTCGACCCCGACCTGATTGCCTGGGAGCCTGAAGCTGGCATAGAAGGCCTCTACAGCAAGACCCTCGCCAGCGATCCCGACACAGGCTCGTACACCAGGCTTTTGAAGTTCCTGCCGGGAACCGACACATCAGAAGCCGGGGTGCAGCGTCACGACTTCTGGGAAGAGCTGTGGCTGGTGGAGGGGGCCATCCACGACCTGTCCTTGGACAAGACGTTCACCGCTGGGATGTACGCCTGCCGGCCCCCCGGAATGCCCCACGGGCCGTGGGTGAGCCCCGGCGGGGCGATCACATTCGAAGTCCGAAACTACGACTGAGCCGAAAACGAGACAGGCGATGTTGTTCCTCCAATACTTGACCGCCGGGATCGTGACCGGGTGCTTCCTCATCCTGGCCACTATCGGTTTCTCTTTGACCCGGCAGGTCGAGGGGTTCTTGAACATCGCCCACGCCGAGCTGTTGGGGATTGGCGCGTTCACCACCTGGTGGCTTAACGCGTCGCAGGGCTGGCACATCCTGATCGCCGGCCCCGCCGCCGTCATTTTCACCGCGCTGGTCGGCCTCGTCATAGCCCGGACGATCTACGACCCGATCCGGAGGCGGGGTCCGGCGGTTCTCTTGATTACGTCAACCGGAGTGGCGTTCGTCATCGGCGGCGTCATCGATGCGATGGTTGGCACTGGCATCAGAACGCTCGACATCGGCCTCGCCACCACCTACAAGCCGTTCGGTATCCGTGTCACCGACTATCAGATCATCGTCGTTGCTCTCGCGGCTGCGGTGTCGGTGTCGCTGGCCCTGTTCCTCAACCGCACCCGCATCGGTCTTGCCATCCGCGCAAGGGCCGTCAATCCAGAGTTGGCAGCGTCCCGCGGCATCGACGTGCGCACCACCTCTCGGGTTACCTGGCTGCTGTCGTCGGGCTTGGCCGGGGTTGCCGGTGTGATGCTCGCCGTCATCGCCACCTTGACAACCGACCTTCCCTTCCACCAGATACTGCAGATTCTCGCCGTCGCGATCCTCGCTGGCCTCGGATCTCTGTACACCGTCATTGCCTCCGGTCTGATCATTGGCATCGCCATGGACGTGTCCGTCTACTGGATCCCTGCCGGGTACCGGCCGCTCGTCGCGTTCTCCATCGTGATCATCGTGCTGCTGTTCCGCTCCGAAGGCCTCGCAGGGACTAAGGCAGCATGAACTGGCCACAGCTGCTCATCACCGTCGCCACCATCGGCTCCATTTTCGGCGTCGTCACCCTGGCGCTGAATCTCCAGTACGCCCGAGGGGGGATGATCAACTTCGGGATCGTCGCCTACTTCGCCGTCGGCGCCTACACCTACGCCATCTTCACCCAGCCGTCCCCCAAAGGGCTCGACCAGTACGCATTCGGCCTCGACTGGCCATGGTGGGCCGGGGTTTTGGCAGCCGGTACCGCTGCATTGGCGTTCGCCGCGCTGACCGGCTGGCCGACGCTGAGACTCCGAGGCGAGTACCTCGCACTCACGACATTCGCCTTTGCCGAAGTGTTCCACTCGTTCCTGCTCAACGAGCGCCGCATCGGCAACGGAACCGTTGGTCTGTCCAATGTCGAGCGGCCCTTCGGCGATTGGGGCCCGATCGAAGAGAAATACGTGTTCGCCGCCGTCGCCGCGCTGCTCCTGCTAGCCACTCTCCTAGCGTTCCGCCAGCTTCTGGCCTCCCCCTACGGGCGGGCGCTCGACGCCATAAGAGACGACGAGGTCGCTGCTGAGTCGTCAGGCAAACCCGCCGCGAACATGCGTCGGCAAGTATTCCTGATCTCCGCGGTGCCGGTCGGGTTGGCCGGAGCGGTGTATGCAATGTTCACCACCCTCGCTCAGCCATCGCTGTTCACTGCCGAGGTCACCTTTATCGTGTGGATCGCCCTGGTCCTCGGCGGTGAGCGGTCGGTGTATGGGGCCATGCTCGGCGCGTTCGGCCTGGTGTTCTTCGAAGAAGTCGTCCGGGCGTGGCCGTTCGAGACGGTCCGCTCCGCGCAGATCGCCGCCTCCGTCGAGCACATCTTCACGGGCCTGCTGTTCATTGCGGTTCTCCGCTTCCAGCCGTTCGACCGGATCCAACGCCGAATGAAGGCCCGGACATGACCGAAGCGCAGCCCGCCGGAGTTCACACGGTTGATGCGCTACTTGAGGTAGACGGCATCTCCAAGCGGTTCGCCGGCATCCAGGCCCTAGGCGGCGACAGGGGCCTGACAGTCGACATCGGACGGGGAGCGTTTGTCGGCCTCATCGGGCCAAACGGGGCGGGCAAGTCGACCATGTTCAACTTGTTGTCCGGCGTACTCCCCGCCGACTCCGGCACAGTCATCTTCGACGGCAAGGACATCACCACAGCCACCTCCCATGAGAGAGCCGAGCACGGCATTGGCCGCACCTTTCAGACCCCTCGCACATTCGAATCGCTCACGGTCCTCGAGAACGTTGTTGTCGGAGCGACTAGCCCAGGAGAACAGCTCCGGTCCGCGTTCGGTCGCTCCTGGCGGCGGCACGAGGCCGGACTGGTCGACCATGCACGAGACATACTCGGCCAAGTCGGCCTCGCCGACCGGGAAGCCGAGCCGGTGACCGACCTGTCGGGCGGCGAGCTCCGCATGCTCGGAGTGGCCCGCCAGCTGATCCGCCGTCCCACCCTGCTGCTGCTCGACGAGCCCACCGCCGGCGTCCACCCGCTCCTCCAAGACCGCCTTGCAGAGCTGCTCGTCGAACTCCACTCCGGCGGCATGACCCTGGTCGTAGTCGAGCACAACCTCCACTTCCTGCTGGCCATCGCCGAGCACATCCTGGTGCTGACCCAGGGCCGACTCCTTGCCCAAGGCCCCCCGGCTGACATACGTGGCGACCCGGCCGTTATCTCCGCCTATCTGGGAGAAGACCATGCAGCTTGAAGTAGCCGGGCTGATCTCTGGGTACGGGAAAGTCACCGTCCTCCATGGCGTCGACCTCAAAGCGTCGTCCGGCGAGATCGTCGTGGTGCTCGGCCCCAACGGGGCCGGCAAGACCACCCTTATGAAAACCATCGCCGGCCACCTACCCGCAACCGGCGGAACCGCCACCCTTGGTGGCCATCACCTGGCAGGACTCGCCCCCCAGCAGGTCGCCCGCCTGGGTGTCGGCTACGTCCCCCAGGACCATAACGTGTTCCGCGAGCTCACCGTGAGAGACAACCTCCGAGTCGCGTCGCTGGCGTTCCCCGACGCCGCCCAGCGCACCGACGGCGTGTTCGACCGATTTCCCATTCTCGCCGAGCGGGCCTCGCAGCGGGCCGCCACCCTCTCCGGCGGGGAAAGGCAGACCCTCGCGGTGTCATGCGCGCTGATCGCCGAACCCAAAGTGCTACTACTCGACGAACCGACCGCCGGGCTCGCCCCCCTGTTCGTCGGCCAAATGGTCAGGTGGGTTAGCTCGCTCGCCGCCGAAGGCATGGCCGTCGTTTGGGTCGTCGAGCAAAGCCCCGAGAAGATCCTCGCCGCCTCCGCAAGAGCATGCCTGCTCGAAGGGGGCAGGAGCACCGCCGAGCTCGACAGCGGCGAATTACTCGCTCCCGGCCACCTCCAAGAGCTCCTCCTCGAAGGCCGGGACAAGACCCCACCGCCCCGCCCGTCCGACACAGAGACAACGAGCCGCGCAGAAAAGCCGACATGAAGCAGACCACCACCGTGAAAGGAACCGACGTGAAACCGACTACCCCAAGGAAGGAACCGACGTGAAACCAACAACAAAGAAAGGAACCAAAATGCTACGGACAAGAGCCAAGTGGCTGCGGATAGCCGCGGCCATGCTTGCGCTGGCGGTGGTCGCAGCAGCCTGCGGCAACGACGACGACGGCGACGGCGTAGTCGCCCCAGTCGAAGACGCAGCGCCTGAAGCGACCGCCGAAGCACCAGCGCCCGAACCGGCCGACGAGCCCGCCGCCGAGGCGCCAGCGCCCGAACCGGCCGACGAGCCCGCCGAGCGCGGCGAGGTCACCATCGGCGTGCTCGTCCCCCTCACCGGGGAACTGGGCGAGTTCGGCAAGATCGTGGCCGACGCCATTGAGTTCGGCGTAGGGGAGATCAACGCGGCCGGAGGCACCGTCTGCGGAAACATCCGCACCGTCGTTGCCGACACCGGTGGCGATCCCGAAACGGGCATCCGCGAGGCGACCAACATGATCGAGAGCGAAGGTGCGATCGCAATCCTCGGGCCCACCTCGGGGATCATGGTCGCCCTCGTTGACCTCGCCAAGCGAGAGCAGGTCGTGATCATGTCGCCCTATGCAGGCACCATCACCCTCAATGAACTCGGCGGCGACTTCGTCTACCGGACTGTTTCCTCAGATCTTGGTGACGGCGCCGCCTCAGGGCTGTGGCTGTCCACACGGGGCTACGGATCGGTGGCGTTCATGGTCCAGAACGAGGAATCCACCATCTCCCCGGCCGAAGTGGCCAGAACCGAAGTCGAAGAAGCCGGCATCGATATAACCGACTTCGTCGTTTACAACCCGGGCCAGCCGTCCTACCAGGCTGAGCTGACCTCGGTGCTCGCCAGCAACCCCGATGCCATCTTCTTGGCTGGAGGTCAGGAATCTGGCGTCACCCTCATCAAAGAGGCCGTTGCAGGCGGGTTCGACGGTGAATGGCTGTTCACCGCCGATTTGGCCGTCCCTGAGATCTTCGATGCCGTCGGTGCCGAACTGATCAACGACAAGGCGTTCGTCGAGTTCGCCGACGCCGACCCATCGCTGCCCGAGTTCATCTCCTTCGAGGAGCGGTACTCCGGAGCTGGCGCGCCGTTCGCCCCGAACTCGTTCGACATGGTCACCTTGGTGGCCCTGTCCCTCGAAGCAAGCGGACAATGCGACGGAGCGGGGATCAACTCGGTCATCCGCGATGTCTCGGACGGCGGAACCGCCGTGTCGACCTTCTCCGAAGGCCGCGATGCCCTCGCAGACGGTGACGACATCAACTACGAAGGAGCCTCCGGGCCGCTCGTGTTCGACCCGTCCGGAACCGTCTCCGGTGCCTACACCATCCAACAGGCCCAGAACGGCGAATGGGTCAACGTCGAGTTCTACCCGGCATCCACATTCGTCGAATAGAGGCAACCAGGGTCCCCCTCCCTGGGTAGCTGGGCGGGGGCTCGTCCGAAAAGCGTGTCAACACTTGCCAGCGGCGACACGCCTGCCGGTTCGAGTCCCCCGCCCGGCCCCGGGCCTCGCAGATCGACACAACAACCAGGCCTCTGGCACGGCCAGTCCGCAAAACCCGAACGCCCACGATACAGACACACCACCGCCCTCCGCCCAAGCCGGCACCGGCCACCAGCCGGGGTGTGTGCGACTCTGTCGTTGCACAGCATCCAACTTGGGGGGAACCAAGCTTTAGGCGCGGGCTAGTCGGAGGGCAAGAAAGTATCGGTCTCGGACCAGAGCGCTTCTAGTTGGTCAATGCGCTCCTGGGCTTCGCCACGGTTGATGGCGGCGACCTCGGCAACGATGAGCTCGGCGACGACCACCGCCGGAACGGAGCTGTCGAATGGGCCGACAGCGGGAACCGTCAGCTGGCAGAGCACATCCGCTGATGTGGCCAGCGGCGACAGCGGGCTGTCGGTGATAGCGGCGACAGGGACACCGTGGCTGGCCAGCGTCCGTGTAGCAGCGACCGAAGAGCGGCGATAGCGGTAGAAATCGATGACGATTCCTAGGTCGTTGGGCCCGGCGTCGACTAGGTCGCGGCCCACCGTATGCTCCTCGACCAGATGCACCCGGGTGCGGATCATTGAGAGGCCGCTGCGCAGCGCCTGGGCACCAGCCAACGAGGTTTCACCAGACACGACCCATACCGATTCAGCCGAGGCCGCCCTTTCGGCAATGGCGCGTATTTCGCCTCTGGCTGCTGCGGCGGCTGCCGATTCGAACCCGGCGGCCAGGTTGTCCAGATCTGTCGGCTGCCGAGATGGGTCGCGGCGAATGCGGTCACGAGGGCGTGTCAGCGCGTCCTCAACTCCCTGGCGGGCCACGGCCTGGAGCGAGGCATATCCGTCGAGGCCGAGCTTGGTGGCGAACCGGACGATGGACGGTCGGCTGGTGCCGATGCGGTCGGCCAGGTCCGAGACTGTTCCGAACGCCAGCAGTGTGGGCTCGGCGACCACGGCCTCCGCTATCCGCCGGTCGGTCGGGGTCAGCTCTTCCCCGGCCCTGGCGATCAGCTCGGCCACCGTCGCCGACTGCAAGAGCCCGACGTCGGCCTCAGAAGCCATGCGGGGCGCAAATCGACGTGGAAATAATTGTGCAGTATAGTACAATCATCGAAGGATACTGTTCATCAGTGAACATCACTGGTCGGCAGTTCTCCAGGAAACCGAAGCGAGCGGAGGTCTGAACCGATCATGGCAAGAGCAAAATACGAGCCGGTCGAACGGGAGAGGCTGGTCCTCGACTCTGTCGAAAATCCCCGGTACGACCGCCAGATCCTCAACGGCCTCGACCCCTTTATCAACGGCACTGCCCCCGACGACATGCTGGGATTCTACAGCCCCTCCGAAATCGAGAAGCTGCTCCAGATCAGGGGTTCCGAGCGGGACATCGAGTCGCGGATGCCGGTGAAGATCACCCGCCACTTTTTTGAGATGGCCAAGAACAGCCCTCAGCTTCAGAAGCTCGTCAAGGCATCGCCCGATGAGACCCTCAACCTGGACGGTGCCGAGGATCCCGGCAACCAAATGGACTACAGCCCCGTCGAAGGCCTCATCCACAAGTACGAGATGGGCCTTCTGTATGTCATCTCGACGTGCTCGGCGCACTGCCGGTTCTGCTACCGGGAAGAGCTGATTGCCCGCAAGCCGGTCGAGCGCCATGACGGCACTGTCGAGAAGAAGGGACTCGCCCAAGTCCTCGAGGTCACCGACTACATCAAGGCTCACAACGCCGCAGTGGCCGCCAACGGTGGCCGCCACCCCGAAACGGGGCGGGAGAAGCTCCGCGAGATTCTTCTGTCCGGCGGCGACCCCATGGTGTTGCCCAACAACAAGCTGGCCGCCTGGTTCACCGCCCTAGCCGAAGCCGGGGTGGAGGCAATTCGGCTCGGCACCAAGGAGCTGGCCTTCTATCCCGACCGCTTCGACGACGCCTTCTTGGACATGATGGACCGCTTCCACGACACCTATCCGGACCTCGGGTTCCGGTTGATGACCCACTTCAACCACCCCGACGAGATCCTCGTTAAAGACCCCGACGGGAACTACATCGAGGACCAGAACGGGTTCCACGAATGGAACCCCAGCACCCAGCGGGCCGTCGAGGCGGTCGTGTCCCGAGGGTGGATCAGCGTGGAGAACCAGTCGCCCATCATCAGGGGGGTCAACAACGACCCCGACGCACTGCGCATCCTCCAGCGAACCCTGAAGCGGGTCGGCATCGAGAACCACTACTTCTTCTGCGGACGTGACATCGTCGCCTACCGGGCGTTCAACGTGGCCATCGAAGACGCCTGGCGCACCCTCAACGAATCCCAGAAGGGGCTGTCCGGGGTGGAAGCCCACGCCCGCCTGTCCATCACCCACTACAAGGGAAAGACCGAGGTGTCCGCGGTGACCGACGAGCCGATCCCCGGCCTTGCGGGAGCCGAGAACGGAGTTGTTGTCTTCAAGATCCTCCGCAGCGCCGCCGAAGCGCCCGACCGGGGAAAGGTGTGCATCGTCGGCCGCAACCCGAAGGCCCTCTGGTTCGACGACTACGAGGATCGAGTGTTGTTCGACGAGGCCGGCTTGTTCGACTACACCCGGGTCAAGCCGGTCGCCGCTGGCGATCTGGCCGCCATCTCAGCCTGAGCGAGAAGGCGCGGTGATCGACAAGCGGGTCGCCGGCCCCGTCCAAGCCGTTGCTGGCATCACCGACGGTTCCACCGTAATGATCGGAGGGTTCGGCGAGGCGGGAAGCCCCATCGAGCTGATTCACGCCCTCATCGACCAGGGGGCCAGAGGGCTTACCGTCGTCAACAACAACACCGGCACCGGACAAGTCGGCCTCGCCGCGCTCATCAGAGCCGGACGGGTCGACAAGATGATCTGCTCCTACCCCCGAAGCGCTAACTCCAGGGCGTTCCCCGACCTATACCGGGCAGGGCACATCGAGCTTGAACTGGTCCCTCAGGGCACCCTCGCCGAGCGGATCCGAGCCGGCGGGGCCGGGATCCCTGCCTTCTATACGCCCACCGCGGCTGGTACCGACCTCGAAGACGGCAAGGAGCAACGGGACTTCGACGGGACCAATTGCCTGCTGGAGCACGCCCTCTCCGCCGATTTCGCTCTGATCAAGGCCCGACGGGCCGATTGGCATGGCAACCTCGTCTATAACAAGACAGCCCGCAACTTCTCTCCTCTGATGGCTGCCGCCTCCGCCATCACCATCGTGCAGGCCGCCGTTGTCGACCGGCCCGGTTCCATAGATCCGGAGACTGTCATCACCCCCGGCATCTTTGTCAACCGGGTCGTCGGGGTCCCCGACCCGGCTCACGAGTCGCAACTCGTCGCCGAAGGCGCTGTCTACCCATGAGTTGGCCAACGAGGCTCAGTGGTCGCAGCCGAGACGAGATGGCCGCCCGCGCCGCCAAGGACATACCAGACGGTGCTTATGTGAACTTGGGCATCGGCATGCCCGAGTTGGTCGCCCAGCACATCCCCCCAGGACGCGAGGTCATCTTTCATACCGAGAACGGGCTCCTTGGTATGGGACCGCCACCTACTGGCACGGCCATGGATCCCGAGCTGATCAACGCTGGCAAACAGCCGGTAACCGCCCTGGCGGGCGCGTCATACTTCCACCACGGCGACAGCTTCACCATGATCCGCGGCGGCCACCTTGACATCTGCGTCCTTGGCGCCCTCGAGGTCGCCGCGAACGGCGACCTCGCCAACTGGTCCACCGGCGCCCCCGACGCTATCCCCGCCGTCGGCGGGGCCATGGACCTTGTCTCAGGTGTCAAGAATGTGTATGTGATGACTTCCCACTGCACCCGCGACGGAGCCCCCAAACTGGTGGATCGCTGTTCATACCCGATCACCGGTCGGGGAGCGGTGAATCGCATCTACACCGACCTCGCCGTCATCGACATCGGGCCCGACGGATTCGAGCTCTTAGAACTCACCCCCGGGGTCAGCTTCGAGGACGTGGCCGCCCGTACCGCCGCCGCCGTCCACGACGCTCGCCCAACACAGGAAACCGGCCCGGTTTGGGAAGCCCATGATTGAGCCGGCCGCTAACGCATCCCGGTCGCTGTACAAGCGGGCGCTGCGAGTGATGCCCGGAGGGGCTAGCCGCAACAGCGCTATCCGCAAACCCCATCCGCTCTACGCCGCCCACGCTTCCGGCTGCCGCATAACCGATGTCGACGGAGCCGAAAGGATCGATTTCGCCAACAACATGGCCTCCCTCATCCACGGCCACGCCCACCCCGCAATCGTCGCCGCCGTAACCGCCCAATTAGCCAAAGGCACCGCGTCCACCCTCACCACCGAAGCCGAGGTGCGCTACGCCGAGTACCTCTGTTCTCGCAACACCAACTTCGAGAAGGTCCGGTTCGTCAACTCAGGCACTGAAGCAGTCATGGGAGCTGTCAAAGCCGCTCGGTCCTTCACCGGGCGGCCCAAAATCGCCAAGTCCGAAGGCGCCTACCACGGCCTCTACGACTACGCCGAAGTCAGCCAAACCGCCGCTCCCGACAATTGGGGAGACATGGACAGCCCCGCTTCGGTGCCCGTCGCCCACGGAACCCCTCCTTCTGTCCTCGACGACGTTGTCATCATCCCCTACAACGACCCGGAACGAGCGCTGGCAATCCTCGACCGCCACGCCGATCAGATCGCCTGCGTCCTGTTGGACGTCATGCCCCACTGGGCTGGCCTGTGCCCCTCGACCCCCAGATACGCCGCCGCCCTGCAAGAGTGGACCGCCGACAGCGGCGCCCTGCTGGTCGTTGACGAAGTCATCACCCTGCGTACCGCTTACGGCGGTGCCCAGCAGAATTACAACCTGGCCCCCGACATCACCGCAATGGGAAAGATCATCGGAGGCGGCTTTCCTGTCGGCGCCATCGCCGGTCGAGCCGAGATCATGGAACTCATGAACCCCCTCGGCGACCAATACCTGCTGCCGTACTCCGGCACATTTTCCGCCAATCCCATCACTATGAACGCGGGGCTCACCGCTATGGAACTCTACGACCACACCCAAATCGAGCACGTCAATCGCCTAGCCAAACTCGCCATCGAAGGCATCAATGACGTCATAGGAAGCCGCGGCACGCCTGCCAGCGTTACTGGCGCCGGATCCATGTTCCGAATCCACATGCGCCCTGACGCTCCCACCAACTACAGGGAAAGCCGCCCCACTCCCGTCGCCGCCAAACGGCTCAAGCACTTCCACGACAGCATGCTCGACTGCGGAATCCTCCTCATCTACAGCGGCGCTGGAGCAATCTCCACGCCGATGAGCGAAGCTGAGATCGAACAGCTTGTTGCCGCCGTAGACAAGTCGCTAGTCGCCCTCCCATGAGCAGGTCTGCATCTCTTCTGCTCACTTCGGCCAACTGACTGGTAGGCCGGTGCGTGACGTGTACATCGCTGACGCGGTGCGCACCCCGATCGGCAAGATCGGCGGCGCCCTTGCCGGCATCCGACCCGACGACCTCGCCGCCTCTGCCATCAGCGGCCTCCTCGGCCGCAGCCCCGACTTCGACCCGGGCCGTATCGGCGACGTTTGCTTCGGGAACGGCAACGGCGCCGGAGAGGAAAACCGCAACGTTGCCCGCATGGCCCTGTTGCTCGCCGGCGTGCCCCCAACCGTTCCCGGCGTCACCGTGAATCGGCTGTGCGGGTCAGGGCTGGAGGCGGTCGCCGCTGCAAGCCGGCAGATCGCCGTCGGCGACGCCGACATCTGCATCGCCGGCGGAGTGGAATCCATGAGCCGCGCCCCGTGGGTCGTCTCTAAACCGGAACGGCCCTACGAGCGCGGCCACCAGCAGATGCACTCCACCACCCTCGGCTGGCGGCTCGTTAACCCCCGCCACCCCGCCCAATGGATCATCCCGCTCGGTGAGGGAGCCCAATTACTCGCCGACAAGTACGCAATCACCCGCCATGAACAGGACCGATTCGCCTTCGACAGCCACCGCAAAGCCGACCAAGCCTGGACGACCGGCCAATTCGACGGCGAAACCGTCGAAGTTGAAAGCAACAGCCTCGACATCGACGAATCCGTCCGCCCTGATACCAGCTTGGAAGCCCTGGCCGACCTCAAACCGGTCTTCCGCCAAAACGGAACAGTCACCGCCGGGAACTCGTCGCCCATGAGCGACGGAGCGGCCGCGCTGCTCCTAGCCTCCGAAACCGGTCTCAAAGCCGCGGGCCAAGGGCCACTCGCCCGCATTGCAAGCCGCGCCGTCGCCGGGATCGAGCCTCACCTGTACGGAATTGGACCTGTAGAGGCCGCCGAAACCGCTCTCCGCCGAGCGGGCCTGCGCTGGTCCGACCTGTCCGCAGTCGAGCTCAACGAGGCATTCGCAGCCCAAGCGCTCGCCTGCCTTCGCCTATGGCCCGAACTAGACCCGGCCATCGTCAATCCCAACGGCGGAGCCATCGCCCTCGGACACCCCATCGGAGCATCAGGTGCCCGCATCCTCACCACCCTCGCGCACGAGCTTCTCAACGGCTGGGGCCGCTACGGGATGGCGGCCATGTGCATCGGCGTCGGCCAAGGCATCGCGGTCACCATCGAAGCACTTGGTTGAAATCCAGTTTTTTCGTAATACAATAATCAAGTGTGGAGATCCACAGGTCAGCGCGGAAGCATGGATACAACGATCGAGAGATTTTTCATGCTCTTGACAATGCCATGGCCGTCTTTGACTTGGACCCTGAGGGAGACCCTCCCAGGATTCTGGCAATCGGACCGGATCCCTCCGGCAACATGCTGGAGGTGATTTGGCTTGAGTTGAGCGACGGGCAGCGGCTTGTAATCCACGCCATGACCCTCAGGCCTGCGTATTTCACACTCTTGGAGCTTGCAAAGGGGGAAGAACAGGAATGACTAACGAGAAGACATACCAAACACAGTCCGGACGGGTGCTCACTGACGATGATGTAGAGAGCATTGCTGTCGAGGTAGAAACAACCGACTACGACGTTGAGGTGCTTCGTGCTCGCCGACGGGGGCGCCCTCCTATGGGTTCTGAGCCCTTGGAGGTTGTGACGGTACGGATCGAAGCTGAGCTCCGGGCTGCCATTTCTGCAAGAGCGGAGAAGGATGGCATGACGGTCAGCAGTGTCCACCGGGAAGCCTTGCGACAATTTCTCGACGTTCCAGAGTCGGCCTAGTTGCTGCCACAACTCTGACATTGACTGGCGGATGACTCCGTCTTAGTCCTCGATGCGGTCGATGAGGCCCCAGGCGAGGGCGGTGGTGGCGTCGATCTCGGTGTTGGTGAGGGCGAAGTAGCAGAGGCGCTGGCGGCCGATGCGGCGGGCGATGCTGACGGTGCCCCCCGCGCCGGGGACCAGCCCCATGGCCACTTCAGGTAGGCGGAAGGTGGTGTCGGAGTGGGCGGCCACGTCGTGGGCGTAGGCGGGCAGCTCTACGCCGGCCCCCACACAGGTGCCGTGGACCGCAACCCGGGTTTTGGCCGCCAGCCGGTCGATCCAGAAGGCAGCGCTGCGCACCGAGCGGACCCGATGGGCGGTGCCCGGGTCGGGGGTGGTGCCGAACTCGGCCAGGTCGCCCCCGGAGCAGAAGGTGGGCCCCGCGCCGTCGAGCACGATGCCGTCCAGGCTGGGGTCGGCCCACGCGGCCCGAAGCTGCTCGACCAGCCCGTCGCGCACCTCGGCGCTGAAGGCGTTGTGGCGCTCGGGCCGGTTGAGGGTGAGCCGCAGGGTGGAGCCGTCGCGCTCAGCCAGCACGGCGGGCTCGGGGTTGTCGGGAACCAGACGGCTGGGCTGGGACGCCAGCCAACCTTGGAACTGGGGGCCGGACTGAAGGGTGGAGTAGGCCAGCGACTCGGCCACCAGCCCGTCGGCGGTGGTGCGGCCTTGGCTCAGGCGCAGGAGTTGGACCAGTGCCACTGCTGCGGCTGGCGATGCCGTTGCTGCCGCGGCGATTTGGTCGAGCTCGCTGGCGGGTATGGCCAGCGCTACGGAAAGGTCTCCAGAGGCGAGCACGATGTCGAAGGGGGCGCAGATCTCGGCCAGCTTTGGGGTATCGGTCGGGTCGCGGTCTTCGGGCACGGAGGCCACCATCACGGCGGGGGTGCTCTTCACCAGCTCGGCCGTCTCGGGCGTCGGCCATTGCGAGAGATCGGCCGGGGTCAGCTCGACAAGGATCACCGGGCAGTCGGCCAGTCCGTAGTCCTCCCCGGCGTAGGGGAGCGACAGCAGTGTCTCGGCCTCAGCCAGACCTGTCGCCAGAACTGGCGAGCTCATCTCTCAGGATCCGACGTAGAAGTTTGCCGGTCTCGTTGTAGGGCAGCTCGTCGCGCACCTCGATGCGGTCCGGGGTCCGTGAAGACCGCATCTGAGTCTTCACAAACTCCTGGAGTTCGGCGATGTCCACCGTCTGCCCCTTGGCCGGCACCACCACCGCGGCCACCGCCTCTCCCCACTGCTCGTTGGGCACGCCGACGGCGGCAGCGTCGGCCACTGACGGGTGGCTCAACAGCACGTCCTCGATCTCGCCGGGGGAGATGTTCTCCCCGCCCCGCACGATGATGTCGTCAATGCGGCCTTCCACGAACAGGTAGCCGTCGTCGTCCAGCGAGCCCCCGTCGTTGGTGGGGAACCAGCCGTCGGGGGTGACCCGGGAGTTGCGCCCCAGGTATTCTCCCGAAACCTGCTCGCCTCGTACCCAGATCTCGCCGGAGGTGCCGGTGGGAACCGGCTCGCCCTCCTCGTCGCGGATGTCCACCTCGATGGCGGGCAGCGGTCGGCCCGCCGAGCCCAGTCGGGCCCGCACGGCCGGATCGTCGGAGCGGTGGGCCTCCCGGTGCTCATCGGGTCCGAGCACCGCCACCGTGGAGCTGGTCTCGGTTAGGCCGTAGGCGTTCACGAAGTTGGTCTCGGGCAGCAACTCCAGTGCTCGGGCAATGACCGGAGCGGGCATTTTGCCGCCACCGTAGGAGAGGGCCCGCAACGAGGGGAGACCGCCCCCGACGTCGTCCAGATGTTCGGTGATTCGGGCCAGCATGGTGGGCACGACCATGGCATGCGTGACACCTTCGGCGCGGACCAGGTTCACCCAGTCGGCGGCGTCGAAGTTGGGGAGTTGCACGATGCGGCGCCCGGCGTACACCGAGCTCAAGATCGCGGCCATGCCGGCTACGTGATAGGGGGGCACCGACACCAGGGTGGCCTCGTCCTCGGCCGCCCCCATGAACTCCACCGAACCGATGATGTACGACACCAAGTGCTTGTGGCGCAGCACCGCGGCCTTGGGCGCTCCGGTGGTGCCGCTGGTGTAGAGGAGGATGGCTATTTCGTCCGGATCGACGTTCCAGTCGCTGTCGGGAGCGCTTCCTTCAGCCCATTGGGACAGGAAATCGGGCCGCACAACAGCTCGCACCCCGTCGAGGTCGCCGATGGCCGACAGGGCGTCGTCGTTGCACACTGTGACCGAGGGAGCCACCTCGGCGGCCAGATGGCGCAGCTCGGGCGCAGTCAGCCGGTAGTTGAGGGGGACGAACGGCACCCCAGCCCAGGCCGAGCCGAACAGGGCAATTGGCAGGGCCTCGCTGCTGACGTCCACCAGGCTCACCCGGTCGATGCCCGCCTCTCTGAAGTGGGTTGCGGCGGCGCCGGACCGCTGGAACAGCTGCTCGTAGGTAAGCCCCTGCCCCTGGGATCCAACCGCGGTGCGGTCGCCGAAACCGCTGGAGGCCATCTCCAGCAGCATCATCAGGTTCATGGGCTCATTCTCTGCGGTGCGTCTCCCGGCGGGCGTTTGCCCTGGCTAATCGGAGGCCGGGAGGGGTTTGGCCTCTTTCAGGCCGAGTGGGGTGCCCCCGAGCGCCAGCGAGCCGTCGCCGGGCTTGGTGCACAGAACCTCGAGAGATTCGTCTTCGTTCACGTAGCGCTTGCCCAATGCGGTGCCATCGGCAGCACTGGCGGCAACCTCGCCGTTGCGCTCGGCGTCGGCCGGATCAGCCATCGGCGAGCCGCCGCAGGTGATGTCCACGTCGCCGCTTGGTGCTTTCACCACGATCAGCTCGGTGTCGCACACCGAGCTCTTGAGGCGGCTACCCGGTTTCAAGTCCATTCCTACCTCCTGGGAGATATCTCCCAATCTTTTCCCTTCAGCCTCAACAGGTACAAACTGCGGTGGTGCAGTCATCTAGCAGCGGGCGGCATCCGGCGTTAGTTTGGGCCGAGTCTGGGCTCATGGGTTTGACCGGCCCGGAGCACGGGCCGCCGGCGCTGGCCTCCGGGCGCTGGGTAGAGCGGCTTGACGGCGTCGTGAACGACATCTCTGAGCTGTGCGGGCAGCGGCTAAGGACCAATGCCGCCGGCTTTCTGGGGGAGCGGGCCGCACTGGTTGGCCGAGGTCGAAGAGGCTCGGTGTCGGTGGGGGGAGCGTGTCGCATGGTGGCGGCAGCCGACGGCGTGTTGGCGGTGTCGCTGGCCCGCACCAGCGACTCCGAAGCGGTTCCCGCTTGGCTGGAGGTCGGTGATCTGGCCGGGGGAGACGTGTGGGCCGAAGTGGCCGCGGGGGTGCGGGACAAACCGGTGGCCGAGCTGCTCGAGCGGGCCGAATGGCTGGGCCTAGCGGTGGGCCAGGCCGTCCGTCCGCCCCCGCCACCCGAGCCCTGTTCGCTCACCGACGCCGGACCGGCGGGGTCAGGCCGCAAACTGGTGCTAGATGTGAGTTCGCTGTGGGCTGGGCCTCTGTGCGGATCGCTGCTGGGCGGATTCGGATTCGAGGTGCTGAAGATAGAGGCACCAGGCCGCCCCGACGGTGCCCGGTACGGCTCGCCCGCGTTCTATGAGCGGTTGAACCATGGCAAGCAGGACACGGTCATCGATCTGGGATCCGAGGACGGTCGCCATCGATTTATGGATCTGTGTGGGGAATCGGCAGTCGTCGTGGACGGCCTGCGGCCCCGGGTGTGGGCCAACTGGGGAATCGACCGACTGGAGGTGGCCCAGAGTTGCGGGCTGGTGTGGGTTTCGATCTCGGGCCACGGCGACGGACGGGCCGGATTCGGTGACGACGCCGCGGTGAGCGGGGGCCTTTGGCTGTCAGACCCGGACGGCGGACTGCCGTGGTTCGTTGGCGACGCGGCCGCTGATCCGGTGGCCGGCTTGGTGGCGTGTCGTGCTGCGGCGGAGGCCACAGCCGCAGGTCGGGCTGGCTTGATGGAGGTGCCCATGAGCCAGGCGGTGAGCTGGGTTCGAGATGGCGACGACCTGAGCGCACCCGGCGCCGAAGTCTTCCGCCGAGGCGACCATTGGGTAGTGCGAGCCGACGACGAGGAGCAGGAGGTCCTGCCTCCCCGCGCCGGGGGTTGAGGCGCTGGCTGGTTCTTCCGCCGCAGCGTCATAAAAGGGCGGTAGGTTGAGACGGTGTTCGCAAGGAAGAGCAGCGGCTCTGGGCACCTCGGCGAGGGGCACCACCGCAATGTGACCCGGGGCGGGTACCGGGCGGCGGTGTTCGGGGTGAGCGACGGCTTGGTGTCCAATGTGGCCCTGATCTTGGGTGTGGCCGGGGCCAGTTCGGGGCAGGAGCTGGTGCGGATCGCCGGGATCGCTGGCCTCATCGCCGGGGCAGTATCCATGGCCGCAGGGGAGTACATCTCAATGCAAGCCCAGCGGGAGTTGCTGGAGCGAGAACTGGAGATGGAGCGCCGGGAGCACGTCCGCAACCCGGAGCACGAGGTGGAGGAGCTGGCCGAGATCTACGAGTCGAGGGGCATTGACCCAGACACGGCTCGGGAGATGGCCACCAACATCATGGACGACCCTGAGAAGGCCTTAGAGGTTCACGCCCGAGAGGAGATGGGCATCGACCCCAACGAGCTGGGCAATCCCGTGTTTGCGGCGACCACTTCGTTTTTCTCCTTCGCCTTCGGTGCAGTGCTGCCGCTTCTGCCCTGGTTCTTCACCGGCGGCAATGGTGCCATCGTGGGGTCGATATTGCTCGGAGTTGTGGGCGCAGTACTGGTGGGCGGCGCGCTGGCGCTGGCCACCAGCCGGTCGATTGTGCGGGGTTCGCTGCGTCAACTTGTGATTGCCGCGGCAGCAGCCGCCATCACATTCGGAATCGGCTCGGCCGTAGGAGTAGGGGTATGACTGATTGGGAGTGGACGTTGGGCGGCCTCGTGAGCGACAAGGACCCCATTTGGAGTGATGCCAACATTCTCGACCCGTCCAGTGTGCTGCTCACCGACAAGGTGGCCATCGTCACCGGCGGCGCTCGGGGGATAGGGGCAGCCACCGCGGTAGCCCTGGCCCGCTTCGGCGCCGATGTGGCCATTTGCGACCGGGAAGCCGAAGACATGGCCCGCGCCGCCGCCGCGGTGGAGGCACAGGGCCGCCGCTGTGTGACCGGGCTGTTCGACGTCCGCCACCCTGAACCCCGAGACGCCTGGCTGGCCGAGGTGGGCGAGGCCTTCGGGCGAGTGGACGTGCTGGTGAACAACGCCGGCGGCACGTTCAATTCCCCGTTTGCCGACATCAATCTCAAGGGCGAGGCCGCGCTGATTGCCGAGAATTTCACCCAGGTCACCGGATTCATTAGGGGGTGCATCCCGCTGATGAGCGAAGGGGGGTCGATCATCAACGTCACCTCCATCGAGGCCCATCGGGCCGGTCCGGGCTTCACGATCTATTCGGCGATGAAGGCGGCCCAGGCCAATCTGGCCATGAGCCTGTCGCTGGAGCTGGCTCCTGCCGGCATCCGGGTCAACTGCATCGCCCCCGACGTGATCCCCACCGAGGGCGAGAGGATGCTCGGCGACGAGAGCACCGACGAAAGATCCCAGCTGGCCCCCCAACCGTGGCTGGAGGGGGGATCGGTGCACGACTGCGCCGCGGCCGTGGTGTATCTGGCTGGGGACATGTCCCGGTTTGTGACCGGCTCCACCATTCATGTCGATGGTGGAAACATTGCCGCCGCCGGATGGAAGCGCCGCACCACTGGCCGCTAGGCCACGTAGACACCACTAGGGTTCCAGCCGGTACATCACCGCGAAGGAACTGACATGGACATTGATGTCGATCGGGTAACCGAGCTGGCCGGCGAGGTCGCCACCCACATGGCCGGGGCCACCACCATGGCCATGGTCTATATCGGCGACGAGCTGGGCCTCTATCAGGCCATGGCCGGGGCGGGGCCGATGACTGCCGATGCATTGGCCGAAGCGACTGGTTGCCATCCCCGCCTGGTCACCGAGTGGCTGCGCCAGCAGGCTGCCGTTGAGCTGGTGGAGATCGACGGCCAGGGCGATGAAGAAGCCACCTTCGAGCTGACCGACGAGGCCGCCGCGGTGCTGGCCTGGGAGGTGAGCCCCGCATTCTTGGCCGGCGGCATCGGCATGTTCCGCGCCATGTTCGCCGACATGGACGACATCCTCGACGCCTTCCGAGGCGACGGCGGATTGGCCTGGGGCGATCACCACCCCTCTCTGTTCACCTCCACCGCCCGCTTCTTCCGCCCCCAGTACGAGATGTATCTGGCCAACGAGTGGATTCCGGCCGCCGATGGGATCGACGAAAAGCTCCGGGCCGGGGCCACCGCCGCCGATGTGGGCTGCGGTTGCGGCGACTCGGTGCAAATCCTGGCCTCGGCCTACCCCGAATCCCACTTCACGGGGTTCGACTTCCACGGCCCGTCCATCGACCAGGCCAGGGAGGTGGCCGCCGAGGCTGGCGTGGACAACGCCTCATTCGAGGTGGCCGACTCCCAGGGCTACCAGGGCACCTACGACGTGATCTTCTTCTTGGACTGCCTCCACGACATGGGCGATCCGGTGGGCATTGCCGCCCACGCCCGCAGCCAGCTTGCTGAGGGAGGTTCAGTGCTCATGGTGGAGCCATTCGCGCTGGACGGCCATGTCCGCAACCTGACTGAGAACCCGATGGCGGCCACCGCCTACGGGGCTTCCGCGGTGTTTTGAATACCGTGCTCTCTGGCCCAACCCGTCGGGTTGGGGATGGGCGCTCAGTCGGGCGAAGCGGCCATGCGAGAAGTTTTTGCCGCGGCGGGCTACTCCAGCTTCGAGCGAGTCACCGAGACCAACGCCAACATCATCTACCAAGCCCGCCCTTGAATTTGGGGCGGGCCCCTTAGGCCGGCGGCACCCCGGTCAAGTTGCAATCAGACAGCAGGCCGCCGTCGATGACGATGGCCTGGCCGGTGATGGCCGAAGACTCGTCCGAAGCCAAGAACAGCACGAGGTCGGCAATCTCCTCCGGCTGGATGGTGCGCCCTAGGGCGTGCATGGCGGAGATTTCCTCATGGGTCTTGAGGCCTATGTCGAGCACCGCGCCGTACATGGGCGTTTCCACCACACCGGGGCAGATGGCGTTGACCCGGATGTTCTTGCGCCCCCATTCCACCGCCGCGGTGCGGGTCAGGTTGATGAGCCCGGCCTTGGCCGTGCAGTAGGGGGCGTTGCCCGGAGAGGCCACTACCCCGTAGATCGACGAGGTGCTGACAATGGAGCCGCCTCCTTGGGCAGCCATGTGGGGGATGGCCGCCTTCATGCCGTACATGGCCGCGGTGAGCATCACCCTCAGGCTGGAGTCCCAGCCCTCCGCATCGAGATCGGGGATGTAGCCCCCGGTGCTGGTGGCCGCGTTGTTGAACAGCACGTCGATGCGGCCGAATTCCGACACTGCTCGCTCCACCGCCGCGGTCACCTCGTCCAGCGAGCAGACATCGCAGTGCTGGTACACCGCCCGGGCCCCGCTCTCGGTAAGTTCGGCCACCAGCTTCTCGCCAGCCTCGTCAGCGAGGTCCACCCCCACTACCGCGGCGCCCTCTCCCGCCAGCCGGCGTAGCGTGGCCATGCCGATCCCGCCGCTCGCTCCGGTCACCAGCGCGACTTTTCCGTCCATACGGCCCATCGATTGCTCCGTTTTCTGTGTCGTCTCGGGTCGGCGTAAGTCTCGCGCGCTAGTCCGAGAAAGGCGCAGGCGTGCCTGCTCCCAAGCCGCCGTCGGCGGCGTAGTCGCCTCCGGTGCAGTAAGAGGCTTGGTCGGAGGCCAACCAGACCACCAGGTCGGCCACCTCTCCGAGGTCGGCCATGCGCCGCAGCGGCACGGTGGCCCCGTAGTGGCGCTCGTAGTCCTCGTCTTCCCAGCCGGGCCGACGGGTCATCGCGGTCCTAAGGGGACCGGGCACCACGGTGTTGACTCGAATTCCAAGATCGGCCAGCTCAAGGGCTGCGGTGCGGGTCAGCCCCCGGATGCCCCACTTTGAGGTGGAGTAGGCCGGCATCCCCACCGTGCCCTCGAACGCGCTGGGCGAACTCAGATTTACGATGGACCCTCCCCCGCTCGACGCCATGGCCGGCGCGGCGGCCTGGATGCCCAGGAAAGTGCCCACCAGGTTGGTGTCGATCACCTTGCGGAAATCAGCGGGGTCGCAGTCCAAGATCGGGACCACCCTCGTTATCGCCGCATTGTTGACCAAGATGTCGAGGCGGCCAGCAGCAGCGGCCGCATCTACCGCACCGGCCCATTGCTCGGCGTCGGTCACGTCCAACTCGAAGAACTCGGCCCCCGCCTCAGCAGCAGCTGCGGTCCCGTCGTCCACTCGCTTGTCGGCAGCGGTCACCAAGGCACCGGCCGCCACCATGCGGCCCACGATCTCGGCACCAAAACCCCGGGCCGCGCCGGTGACCAGCGCCACCTTGCCTTCCAACGCTGTCATTTCCTTGGCCATTTCGTGTCTAGAACTCCCCTGATCGCCAAAGTTGGCTGGCGATACTCCTTTGACTTCATCTCCATATGGCGGACAGGCTACGCCGTTATGAGAAGTCGGCCGGTGTGAGCGCTACCGCATCCACTGACACTGGCCGCCGTTTGGGCGAACGTGAGTTCATCCTCTTCATCGCCATGATCAGCGCCGTGTCGGCGTTGGCCATCGACACCCTGCTTCCGGCGTTCTCGGCCATGCGGGATGCGTTCAACCTGCCGGAGGACTCCACCGGCCTGTCGCTGACCATCACGCTGTTCTTCGTGGGATCGGGCATCGGCAACCTGGTCTATGGCCCAATGGCCGACGCTCTGGGTCGAAAGCGGATCCTCGTCGGAAGCATGGTGCTGTACGGCCTGGCGTCGCTGATGGCCACCCTGTCTGTGACGCTGGGAATGCTCTACGTGAGCCGCTTCATTTGGGGTTTCGCGGCGGCCGGCCCCCGCACCGCCGCTCAGGCAATTGTGCGGGACTACTACTCCGGCGACGCCATGGCCCGGGTGATGACCCTGGTCATGGCGGTGTTCTTCTGGGCCCCGGTGGCCGGCCCGCCGCTGGGGAAGGGCTTGGTGGAGCTGGGTTCGTGGCGGTATGTGATGGCCTTCAGCGTGTTCACCGCTGTTGCGCTCATCGCTTGGTCGTTGCGATTGGAGGAGACGCTGAAGCCCGAGCACCGGCGACCGCTTACCTTCCGATCAACGATGGCCGGGTTCCGGTCGGTAACCACCCACCCAGTGACGCTGGGCTACACCCTGGCCAGCATGTTCTGCGCAGGCGCCTTCTTCTCGTTCCTGGCCAGCTCCGAGTTGATCTTCGACGACGTCTTCGACCAGGAGCGCTGGTTCGTCCCCTACTTCTCGATCATGGCTGCGGGCATGGGCATAGTGACGTTGCTCAACAACCGGGCGCTGCACCGATTCCGGGCCCGCTCGGTGGCGCTCTTCGCTGGCGGCCTACAGATCTGTGCAGCCAGCACCATGCTGGCCCTGGCTTTGGCCAACGGGGGAAGGCCGCCGTTCGTTCTGTGGATCACCATCTTCAGCCTGGCCAATGTCTGCATGGTGGCGTTCTTCCCGTTGGGCCAGAGCCTGGCGCTCGAGCCCATGGGCGAGATGGCCGGCACCGCCGCCGCGGTACTCGGCTTCACCATGATGCTGATCGGTGCCAGCCTCGCAGCCCTCATCGACCAAGCCATCAGCGGCACCGTCACCCCCGTCGGCATCGGCTACCTCGCTTACGGCACCGCTGGCATGGCCTGCCAACTATTCGCGGTCAGGCATCAGTACCGAAGAACCCAAGCTGCCTGATGCGGATAGGTCAAAGGCCGAGAAGATCGGCGATGAGCTCTCGGATCTGTTGAAGCGCGACGAATCCGACGTTTGTTCCTGTCGACTCGACGACGCGGTCGACACTAATGGTCGTCGGCAGGTGGGCTTGAGCGACACCGAATCCCTCTATGGCCACCTCGCTCAACCATCCCCGCTTCGTTGTCGTGCAGGGTACGACCACGATCGCGTGTTGCCGAAACTCCAGCACATCATCGGAGGTGATGATGATCGCCGGGCGGATAAACCCCGGCTCGCCCCTCGCCGGTGTCCCGAAGTCGCAACGAACGATGTCACCCGCTTGCATCAGCAACATCGCTTGCCGACGCATCGAGCACAGCCTCATCATCAGCATCGAGTGGGGCACCCGCTAGCTGTGCCCCGATGATGCGACGACGCTCCCGTCGGATCATCTTCTCGAGCTGCGCGTCGAATGTGAGACCTTCTCGATCGGCGAGCTGACGCAAGGCATCCCGAGTCCGCAAGGAGACCTTTATGGTAGTCGAATCAGGCATACCATGGAGTATACCCATGCAAGCTCGTCCGCAGTAGTGGCACCCCGTACGGGATTCGAACCCGTGTTACCAGATTGAGAATCTGGCGTCCTAGGCCTCTAGACGAACGGGGCAGGAACGCCGCAGCTTACCGGCTCCTCGGTATCCGCGGCTACCTCGAATAGTCGGGGTTGAACTGGATTTGGCCTTCTGCTTGGTGGAGCCAGGGGTAGAGCTCGGTGGGTCGGCGGGCAATCACGCCCAGCTGGTTGGACTGGCGCCTGAACAGGGTGCAGAGCAGGCGCAGGGCGGGTTTGGCGATCTGGCCGGCTAGGCGCCGGCGACGGCCGGTGGCCTCGGCGGTGGGGAGGCGCAGACCGTAGCGGAACTCGACGCGAGGCTCGCCGGTGGGGTCGTATGACCGCAGGGTTTTGACCACCTCGGCCTCGGTCCAGCGGTAGACGTGGTTGGGCACGCTGGTGTTGTCCAAACCTCCGGTGCGGAACCCCTGGTCGGTGACCGCGGCCAGCTCGTAGGCGTCGGCCATGCCCACTCGGACGGCAAGGCGCATCAGCGCGCTGTCGCGGGCCTCGATGGCCACGATCCCCTCTCGGCACACCCGGTACATCTCGCCTAGCGCCCGGTGGGGGGAGCGGCAGTGGTGCAGCCCCTCGGACACGAACACCCAGTCGAAGGAGCGGTCGTCAAAGGTCAACGACTGGGCGTCCTGGTACGACCATGCCCCATCCGGCACTAGCGGAGCGAACGCCTCGTCCAGGTTGGACACCACCACACCGGTGAAACCCAGCGACGACAGCAATTCCCAGTCCTCGATGCCGGCGCACACCGCCAGCAGCCGGGTGTCGGCGTCAAGACCCAGGCTGTTCAGAGTGGCAGTGGCGAACTTGTGGTCCAGAATCCCTCTCCAGTCTCGGTCTCCGTTGGCCATCGTAAGGCCACCGCTGGTGGTCCGTTAGGTTGCTGAGGGTGAAGTTCGGGTTCCCCTTCATCTCGCTGCACCCGGGGGCATGGGTCGAGGTGGCCCAGGCCGCCGATGAGGCCGGGTTCGAGTCGTGCTGGATCGCCGACCATCTTGTCTTCCCGGTGGAAATGGAGGGCTCGCTGGGCGATGTCGAGCACCCCAACGTGCCCGCCACCGTGCCGGTTTACGACGCCCCGTCTTACCTCTCGTATCTGGCCGGCCAAACCTCCCGCATCAACCTCGGGGTATACGTGTACTTGGTCGGACTGCGCCATCCGTTCACCACCGCCCGGGCCTTCGCCACCCTGGACCGCGTCAGCAACGGACGGGCGCTGGTGGGGGTGGGGGCAGGGTGGCTGCGCAACGAGTGGACGGCCGCGGGGATGGACCCCCGCACCCGGGGTCGCCGCCTCGACGAGGCCCTGGACGTGTGCGTGCGGCTCTGGACCGAGCCCGAGGTGGAGCACCACGGCGAGTTCTACGACTTCGAGCCAGTGGCTTTCGAGCCCAAGCCCGTCCAGAAGCCCCATCCCCCGATATTGGTGGGCGGGCTGTCGGACGCCGCGCTACGTCGGGCGGCCCGCTACCAGGGATGGATGGGCATGGGCGACTCCTTCGAGTCGGTGCGGGCCGCGGCCGACCGTCTGGCCGAACTGGGCGCGCCCGACATCGAGATCACCGCCCAGGGGCGGTGCGAGACCATCGACGACCTGCGCCGATGGGAGGACGCCGGCGCCCATCGGCTGGTGGTCACCCCGTGGGAGAGCACCAGCAAAGCGGTTGATTCGCTCCGGCGGTTCGCGGACCGGTTCATCGCCTGAGAAGGCGATCAGGAACCGGTTGGAAATGTGCCAAAAAGCGCTGGGGAGGGCGTACAATGGCATTTCTGCGCACACAACATTTGACTAGGAATTGCCATGGGTCGAGGATCAGAGAGCTTTCAGAAGCGACAGCGGGAAAAGAACAAGCGCGAGCGGGCTGCGGCCAAGCAGGCCCGCCGTCACGGCAAGCTTGAGGTTCCCTTCGAGGAAGAGGTAGAGGCTCCTTCCTCAAACGGAAAGTCAGAAGCCGAGCTCTACGAGGATTTCCGCCTGCTGAGCGAGAAATACCAGTCCGGGGGAATGGACGAGGAGACCTACGAGCAGCGCCGGGCCGAGATCTTCGAGCAACTCGGCCTCGAGGTTCACTGAGCCAACTAGCTCACCGCGCCGAACCTGAAGAGGCTTAGCCAGCCGCGGCTGAACCAGCAGCGATAGGCCGACTGGTGGGCATGCCCAGCATGCACGACAGCCCCGCCGACTGAAGTCCGCCTGCGCCGCCAGCCACCAGGATCACGAAGTAATCCGGCGAGGGAACGATTGGAACTCGGTCGTTCTCTATGGCCACGCCCATCCCCTCGAGCACGTCTCTGGTGGGCTGGCGCCGATACGGGGGGTAGAAGTCCAGCGGTACCCGGGCTTCGGCGAACAGATGCTCTCGCAGTTCCTGCTTGGTGGGCATGAGGCTGGCCACCATCTCGGCGATGACCGGGCTCATCACCAGCACGGTGGGGAAGGGGTTGGGGGCGTCGTGGCCCCCGCACGGCCCGCTGATGGCCAGACCGTTGGTCACGTGGTGCAGCACCTGGTCGGCCTCGTGGTGCATGTCGGTGATGGGCCACATCCCATTCACGGCCAGCACCGTGACCACATCCTCGTCAGCGTCGAACCCCATGTCGGTGTGGTGGGGCGGCCACGGGGAGGCCTCCTCGTTCTCGGCCACGCACAGCGAGGTGGCCTTGCCGGGCCAGCCCAGCGGCGCCTTGTCCACGTCTCCGGGGATGGCCCCGCCGATGTTCACCAAGGCCAGCCGAAGAGCACGTCCCACGGTGGCGTTGGCGTGCGATCCCGGCCCGAAGCACCCCGCCCCATAGTTGAACCCCAGCCGGTTGCGGATCGGGCCGTTCACCACCAGCATCGGCCCCACCGGATTGGTTGTGGTCTGAACTCCGTGGGCATTCATCTGGGGGTCGCAGAAGGCATCGATGGCAGCGACGAGCACCGGCATCGCCTCGGGGACGCAGCCGGCCATTACCGCGTTGACCGCGATCTTCTCCACCGTGGCCGGCGCATTCAGCGGCGGGACGTCGCTCACCACATGGTCGGGCGACAGCCCGGAGGCGGCGACTGCGGCAGCAACCCTCTCAGGGGTGGGGGGAACGATCGGCAGACCGTCGGTCATGCCCCGCTCTCGCAGGTAGGCCTCTACTTCGTCGACTCCGCCGTCGACGTCAACCCGCTGAGTCATCTCACCCTTGTTTGGCTGCCCTCAATGGCCACCCGTGGGGTCATGCCACTAGAGCGTCCACGATGTCGTCTAGGCGGGAAGCGATGTCGGCCCTGATGTCATCCTCAGACCACTCGTCGTAGCCCGACGGCAACACGATCAAGGGCTGGTTGTCCACCCGCAGGCCCCGAGCGGTGGCCTCGGCCAGGCCCCGGAACTGCTCGGTAACCAGGCCCACCGCCGGAGTTCCCATGGCTTCCAGCGTGCTGCTGGCGTGGATACACCACGCCGTGCACGAGCCTCAATTGCCCAAACCGCTTATCACCGCGTCGACTTCGGCGTGGAAGGCCTCCATCTCCTGCTGATACTGCTCGGGATCGGCGCCGTGCATGGGTCCGCTGGCTCGAACCACCACCCCGGCCGCCCCGGCCCGCTGTACCAGCTGGCGGGACAGCTCGTCGGCCATGATCGCCATCGACCGCCACATGTCGTTGTCGATGATGCCCACTGTCGCGCCGGCCAGCGAGTCCTTGCGGATGGCCAGCGGTTGAGCGGGCTCGTTCACCTCGCCGGTGGGCAACAAGATGGTGGTGGTTTCCATTGAATTCCTCCCGGTGATCCACCGGTCGACACATCGGGCGACCAGACCGAGACCTTCCGGTCCACCCTACCCCGTGCCGTATTGTGTCGTGATGCGCACAACGACGCTGCCCCGGCCGCCGGTCATCATGGAACAGGCCCTGGAAGACCCCGACGTGCTGCTGGGCATATTGCAGCGCCAGTCGCCCCACCCGCTGACGCTGGCCGGCGCAGAGTTCGTCGAGAGCCGGGCCGCGCTGCGAGCCGGGGCCCGCACCGGCGACGTCCCCTCGTTCGTGCAAGTGGTGAACGGCGAGCCCCGGGTGCCTCCCGTTTTCCGCACCACATGGGGAGCCGAGGAGCAGGCCGTGGAGGGGGCCGACACCGTCGTCAACAACCCCCGATTCATCGAGGCTGCCCGCCAGCTCTACGGCGCCGAGGTGGTGCGGCCCTATTTCACCTATGTGAACATCAACGCCCCCAGCGGCCAGTACGCCCGCCATACCGACATTCCCTCCTTTCGGGGGGTCGGCCGGGACGAATACCCCACCTGGCTGCTCAATTGCATGATGCACTCGGGGTGCTTCGACCGGTGGCGGGTGCGGATCGCCACCGCGGTGTGCTGGTACTACATGGGCGCGGGAGGAGAGTTCACCTACTGGCCCGAGGGATGGGACGGCGACATGGTGACAGTGGACCCGCCCTACAACTACGGCGTTATGGGCGACAACGACTACATGCCCCATCGGGTGGAATCCATCGGCGCTGAGGCCGACTACGCCAATTACGGATTCGAAGCCACCATCACGCTGACCCCCGACCGCGGGTGGATCATCGAGGAGCCCGGCCATGAGCCGGTGCACCATGGCTTCGACGAGGTGCGGGTGTCGTTGTCGTGGAAGGCGTTTGTGTTCGACGACGCCGACGAAGCCGAGATCTACGACCGGCATCTGGATGATCTGGACGAGCCCACGCTGATCGCCACGATGGCCGAGGACTGCGCTCAGCGGGGCGTAGCGGTGCCCGACGGGCCTGACGCACTCACTCGTCCTGAATTCGGTGAGCAGATTAGGAACACGTATCTGTCGCCTGAACTACGCTTCTGACCGTTTGTGACGGGAGGTTCCTCGGTGTTCGATCGATCTCGTGGCTTGAGAAACGCGGGTTGGCGGTGGTTGGCTGCCCTTTGCCTGATCGCGCTGCTGGCATCGGCTTGCGGCGGTGGAGGCGACGGCGACAGCAGCGATG
Source organism: Acidimicrobiia bacterium (assembly GCA_009842675.1). Classification (GTDB taxonomy): domain Bacteria; phylum Actinomycetota; class Acidimicrobiia; order Acidimicrobiales; family Bin134; genus Poriferisocius. The sequence continues at coordinate 12,449 of VYEX01000016.1, read as the reverse complement.
GCGGCGGCGTGGAGGTGGAGGCAGCCTCTTCACCGGCCCCGACGGGTGATGGCGGCGACGGGGGCGATGACGGCGACGAGGGCGGCGACAGCACCGGAGACGAGGGGGCGGACGATCAGGAGAGCGGCGACGCCGATGGGGAGACCCCTGAGCCCACCGCGGCCCCGACCACGCCGGAGGACCCTCCGCCGCCAGCCGAGTCTGACGAGATCTACGGCGGCACGCTGCTGTTCGCCCTGGAGTCGGAGACCACCGGGGGGTGGAACCCGATCACCACGTCGGCCGCCACGTCGGGACACATCGTGCTGCGGCAGCTCTACGATCCGCTGGTCATCGAGGGGGCCGATGGCGAGGCGATTCCGTTCCTGCTGGAGAGCTTCTCGCCCAACGACGACTACACCGAGTGGACGTTCACGCTGCGCCCGGGGATCACATTCCATGATGGTTCGCCGGTGAACTCGGCGGCCCTTGTCCGCCATTTGGAGGAGCTGGGCAACGCCACCCTGTCACGGCTGGCCATTGAAGAAGCCGAGATTCAGGGCTTCGAGGCCATCGACGACTTGACCGTGAAGGTCAGCCTGGGAAAGACGTTCGTCGACTTCCCCCTCGGCTTCACCAGCGCGGGCGGCTTTCTGGGAGCGCCGGCCATGTACGACCTCGGCACCGACAGCGCCCGCAACCCGATCGGAACCGGTCCATTCATGCTGGATGAGTGGGTTGAACATGAGGAAACCCGACTGGTGCGCAATCCCAACTACTGGCGCACCGACGCGGAGGGGCGCCAGCTTCCCTATCTCGACGCCATCGAGTTCCGCCCCTTCGAAGACGATGAGACCCGGTTCAACGCTCTGCGGGCTGACGATGTGGATGCCAGCCTCGACAACGGGGGCCGGAGGGTCGAGGAGTACAACGAGGACTTCAAGGCCTTTTGGCAAGGCGAGCAGTACTCGGCCACCACTGGGGTGTTGATGAACACCTCGAGACCGCCGTTCAACAACGTGGAGATGCGCCGGGCGCTGGCCCAGTGCACCGACCGGCAGACTCTCAACACCATTCTCTGGGACGGACAGCCTCCCGCCACCGGCCCGTTCTCACCGGGGACGCCCGGCTACCTGGAGGACTCCGGGTTCCCGGATTACGACCCTGATGCCGGTCGAGCCACATTCGAGCGGTTGGGCGCGCCCAGCTTCGACATCGTCACCACGGTCACCACATTGGACCTGCTGCAAGCCGAATTGTTGGTCCAGATGTGGGGTGAGTGCGGCTTGGATGTGGGCATCAACCAGATGCTGCAAACCGAGGCGGTGACCATCGCAGTATTCGGAAACTTCGACGTGTTCATCGCGGTCAACCACAGCGGGTACAGCCTGGCCATGGAGCGGTTCTGGTGGCACAGCGGCTACAGTCCGCCACCGCCGGTGCCGGCCATCAACTTCGGGCGGGTCGTCGACTCCCGGATCGACGCGGCGCTGGACGAGGTCATCACCACCGACGACGAGGAGCGGCAGCGGGAGCTGGCCGAGGAGGTCAACCGGGCCTTTGCCGACGGCGTCTACAACATCTGGCTCTACCACTCGCGGTGGCTGATTGCCGCCCACGACTACGTGAACGGCATCGACAACCTCACGCTCCCAGAGGGCGGAGAGCACCCCAAGATCTTCCTGGGACGGGCCTTTTTGGCCGAGACGTGGCTGGACGAAGGGTAGGGAGGTTTGGGAGCGCGTCTTTGCCTGCTGCGGTAACTTGGTGAGACCTTTCGACATGGGGGGATCGTGTCATGGCTGAACTTTGGCGGGTTTCGAAGCAAGCGCGGTGGCGGTGGCTGGCTCTGCTCTGCGCACTGGCGCTGGTGGCCACAGCTTGCGGAGGCGGGAACGACGACGATGACGCCGGGAGCGGGGTAGCGGCCGAGGCCACAGCGGCTCCCGAGACGCCCTCAGGAGATGACGGTGACGAGGCTCCCGCTCCCAGCACCGACGATGGCGATGAGGCCCCCGCTCCCAGCACCGACGATGGCGGCGAGCAAGACGCAGGCACTACGGAAGACACCGCACCTGCCCCCGAAGCCGATGACACCGAAGCCCCCGATGCTGCCATGGAGCCCCAGTACGGCGGCACGCTGATTGTGGGGTTGGAGGCCGAGACCACCAACGGCTTGAACCCGGTGAATGCCCAGGCCGCGGTGTCGGGCCACATCCTGTTCCGCGCCCTGTACGACACGCTGACCGTCGAAGGCTCCGACGGGACGATTGTCCCCAACCTGCTGGAGAGCTTCACCTCTAACGATGACTTCACCGAGTGGACTCTGACCCTGCGTCCGGGGCTCATGTTCCACGACGGGTCGCCGGCAGACGCAGCCGCGCTGAAGCGGCATTTCGAGGAGCAGGCCAAGGGCACCCTCACCGGCATAATCGTCAGCGACTGGGAGATTCAGTCCATCGAGGTATTGGACGATGTGTCCATCAAGATGGTGTTCGGAAGATCGTATGCCGCCCTCCCCAGCTTCCTGACCAGCCATCTCGGCTACTTCGGAGCGCCATCCATGCACGACCTGGGCCAAGAGGAGGCGGCCCGTAATCCCATCGGCACCGGCCCGTTCATGCTGGACGAGTGGATTCCCAACGAGGTGACCCGGATGGTGCGCAACCCCAACTACTGGCGCACCGACGCCGAGGGCCGTCAGCTTCCCTACCTTGATGGCATCGACTTCCGGCCCATCCCCGATACCGATGCCCGGTATGCCGCGCTTCGGTCGGGCGACCTCGATGCCAGCAGTGTGAACGAGGGGCTCAGGGTGGACGACTACAACGAGGAGTTCAAGACCTACTGGCAGGAGGATCGGTACGCAGAGACCACCTATCTGCTGTTGAACAACTCCCGGGCCCCGTTCAACGACGTGGAGTTCCGCCGGGCAATCGCCCAGTGCACCGACCGCCAGACCTACAGCACCCTTCGCTGGGATGGGCAGGTACCGGACAACGGCCCGTTCTCACCCGGGACGCCCGGCTATCTGGAAGACACCGGATTCCCGGGGTACGACCCCGGCACCGGCAGCGCCACCATTGCCCGTCTGGGCGTATCAAGTGTGGACCTGGGCACCACCAACGACCCGGCCAACCTCCTCAGCACCGAGTTGATTGCCACCATGTGGAATGACTGCGGGCTGGACGTGAACATCACCCAGGTGGACCAGGCCGAGTTGATCACCAACGCGGTGTTCGGCAACTTCTCCGCGTTCTTGTGGCGCCAGCACGAGGGCTTTGGCGTGGCTCCGGAGCGGACTTGGTGGCACAGCAAATTCGGCCAAGGGATCGCGCTGAACTTCGGCCGCATCAACAACCCGGCGATTGACGCCGCTCTGGACGAGGTTCTGACCACCACCGACCCCGATCGACTAAGAGAGCTGGCCGAGGACATCAACCGGGCGTTCGGCGAGAGCGCCCATTACATCTGGTTCTACAACTCCAATTGGCTGTTCGCCACCTACGACCACGTGCATGGGGTTGACAACCTCACCCTTGACGGCGGCGCCCGACACGAGAGGATCTTCAGCGGCAGGGTCTTCTTGACCGAGACCTGGATCGAGCAGTAGAGGCCGGTTCCGGCGAAGAAGGGCGCTAACGGGCCGAGGGACAGGAGAGGCCAGTGCTCCGTTTCTTCGGGATGCGCCTGGCCCAGCTTGCCCTGGTGGTGCTGGCCGTAACGCTGCTGTTCTATTGGATGCTGAACCTGCTTCCCGGCAACCCGTGCGTTGCCGCGTTCGGCGGGGCGGCCACCGAGGAGCAGATTGCCGAATGCGAACAGGATCGCAACCTCGACGACCCGGTCATCGTGCAATGGGCCAAGTGGGGCGGCGACGTGCTCACCGGCGACTTCGGCAAGTCGTACCTCACCGGGCGCTCGTTCGGCGAGGCCCTCAACACCGCGCTGCCCCGCACCCTGCTGCTGCTGGCCTATTCCCAGGTACTGGCATTAGGCCTGGCCATTCCCCTAGGGCTGTGGACGGGATACAAACAGAACAGCGTGGGCGACAAGGTCGCCAGTGGAGGGGCGTTCGCGCTCTTGTCCACCCCGGTGTTCGTGCTCGGGCTGGTGCTGATCCTGATTTTCGCGGTGAGGCTGGACTGGTTCGACTTGAGTGGCTATCAGCCGATCTCAGAGGGGCTGGGCGCCCATTTCAGGGTGATGTTCCTTCCCTCCATAACGCTGGCCGCCGGGCTGTTGCCCATCTATCTGAGACTGCTGCGTACTGACGTCATCGGCACGCTGCAAGAGGATTTCGTGGGGACGGCCCGGGCCAAGGGCCTGCCGGTGCGCCATGTGCTCATCCGCCACGTGCTGCGCCCGTCGAGCTTCACGCTGTTGACCATCTTCGGCATCCAGGCCGCCCAAGCGGTGAACGGGGCCATCGTGGTGGAGTTCCTGTTCGACCTCGACGGGGTGGGTTCGTTGCTGGTGAGCTGGGTGGCGGCCCGGGAATTCCTGCTAGTGCAGACTCTGGTGGCGTTGATCGCGGCGGTCTTTGTGACCGTGACCACGATGGTCGACCTTCTCTACTCGGTGCTCGATCCTCGGATACGGCGAAAATGACCGACGCCCACACCACCGCCATCACGGGTTCCCAGCCCGACGTGGCTCCTCGCCGCCGTCGGCACAACGTCGCCCTGTGGGTGTCGGTGGGGTGGTTGGTTCTGGTGGTCGCCAGCGCCGTGCTGGCCCCGTGGCTGGGATTTCTGGACGACCCCCACAAGCCGCTGTCCGGGCCGCCCGAAGAGGGTCCATCGTGGTCAAACTGGTTCGGCACCGACCAGCTGGGCCGGGACATGTTCGCCCGCTCGGTGTGGGGCGGTCGGCTGTCGCTGTCCATCGCCGGTCCGGCGGTGGGCATCGGGATCGTGGTTGGCGGTGTGCTGGGGGTGGTGGCCGGCTACTTCGGCAAGTGGATCGACCTCGGGATCAGCAGCGTGGTCAACGTGGCGCTGGCCCTGCCCGCGCTGGTGTTCGCCCTGTTCATCGTGACCATGCTGGGCCAGAGCTACTTCAACGTCACCATCGCGGTGACCATCTTGACCATCCCGGCCATCGCCCGCATCGCCCGGGCCCAAGCGCTGCGGTTCGCCGCCCGGGAGTTCGTGACCGTGGCCGACATGATGGGGGCCCGCTGGCCCCGCTTGCTGTTCCGGGAAGTGCTGCCCAACGTGGTGCCGGCCTTGGCCTCCATCGCCTTTCTGGCCATGGGGATCGTGATCATCGCCGAGGGAAGCCTGTCGTTCATCGGGGTGAGCGTGGGCTCGCCCAGCATCACCTGGGGCAACATCCTGTCGGCCGGAAAGGGAAGGCTGGAAGACGCCCCCCACATCGCCCTGATCACCGGCGGGGTGATGTTCGTCACGCTCATGGCGTTGAACTTCGTGGGCGACGAGATGCTCCGGCGCCTCGACGTGCGCGAGGCCCGCATCTAGCCCAGCCTCGATCTAGCCCAGCCTCGATCTAGCCCAGCCCGATTTTCACTGCTGTTGCTGCTGCTGTTCCTGTTGCTGGCGGGTGCGGGGGGCTTGCACGGGCCGCTGGAGCGAGGGCTGCATGGGCGCCGACGGCGGGCGGGCCGGGTCCATCCGGCGGATCTCCACTGACGCCTCCACGGTGGGAGTACCCGGTCCGGAGTAGACGCCCCGCAACGGGGGCACATCGTCGTAGTCGCGGCCGTGGCCGATCTTCACGTGCTGGCGGCCCACCGCCAGTTGGTTGGTGGGATCGAGCGGCAGCCAGCCCAAACCGGGGACGGCCGCCTCGAACCAGGCATGGGTCTGCACCCTCACCAAGTCGCCTTCGATGCTGCCGGTGCGGTCGTCGCTGGAGAACAGGTAGCCCGACACATAACGGGCCGGGATGCCGATGCTCCGGCACAGGGCCACGGCCAGGTGGGCGTAGTCCTGGCAGACGCCGACTCCCATGGCCGCTATGTCGGCAATGGGCTCGCCGATGTCGGTGGCACCGGGCTCATAGGTGAGCTTGTCTCCGACGTACCCACTGACCTCCATCACCGCGCTGGCCACATTCGACCCGTTGGCCTCGGCAAGGCTGCGGGCCGCTTGGGCTATGTCCTCGTTCCAGTTTGTGTGGGGGCTGCGCTTGAGGAACTCCTCGTGTCGATCGCGGAACCCCGGCACCTTCAGCGTGTCCAACGGCGGGCCGGTGGAGACCGGCGGCGGGTCTTGGGTCTCCACCGAAGCCTCCGCGGTCACCTCGAGCACGGTATGGGAGTCGGTGACGCCGAAATGGTCCACCCGAGTGCCCCAATAGTCGGTGAACGACAGCATCCTGGCCGACGGCTCGACGACCACCCGATAGTTGAGCAACTGCTGTCGCTCATCGGAGACCGGACAGGCCCGCATCTCGTTCTGGGACTCCCGCACCGGAGCGTCGAACGCAAACCTGGTGCGATAGCTGATGTCCAGTCTCACGACGACACTCCCGGCATGATGGCCTGGCTGTGGAGGTCGAACGACTCGGCGTTGCGGAAGAAGTGGTTGCCCACCAGATTGGCCGCATCTCGCACCCCGTCTTCCAGAGCAGACAGATGGCGGGGCAGGTCGCCCACCATGGTGTCGAAGTCGGCATACTCCAGCTCGGAGCGGAGCTGGGCCAAACGCCGGAGAGGCGGGGGCCGGCCGTTGGCGGCCAACGCTTGCACGTGGGCCTCGCTGGCCCGCAGGCAATAGAGCACCGACCGGGGGAATGAGTCGTTGACCATGAGGAATCGGGCCACATCAGAGCCCACGGGAGACGACTGGCTGGCTCGCTGGTAGGCCTCCAGGGCCGACACCGACCGGAGGGTGAGGGCCATCTCGTCGTAGGACGATCCGTCGAGCTCGGGGTAGCGGACGCTGACCAATCGGCAGGTCATCAGCGCCCGCTCCAGCATCTGGCCCAGCACCAGGAACCGGTAGCCCTCGCCCTGGGCCATCGACGAGCTGATGACACCGGTGAGCGACTGGCAGCTCACCCGGATGAAGTCGAGGGTTTGGAACGGGTCTTGTTCCATGGTCGCAGGGAAGTCGCCTTGACGAAGCCGCAGATGGAATTCGTTGATCTGTTCCCACAGCTCCGAGGGGATCTGGTCTCGCAGAGAGCGGAAGTTCTCCCTGGTGCGGCCGATGCAGAACGCCACCGACCCGGCCAGAGCCGGTGAGGCCACCAGGCGGGTGGCCGCCGCCTGCACGTCGATGCCCAGCCCGGCCTCGCTCCGCAGCATGGGCGGCGACGGCGTGATGCTCTCGGCCATGGTCTCCACGTCTTGGGTGGGGGCGGGCACTTCCAGCCGCAGTGTGCTGATCAGGTTCTGCATCCGGTCGATGGCCTGGGCCGGGCTCTCGGCCACAGTGCTGAGGAGGGTGGCCCGCACCATTCGGGCGGTGTCCTCGGCCCGCTCCAGGTAGCGGCCGGCCCAGAACATGTCCTCGGCGTGACGGGCCAGCATCAGCTTGGGGCTTCTGGTTCGGTTGCGTGACGGGCCAG
>VYEX01000016.1:0-4831 GCA_009842675.1 Acidimicrobiia bacterium | reverse complement strand
GCGTGACGGGCCAGCATCAGCTTGGGGCTTCTGGTTCGGTTGCGTGACGGGCCAGTATCAGCTTGAGGCCGCCATGGTCGGTTCGGAATTGCCTAGTACCCACGTGTCCTTGGAGCCGCCGCCCTGTGAGCTGTTCACGATGAGCGATCCCTCCCGCAGAGCCACCCGGGTGAGCCCCCCGGGTATCACCTCCACCTGCTCGCCGCTCAACACGAACGGGCGCAGGTCGATGTGGCGGGGGGCGAATCCGTCGCCACTCCACGCCGGCAGTCGGGACAGGTTCACCACCTCTTGGGCGATCCAGTTGCGGGGATCGGCCAAGATCTTGTCTCGGGCCTCGGCCAGCTCGGCATCGGTGGCCCGGGGGCCGATCACGATGCCGTAGCCCCCGGATTCGGCCACCGGCTTGACCACCAACTGGTCGAGGCGCTTCAGCACCTCGTTCCGCTGGTCCTCCTCCCACAGCAGGTAGGTGTCGGCGTTGGGGATGATCGCATCTTCGCCCAGGTAGTAGCGGATCATGTCGGGCACGTAGGCGTAGACCGCCTTGTCGTCGCCCACTCCGTTGCCCACCGAGTTGGCCACCGACACTGTGCCGGCCCGGGCGGCGGCCATCAGGCCCGGCACCCCCAGGGTAGAGCTGGGGTTGAACACCACCGGGTCCAAGAAGGCGTCGTCGATGCGGCGGTAGATCACGTCCACCCGCTCCAGGCCCCGAGTGGTGCGCATAGCCACCACATGGTCGTCCACCACCAGATCTCGTCCCTCCACCAGCTCCACGCCCATGCTGCGGGCCAAAAAGGCGTGCTCGAAGTAGGCCGAGTTGAAGATGCCGGGGGTGAGCACCGCCACGGTGGGGTCGTCGCCACAGGCCGGCGGGGCGATGGAGCGCAGGGCTCGCAGCAGGGACCGCCCGTAGTGGTCGACCGAGCGAACGGCCAGGTCGGAGAAGGCGGCAGGCAACAGCTTGGTCATGGCTGCTCGGTTCTCGATCACGTAGGAGATGCCGCTGGGGTTGCGCAGGTTGTCCTCCAGCACCCGGTAGGCGCCGTCGGCGTCGCGCACCAAGTCGATACCGGCCACCAGGCAGCGCGCCCCCAGCGGGACCGACACGTTCATGGCCTCCCGCTCAAAGCCGGTGCATGAGGTGATCAGCCGGCGGGGGACGATTCCGTCGTGGACGATGGCCTGCTCGCCGGCGTAGATGTCGTCGAGGAAGCGGTTGAGGGCGGTGACCCGCTGGATCAGGCCCCGCTCCAGCATGGACCACTCCTCGGCGTCGATGATCCGGGGGAACAGGTCCATGGGCCAGGTTCGCTCGGTGCCCTCATCGCCGCCGTACACCGTGAACGTGATCCCCTGGCGGCGGAAAGACTCGTTGCGCTGGTTTTCTAGGGCTTTCACTTGCTCCAGCGTCAGCCGGTCGAACCACTCCTGCACCGGCCGATAGTGATCACGGGTTCGCCCCTGCTCGTCGACAGCCTCGTCGAAGAACCCAGGAGCGCCGGACATGGGCGCATTCTAGGTGGTCGGGTTTCTCCGGCTTTCGTGTCGGTGGGGTCGGGCTGGCCGGATTTGAACCGGCGACCCCCTGCTCCCAAAGCAGGTGCGCTGACCAAACTGCGCCACAGCCCGTGTTGGGGTAAGCGTACTCGTCGGCCTGGTGCCGGAGAGAAGCTTGTTTTCCCGATCAGAGGATCAGGACAAGGCTTCCTCCACCCGGTCGAGGGCCTCGTCCTCGGACACGTTCAGCGAGAAGCTCAGCTCCGACACCAGCACGTTGCGGGCCTTGGTGAACAGGCTCTTTTCGCCGGCCGACAGGCCTTTGTTCTGGTCCCGCAGGGCCAGGTTCCGCACCACCTCGGCCACCTGGTAGACATCGCCCGACTTGAGCTTCTCCTGGTGGTTTTTGAACCGGCGGCTCCAGTTGGCCGGCTCGCGCACGTCGCGCTTGCGGAGCACCTCGAACAGGTCCTCTACGTCCTCGGTGGAGATGGGCCACCGCATGCCCACCTCCTCGGCCTTGGCCACGGGCACCGATAGCACCATCTCGCCGTGGGCCATGCGAAGCACCAGGTACTCGGTCTTTTCTCCGAATGCCTCTTTCATCTCCCGCTTGACCACGGTGGCTGCTCCGTGGTGGGGGTAGACGACCTTGTCACCTTTTTTGAACGTCATTGTGCTCCGGGGGGCTCAGGGGAACCCCCTAAGGATGCCATCATCGGGCGCGGTTTCGCATCTTGGGTGCCTTCTTCTGGTTTTCTGAACGAGACGCATGCACGGCGGCAGCCCAGCGACCAAGATGGGCGAAGATGGCTTCGCTTCGCACTGAGATAACCGAGATCGTTACCGGGCTGGGAATGCTGGGTTTGTCGTCGGTGGACGAGGCGCTGGCCACTCGCCCCCAGGCGGTGGTGGGGGTGGAACACCGACACTACGACAAGCTGATCGCCGCCCGGGCCGACGGCAAGTACGGGGTGCAGTTTGAGGAGGCTTGGGCCAACGGCGTGGCTTTTGCCGCCGCCGAAGACGGCCTGCGAGGTCGGCAACCAAAGCGGGTGGAGTGGAAGGGGCCGCATCAGGCCCCCTCCTATGAGCAGACCCCGGCTGATCTGCGTATCGACCACGTGTATCTGGTGAGCTGCAAGTACGGGTCGAGGCTGCTGCACAACGTGTCGCCGGGACATCTGTTCGAGCGGCTGCTGGCGGTGAGGCAGGGGTCGGCGGGGGATTGGTACGCCGAGGTGGCCTTGGCGGAGTACCAGGCCCTCTACCAGGCCGCCCGAGAGTATTTGGCCAGCCACGAGGAAGGGTTCGACGACCTGCCGACGGCGGTGACCGACCTGAATGCCGACCAGCACAAGAGGCTGAAGGAGCCCTTCTCCCGCCGCTGGCCCGAGTTGCTGGCCGAGCCGGCCCACTGGTTCTCGGTGGCAGTGTCGCAGGCCTCCGCTGAGCGGTGGCTCAAGGCGCTGGGCCATCGAGCCACTCGTCGGGAAGAGGCGCTGTGGCGCCTGCTGCGGCTTCAGCCTGCGCCCTATTTCGTGCTGGGCACCGACCCGCGCCGTCGGCCGGTGCGCTATCGGGTGGACACCCCGTGGGACTTCCGCCAAAGGTTTGAGTTCAGGTCGTTCGACGTGTGGCCGGAGGCCAGAGTGCAGCCGGTGGTGCGCTGGCGGGGCGACCTCATTGTGAGGGCCACCGACACCCCCGTGCATGTCGACGGACATGTGGAGGTGCGCTGGAGCCACGGCCGCTTCCAAGGGTCGCCGGAGGCCAAGGTATATCTGAAGACTCCTCACCTGGAGACCCCGGGCTATACGGAGCTTGCGTAGGTAAGCGTCAGGCCCAGATGGCCATCGGGTAGCCGGTGGCGTCTACCCCGCCATCTCCCAAGACCAGTGCCGTGCTGTTGGCCATGCGCCGGGCGGTCCAGGCCGCGGCGGCGGCGTCGAGCAGGTCATCGGGGGTCGCGCCCGACAGGGGTAATGGCGCAGGGTCGAGGTTGTCGAATTCCGGGGCCAGCGCAGCCAGGCGCTCAGCCTGTCCCGCGGGCTGGCGCTTAGACGCCGACATGGGTTGACCGGCCAGCACTGCGAAGCTGGTCTCGGGATGGACTTCGGCGGCTTGGGGCCGGGCTTCGGCGGCGAGATCGTCGGGGGTCAGCACGGCCCGCACCTCTCGCACCTTTGGCAGCAGGTGGAACGCCTGGATTGACAGGCCCCGGCTGGTGTCCTCTCTTGAACGGCGGTTGGCCTCGGGGTGGTCGGTGGCGTTGAGCACTCCCAGCGGCGGAGTCCAGAACAGCGAGGAACGCCGGGGGCCGAGGATTTCCTTGGCCTCAATGTCGGAGCGGCGCAAGTTTCTGGTGGGGAGTCCGATGGGCATGTCCACCGCCACGGCCAGCATTCCTTTACTCCGGGCCTCGGCCCACACGTCGGGGAAGCACGGCCACAGTGTGAACGTCACCGGGGAGCCCGGGGCGGTGCCGGTGGCAGCCATGACCCAGCCGCCCCTGGCCCCATCCACCCCCGCGACCAACGGGTCATCACTCAAAGCGGACCTCGAAGATGGTGGGCCAGCGCTTGCCGGTGATGAGGAAGGTTCCGGTGTCGGGCCGGTAGGCGATGCCGTTGAGGACGTCGTTGCTGTCGGTCAACTCTGGGTGGGGGCTGATGATCCCGGCCATGTCGACCTCGGCGGCGACCGCCCCGGCGTCGGCGTCGATGACCACGATGCGGTCAGTGAGCCACACGTTGGCCCACACCTGGTGGCCGACGCACTCCAGTTCGTTGAGCCGGTTGACCGGGCTGCCGTCGGCCCGGGTGACCGCAACTGAGCCCATCGCCTCGAATGTGGTGGGGTGGCGGAAGGTGAGCGTGTTCGACCCGTCGCTCATCACCAGGCGGGTGCCGTCAAAGCACAGCCCCCAGCCCTCGCCGGAGTAGGAGAAGCTGCCGGTTTGCTCCAGGGTGTTCCGGTGGTACACCCCGGCGGTGCCCGCTTGCCAGGTGAGCCAGATGAGCTGGTCGTCGACCAGGGCCAATCCTTCCCCGAAATGCTGGGGATCGGCCGCTATTTCTTGGAGCACGCGGCCGGTGGGCAAGTCAATGATGCGCAGCACCGATTGCCCTCGCAGTCCGGTGCCCTCGTACACCAGGCCGTCGAACCACACAAGGCCTTGGGTGAACGACGAGGTGTCGTGGGGGTGGGTGGCCACCACCTGGTAGGTCAGCGCCCCCGACCAGGTGGGCGGCGAGGGGTCTGGTGTGGCTGCGGGAGTCGGGGTTTGCGGGTCGGGGGTTGGTCGTGGTTTGGGTGGTGCGGTAGG